>NZ_JBITFN010000024.1:0-122169 GCF_044456085.1 Streptomyces sp. NPDC051018
TCGGCGGGCAGGCTCTGGGCTTTCTCCAGGAAGCGGGGGTTGGAGCCGGGGACCGCCAGACAGGAACGACGCGGACGGAGACGATCGAGGGTCATGCGGGTACCTCCAGAGGGTCGAGCTTGTTCGCTTTCCGGATCTCGTCGACGATACGTCCGATGATCTCCGTGATACCGAAGTCCTTCGGGGTGAACACGGCGGCCACACCCGCCGCCTTGAGTTCGGTGGCGTCGGCGTTCGGGATGATCCCGCCGACGATGACCGGAACATCGGCCGCGCCCGCCTCGCGCAGCCGCGCCAGGACATCGGGCACCAGCTCCGCGTGCGATCCGGACAGAATGGACAGCCCCACACAGTGCACGTCCTCCGCCAGCGCGGCGGAGACGATCTGCTCAGGGGTGAGCCGGATGCCCTGGTAGACCACCTCGAAGCCCGCGTCACGGGCCCGTACGGCGATCTGCTCCGCGCCGTTGGAGTGCCCGTCCAGCCCCGGCTTGCCGACCAGCAGCCGCAGCCGGCCGGCGCCCAGGTCCTGAGCCGTACGCGCCACCTTCTCGCGGACCAGGGCCATCGGAGTGCCCGCCTCGGCGGTGACCGCCACCGGCGCCGAGGAGACACCCGTCGGCGCGCGGAACTCACCGAACACATCGCGCAGCGCCCAGGCCCACTCCCCGGTGGTGACACCCGCGCGGGCGCACTCCAGGGTGGCGGCCATCAGATTGTCGGTGCCCGCCGCCGTCTTCTTCAGCGCCGCCAGCGCGTCCGTCGCGCGGGCCTCGTCGCGGTTGTCCCGCCACGCGTGCAGCCCCGCGACGACCCGCGCCTCGTTCGCCGGGTCGACCGTCATGATCGCCGTGTCCAGATCCGAGGTGAGCGGGTTGTCCTCGGTGGTCTCGAAGATGTTCACCCCGACGATCTTCTCGTCGCCCGCCTCGATCCTGGCGCGCCGCTCGGCGTGCGAGGAGACCAGCCGGGACTTGAGATAACCCGACTCGACGGCCGCCATCGCGCCGCCCATCTCCTCGATCCGCCCCATCTCGGCCAGACACTCGGCGACGAGCGCGTCCACCTTGGCCTCGACGACATGCGAGCCCGCGAAGATGTCCTCGTACTCCAGCAGGTCCGACTCGTGCGCCAGCACCTGCTGGATGCGCAGCGACCACTGCTGGTCCCAGGGCCGGGGGAGCCCCAGCGCCTCGTTCCACGCCGGAAGCTGTACGGCACGTGCGCGCGCGTCCTTGGAGAGGGTGACGGCCAGCATCTCCAGGACGATCCGCTGGACGTTGTTCTCCGGCTGCGCCTCGGTGAGCCCGAGGGAGTTGACCTGTACGCCATAGCGGAACCGGCGCTGCCTGGGGTCCTCGACCCCGTACCGCTCCCGGGTGACCTGGTCCCAGATACGGCCGAAGGCGCGCATCTTGCACATCTCCTCGATGAAGCGGACGCCCGCGTTCACGAAGAAGGAGATCCGGGCCACCACCTCACCCCTGCGGTCGTCGGGTATCTGACCGGAGGCGAAGACCGCGTCCAGCACGGCCGTCGCGGTGGCCATGGCGTACGAGATCTCCTGGACCGGAGTGGCTCCGGCCTCCTGGAGGTGGTAGCTGCAGATGTTGATCGGGTTCCACTTCGGGATGTGGTTCACCGTGTAGGTGATCATGTCCGTCGTCAGCCGCAGCGAGGGGCCGGGCGGGAAGACATGCGTTCCCCGGGACAGATACTCCTTCACGATGTCGTTCTGCGTGGTGCCCTGGAGCGCCCGGACATCGGCCCCCTGCTCCTCCGCGACGACCTGATAGAGCGCCAGCAGCCACATGGCGGTGGCGTTGATCGTCATGGAGGTGTTCATCTGATCCAGCGGGATGTCCTGGAACAGCAGGCGCATGTCACCGAGATGGGACACGGGCACGCCGACCCGGCCGACCTCGCCCCGGGCGAGGATGTGATCGGGGTCGTACCCCGTCTGGGTCGGCAGGTCGAAGGCGACCGACAGACCGGTCTGGCCCTTGGCGAGGTTACGGCGGTACAGCTCGTTGGACGCCTCGGCGGTCGAGTGACCCGCGTACGTCCGCATGAGCCACGGCCGGTCCTTGTTGCGCTCTGTCATCTGTCGGACCTCAGACGTTCGCACCGCGCGGGGCGGTCCGCTCCGCCGGGGCGTCGCGGAAGAGGTTGATGGAGTCGAGGTGCCGGGCGCGCATCTCCTCGTCGCGCACACCGAGGCCCTCCCGGGGCGCGAGGGCGAGGACGCCGACCTTGCCCTGGTGGAGGTTGCGGTGCACGTCGTAGGCGGCCTGGCCGGTGTCGTCGAGGGAGTAGACCTTGGAGAGCGTGGGGTGGATCCTGCCCTTGGCGATGAGGCGGTTGGCCTCCCAGGCTTCGCGGTAGTTGGCGAAGTGGGAGCCGATGATGCGCTTGAGGGACATCCAGAGGTAGCGGTTGTCGTACTCGTGGGTGTAGCCGGAGGTGGAGGCGCAGGTGACGACGGTGCCGCCCTTGCGGGTGACGTAGACGCTCGCGCCGAAGGTCTCGCGGCCGGGGTGTTCGAAGACGATGTCGACGTCCTCGCCGCCGGTGAGTTCGCGGATGCGCTTGCCGAAGCGCTTCCACTCGCGGGGGTCCTGCTCGTGTTCGTTCTTCCAGAAGCGGTAGCCCTCGGCATTGCGGTCGATGATGGCGTCGGCGCCCATGGCGCGGCAGATGGCGGCCTTCTGGTCGCTGGAGACGACGCAGATGGGGGTGGCGCCGCCGGCGAGGGCGAACTGGGTGGCGTACGAGCCGAGTCCACCGGACGCGCCCCAGATGAGGACGTTGTCGCCCTGCTTCATGCCGGCGCCGTTGCGGGAGACGAGCTGGCGGTAGGCGGTGGAGTTGACCAGGCCGGGGGCGGCGGCCTCCTCCCAGGTGAGATGGCCGGGCTTGGGCATCAGCTGGTTGGACTTGACCAGGGCGATCTCGGCGAGGCCGCCGAAGTTGGTCTCGAAGCCCCAGATGCGCTGCTCGGGGTCGAGCATGGTGTCGTTGTGGCCGTCGGAGGACTCCAGTTCGACCGACAGGCAGTGTGCGACGACCTCGTCGCCGGGCTTCCAGGCGTTGACGCCGGGGCCGGTGCGCAGGACGACACCGGCGAGGTCGGAGCCGATCACGTGGTAGGGCAGATCGTGGCGCCGGGTCAGCTCGGAGACCTTTCCGTACCGCTCCAGGAACCCGAAGGTCGACAGCGGCTCGAAGATCGAGGTCCACACCGAGTTGTAGTTCACGGAACTGGCCATCACCGCGACCAGCGCCTCACCCGGACCCAGCTCCGGCACCGCCACGTCCTCGACGTGGAGGGACTTGCGGGGGTCCTTCTCGCGGGATTCGAGACCGGCGAACATCTCGGCCTCGTCCTTGTGCACCGTCACCGCGCGGTAGGACTCGGGGATGGGCAGCGCGGCGAAGTCTGGGGACGTGGAGTCCGCCGACTGAATCGCGTCCAGGATTTCCTTCACGGTGTTGCCTCCGGCGAAGCGCGTCGGGGTCCCGTGGGACTCCCGAAGAGGGTTTTGGGGGCGGTGCTGCTGTGGAGGTGTGCCGTCGGTTCGGCGGGTGGTGGTGCTGTCGGCAGCGCTGGTGGGCGCGGTCGGGAGCCTGTGACGCAGGCGTCCGGGCGCGCAGCCGCGTGTGGGTCGCGGGTTGCGGGGACAGCCGGCGTACGCGTGGTCTCTGCACGCCGGCCGCCCGGACGCCTTCACCGTATGGCACGCTGTGACAGGTGACAAGGCACTGCGTGCCAATAATTTCACTCAAGTGTCAGCCCTACGGCACGGATGAGCAACGCGAGGGCCGGGCGGGGGCGCATCGGCCCCCGCCGAAGGTGCCCGGAAGGGCCCGTTTTCCGGGCCTTGTGCGTACGTGCCGTCCCGGTCTCCCGGCCTGATTCCCCGGCGTCATCCGATCCGGACCGTGACTCCGTGGTGCTCCCCGGTCACACCCGGGTCGCCTCCGATCACTCCGGTGGGCGCTCGCACCGCTCCGGGATGGGCCCCGGGGGTGCGGAGGGCGAGGCGTGCGGCAGTGATGTCCTCATGGGGGCGGGTCGCCGTGGCCCGGGCGGGGCCGGAGCCCCGGCGGCCGGGCGCGGTCCGTCGCCGGGGGTCGGGTACGGGGACGGGGAGACGGGAGCGGAGGCCGCGGGCCCGCTCCGTGGCCTCCGGGGCCGGGGGGCGCCGGGAACCACATGGGTTCACGGCGGTACGGGGAGCCGTGCCCGGTCCCCGGCCCACGGCCCCGGGGGCTTTTCGGGCCGGGGGGTCGCCGTGCCGGTCGTGGTCACCGGGCGGGAGGCCCGGTGACCACGGTCGTCAGGCGCGGCGCGTCTGAAGCGCCCTTTCGATCGTGCGCATCACATCGTCCAGGGGCGCGTCCGTGCGGGCCACGGCCACCAGGACCTCGTCCTTCGGCGCCATGGAGACCAGCGCCGGGGGCTCGGCGGCGGACGGGGACGCCGGGGCGGTGCGGCCCGCGCCGATCCCCGAGCCGAAGGTCTCGCGGACGATGGCGAACGCGTGGTCGAGCTGGGCCTCCACATCGCCCTCGCCCCCGGCCCGCAGCCAGCGGCGCAGCACATGGTTGTGCGCCGTGACGACCGCGGACGCGGCCACCTCCGCCAGCAGCGGATCGTCGTTGCCGGCGTGATGGTCGCGCTCGTCGAAGTGGCCCAGCAGATAGCGGGTGAACAGCCGTTCGTAACGGGCCACCGAGGCGATCTCCCGCTCCCGGAGCGTCGGCACCTCACGGGTGAGGCGGTAGCGCTCCACGGACACCGCGGGGGAGGAGGCGTACATCCGCATGACCTCCTTGATGCCCCGGCACACGGTGTCGAGCGGGTGCTCGTGGGGCGGCGCCGCGTTCAGCACCGCCTCCGCGCGCACGAGCGTGTCGTCGTGGTCCGGGAAGATCGCCTCCTCCTTGGAGCGGAAGTGGCGGAAGAACGTCCTCCGTGCCACCCCGGCCGCGGCCGCGATCTCGTCCACGGTCGTCGCCTCGTACCCCTTGGTCGCGAACAACTCCATGGCCGCCGACGCCAACTCGCGGCGCATCTTGAGCCGTTGGGCGGCGGCGCGGTTGCCCGCGGCACTTTCCGGGGCGTCCGGAGCGGTCTTGGGGCGGGAAGATCGGCGACTGGGATCAGCGGGCTGGGCCATGCCCCGAACGTACTGCATCCGTGCAGGAGGGCGCGCCTTCGGGGCGCCCCGGCCGGCGGCCGGAACAGGGTCCCGGCCACCTGGCGCGGCCGTCTTCGGCGCGGGCGGCCGGGGCGGTCCGCCGGGAGGTTCCAGCAGCCCGCCCCAGCCGGCCCGCCGGTCAGCGCCGGGCATATTCGCGGAAGCCACGCCCCGTCTTCCGGCCGAGGCAGCCCGCGGCGACCAGATGCTCCAGCAGCGGTGCGGGCGCCAGGCCCGGATCGCGGAACTCGCGGTGCAGCACCTTCTCGATCGCGAGCGACACATCGAGCCCGACGACATCGAGCAGTTCGAACGGACCCATCGGGTATCCGGCGCCCAGCTTGATCGCGGCGTCGATGTCGTCGACGGTCGCGTAGTGCTGCTCGACCATCTTGATCGCGTTGTTGAGATACGGGAACAGCAGCGCGTTCACGATGAATCCGGCCCGGTCGCCGCAGTCCACCGGGTGCTTCCCGATCCCCGCGGTCACCGCGCGCACGGTGGCGTGGACATCGTCGGCGGTCAGGACCGTACGGACGACCTCGACCAGTTTCATCGCCGGGGCCGGGTTGAAGAAGTGCATCCCGATCACGTCCTCGGGCCGTGAGGTCGCCCGGGCACAGGCCACGACCGGCAGCGAGGAGGTGGTGGTGGCGAGCACCGCGCCCTGCCTGCAGACCTTGTCCAGCGTCGCGAACAGCTGCCGCTTGACCTCCAGGTCCTCGGCGACGGCCTCCACGGCCAGGTCGACCTCGGCGAGCGCGTCCAGCGAGCCCGCCGGGGTGATCCTGGCCAGGGCCTCCTCCCTGGCCGCGGCCGTCATCCGGCCCCGGTCGACGGAGCGTGCGAGGGACGCGCCGATCCGGGCCTTCGCGCCCTCGGCCTTCTCCGGCGAGCGCCCGGCGATCACCACGTCATAGCCGGACCGGGCGAACACCTCCGCGATCCCGCTCGCCATCGTGCCGGAACCGGCCACCCCGACCGACCGGATCTCCCGGCCCGGGGCCTCCCCGGCCGCCTCGGGCCCCGGGGTGAGGGCGTCCGGCACGACGTCCGGGGTGCCGGGGGCCGCGTAGGTGTAGAAACCGCGGCCCGCCTTCCGCCCGGTCAGCCCGGCCTCGCTGAGCTGCTTGAGGATCGGGGCGGGCGCGTGGAGCCGGTCCCGGGACGCGGCGTACATCGCGTCCAGGACCGTACGGGCCGTGTCGACGCCGATCAGGTCGAGCAGCGCCAGCGGTCCCATCGGCAGCCCGCAGCCCAGCCTCATCGCCGCGTCGATGTCCTCGCGGGAGGCGTACTTCGCCTCGTACATCGCCGCCGCCTGGTTGAGATAGCCGAACAGCAGCCCGTCCGCGACGAATCCGGGACGGTCGCCCACCGCGACGGGTTCCTTGCCCAGCTCCCGGGCGAGAGCGGTGACCGCGTCGACGGCCGCCGGCGCGGTGAGCACCGAGGAGACGACCTCGACGAGTTTCATCGCCGGGGCCGGGTTGAAGAAGTGCATCCCGAGCACCCGCTCGGGGTGGCGGGACTCGGCGGCGAGCCTGGTCACCGAGAGCGCGTTGGTGCCGGTGGCGAGGACGGCCGTGGGGCGGACGACCGCGTCCAGCTCGTGGAAGACCTGCTGCTTGGTCTCGAACGACTCGGACACGACCTCGATCACGAGTTCGGCGTCCGCGGCCGCCCGGAGGTCGGGATACGTCCGGAAGCGGGCCAGGGTGTCGGCGCGCTCCTCCTCGGTGATCCGCCCGCGCCGGACGGCCCGGGCGGTGGAGGCTTCGAGCGAGGCGACGGCCCGGCGGGCGGCCTCCTCGCTGATGTCGATACCGACGACTTCCCGGCCGGCGCGGGTGAGCACTTCGGCGATACCGGTGCCCATGGTGCCGAGGCCGACGACGGCGACGGTGTGCAGAGGGGTGTCCATCCGGGGACTCCAGGGTGAGTGACGACTGGTGGAGGCCGCACGCGTGATAAACAACAGACTGGCGAGACAGACGAGCGGGAAGCGCGCGGGCGGCGGCAGCGCGGGAATCGAGCGCCCGAAGGCGCGGAGCGCGCACCGAGAACGGGTCGTGGGTACTGTCGGCGGGCTCCGTCCCGAAGCCGTGCCGTTCGCGGTACGTGACCGACTCACGCACCACGGTGTTCGCCGAACCGACTGCACTCGCGGCGGCTGCGTCACCAGGCCGCCATGAGCCGCGGGGTAACCCGCTCACATGAGATTAACTCGTGAGTAATGAGCGCGCCAGACCTGGGCCGGTGTGATCTGGGTCGCGCGGTCCCCGCCGGGCGAGGTTCCCCTCCGGGGCCCTTCCGGCCGCCGATACGCTGATCCCATGGACGAGGAGCTCCGGTCGCTGGCCGAACGTCTGCGGGGCGAGTCGGGCGGTTCACCGGCGTACGAACGCCTGCTGGTGACGGAGGACCGGGAAGAGCTCGCGGGTGTCCTCACCGAACGGGAACGCCCACTGTGGGCACGGGAGATGGCCGCGTTCCGGCTGGGGTGCGCCGGGGACCGCCGGGCCTTCGAGTCGCTGGTGCTGCTGCTCAACCACCGTGACCCCGAGCGCTGTGTCGCCGCCGCGCACGCTCTGTCGGAGCTGGCCGACCCCCGTACGCCCCGAGCCGCCGCCGCGCTCGCCACCAATGAACTGCGCGTCGCCTACGCCCTGGTTCCGGTACGGCTGCTGACCAGGCTGCGGGCGCCCGAGTCCGTACCCGCCCTGATCACGGTGCTCCGCCGCAGGCTCGCTCCCGGTGACCCCCACTGGCGGGTGGCGCTGGCGTGTGTGGAGGGGCTGGGCGCGCTCGGCGACGAACGGGCCGCGGGTGTACTGGAGTCGGCCCGGACCCATCCCCGGCTGGCGGCGGCGGCGTGGGCGGCGCTCGCCCGCCTGGCGGACTGAGGCGGGCGCGTACCGCGGGCCCGTCGGGTGCCACCGGACGGGTACCGCGGCGGTCGGGCGTGACCGACCCGGGCGGGCGGAAGGTGTCGGGGCCGTACCCGCTGAGTCGGGCGGAGGGCGCCGGGTCGTCGCCGGACAGCGTGGGTGGAATGCGCCGGTCCGTGGGCCGAACCGCGCCGCGGGCTCCGGGCCGGGAAGGTGTCGGCTCCGGAGCCCGCGGCTCCCCCCGTGTCCGTCAGTCCCCTGAACTGGCAACTGCCGGACACTCGTATCGGTCGTCCGCCGTACCGAGCCGTCGCTCAGTACAGCTTGTTGACCGCGGTCTTCGTGGTCGTCCGGAAACCCGCGAGCGGCGCGCCGTCGAGGTCGCCCAGCTGGCCCCAGCCGATGACCGTGACCGTCCGTCCGTCACGGCCGACCGAGTAGAGTGCGATGTCCGTCGAGCCGGCCTCGGGGTCCGAGGTGTCGACGCTGTAGACGTGCGCGCCCTCCTCGACATTGATCCGCCCGTGGTAGAACGCCTCGCCCTCCAGTCCCGGGTACTGCTGCTGGAGCCGGCCGAGGCAGCTCTCGATCGAGGCGCGGAGCTTGGTGACGAGGGTCTTCGCCTTGGCCTCGGTGGTGGCGACCGTGATGGTCTGCCGGGCGCCGGTGTCCAGTTCGGTGGTGAAGAGGCGGTACTTGCTGGACGCCTTCGGCGCGGTGTTCCCGGTGCAGAAGTCGCCGGGCAGACCCGCCTTCACCGGTCCGGCCGTCCAGGGTGTCGGCGCGGCCGGCAGCTGTGAGGCCGAGAGGAACTTGGGAGCAGGTGCGGCATGGGCCGTCGCGAAGGAGGCGACGGTCAGGCCGAGGGCCGCCGCGGTCACGGCGGCGGTACGGAACATCTTCATGGAAGTGCATCCCCGTTGCTTGATGGCTGGTCGAGCGGTCACCAGCTTCGGCAGCCCATGGCCCGGCGCACAAGCGCTCCGGCCGCCTCCGGAACGGTGGAACCATTCCACCCCCGCTGACGTGGCATTACCCGACGGGGTGGAATGCCGCCCCGGGACGGTCGGAGAGCTGGAACGGTTGTGAACACATCACGAGATTCCGAGTCCGGTGCGTTCGCGCGGCGAATCAACGAGCTGAGGGAGGCATCGGGCCGCAGCTACGGCGCGCTCGCGCGCCGGGTGGGTGTGTCCGCTTCCACCCTCCACCGCTACTGCTCGGGCCATACGGTCCCCATGGAGTTCGCGCCCGTCGAACGCCTCGCCCGGCTGTGCGGTCTCGGCGGTGAGGACCTGGTCGCCCTGCACCGCCTCTGGATCCTGGCGGACGCGGACCGCCGCCGGCGCCAGGAGGCGGGGGGCTCGGGCGTGGCGACGGGTCCGGCTGCGGAGGCGGGTCCTGCCGCGGGGGCGGGTCCGGCGGCGGAGGCGGGTCCGGCGGTGCAGGGCGACCCCGGGGACCCGTCGGACATCTCCGGTCGCCCGCATCCCTCCAGCCCCTCGGGCCACCAGGACCACCTCGGTCACCGCGATCGCGCTGACCGTCCCGACCATGCGGACCCTCCGGATTCCGGTGGACTCGCCCACCCCGCGGCCCCTGTAACAGGAGCGGACTCCCGCCCCGGCGAACCGACCGACACCATCCGCTCTTCGCACGACGGGCCGGAGCGGGACGGAGGCGCACGTCCCGAAGTCACCGTCGTCCTGGGGGAGGGGCGCGGCGCCGGGGCCCCGCCCGCCGGACGGCGGCCCGCCGGAACCACGCGCCCTCCCCGGCGACGGAGGCGCCTCGTCTACGGGGCAGGGGCCGTCGCGACCGCGCTCACCTTCGTCCTGCTGCCGGCGTTCGACCACTCGCCGCTCCGGCCGGCCGACGGACGGCGCGCCGCGGCACAGCAGCCGGGCACGGGCACCGTCGGCGGCTCGCCCACGTCCGGCGCGCGGGGCACCTCGTCCGCGGGGCCGGTGTCCCCGAGCGCTTCGCCCTCCGGCACTCGCACCACCGCCCCCGCCCCCGGCGGCGGCCCGGAGACGCCCGGCGCGGCGCCCCCACGGTCCACCGGAGCGCCGAAGTCCCCGGCCGCCGGGTCGCCGTTCACCGTGCGGGTCAACCAGCATGTCTGGGCCAACGGCTGCGACCACGGCTATCTCGTCGACCGGCGCCCCGACGCCGTGCCCCCGCCGCCGGGCGAGGCCGACGCCGCGCCCTGGGCCAGGGCCGTCGGCGCGGTGCACGGCGGCCGGACGGGGGTGCGGATCACCGTGCAGGGCAGGACCGACGAGGCGGTGGTGCTCCAGTCGCTGCGCGTGCGGGTCGCGGCCCGGCGCGCCCCGGCCCCGGGGAACGCCTACCAGATGAGTCTCGGCTGCGGGGGATCGCTCACTCCCCGGATGTTCGACGTCGATCTCGACAAGTCCCGCCCGATCGCCCGCTCGGTGGGCGGTTACGACGAGAACGGGCCCCTGCCGGCCGTCGCGTTCCCCTACCGGGTCTCGGCCGAGGACCCCGAGATCCTGCTCGTCACCGCCACCACGGCCGGGTGCGGCTGCGACTGGTATCTGGAACTGGAGTGGAGCAGCGGCGACCGCTCGGGCACCGTACGCGTCGACGACGACGGCGGCCGGCCGTTCCGTACGAGCGCGGTCGGGGGCAGGACCTCGTATGTGTACGACACGGGCACCGGCCGCTGGATCACGGGCGGCCCCTCACCCCGGGCGGAAACCGGAACCGGCACCGGGACCGGGGCAGGCACCCGCACCGGCACCGGCACCGGCACCGGGACCCGTACCGGCGACGGCGGCGATACCGAGGCCCGCCCCGAGGTCCCGGCGTCCTGAGCACCGCCACCCCGGGCCGCGGAGTCCCGGGACCCCGGGTCAGAGCAGCGTGAGCTGTGTCGGCTCCTGTCCGAGCGGAAGCGCGGGCCCCTGCTCCGGTTCGGGCCGGATACGGCGCGGCATCCCCCGGCCGGCGGGACCGATCCCGTACTCCGCCGCCAGTTCATGGACCAGCCGGGTGATCCGGCGCTGGTACCACGTGGGCGCGTACGACCCGCCCGCGTACAGCCGCTCGTAGCGCCGTACGAGATACGGGTGGTGCTCGCCCAGCCATGCCATGAACCACTCGCGGGCGCCGGGCCGCAGATGGAGGACGAGCGGTGTCACGGAGGTGGCGCCCGCCTCGGCTATTGCACGGACGGTGGCGCGCAGCTGATCGGGGTGGTCGCCCAGGAAGGGGATCACGGGCGCCATCAGCACCCCGCAGCCGATCCCGTGGCCGGTGAGGGTGCGGACGGCGTCGAGGCGGCGCTCGGGGGAGGGGGTGCCCGGCTCGACCGTGCGCCACAGGGCCTGGTCCGTGAAGCCCACCGAGACGGAGATGCCGACCTCGGTGGCCTCGGCCGCCTGGAGCAGCAGATCCAGATCGCGCAGGATCAGGGTGCCCTTGGTCAGGATGGAGAACGGGTTCGCGTGGTCGCGCAGGGCGGCGATGATGCCCGGCATCAGCCGGTACCTTCCCTCCGCCCTCTGGTAGCAGTCGACGTTGGTGCCCATCGCGATGTGCGCGCCCTGCCACTGTCGGGACCCCAGCTGACGGCGGAGAAGCTCGGGAGCGTTGACCTTGACGACGATCTGGGAGTCGAAGCCGAGCCCGGTGTCGAGGTCCAGATAGCTGTGGGACTTGCGGGCGAAACAGTAGACACACGCGTGAGTACACCCGCGGTAGGGGTTGACCGTCCATTCGAACGGCATCCGTGATGCGCCGGGGACCCGGTTGAGAATCGAACGCGCCCGGACCTCATGGAAGGTGACGCCCCGGAACTCGGGAGTGTCGAAGGTCCTGGTCCGCACCGCGGACATCCCGAACAGCGCGCCCTCCCCGGACTGCGGCGTCGACGGGGTCTCGGCCAGATGGTCCCAGCGCATGGTCGCCTCCTCGATAGCTCTCCCAGCAGAATAGAACACATGTTCCCTTGATCGCTGCATGGGCCATGCGTCGGTCTCGCCCGCGCCCCGGATTTGGGCCCTCGCGACCGAGGTGGTTGGCTAGCGCCGACCCCGAACAACCGAGTGCTGGAGGAACGGCAATGGCGCAGGTCGAGGCCACGACGGAACGAATCATCGCTGCGGACGCGGAGACGGTGTTCGACACACTGGCCGACTACGAGAACTCCCGCGCGAAGCTGCTGCCGGAGCACTTCAGCGAGTACGAGGTCCGTGAGGGCGGGGACGGGGAGGGCACCGTCGTCCACTGGAAGCTCCAGGCCACGAGCAAGCGGGTCCGCGACTGTCTGCTCGATGTCACCGAGCCGACCGACGGCCGGCTGGTCGAGAAGGACCGCAACTCCTCCATGGTCACCACCTGGACGGTCACCCCGGCGGGGGAGGGCCGGTCGAAGGCCGTCGTCACCGCCGTCTGGAAGGGTGCGGGAGGTATCGGCGGATTCTTCGAGAAGACCTTCGCCCCCAAGGGGCTCGCCCGGATCTACGACGCCCTGCTCGCCAATCTGGCCGCCGAGGTCGAGAAGAAGTGACCGCGGGCCCGGGCGAGTGACCCGGGCGATCCGGGGTCCGGGAGGGTGACCCCGGCGGGCCGCGGCAGGGCAAGGGGCCCGTCGTGGCAGCACTCACCGTTTCGAGTGGCTTTCCCCGCGGCGTCGAGTTGCGCCGAGCGCGCCACGGGCCGCGGGAAAGCCCCAGCCGAGCACCCGACACGCCCCTGACGTACCAGGGCGCAGCGGTCGGGTCGTGGACGGCCTCCCGGCTGCGGGCTTCGGGGCGCCTGCACAACTCCTCGACCGGTGCGGGGAGTCGGTGCGGTTCAACGCCGAACTCCGAGCGCCTGGGACACCGAAGGCTTCTCGTCGGGTTCAGAACCCCCTCGGAAGCCGCAATCCGAGATCACAGCCTGTCCGGGCCCGGGTGTTACCTGGGCATGGACCCGAAGGCGTCTCTCCGGCCGGTCGCGCGTCTGCTCGCTGAACGCGCTGAACGCGCTGAACGCGCTGAACGCGCTGAACGCGCTGAACGCGTCGAACGCGCCGAGCACATCGACACCGTGATCCGCCGGCCATTGTTCCGGACGCGGACGTACCGCCGGAGTCGCGCGCGCCGGGCGCTTGGCCGGTGTCGTCGTCCCGGCCGGGAAGACCTCGGTGTGTGCGGTGTGCACCGGCATTCGTGGAGTGGTCTGGGTGTTCCGGCCCCGCCGAACGCCTTCTGCGGTGGCGTGGACACGGTGGAGTGAATGATCTCCCAGAGTCTGGACCATCACAAAACGTAGCTGCTTGAGTACGCAGCGCAATCGACCGGCCGTTGGTCTGCTTCAGGAGAGCTACGTGTTCCATATCAAGACGTCCTCACCGACCTCACGGGAACAGGAACGAGCCGCCGGCTCCGTGCGGGGCGGGGCCTTCCTCCGCCGGGCCGCGCTGGGTGCGCTGGCCATGCTGACGCTCGCGGCCGGCGTACCGGCCACGGCCTCAGCCGCGCCGGAGCCCGTGCGGTGGGCGGCACTCGGCGACTCGTACACCGCCGGCCTGTTCGTCGGCGACCCCAGTCCGGCCCTGGGCGGCCCGGACCGTGACGGCTGCGACCGTACGACGGGCGCGTATCCGAGCCTCGTCGCGGGCAAGCTCGCCGCCGGCCCGCCCGGGGGCCGGCCGGTGACGCTGACCGACGTCAGCTGCGGCGGTGCCACCATCCGCGACATCGCCACCGCCCGGCAGACCCCCATCAGTCCCGTCCAGGCCCCCGAGGACGGCTGGCCGAGCGTGGCCCCCCAGGCCGACCGCGCGAAGCTGAACGCCGACACCGACGTGGTCACGATCGGCGTCGGCGGCAACAGCCTGCCGTTCGGTGCCATCCTCATGTCCTGCCTCATCGGGGGTTTCGGCCAGCCGGACGACGCCACCCCGTGCCGCGATGCCTACGAGAGCGGCGAATCGGTCTTCGACCCGGAGCCCATCGCCGACAAGTACGACCGGATCGTCCGCGAGTACGCCGCGATGCTGGCCGAAGTACACCGCAAGGCGCCCAACGCCAAGGTCATCACGGTCGGCTACCCCACGGTCGTCCCGTCCGACCCCGCCACCTGTGACCGCAAGGACACCACCGAACTGGCCGCCGACATCAAGAACGTCGGCACGGTCCCGGTCACCCACGGCGACATCGCCTGGCTGGGTGACGTGTACACCCGCCTCAACACGATTATCCAGGCCATCACGGAACTGAGCGGTGACACATACGTCGACACCGCCGCCTCCAGCGCCGGCCACGACGCGTGCGGGCCCCGGGCGACGAAGTGGGTGGAGGGCGTCTGCGGCGAGGCGGCCTCGTACTGGCCGAACGAACCCGCCCTCGGGCCGTTCACCCTGACGTGCTCCGGCGGGACGCGGGCCACGGTCGTGCACCCCAACGCCGCCGGCCACACCAATACCGCCACCCAGGTCGAAGCCGCCATCCGCGACGCACTGACCTGACACCGCGAACACCCCTGCCCGGCAAGCCCGGAGGGCAGCGCCCGGCACACCCGGGCGCTGCCCCGCGCTCACCCCTCCGCAGCGGACCCCTCACCGCGCGGAGCGCGGCCACGGCCCCTCCCGGGAGGGGCCGTGCGGGACAGCACCGGAATGATGGGCCCGCCCTGCGGCAGGTCATCCGACGGTCGGCAGGCCGATGGCCGAACGAACGCGCCGGCTCCCCAGGGCCTTCCGGCCGGGACGGGGCGCTGCCCGGAAGGACCCGTGACACCGACAGACGGCCTTGCCCGTCCCGTAGGCGCGTTCTCCCCGGACGTACCGGCCTGTTGGTCGACACCCGCACCACCGGCCCCTCCGGAACCTTCCGCTTCTCCGGCCTCAGGTGCGCGGGCGCGAGGGCGTCCCCACAGGCTACCGGCCGGTCACCACCGACCCCTGCGGCACGGGCGGCGCACGTCCGGAGCGCGGTGCCGGCGCGGGCATACGGACTGAGTCATTCCTCCGGCAGTGCGAAGGAACAGGGGATTCGCGCGGGCGCACGACCTATTCGTCCGTTGCCCCGCGCACGCCCTCCCGAGCGCCGTACCGTGGAGCCGAGCCGCGAATCCAGGCGCGGGGAAGGAGCCTCCCACCCATGGACAGTGGTGTTCCGCCGAGGGTGCCGCGGCAGTACGCCGTGTCCGGCCGGATTCCGCTTGCCGTGATCGTCGTGGACGGCGACGGCCTGGTGTCGCACTGGTCGTCCGGTGCGCGGGGGCTGTTCGGCCCCGCGGGCGAGGAGGCGGTGGGCCGGCCCGCCGCCGATCTGCTCCCGGTCTCCGGAGCGCTCCCCTCCGACACCGGATACGGCCCCTACGCCTCGTACGACGACCTCGGTGCCTACGACGCGTTCGGCGGTCTCGGCCCCGGGCTGCACGCCACCCTCGAAGGGCTCACCTCCTACGCCACCGCGGGCCGGGCCAGGCTCGGCGGCCGGGGCGGGGCGCGCGTCGATGTGCTGTGGTGGGCCTATCCCATGGTGGGGCCGGGCGACGAGCGGCTGATCGTGCTCGCGGCGGACGCCCGGCAGGCGGGCGCGGCGGACCCGGATGCCCCCGGCCGGTCCATCGAGCGGGTCGCCCCCGGTTTCGCGTCGCACACCGAGTTCCCCGGCTCCGGCGAACTCGCGCGCACACTCCCCGAGATCCTGCCGAGCCTGAGCGTCGGGGAGGCGAACCGGATCGTCTCCCAGATCCTCGATCTCGGCTATCCCGTACTGGAGTTCACCCACCACGACCGGGTGCCGGTCACCCCCGACTGGGGCGTGCCCCGGCGCGCCGGGCACCACCGTCGCGGCCGGGCCGAGGGGGAGAGCGCCCCGGACGGGCCCGCCGGGGCGCGCGATCCCCGGGAGGACCTCGAAAACGCGGCGGTGCGCGAGCGCCTGGAGTTCCTCGACGAGGTGAGCGGCCGCATCGGTTCCTCGCTCGATCTCGCCCGTACGATCCAGGAGGTCAGCGCGGCCGTCGTACCGCGCTTCACCGATGTCGCGGGCACCTTTCTGCGGGAACAGGTCCTGGCGGGCGAGGGGTTCCCGGACGGTCCGCCCGACACGAGAACGGTCTGGCACCGGGTCGCCGTCGAGCATATGGACGCGCCGGGCCGCTGGGACGATGTGGTGCCGGTCGGCGAGTCCATGACGTTCCCCGAGCGCACTCCCTTCTTCCAGTGCATGACCACCGGAGAACCCGTGCTGGTGCCCAGGATCAGTGAGCGGATGGGCACCGCCATCGCCTCGCAGTTCGAGAAACGGGACATCCGGCCGCTGATCAACGGGCGTTCCCTGCTGGTCGTGCCGCTGAAGGCCCGCGATGTCGTCCTGGGGTTCATGATCCTGCTCCGCCATCCGGGGCGCCCGGCCTTCGACGACATGGACCGGGTCACCGGGGCCGAGCTGGCGGCCCGCGCCGGACTTGTCCTCGACAACGCCCGGATGGGCACCCGCCGGGAGCCGGCCGCCGAGACCCTTCAGGACTCGATGCCGCCCCGGGCCACCCAGAGGTTCGCCGGGTGCGACACGGTCACCCGCCAACTGCCCGGCACCCGGCCCGGCCGGGCCGGCGGCGACTGGGCCGACACCGTCAAGCTGCCCGGCTCACGGGTCGCGCTGGTCGTCGGCGACGTGATGGGCCACGGTCTCCACACGGCCGCGACGACGGGCCGGTTACGGACCGCCGTACAGACCCTGGCGGCCCTCGATCCGCCGCCCGAGCTGCTGCTGCGCCAACTCGACGACTTCGCCCTGCGCCTCGGTGAGAGCTGTCTCGCGACCTGTCTCTACGCGGTCTACGACCCCATCGGCCATGAGCTGGTGATCGCGAACGCGGGGCATGTGCCGCCCGTGCTGGTCCGTGCCGCCGACGGCCGGGGCGGACTCCTCGACCTGCCGACGGGCGCCCCGATCGGCGTCGGCCGGGTCCCCTTCGAGAGCCGCCGGGTGCCGGTGGCGCCCGGGGACCGGCTGGTGATGTGCACCGACGGGCTGGTGGAGGCCAGAGGTGAGGGCATCGGTCCGGGACTCGCGGCCCTCTGCGAATCCGCCGCGCACCCGGCAGCGTCCATGGACGACGCCTGCGACGCCGTCATCCGAGCCCTGGGCGCCCGGGGCGGACGCAAGGGCGACGTCGCCCTGCTGATGGCCCGCCTCGGCGGCATTCCCGCCGAGTCCGTCGCCGCCTGGGAGCTGTCCCTGGAGCCGGGGGAGGCCGCCAGAGCGCGACGGCTGGTCGCCGCACAGCTGCGCCGCTGGGGCCTGGAGGCGGTGGGTGCGACCGTGGAGCTGCTCGTCGGCGAGGTCGTCGCCAACGCCGTACGGCACGCGGGCGGTGACCGCGCCGAGTTGAGGCTCGTACGCTCCACGACACTGCTGTGCGAGGTGTCGGACGACGACCACACCCTGCCGGTGCTGCGGGAATCCGGCCCGGACGACGAGTGCGGGCGGGGGCTGAGAGTGGTGGGCTCGCTGGCGCGGGAGTGGGGCGCGAGCCGTACGGCGGGGGGCAAGACGGTGTGGTTCGAGGTCGCCCCGCGCTGACCGGCCGCCGGGCGGCACGGCCCGGATCCGGCGCGGTGGACCGGGCGCGGTGGAACGGCGGCACGGCACGGCGGTCCGGACGCCGGCACGGCCGGTGGTGCCCCCGTCGGCTTGCCGTGACAACACATGCGCGATAGACCGATCTTGACGTGAAGTCATTCACCCTGGGGAGCTGGTCATGAGCGTCACACATCGTTACAGGGAGGCCTGGGAGGGTTTCTGGAACGAGGCGACCGGTGAGCCGGGCGAGGTCTTCTGGGACGCCGAACCCGCGCTCACCGCCGGACCGCATCTGGCGATCTACGAACCGTACGTGGACGCGCCCGCGCTTCCCCTGCTCGACCTCGGCTGCGGCAACGGCACCCAGACCCGGTTCCTGGCCGACCGTTTCCCCCGGGTGGTGGGCGTGGATCTGTCCTCCGCCGCGATCAAGCTGGCGGAACGGCGGGAGAAGCACGAGAGCGAGCTGCGGCGCACTCGGGCCGAGAGACGGGAGAAGGCGTCCGGCGGGAGCGGGCCCACCCCGGGCGCGCACAAGGCCGGCGGGCCCGTACCGTCCGGGGAGATACGTTTCCGGCAGCTCGACGCCGTGGATCCGGAGGCGGTCGCCCGACTGCACGGTGAACTGGGCGACTGCAATGTCTATATGCGCGGAGTCCTCCACCAGAGCGACCCCAAGGACCGGCGGCCGCTCGCCGAAGCGATCGCGGTACTGATCGGCGAGCGCGGGCGCGCCTTCGTCGTCGAGCTGGCGGAGGCGGCCGGTCCCCGGCTGGCCCGGCTCGCGCAGGCGGAGCCCGGCCCGCCCGCCAAGCTGCTGCCCGTCTTCCGCCACGGCATCGTGCCCGGGGCCGTGCCCGACTCCGAAGTGGCCGACCTCGTCCGCGCGGCGGGTCTGTCCGTCCTCGCGAGCGGTGAGCTGCCGTTGACGACGACCGAGTACGAGGAGAACGGCTCCCGGATCGAACTGCCGTCCATCTGGCTGATCGTGGGCCGGGGCGCCTGAACCGCGCCACAACCGCCGGGCCCGCACCGCAACCCCGAGTGAGCCGAAGAGGCGCGCGGGTGCCGAGAGGGTGATCGCGCCAAGGCGGGTGCCGCACCCACAGAAGCGGGCCACCGAGCTTTCCACGAGTGAGCCGAGAAGGCGCCCGGGTGCCGAGAGGGAGATCGCGCGGAGGCCGGTGCCGCACCCGCAGGGGTGGGTGATCGGGCTTTTCGCGAGTGAGCTGAAGAGGCACCCGAGCCCCCGAAAGCAAGAACGTGCCCAGGCGGGTGCCGCACCCGCAGGGGCGGGTCACCGGGTGTTTCGCGAGTGAGCTGAAGAGGCGCGCGGGTGCCGAAAGGGAGAACGCGCGGAGGCCGCGAGGAACGAGTGGTCGAGCACGATCGACTGTCGGTGCACGCTTGAGCGCCTCGGAGGTGAACCGAGCGCTCAAATAGAGGGGTCGAGCACGATCGACCGTCGGTGCACGCTTGAGCGCCTCGGAGGTGACCCGAGCGTCAAAAAAAGGGGGGCGGACGCCCGGTCAGGGCGTCCCCGGCGCGGACCGGCCCGGCCGCGCCACCAGCGGCAGAACGCGGTAGCGCACCCGCTCCGAGAGGATGACCTCGGTCTTGGTGCGGACCACACCCGGCACCCTGACCAGCTGCTGGATGACGTACTCCAGATAGGCGTTGTCCTTGGCCGCCACCCGGCACACCAGATCCCCCTCACCCGCGATCGAGTGCGCCTCCAGCACCTCCGGGAGCGCGTGGAGCGAGTCGATCACATCCTCCAGCCGGCCCTGCGCCACATGGAGATGGACCAGCGCCAGAACGGGATAGCCGAGCATCGCCGGGCTCAGCTTCGGGGCGTAGCCGTCGATCACCCCGTCGCGTTCCAGGCGGGTCAGCCGGGCCTGTACGGTCCCCCGGGCCACGCCCAGGACACGCGCGTACTCCCGCATTCCGGCCCTGGGTTCCTCCACGAGGAGCCGCAGCAGTGAGACATCGAGATCGTCCATGGGTGTACCGATGGCCCTTCCTTGTGTCGGACACCGGATGAGCGCTAAGCCAATGGCTCAGTAGTCCGCACATCTCATTGACCGAAGTGTGGTACCTGCTCCTAGCATCTGTGCCAATTGAACAGTATGCCGGGCCGGTCTGAATGAGGGGATCGCATGACTCCAGTGGATGCCGCGACGGATCCGACCGAGACGTCGCACGGATTCACCCTTGAGGACCGTTATCTGCGCGAGGACGGCGGGATCTATCTCACCGGGGTGCAGGCCCTGGTGCGCCTGCTGTTCGACCGGATCCGGCACGACCGGCGCACCGGACTCGGCACCGCCGCGTTCGTCTCCGGTTACGAGGGCTCCCCACTGGCCGGCTTCGATCTGGAACTCCTGCGCCGGGCGCCCCTGCTCGACGCGCACGACGTGGTCTTCCGGCCGGGCCTCAACGAGGAACTGGCCGCCACCTCCGTCATGGGCAGCCAGCTCGCGGGCGAGGTGGGCCGGCTGCGTACCGACGGCGTCCTCGGGCTCTGGTACGGGAAGGCCCCCGGCCTCGACCGCGCGAGCGACGCCCTGCGCCATGCCAACCTCGTCGGCACCGCGCCCCGGGGCGGCGCGCTCGCCCTCGTCGGTGACGACCCCGCCGCCAAGTCGTCGTCGGTGCCCTGCGCCTCCGAACTCGCCCTGGCGGATCTCGCCGTGCCCGTCTTCTATCCGGCCGACTCCCAGGACATCCTGGACTTCGGGTACCACGCGGTCGAGCTGTCCAGGGCGGCCGGGGTGTGGACGGCCATGAAGGTCGTCGCCAATGTCGCCGACGCGGCCGGCAGCGCGGTGGTGCGCCCCCGCTGGACACCTCCGGTGCTACCCGCCCCCGCCTACACCCACCGCCCCAGCGGGCAGCTGCTCGGCAGCGGACTCGCCGCGCTGGAGCGCAGCCTGATGACGGTGCGGCTGCCGCTCGCCGAGGAGTATCTGCGGGTCAGCGGGGTCAACCGGATCCTCGCGAGCACTCCGGACGACCGGATCGGCATCATCACCGCGGGCAAGTCCCATCTGGATGTGATGCAGGCCCTGCGCGGCCTCGGCCTGGACGAGACGGGGCTCGCCCGGTTCGGGATCCGCCTGCTGAAGCTCGGCGCCATCCACCCCGTGGAGCCCACCGTCGTCCGTGAGTTCGCCGCCGGACTGCGCGAGATCGTCGTCGTGGAGGAGAAGCGCTCCTTCGTGGAGGCCGCCGTCAAGGAGATCCTCTACGGGATGCCCGGCGCGCCCGTCGTGCACGGGAAGCGCGGACCCGACGGGACGGCGCTGTTCAGCGCGATCGGGGAGCTGGGCCCCGAGACCGTCGCCGCCGGGCTCACCCGCCGGCTGTCCGTGTACGGGGAACTGGTGACCGCGGAGCCCCCTCGGCGGCGCGGCCGGATCGATCTGCCGCTGCTGACGAGGACCCCGTACTTCTGTTCCGGCTGCCCGCACAACTCCTCCACCAAGGTCCCCGAGGGGTCGCTGGTGGGAGCGGGGATCGGCTGCCACACCATGGCTGTGTTCATGGAGCCCGAACAGGTCGGCAATGTCGTCGGAATGACCCAGATGGGCGGTGAGGGCGCCCAGTGGATCGGTATGGCCCCCTTCATCGACGACGACCACTTCGTCCAGAACATCGGTGACGGCACCTTCACGCACTCCGGCAGCCTCGCCGTCCGGGCCGCCGTCGCCGCCGGGGTGAACATCACCTACAAGCTGCTGTACAACTCCGCCGTGGCCATGACCGGAGGCCAGGACGCGGTCGGCGCCCTCCCGGTCGACAAGGTCGCCGCCCTGCTGCTCCTGGAGGGAGCCTCCAAGGTCATCGTCACCAGTGACGTGCCGGAGCGGCTGCGCGGGACCCGGCTGCCCAGAGGCGTCGAGGTCCGCCACCGCGACCGGCTGATCGCCAGTCAGGAGGAGCTGGCCGCCACCCCCGGTGTCACCGTGCTCATCCACGACCAGGAGTGCGCCGCCGAGAAGCGCCGCAAGCGCCGGCGCGGCAAGGCCGAGACGCCCACGACCAGGGTCGTGATCGACGAACGCATCTGCGAGGGCTGCGGGGACTGCGGCACCAAGTCCAACTGTCTGTCCGTCCAGCCGGTCACCACGGAGTTCGGCCGCAAGACGGCCATCGACCAGTCCTCCTGCAATCTGGACTACTCCTGCCTCGACGGGGACTGCCCCTCCTTCGTGACCGTGACCCCCGGCGGGCGCGAGGAGCGCCGGACACCGCCGGACCTCGCCGCCGCCGAGTTGCCCGCGCCCGTGCCCGCCGGCCCGGACGGCCGGGACCGGGAGGAGTTCACCCTGCGGATCGCGGGCGTCGGCGGTACGGGCATCGTCACCGTCGCCCAGATCGTCGCCACCGCCGCCGTCCTCGACGGCAAGCGGGTCCGTACCCTCGACCAGACCGGACTGGCGCAGAAGGGCGGCGCCGTCGTGTCCGACGTCAAGATCACCTCCACGGCCGTGGAGCAGGCGGCCAAGCTCGCCGACGCGGAGTGCGACCTCTACCTGGTCTGCGATCTGCTGGTGGGCGCCGAGAGCAGATACCTCTCCGTGGCCGATCCCGGCCGTACCGTCTCCGTGGTCTCCACCACCGAGGTCCCCACCGGCCGTATGGTCGTCGACACCGCCGTCTCCTTCCCCGGCCAGGACCGGGTCAGGGAGGTCATCGGGGCGGCGAGCGCCCGCGCGTACTACCTGGACGCCCGGGACCGCTCCGAGAGCCTGTTCGGCGCGGACCAGTACGCCAACGTCCTCCAGCTCGGCGTGGCGTACCAGAGCGGAGCCCTGCCCGTGACGGCGGAGTCCCTGGAGCGGGCCATCGCCCTCAACGGCACGGCGGTGGACGCGAACATCCAGGCGTTCCGGCGCGGCCGGCAGCTGCTGGCCGACCCCGGAGCGCTCGCCGCCGCCACGCCGGCGCCCCGGCCCCGCCGCACCCCCCGGCCCGCCCACCCGGCCACCGCCGGAGTGAGGTCCCTCGTGGCCGCCGAGCCCGGCAGCGAACTCGCCAGGCTTCTCGACATCCGCGTCCCCGACCTGATCGCGTATCAGAACGAGCGCTACGCCCGCGACTACGCCCGGTACGTCGAGCGGATCCGCCGCCTCGACGACGGGACCTCCGGGCTGACCGAGGCGGTCGCGCGCAACCTCTACAAACTGATGGCCTACAAGGACGAGTACGAGGTCGCCCGGCTCGCGCTCGACGACACCCTCCGTGAGGAGATCGAGGCGCGGTTCGGCGCGGGCTCCCGCTTCACCCACCGCCTCCACCCGCCCGTACTGCGAGCCCTCGGGGTCAGGCGCAAGATCGGGCTCGGCCCCTTGGCCCGCCCGGTGTTCCGGACCCTGCACGCGATGCGGGGCGTGCGCGGCACCCGGATCGACCCCTTCGGGTACGCGCGGGTGCGCAGGGTCGAGCGCTCCCTCGTCGACGACTACCGCGCCACGCTCCTGCGGGTCCTCGACACGGACACGCCCGACCTCCGCCTGGTGACGGAACTCGCCGAACTGCCCGACACCGTGCGCGGCTACGAGGACATCAAGCTCCGGAATGTGGCCGTCTACCGGCGCCGGCAGGCCGAGCTCCTGGCCGGGCTGAGCCTCCCGGCCACCGAGAGCGGCGTTCTTCCCGGGCGGGGGTGACGGGGGACGCAGGAGGGCGCGGGAGGTCTCCTGGCCACGGACGGCCTCCCGCCATTCCGGTGCTTCAGCCGGGCCTGGTCCTGGTCCTCCGGCTTCTGCTCTTCTGGTCTCACCGGCCTCTGCTCGTCCTGGTTCTTCAGCCGGGCCTGGTCCTGGTCCTCCGGCTTCTGCTCTGCTGGTCTCACCGGCGGTCCCCGGCCCCGGCTCTCCCGGTCCCCCGGCCGGGCCTGATCCTGTGTCTGCCGGGCTGGCTCATCCCGGTGTTCAGGCCGGGCCCGGTCGCGGTGTTCAGACCGGGCCTCTTCACCCCGGGGCCCTTCCGTGCCGCCCGCCTCCCGGCTACGATCCACCGTCCCGGGCGGCCCGTGCCGGCCGCCGCCCCCGCTCTGACCTGCGGAGGTTCGCCGGGATCCGCCAGGGTTAGAGTGAGCTATGAAAATCCTCATCAGTGCCGACATGGAAGGCGCGACCGGAGTCACCTGGCCGGCCGACGTGCTGCCGGGCACCCCGCAGTGGGAGCGCTGCCGGAGCATGTTCACCTCCGATGTGAACGCGGCCGCGCTCGGCTTCTTCGACGGCGGCGCCGACGAGGTACTCATCAACGAGGCGCACTGGACCCAGCGGAACCTCCTCCTGGAACACCTCGACGAGCGGGTGGAGATGCTGACCGGCCGGCACAAGCCGCTGGCCATGGTGGAGGGCGTGCAGCACGGCGACGTCGACGGCATCGCCTTCGTCGGGTACCACACGGGCGCGGGCAGCGAGGGAGTGCTCGCCCACACCTATCTCGCCAACTCGATCACCGCCGTACGGCTGAACGGCGAGCGCGCGAGCGAGGGCCTGCTGAACGCCCATGTCGTCGCGGAGTACGGCGTTCCGGTGGTGCTCGTCACCGGGGACGACCTCACCTGCGTGGACGCGGAGGGCTACGCCCCGGCGGCCCGCAAGGTCGCGGTGAAGGACCATGTCTCGCGGTACGCGGCGGTGTGCCGCACCCCCGCCCGTACCGCCGCCGACATCCGCGCGGCGGCCAAGGAGGCGGCCGGGCTCGCCGTCCGGCACGAGCCGGTCAGGGGCGGGCCGTTCACCGTCGAGCTGGAGTTCGACGCCGACCATCTCGGCGCCGCCGCCACCGTGGTGCCCGGGGTCGCGTCCACCGGTGAGCGGACGGTCGCGTACACCGGTGAGACCATGTACGACACCATTCGCACCTTCAAGGCGGTCACGACGATCGTCTCGGCGGCGATGGAGGAGCAGTATGGCTGATGTGACCACAAGCAGCGGGGGCCCGGTGCCTCCCGGCGAGGCGACCCCCGTCGACCGTCAGGCGCTCGACGAGGTGGTCGCCTTCACCTCCGAGCTGATCCGGATCGACACCACCAACCGGGGCGGCGGCGACTGCGCCGAACGGCCCGCCGCCGAGTACGCCGCCGAGCGGCTGGCCGACGCCGGACTCGAACCCGTACTGCTGGAGCGCACCCCCGGGCGCGCCAATGTCGTCGCCCGGATCGAGGGCACCGACCCCGGCGCGGACGCCCTCCTCGTCCACGGCCATCTCGACGTCGTCCCCGCGGAGCCCTCCGACTGGACCGTGCACCCCTTCTCCGGGGAGGTCCGCGACGGCGTGGTCTGGGGCCGGGGCGCGGTCGACATGAAGAACATGGACGCGATGATCCTCGCCGTCGTCCGGGCCTGGGCACGTGCCGGGATCCGGCCCCGCCGGGACGTCGTCATCGCCTTCACGGCCGACGAGGAGGCCAGTGCCGAGGACGGCTCGGGCTTTCTCGCCGACAGGCACCCCAGCCTCTTCGAGGGGTGCACCGAGGGCATCAGCGAGTCCGGGGCCTTCACCTTCCACGCCCGGGACGGGATGCGGCTCTATCCCATCGCCGCCGGTGAACGCGGCACCGCCTGGCTGAAGCTCACCGCCCACGGCCGGGCCGGACACGGCTCCAAGGTCAACCGGGCCAATGCGGTCAGCCGGCTCGCCGCGGCCGTCGCCAGGATCGGCGACCACCCCTGGCCCGTACGACTGACCCCCACCGTCCGCGCCGCCCTCGCCGAACTGGCCCGGCTGCACGGCATCGACACCGACGTGTACGCCGAGGGCTTCGACGCGGACGCGCTGATCGCCTCGCTCGGCCCCGCCGCCGCCCTCGTCGAGCCGGTCGTCCGCAACAGCGCCAATCCGACCATGCTCGACGCCGGATACAAGATCAATGTGATCCCGGGCCACGCCACCGCGTATATCGACGGACGGATGCTCCCCGGCGCGGAGGACGAGTTCCAGGAGACGATGGACCGGCTCACCGGACCGGACGTGGAGTGGGAGTTCCACCACCGCCAGGTGCCGTTGGAGGCCCCCGCCGACTCGCCGACCTTCCGCAAACTGGCCGCCGCCGTCGAGCGCTTCGACCCGGACGGCCATGTGGTCCCGTACTGCATGGCGGGCGGTACCGACGCCAAGCAGTTCTCCCGGCTCGGTATCACCGGCTACGGCTTCTCGCCGCTGAAGCTGCCCCCGGGCTACGACTACGCGGCGATGTTCCACGGAGTCGACGAACGGGTCCCGGTCGAGGCCCTCCACTTCGGCGTCGACGTCCTCGACCACTATCTCCGGTCGGCGTAGGGGAGTCGGACATGGTACCCACGGGAGCGTACGGAACCTGGCCGTCGCCGATCGGCGCCGAGCTCGCCGCCACGCACGACGGACGGCCCGAATACCTCGGCCTGGTCGGGGACGAGGTGTGGTGGACCGCGCCGCGCCCCGCCGAGGGCGGCCGGCGTGCCCTGGTCCGCCGCCGCGCCGACGGCACGGAGGAAGCCGTCCTGCCCGCCCCCTGGAATGTGCGCAGCCGGGTCGTCGAGTACGGCGGGCACCCCTGGGCGGGAGCGACGGACGCCGCGGGCGCCCCGGTCGTCGTCTTCGTCCACTTCCCCGACCAGCGGCTGTACGCCTACGAGCCGGACACGCCCGGCGCCCGCCCGCGCCCCCTCACCCCCCTGTCCACCGTCGGCGGCGGACTGCGGTTCGCCGACCCGGCGATCCTGACCGGGCGCGGCGAGGTCTGGTGCGTTCTGGAGGAGTTCACCGGGGAGAAACCGACCGACGTACGCCGGGTGATCGCCGCCGTACCCCTCGACGGCTCGGCCGCAGAAGACCGCGCGGCCGTCCGGGAACTCACCGACGACCGGCACCGGTTCACCACCGGGCCCCGGCTCTCGCCGGACGGACGGCACGCCGCCTGGATCGCCTGGGACCATCCGCAGATGCCCTGGGACGGCACCGTCGTGATGCTGGGCGAGGTCACCGAGGACGGCCCGTTCACCGGTGTACGCCCGCTCGTGGGGGACACGGACGAATCGATCCCCCAGGTGGACTGGGCCCCGGACGGATCCCTGCTGTTCGTGTCCGACATCGGCGGCTGGTGGGAGCCGCACCGCATCCGGCCCGGGAACCTCGTCCCGGGCGTGGTCGCGAGCACCGCCCTGCGCCCCGGCCGGGGCGAGGAGTTCGGCGGCCCCCTGTGGAAGATCGGCCTGAGATGGTTCCAGCCGCTGGATGACGGCCTGATCGCCGTCATCCACGGCAGGGGCACCACCTCGCTCGGAGTCCTCGACCCGGACACCGGCGAGGTCGTCGACGCGGCCGGTCCCTGGACGGAGTGGGCGCCCGACCTCGTCGTACACGGCGATCGGGTGATCGGTGTCGCCGCCAGCCCGCGCAGCGCGTACGAGATCGTCGAACTGGACACCCGTACCGGGCACACCCGGGTCATCGGCTCGGCCCATGACGACCCGGTGGACCCGGTGTACTACCCCGAGCCCCAGATCCGGACGTTCGACGGCCCCGGCAACCGCGAGATCCACGCACACGTCTACCCGCCCCACAACCCCGACCGGGCCTCCCCCGGCGATGAGCTGCCGCCGTTCGTCGTCTGGGCGCACGGCGGACCCACCGGCCGCTCCCCGCTCGTCCTCGATCTGGAGATCGCCTACTTCACCTCCCGGGGCATCGGCGTCTGCGAGGTCAACTACGGCGGCTCCACCGGATACGGCAAGGAGTACCGCGAGCGGCTGCGCGAGCAGTGGGGCGTCGTGGACGTCGAGGACTGCGCCGCCGTCGCCCGCGCGCTGGCGGCCGAAGGCACGGCCGACCCCGCCCGTCTCGCCGTCCGCGGCGGCAGCGCCGGCGGCTGGACCACCGCGGCCTCGCTCGCGGCGAGCGACGTCTACGCCTGCGGCACCATCAGCTATCCCGTACTGGACCTGCTGGGCTGGGCCGGCGACGGGACTCATGACTTCGAGTCCCGGTATCTGGACTCCCTGATCGGGCCCATCGACGAGGTCCCCGCCCGCTACCGGGAGCGCTCCCCGCTCGAACACACCGACCGGATCACCGCGCCCTTCCTGCTGCTCCAGGGCCTCGACGACGTGATCTGCCCGCCGGCCCAGAGCGAACGGTTCATCGCCAGGATGGCGGGACGCGGAGTCCCGTACGCGTATCTCACCTTCGAGGGGGAGGGGCACGGCTTCCGCAGGGCCGAGACGATGGTCCGCGCGCTGGAGGCCGAACTCTCCCTGTACGCCCAGACCTTCGGCATCGAACGTCCCGATGTCCCCCTCCTGGAGCTGAAGCGATGAGTCTCGTACCCCTGGCCCGGGCGCGGCGGCTCACCCCCGGGGACCGGGTCGCCGTCGTCGCGCCCAGCGGGCCCGTACCCGGCGAGCGCCTCGACGAGGGCCTGGACGTGCTGCGCGGCTGGGGCCTCGACCCCGTCGTCATGCCGCACGTACGGGGCGGGCACCCCCGGCTCGGCTATCTCGCCGCCGCCGACGAGGACCGCGCCGGGGATCTGACGGAAGCCTGGTGCGACCCCGCGTACGCGGGCGTGATCTGCGCGCGCGGGGGTTATGGCGCGCAGCGCATGGCCGACCTGGTCGACTGGGCCGCGATCCGGGCGGCGGGGCCCAAGGTGTTCGTCGGATACAGCGATGTCACCGCGCTGCACGAGGCGTTCGCGGTACGGGCGGGATTCGCCACCCTGCACGGGCCGATGGCCGGTGCGCTGACGTTCCTCAAGGACGAGCCCACCCGTCAGTCCCTGCGGGCCACGCTGTTCGAGCCCGGGAGCGTCCGGACCCTCGGCCTCGGGACCGCCCGCACGATGGTGCCCGGCCGCGCCCGGGGCATCACCTTCGGCGGCTGCGCCAGCATCCTCGCCGCAGATGTGGGCACGGAGCACGCCCGGGCGTCCGCACGCGGCGGGCTCCTCCTCCTGGAGGACGTCCACGAGGAGGACTACCGCCTCGACCGCATTCTCACCCAGCTGCTGCGCTCCGGCCTGCTCGACGGCCTCGCGGGCGTCGCCCTCGGCTCCTGGGCGGGCTGCGGTCCCTACGAGCGCGTCCGCGAGGTCCTGTACGACCGGCTCGGCGGGCTGGGCGTACCCGTCGTCGAGGAACTCGGCTTCGGGCACGGTGACACCCAGCAGACGATTCCGCTGGGCGCGGCGGCGGTGCTGGACGCGGACGCGGGGACGCTGACACTGGAGGAACCGGCGCTGCTCTGAACCGGCGCCCGCGGCGGCGCCCCGCCGGTGCGGGCTCCCGTCCCGGGCGGAATCCCGCACGGGGTGCTGGCCAGGGCGGGTGCCCCGCCCGGGGGCCGCTCCGGGCGGATGCCCGTACGCGGAGGCGGAAGGACACCGTCAGGCCCGCTCACCCGTACGGCCCAGTCCACCCCGCCCCCGGGACCGGCCCGCGCCCATCCTGGACCCATGAGCTCAAAGGAAGCACCGAGAGTGCGGAAGAGCGGCCGGGGCCGCGCCGGATCCTGGTTCACCCCCGCCCGGACCGCGGTCGTGGTGCTGGTGGCCCTCGCGATCGTCTTCATGGCCGAGAACACCCAGCAGGTCAAGATCCGCCTGATCGTCCCGCTGGTCATGATGCCGCTCTATCTGGCGCTGCTGCTGATGTTCATCATCGGCGCGCTGTGCGGGGGGCTGTTCTTCCACCGGCGGGCCCGGTAGGGCGCTTGGCCGGGTCCGAGCAGGAGCGGGGGATCCGAGATGTGGGAGGGGCGCACGGGTGGTCCGTGCGCCCCGCTCTATTCAGGCGAAGGCGGTCCTGCGGTTCAGCAGTTGCGGACCTTGGCCACCGGCCTCCAATTGCCGCGAGTGTCCCAGTCGGGGGCCGGATCGGTGATGAAGATGACTTGGTTGCGACTGTTGTACATCCGTGACGTGGTGCCGCGTGTCTGGTTGTTGTGCCAGGAACCGGCGCCCCACGACCCTGGGATGGAGTAGTTGGCGCAGGTGTACATGGCGATTTCGCTGCCCGAGAAGTCGGGACCGGAGAAGGCGCAGAAGTATCGGTGGTCTGCTCCCCAAACACCGCAGTGCGGGCTGGCGGCTGCCCGGCCGCCGCTGAGGTCACGGGGGTGCCTCTCGCCGGGAATCGCCACCCTCAGTGTGACCCTGTTGCCCAGATCGACCACATTGGGCGTGATCTGGGTGCCGCCCAGCTCCGCACGTCGGCGGTCAACCTCGGCCTGGAGGGCGGTCGCCTCGCCCTGCGTCAGGCCCGCGGCCAGCGCCTCGGCGGTGAAACCCTGCGGGGCCGCACCTGACTCAGTCGTGCCGAGGGTCAGCAGCATCAGAAAGGCGCCCGCCAGCGCGGCCAGCAGTCTGCCCGTCCGGCTTCCGCCGTGTAATCGCCTCTGCATGGTGGTGCGGTTCGTCTCGTCCGGCGGCTCCGGGGAGCCGCGTGGGGTGGGGCCGTACTGTCCCGGGCTCGACAATGCCAGCGGCAGCGAGCAACGGCATGGGCCGTACGCGCACTCTTGTTGCCGGTACGCGCACAGTGTGTGGGGCGTACGGGGCGCGGGCGGGCCCTGGGCATCCCGGGCAGTAACCGCCGCAGAACAACGCAAACCACCCCCGAGGAGGAGCTCTCAAGCGGCCGGGACCACCCCCGAGCACGGGTCCTCGGCAGTCCTCGGCGGCGACGCGCGGGCAACCGGGCGCGCGGATTGAACATCCGCGGACCGAGGGTGAGGATGGCACGCATGCGGAACATCGTGGTCGTCGACGCGCCATCCAATCTGGGGCTGCGGCCCCCCGCCCCGGGAACCGTCCCGGGCTGTTACAAACTCGCCGGAGCTCTGCGGGAGCAGGGGATCGTTCAGCGGCTGGGGGCGGCCGAGGGCGGGGTCGTCGTTCCGCCGCGTTACGACCGGGGGGACTGGCGGGAGGGCGACGGGGTGTTCAACGCCGCCGCCATCGCCGCGTACACACCCCGGCTGGCCGACCGCGTCGAGCGGCATGTGCGGGCCGGGGACTTCACCCTCGTCCTCGGGGGTGACTGCTCCATCCAGCTCGGCGCCTCCCTCGCACTGCGCCGGCTCGGACGGTACGGACTCGCCGCGATCGACGCCTCCGCCGACTTCCGGCACACCGGCAACTCCGACGGGGTCGGGGCCGCGGGCGGTGAGGAACTGGCGATCGCGACCGGCAGAGGGCAGGACGACCTGGCCGATCTGGAGGGCCTGAAGCCCTATCTGCGCGACGAGGACGTCCGTCTCATCGGCATCCGGGACGGCGACGAGGACCTGGTCGAACTGGCCCGGCTGAAGATGCCGGTCCTCACCGTGGGAGAGGTGCGCTCACCCGGGCCCGCCGAGGCCGCCGCGGGGGTCGTGCGGAGCCTCGAACAGGATGCCCTGGACGGCTACTGGGTCCATCTGGACGCCGATGTGCTGGACCCCGCGGTGATGCCCGCCGTCGACAGCCCCGACCCGGACGGACTGCTGCCCGCCGAGCTCACCCCGATCCTCGCCGCCCTGGTGCGCTCACCGCGCTGCGTGGGTATGAACGTGACCATCTACGACCCCGATCTCGACCCCGAGGGCACAGCGGCGGCACTGCTCACGGACCTGATCGTCGACGCCTTCGCTACCTAGATTCCGCGGAGTCCGTGGATTTGCCGAAGACCGCCGCGCGGAGTGCCCGTTCGGCGGGAGGATGACTGTTCGAGGTTCCCCGTCCGGCCGTGGCGTTCCGCGCGCCTCGGCCCGACGGCCCGTGCACACCACCGTGGCCACAACCGTGGACACATCCGGGAACGAAGCTGCGAACAACGCTGCGAATGAAGCGAGGTTGCCTTGGCCACGACCGTGCGGCGCACCGTACTGACCCTTCCCGCGGCTCCGGTGGGACCGGCGAATCCGCTGCCCGCGCTGCGCCCGCTCGACGAGACACACGCCATCGACGAGCGCTCCCGAAGGGATCTGCCGCGCGAGATGGCCCGGCAGATCGGGTACGAGCCCCTGCGCACCCTGCTGCCCGAGCGCGTACGCGACGGCTACGGCCGTGAACGCACCCCCACCGGCCTCGACGCGATCGTCATCGAGAACGACCGGCTGCGCGCCACCGTGCTGCCCGGACTCGGCGGCCGGGTCCACTCACTGGTCCACAAGCCCACCGACCGGGAACTCCTCTACCGCAACCCGGTGTTCCAGCCCGCCGACTTCGCGCTCAACGGCGCCTGGTACTCCGGCGGCATCGAGTGGAACATCGGCGCGACCGGCCACACCGCCCTGTCCTGCGCCCCCCTGCACGCCGCGGTCGTCACCGCGCCCGACGGCGGGGAGATGGTCAGGCTCTGGGAGTGGGAGCGCTTGCGGGACCTTCCGTTCCAGGTCGATCTGTGGCTGCCCGCCGACTCCGACTTCCTCCACGTCGGCGTACGGATCCGCAATCCGCACGAGCGGGCCGCGCCCGTCTACTGGTGGTCCAACATCGCGGTCGAGGAGCACCGGACGACTCGTGTGCTCGCCCCCGCCGACGAGGCATGGCACTTCGGCTACGAACGCTCCCTGCGCCGGGTGCCCGTACCGGAGTTCCGGGGCGAGGACCGGACGTATCCGCTGCGGAGCGAGTATCCCGCCGACTACTTCTACGAGGTGCCCGTCGAGGCGCGCAAGTGGATCGCCTCCCTCGACGAGAGCGGCCGGGGGCTCGTCCAGACGTCGACCGATGTGCTGCGCGGGCGCAAGCTGTTCGTCTGGGGCTCCGGGCGCGGCGGACGGCGCTGGCAGCGGTGGCTGACCGAGCCGGACACCCCCGGATACGCCGAGATCCAGGCCGGGCTCGCCCGCACCCAGCTGGAGCACGTACGCCTGGAGGGCGGCGAGGAGTTCAGCTGGCTGGAGTCGTACGGACCGCTGGCCGCCGACGCCGGCACGGTCCACGGCGACAACTGGGCGGCGGCCTGTGCCGAGGTGGAGACCCGGCTCGCCCGCGTCCTGCCGAGGGACGCCGTGGACGCGGCGTACGAGGCATGGCGGCCCTGCGCGGACGCCGAACCGGTCCGCACCCTCGCCACCGGTTCCGGGTGGGGCGCCCTCGAAGTCCTGCGCGCGGGGGTGAAACTGCCCGGCACCCCCTTCGAGGAGTCCACGCTCGGCGAGGAACAGGCCCCCTGGCGGGAGCTGCTGACCACGGGGGTGCTGCCCGAGCCCCGCCGGGTGGCCCCGCCCGGCCCCTCACTGGTCTCGCCCCCCTGGCGCGACATGCTGGAGACCGCGCCCGCCGATCCGCTCACGGAGTACCACCTCGGGGTGGCCCAGTGGCACGCGGGTGATCTGGCACAGGCCGTGCGCAGCTGGGAGCGCGGGCTCGAACTCGCGCCCTCCCGCTGGCCGCTGCTCCGCTGTCTCGCCGTCGCGGACGAGGAGGGCGGACATCCCGAGCGGGCCGCGGAACGCTATCTGGAGGCGTTCGACGACCTGTGCCAGGAACGCCGCGACGACGGGGAGAGCTGGACGGCGGCGACGGCCGCGCTGGGCCGGGAGGCGATCGAGTCCCTGCTCGCGGTCTCCCGTACGGCCGACGCCCGTTCGGTCTGGGCCCGGCTGCGCCCGGCCGTCCAGCGGCGCGGACGCTTCCGTCTGATCCACGCCGGGCTCCTCCTCGCCGAGGGCCACCGCGACGAGGCCCGGGCCATCTTCGACGCGGGCTTCGAGGTGGCGGATCTGCGCGAGGGCGAGGAGAGCCTCAACGAGGTCTGGGCCGCGCTGACGGACGAGCCGGTCCCGGACGCGTACGAGTACCGGATGCGACCGGGGGAGTGAACCTCCGCGGCCCGGGCGGACGGTCGTCATGGCCACCTGCCCGGGCCGACGTTCACGGTTCGCCGGTGCGGCCCCTTCCCCGCCGGTCGGACCGTTGTCCGCCGGTCCGGCCCCTGCCCGCTGGTCCGGCATCGGGGGCCGGGAGCCGGGGATCGTGCGGCCGTGCGCAGGGGACCGTGGACGCCCGTCCCCGTGCCAGGGCGTGCGCCCGTTTCCCGCCCCAAGGCCCGGAAGCGGTACTCCATTACCCGGTGATGCAGGGCTGTCGGCGCGGTCGCTCCCTGGTCCGTCAGGAATCTCCCCCATGTCCCGGCAGGGCACCGACCAGGATTTCTCCCACCGGGAGGCACACCGACAGCCCGCCCTGGTATCCGGTGATGTGGTCTGGACCTTGTCGCGATTGACAGGTTGTTGGGCTAACGATGCCCGCAGTGGCCGGGAAACGGGGTTCCACCGGCTAACTCCTTGTCTTCTCCCTGCCCCTTGCGTGCTCTTGAACCGAGGCGGAGCCATGCCCGCGACCAAGTCCACCCGCCAGCAACGGCGTTCCGGCGGCGTTCTGACGCTGGCCTTCATCACGCTTCTGCTGGCCGCGACCACGAGTTCGGCCGCCGTGACGACCGACAATCTCGTTCCCACGGTGAATTACCACGTGACATGTCCGAAAGAAGCGTCGAGGCGGCGCGACGGACATGTACTTCGCGGAAGGTACTGTGCCCGGTTCCGCGGCGGGCATCGCCTGGTGCGACGACGCCGGCCTGCCGGGCTCCAAGTGCGACCAGCACTACATCCGGATCGAACCCTCCGCGTATCACGAGGGTGTCGTCTGCCACGAGGCCGGACACGCGGTGGGACTTCTGCACGGCGAGGACGCGGCCCCGGCCCTGAACGACAGCCACCCGGCTCTCGGGTGCATGAGGAAGCCCATCGGCCTCGGTATGACCCTCGGCGCCAACAACAGGTCGCAGATCAATAGCAATTACTGACACGAGAGCGAGATTGTGTGATGCCCTGGGGAATGCGTGGTGCCGTCGCCGTGAGTGCGATCGCCGCGGTCGCGGTGGGCTCGCCGGCCCTGGCCCGGGCGGCGACACCCTCGGACGGCCCCGCCGGGGCGAAGGTGATCATCGCGCATGGAAGCGACCGGCTCCCGAACACGACGGCTGCCGACTGGGTGATCCATGCCGGCCATGTCGTGGTCTTGACGCCCGTCTCGGAGCGCGGGACATCGGACTTGCGTACTGTGACGACAACAGCCCCGGGGAGTACCGGTGTGACCAGCAGTACGTGATCATCGAACACGGCTACTACGGCAGAGGCCCGATCTGCCATGAGACCGGGCACGCCGTCGGCCTTCTGCACGGGAACACGGCCTGTCCGAGGCTCTCCGACACGCACCCCGCCCTCGGCTGTATGCAGATGCCGCCGCCGTGGAGCGCGAGCCTCGGTGCCAACAACAAGGAGAACATCAACCGCGTGTACTGACGACGCGTGTACTGACGGCGGTCACGGCGTGAGAGTCCGTGCGGTACGGAGCAGGGGCACCCCCGCTCCGTACCGCACGGACCCCGGACCCCGGACCCCGGACACAGACTCCGGTCCGGGCTACTGGTCCCCGGTCTTGCGGTCCGCGTACTCGAAGACCGAGCCGTCGGGGTGGACGGCCAGCAGATTGCGGCCGACCGGGGTCGCCACCGGTCCCGCCACGATGTTCGCCCCGACCTCGGAGAGCGTGGCGTACGCCAGGTCCACATCGTCCACCGCGATCGTGGCCGTCACCTTCCGCAGTACCTCCAGCTCCCGCTCCGGGCCGCTCATCAGCAGAAAGCACCCGACGGCCGCCGCCGAGACCCCACCGCGCTCGAAACGCTGCGGAGTGGCGCCGGTGAGCCGCGCGTAGAAGTCGGCGGAGGTGTCGAGGTCGTCGACGCAGATACGGAGGGTGGTTCCCAGAATGTCCATACGGGGGAGGGTAGTTCGAGGCCGGGGGCGGCGGGGACGGTCCGTGCCGCCGGGGCGGTCCGTGCTCAGACGCGGCACAGCAGTTCGCCGTGGAGCACGGTGAACCACGCGTCCTCGTGGGCGCCCCACCTCCGCCAGCCCGCCGCGATCGCGGCGAGCCGCCCCTCGGAGGCGTGCCCGCCGTCCACCACGATGTTCGCGTAACGCGACCCGGTCGTACGGTCCGCCCACAGGCCGCTCCACCAGGCGCGCTCCTCCGGTGTGGCGAAGCACCAGACGCTCGCGCCGGGCCGGATGTCGCTGAAACCGGCCTCACGGGCCCAGGACAGCAGCCGCCGGCCCGCGTCCGGTTCACCGCCGTTCGAGCGGGCGACCTTCCGGTAGAGCGCGGACCAGTCGTCCAGCTCGGGGACGGCCGGGAACCAGGTGAACGCCCCGTAGTCGCTGTCCCGTACGGCGACGAGGCCGCCCGGCCGGCAGACCCGGCGCATCTCGCGCAGCGCGTTCACCGGGTCGCCGAGGTGCTGGAGCACCTGATGTGCGTGGACGACGTCGAAGGAGTCGTCCCCGTACTCCAGGGCATTGACATCGGCTGTCGCGAACTCCGTGTTGACCAGTCCCCGTTCGGCGGCGTGCGCCCGTGCCCGCTCCACGATGTCCGGCGCCAGATCGACGCCCGTGACACCGCCCTCGGGGACCAGCGCGGCCAGATCGGCGGTGATCGTGCCCGGTCCGCAGCCGATGTCGAGGATCCGGTCATCGGGTGTCAGCTCGCCGAGGAGATACGCGGCGGAGTTGGCCGCCGTACGCCAGGTGTGCGAGCGGAGTACCGACTCGTGGTGTCCGTGGGTGTAGACGGCAGTCTCACGCATAGCGGGTCCTCACGGTGGTCAGCGGCTGTCCGGTGAGGACACCGTAGGCCAGAAGAGTCGAATAGTGAGATACCTGTCTTGTTATTTGGGCAGCTCTCCAGGCTGGGCCCCGTCGCGGCCTTGAGGGCCGGGGCGCAGGTTCCCGGTCTCCGGTCCGCGTGCCCGGTCGCCGCCGTGGTCAGAGCAGTGCCTGCGGACGGTAGACCGTGAGGGCCGCCACCGCCTTGTCCACGGTCAACTCCGGTGGCGCCTCGGTCACTTCACCGTCGTACGCCATGGGGGTGCCGGGCGCCAGACCGGTGATCCGGATCCGGTGCAGCCGCTGGGCCGCGTGGACGGGGGAGCGGCTGAGCGGTCCCGCAAGGGCCGCCGCCAGCAGCCGCAGCCCGGGGAAGCGCCCGCCGTGCACCACCCGTACATCCAGCAGGCCGTCGGCCAGGTTCTGGCGGTTGCCGGGGGCCGGGCCCACCCGCTGGTAGGCGCCGTTCCCGGCGAACAGCAGCCACATCGGGCGGTGGCGGGACTCGACCGCGGCCTCCAGCGGCCGGCCTTCGCGCAGCACCTTCGCCGCCGCGAGCACACCGGCGGACCAGTCGCCGATCCGCGGGGACCAGCGCTCGCGGATCCTCACCAGCTCGGGGTAGACGCCCAGGCTGAAGGTGTTGAGGAAGTGACCGTGTTCCGCCCGTCCCGCCGGGGTGAGCGGGCCCGGGGTGAACCGGCCCAGATCGACCCGCACCGCGTCTCCGCCCGCGAGCGCCCGGCAGGTGTCCCGCACCGACTCGATGCCGAGGTTGTAGGTGAAGTGGTTGAACGTACCGCCGGGGAACACCGCCAGCGGCAGCCCGTGCGCCGGCGCCACGGCCGCGGCCCGGTTGATCGTCCCGTCGCCGCCGTGGACACCGAGCGCCCGGCAGCGCCGCGCCGCCTTCTCCAGTTCCTCGTCCAGGTCGGCGGGGTCGCACTCCACCACTTCCGCCTTGGGCAGCGCCCTGCCCACCTCGGCCACCGATTCCGCCGAGCCCGCGAGCCGGTTGGCGACCACGACCAGGCCCTCGCCGTCCGGGAGCGCGGGCGCGTCCGTGTGCGGGCGGCCCGGCGGGGGCAGTTGCGAGCGCGTCGGAACGATCCCCCGGATCGCGAAGGCCGCGCCCACGCCGAGCGCCGCGCCCGCCAGCACATCACTCGGATAGTGCACCCCCGTGTAGATCCGCGAGAACGCCACCGAGGCCGCGACCGGGGCGACCACCGCTCCCCAGCCCCGGGACTCCAGGGCGACCCCCGTCGCGAACGCGGCGGCCGACGCTGCGTGCCCCGAGGGGAAGGACGTCGTGAACGGCTGCCGCTTGAGGTGCCGCATCACGGGCACCGCGTCCAGCAGCGGGCGCGCCCGGCGCACCGACCGCTTGCCGATCGTGTTGATGACGGCGGACGCCAGCGCCAGCGAGGCCACCCCGCGCACGGCCGCCCGGCGCGAGCGGGCCCCGCGCCCCAGGGCGGCGATCCCGGCCGCCGTACCCAACCAGAGCACCCCGTGATCGGCCGCGTGGCTCAGCCGTGGCAGCAGGGGATCGGCCCCGCGCCAGTGCCGGGCGGCCACGGTGTGGAACACCTGCCGGTCCAGTCGGCTGAACAGCCGTGAGACCCGGGGCCGCGGCCGGGGATCCTGTCGTGCGCGCACAGTGGACATGGATCGCGGGTACCCGGACTCCCCGCTTCCACGCGGCCGGGCATCCGATCGGCGTACCCGCCGCCGGGCGGCCCGTGCTCCCGGGCGGGGGACACTCGCGGGCATCCGCCGTCCCGCCGCGGGCGTCCGCCGTCCCCGGCTGAGCGGCATCCGACGTCCGGCCCGAGCGTCCGCCGTCGGCCCCGGGCACTCGCCGTCAGCCCCCGGGCACCCGCCGTCCGGCTGTGCGGTGCCCGCCACCCGGCCGGTCCCGGGGCCCTTCCGCCGGCACCCGGTCGCGCGGCCGTTCCCGGCGGCACCCGGCCACCGGCCCCACCGGCACCCGGTCATCACGTGAGCCGCGCCGGCGCCGGGCCGCCGGACGGGGCGCGTGCCCGCACACCGGCGCCCGGCCGCCGGCAGGACGGGGAACCGGCCCTTCCCGGCGGCCCGGCGGAGTGTCACCGTCGGCCCTCCCGCACGAGCGGACCGGGCGGAACCTCCGTATAAAGGGCAGAGAGCCGGGGGTGCCAGCGGCGGAGGTGACGGATGCGTCGGAACGGCCCCGAAGGGCACGGGCCCGTCCGGTTCGGGCCCTCCGCGCCCGGGAGCGGACTCCCCGTCGTGGGGGAACTCGCCGATGTGCTGGCCGCCTCCGCGGAACGGTCCACCGGAGAACCGCCCGGCGGCGGGCCCGAACTGCGGGAGGCCGCCTGCGGCTACTGGTGGCGGCGGGGCCTGCGCGGCCGTGACGACCAGGTGATCGCCGCGCCCGGACCCCAGCCCCTGCTGTTCGCTCTGATCGCCGCGCACGGCGGCGACGTCCTGATGCCCCGCCCCTGCCCGGCCTGGTGGACGCCGCAGGCGCGGCTGCTGGGCAGGCCCGCCTACCATGTGCCGACCCCCGCCGAGTGCGGTGGCGTGCCCGATCCGTACGCCCTGCTGGAGACCGTGCGGAGAGTACGTGCCGAGGGCGGTGAACCCCGGCTGCTGCTGCTCTCCGTCGTCGACGACCCCACCGCGACCGTCGCCCCGCCGGAGACCGTGCTTGAGGCGTGCGAGGCCGCCGTCGCGGAGGGCCTGCACATCATCAGCGACGAGACCTGGCGCGACACACTCCACCGGCCCCGGGAAACGGTGCTGCTCAGCCCCGCCGAGATGGCCCCCGCGGACGTCACCGTCATCAGCGATCTCGCCGGCGCCCTCCTGCCCTCCGGATGGCCCGTCGCCGTGGCCCGCCTGCCGCCCACGGCCGAGGGGACGGCCCGGCGTGCCAGGGCCCTCGACATCCTCACTGCGCTCGGCGCGACCGTCGCCGGACCGCTCGCCGTCACCGCCGCCCACGCCCTGGACGAACCCGGCCCGGTCGTCGTCCGCGCCGAGCGGGCCACCGCCCTGCACGCGGCTCTGGCCTCCGCGGTCCACCGCACGGTCCTCGCCGCCGGCGCGCTCGCCCGGCCGCCCAGGGCCGGGCGCCATCTCTACGCCGACCTCGGCCCGCTGCGCACCCGCCTCGCCGATATCGGCGTGAACGACTCCATGGAGCTGGAGGAGTATCTGACCGGCCGCCTCGGCACCCCCGTTCCCGGCGGTCACCGCTTCGACGACGAACTGGGCGCGCTCAGGGTGCGGCTGGCGACCGGACCCCTGCTCGGAGCAACTCCGCATGAGCGGCTGGAGTCTCTCACTTCACCGGCGCCCCTGGAGTTGCCGCACGTCGCCGGTGCGTTGAGCAGTCTTGGCACGGTCTTGGACGAACTGCGTTGAACGGAGCCCCGGATGACGGACCGTACGACGGATGGGACGGCAGTGGAACGGACGGCAGGGGAACGGGCAGCCGAGGAGCGGTCCACGACGGCGGAAGCACCGGCCCAGGGAAGCGCCCCGGAGGGCTGCACTCCGGGCGGAAGCACCCCGGAGGGAAGTTCCGCAGCGGTCGGTACCGCAGTGGGGAGCGTTCTGGAGGGTATGGTTCCGGAACGGACGGCCGGAGCGGCGGTCCCGCCGACCGGCGCGCCGCGGGAGACCACCGGCGGCCCCCCGCGGGTCACCCGCCCCCTCGGCGAGCTCCGCCACTGGCCCCGCTCCTTCGCCGACCGTCTCACCGCCCCCCTGCCCGGACTGCGGGCCATGGCGCGCCTCGCCCGTGAAGGCGCGGTCCGCCCGGGTCCCGACGGCCTGCGGGACATCCCCCGGCTGCCCTTCGCCCCCGGACCGCTGCCCGTCGTGGACTCCGCGGCCGTCGCCGTCACCTGGGCCGGACACGCCAGCTGGGTACTGAGCGTGGGGGGTCTGACGGTGCTCACCGACCCGGTGTGGTCACGCCGTATCCTCGGCACCCCGGCCCGGATCACCCCCGTCGGTGTGCGCTGGGAGGACCTTCCCGCCGTCGACGCCGTGGTCATCAGCCACAACCACTTCGACCATCTGGACGCCCCCACGCTCAGGCGGCTGCCACGCCGTACGCCCGTCTTCGTCCCGGCGGGCCTCGGCCGCTGGTTCCGCCGCCGCCGCTTCACCCGGGTGACCGAACTCGACTGGTGGGAGGGGGCCGAGCTGAACGGCGTCCGCTTCGACTTCGTCCCCGCCCACCACTGGTCCAAGCGCACCCTGACCGACACCTGCCGCTCGCTGTGGGGCGGCTGGGTGCTGACCGACGCGCTCGGGCAGTCCCTCTACTTCGCGGGGGACACCGGTTACGGCCACTGGTTCGGGGAGATCGCCCGGCGCCATCCCGGTCTCGATCTCGCGCTGCTGCCGATCGGCGCGTACCGGCCGAGGTGGTGGCTCAAGGATGTGCACCTCGACCCGGAGGAGGCGGTACGGGCCTTCGAGGACCTCGGCGCACGGCATTTGGTCCCCATGCACTGGGCGACCTTCGTCCTCTCCGCCGAGCCGGTGCTGGAACCGCTCACCCGGGTGCGGGCCGCGTGGGAGCGCACCGGGCGGCCACGGGAAGGGCTCTGGGATCTGGCGGTGGGCGGCTCCCGGGTGCTCGGCGGCTGAGACGGGCGGCGCGCCTTGCGGCGTTGCGCAGGCACCGGGACGGGTGCGGTGCGCTCCAGCCCCGGCACCCCGGCACCCCGCTTCGGGTCGGCGGCGACGCGCTTCAGCAGCACGTACGTGGGTGTGCTTCAGCCGTACGTACGTGAGCCGGCCCGGCCGTGGGCTACGCCGGCCCGCCTGCGGACCCCGGCCGCCCCGGGCGCAGCCGCCGCCACATCGCGGGAGCCCCGCTGATCACCACCGTCAGTGCCACGGCCAGCACCACGCCCTGCCACGGCTTGTCGAACAGCGACCCGCCGAGGATCCCGATGAGCTGGTACGTCGCCGCCCACGCCAGACAGGCCGGTATGTCCCCGCGGACGAAGGTCCGCAGCGGCATCCGGGCGAGCAGACACGCCAGCATCACCGGAATACGTCCGGCGGGTATCAGCCGGGAGAGGACCAGGACCAGGACACCGTGGTCCTCCAGCTTGCTCTGTGCCTGCGCCAGCCGGTCGGGCGCGGCGCGTCCGCGCAGCTCGGCCAGCCAGCGGGAGCCGTTCTTGGAGCGGACCCCGCGCTGCCCGAGCCAGTACAGCGTCACATCCCCGAGGAACGCGGCGAGTGATGCCACCAGGAAGACATAGAGCAGCGACAGCGGGTGAGCCTGATGGAGCGCCACCACCGCCGCGGAGCTGACCACCGCGCCCGTCGGCACCACCGGTACCAGTGCGCCCAGGGTCACCAGCAGAAACAGCGACGGATAGCCGACCGCCTGCTGGGTGGACTCCGGCGGCAGCCGTCCCGCGGTGTCCGCCAGCCGCCCGAACACCTCAGCCAGCCGTGAACTCACCGGGCGGCCTCCGGCCTGCACCGCTCGCCGTGGCCCAGCCGGTGCACGGCGACCCGGGGGGCGAGTCGCGCGGCCTTGCGGACGAACTCGTCGCCCGGCGCGTAGAACTCGTGCGGCCGGACGCCGTCCATCCCGATCGGCCAGTACGTCCCGTAGTGCACCGGAACCGCCGAGCGCGGCGCCAGCGCGGCCAGCGCCTCGGCCGCGCGGCCCGCGTCGAGATGCCCGTGCCCGAGATAGGGCCCCCAGCCGCCGACCGGCAGCAGGGCGACATCGACCGGGCCCACCTCGTCGGCCATCGAGTCGAACAGACCGGTGTCCCCGGCGAAGTACGTCCTGGCCTCGCCGTCGATCACATAGCCCAACGCGGGCGAACGGCGCGGCCCGAGCGGCAGCCGCCGCCCGTCGTGCAGGGCCGGTACGGCCCGTACGGCCAGCCGCCCGACCCGTACCTCGTCACCCGGACCCACCTCGGTGACCGGCAGCCCCAGCCGGGCCAGTCCCGGCACGGCACGGCTCGCACCGCTCGGCACGATCAGCGGGGTGCCGGGGGCCAGCCGTGCCAGCGACGGCAGATGCAGATGGTCGGAGTGCAGATGGGACACGAGCACGGCGTCGGCGACCGCGGCCTCGGGCGGCGGCACGTCACCGCGCCGGCGCCGCAGATGGGCCAGCCGTCGTACGAACAGCGGATCGGTCAGCACCCGTAGTCCGGAATCCTCGACGGTGCAGGTGGCATGACCCCACCAGGTAACCTCCACCGGCACGCGTCCCCTCCTCGCCCGGACCGACTCCGTACGACAGTTCTCCGCAGATCTTCCGTCAGGTCTTTCGTATGAGCCTAAGGGCTGTCCCGTCGGTACGAGGGTGATCCTCCGCCGGCGGCCGCACCCACCGGACGACGTGGGCCCCGCCCTCAGGGCGGACGGTGCCGCCCATTCCTCCCGGGTGTTTTGTGAGGATTTCATCGAGTATGTGTACCCGGGTCCGGGATGCCGGAAGGCCGGGCGGAGCCGGTGGCCGGGGTAGGGTCGGGCGCGACCGACAACTGCAGAGGGGACGGGCCATGGGCGGCTTACGAGTGGCGGCGATCGCCGGTCTGACACCCCTTGAGGAGCTCGACCGGGACCCCTTCCTCGTCGACACCCGTGGTCAGTACGTACTCTGTGAACGCTGGGCGGCGGACCAGGGGCACGTGATCACCCGCCGGCTCGTCCTGCACGGTCTGCGGCCCGACCACCGAGGGCTGTGGACCGATGTCGACGCCGGTGGGATCGACCTCTTCGTCGCCGCGGGTGAACGCGTCCTCGCGCGGGCCCTCACCTCGGTGCCCGACTTCGTCGCCGAGTGCGCGCGCCGGGGCGTCGGGCTGCGGACGACAGGCCTGGACGAGCCCGTGTACGACGCGGCGATGAAGGCGGACGTCCACCGCAGGCTCTCCATGCCGACGGCGGGGTACGACGGCTGCTGAGCGGGTTTGTCCACAGGCTGCCGGGTTCAGTCGCACCGCTGTGCCACGCTGGAGCTCTGATCGACGGATGGGGTGAAGGCGGCGTGACCGAGGGGCGATGGCGCAGGGCGGGCAGTGCCCTGCTGCGAGTGATCGTGGTGTGGGCGGTGTCCACACTGACGATGCTGGCGCTCGCCGGCGCGCTGCCCGACTTCCGGCTCCAGTCGGCCGACGGCGACAGCATCACCCGGACCGCCGTGACCGCGGCCTGGGGCGCGGGCGCGTTCGGCCTGCTGACCGCGCTGGTGTGGCCCCTGGTCGTACGGGCGCTGCTGCTCGTCCCGGCACTGGTGCTCGGCCTGCTGGTGTTCTTCCTGAACGGGTCGCTGCTGCTGGTCGCGCTCCGGCTGATCCCGGACGGGCGCGGGGACGCCGGGCCGGAGACCGCGGTCGTGGTCGCCGCGGTGATGTCCGCCGTCGCCTCCGCCACCTCCACCGCGCTCGCCGTCCGCGACGACAACGCCTACCGGCGCCGGCTCTCCCGGCTCGCCACCCGCCGCCGCCGTAGGCACGGCGACGGGGACGGCGGCCCGGACTGCTACGGCATGGTCTTCCTCCAGCTCGACGGCGTCGGGCACGAGGTCCTGCTGAGGGCGGCGAAGGACGGGGTGATGCCGACCGTCGCGGAGTGGATCGGCACCTCCCACCGGCTCACCCCCTGGCGCACCGACTGGTCCAGCCAGACCGGCGCCAGCCAGCTCGGCATCCTGCACGGCTCCAACCACGATGTCCCCGCCTTCCGCTGGTACGAGAAGGACACCGGCCGGATCATGGTCAGCAACCGGCCCGCGAGCGCGGTGGAGCTCCAGCGCCGCGCGATCGGGCGCACGGGCGACGGAGGGCTGCTGACCGTCGACGGCGCCAGCCGGGGCAACCTCTTCAGCGGCGGCGCCGACCAGGTCGCCCTGGTGCTCTCCGTTGCCGCCCGCCGAGGCCGGGCCAACCGCTCCCGCGCGGGCTACTTCGCTTACTTCTCCGACCCCGCCAACGCTGTGCGCACCGCCGTCTCCTTCTTCGCCGAGGTCGCCCGCGAGATCAAACAGTCCACGCGGGCCCGGCTGCGCGGCGAGACGCCGAGGGTCAGGCGCGGTGGGCTCTATCCGTTCATCAGGGCGTTCGCGACCGTCGTCGAGCGGGACGTCGTGGTCGCGGCGGTCATCGGCGACATGCTCGCCGGACGCACCGCCGTCTACGCCGACCTCGTCGCCTACGACGAGGTGGCCCATCACTCGGGTCCGCACGGCCGGGACGCCGCCCAGGTGCTGGAGCGGCTCGACCGCTCGCTCGCGCTGATCGCCAAGGCGGCCGAGCACGCGCCGCGCCCCTACCGGATCGCGCTGCTGTCCGACCACGGCCAGAGCCCGGGGGAGACCTTCGAGGGCGCCTACGGGCTCACCCTCAGGGATCTGGTACGGGCCGGCTGCGGGCTGCCGGTGCCCAGAAGGGCGGGGCGCTCCAAGAGCGGATCGGAGGCGCGCGACGCCGCCGGGGTCGCCCTGCGCAACGCGCTGCACCGGCGGATGGCAGAGGGCGCGGACGAGCTCGCCGAGCACGACGGGGGCGGTCCGGAGTCCGGATCCGACCCGATCGTGCTCGCCTCGGGCAATCTCGCGCTGATCTCCTTCCCCGATGTGCCCGAGCGCCTGAGCCGGGAGCAGATCGACGCCCGCCACCCCGCCCTGCTCGGCACGCTCGCCAACCACCCCGGCATCGGCTTCCTGCTGGTGCGCAGCGAGCAGCACGGCTCGGTCGTGCTCGGCGCCGGAGGCGCGGAGGTCCCGCTCGCCGAGCTGTCCGACGACGGCCCGCTCGCCGGATTCGGCAAGGGCGCCGCCGACGCCGTGCGCCGTACGGACTCCTTCCCCCATGTCGCAGACATCATGGTCAACTCGATGTACGACCCGGCGACCGGGAGCGTCCACGCCTTCGAGGAGCAGATCGGCTCCCACGGAGGGCTCGGCGGGGAGCAGTCCCAGCCCTTTCTGCTCTCCCCGGTCTCCCTGTCCCGCCCGGTCGACGACGGCGCGGAACTCGTCGGCGCGGAGCGTGTGCACCGGGTCCTGCGCCGCTGGCTGCGGGAGTGCGCGGGGCCCCAGGTCCCCATCGGGCAGACCGGGCTTGAGGGGGTCGCGGCGGATACGGTTCGCGTCCTGGACGGTTCGGCGGGGTCCGAGGGGGGCTCCGGTGCGTCTCCCGGCGGTTCGGCGGAGCCGGGGGGCGTGGGTGTTCCCCCCGGGGACGAATCGGCGGGGTCCGAGGTCGGCGGGGTCCTCGCGCCGGACGGCAAGCATTCGTCGGCGGGCGGCCGGGAGCCGAGCCACGACGGTGCGGTCCGCCCGATCCGCGAGCGCGGGCAAGGGCGCTTCCGGCCGCCGGGCGACCTTGTCCCAGGTGACCTCGTCCCGGGCCGGGACGGCTGTGCCCGGGACGGCTGTGGGCGGCCGACCGCGGAAGGACCCGCGCCGGAGGAGCGGGCAGCGGAGGGAGAAGTGCCGCACCGTCCGGCAGCGAAGGGACAGGTGCCGGAGTCGGCGGTGGAGGGAGCGGCACGGCACTCGGACAGCCTGGACGCGGTCTGAGGCGGGTCGGTCGGCCCCGCGAGGCCGGTGCGATCGGCGGGCGGTCGGAGTGCGGTGGCCGAGGTGGGCGTGCCGGACCGCCGCCGGACGGGTGGCCTGAGCGGTTCGGGGTCTGAGGCGGTCGGGTGACGGTGCCGGTGGGGCCTGGGGTGGTTGGGTGACGGGGTGGTTCGGGGCCCGATGACGGTCGGGTGACGGGGGTCCTTGAGGGCCGGGGCGGTTGGGTGACGGGGTGGTTCGGGGGCTGGGGTGGTTGGGTGACGGTGCTCGCTCAGGGGCCGATGACGGTCGGGTGACGGGGCGGTTCGGGGCCCGGGGGGCAGTCGGGTGACCGGGGGCGGAGTTCGGCGTAACTCCCGTCCTCCGGTGGGGCGGACTATCGCGCCGGGGTGTCGTGGCGCGTGTGAATCCGGGGACCTGGATGCATGTCCAGGAGGTCGCGCCCATGAAACAGCCCCAGGCCGTCACGGTCTCCGTCGCCGCAGGCGTCACCACCGGCGTCACGGCGCGCGGTGCCGCGTGGCGGGGTGCGCTGATCGTGGTCGTGGCGCTGCTGGCACTGCTGGGCATGTCGGCGGGCTCCGGGGCACCCGCGGCCGAGGCCGCCGAGCCGAGGACACCCGCCTCCGCGCCCGCCGACCCCGGTGGGGCCGGCCCGTCCGAGGAGACCGACCCCCAAGCGGCCCCGCTCGTACGCGTCAGGGCCGCGGCCGGGCCGATCGCCCCCGATCACCGTCGGGGGAAGCGGAGCGCCCGCCCGGTCCCGTACCGCGAAGGGCATCCGCCGCCCGTGCGCATCCCGGTCCGCTGTGTGGTGCTGCGCTGCTGAGCTGTTCCCGGCTCCCAGCGACAGCCCCTTATCTCCCCTGGACACACAGAGGTGCGACATCATGCCCATCGACCCCTTCGCTGCCCTCAACGCCATGCTCCGTGCCGAGGCCACCCGCTCCGGCGAGCCCGCCGAACAGACGCCCACCGCCGAGCCCGAATCCGAGAGGGAACCCGAACCGGGGGCTCTCGCCGCCGTCGACGAGAGCATCGCCTGATCACCACGGAGGCGGCCACACCGCAACTCGTCCGGCCTTCACCTCCCTGCCCGCGTACCGGTGGCCCCCCGGCCCGCGCATACGGCTGCCGGAACGCGGCCAGTCGTCCCGCCGGGGTCTCGCTCAACCGGAACGTCGTCCCCGAACAGGGAGAATTGCTTGCGGTGGAGTGTGCGGTCCGGGGTGAGGACGAACACCGCGCCCCAGCCCGATACCGGGTGCCGCGACGCCGGACGTCCAGGCCACCGCCCGGTCCGTGTCGGCGAGCAGCGGCATCCGCACCCTGTGCTTGGGCGCGATCGGCAGAAGGCCGCCCGGACGTCCTGCCGTAGCCGCGTGCTGTGGTGCCCCGCCGTTTCCGATCCGGGCCCGCACCCCGTCCGGTGCTCGCCCGTCCCCGGCGGCCGCCCCGCACGGCCCCGCCTCGGCATTACCTCTCGCGTAATCGACCCGTATCCGCCCCCGCAGGCAGTCTTACGTCATCAGAACCCGGGCGGCGCACTCCGCCCGGGCTCTGTCACACCAGACCGAACGTATGACTCCGCTGGAGGCTGATCCGCCATGTCCGCCACGTTCCTCACCGGTATCGCCCGCACCACCGAGCCCCGTGTGATGCTCCGCCGGTTCCTCGCCCTCGACGCCGTCGTCACCGGTGGCAACGGACTGGCGTACGCCGTGGCCTCCGGGCCCATCGGCCGGCTCCTCGGAGTCGACGAAAGGCTCCTGCTGGGCCTGGGTGTCTTTCTCATCGTCTTCGGCCTCGCCGTCGGCGCGCTCGCCGCGCGCCGGGAGCCGCCCGCGTCCGCCGTCAAGGTCATCGTCGACATGAACGTGGTGTGGGCGGTCCTGAGCGTCGCCTCCCTCGTGATCTGGCTGGACCCGAGCACCGCCGGAGCCGTCTGGATCCCGATGCAGGCGGCCGTCGTCGCCGGGTTCGCCGCACTCCAGTGGGCGGCCCTGCGGGCCGGCGCTAGGACGTGAGCGACCGGAGGTAGTCGACGGTCGCCGGATCGGCCGGGAGGAGCGTCTCGATGGCCAGCTCGGCGACCGTCACATCCATCGGGGTGTTGAAGGTGGAGATGGACGAGATGAAGGTCAGCACCCTGCCGTTCTGCTCGATCACCAGCGGAAGCGCGAAGGGATGGGAGGACTGAGGAGCCGCTTCCCCGTCCTCCGGGTCGTCGCCGGTCTCCGGAAGGGGATAGGCGACGACCTCTTCGTACACCTTGCGCAGCGCCTCGGAGCGGGCCAGCGCCATCTGACGCTCCATCTGGTGCAGCAGATGGCCCCGCCACTCCCGGAAGTTGCGGATGCTGGGGGCCAGCCCCTCGGGGTGGAGCGTGATCCGCATACCGTTGAGCGGGGGAGTGAGCAGATGCTCCGCGACCCCGTCGAGCAGCCTGGTCATCCCGAGATTCGCGGCGACGACGTTGTAGGTGCCGTCCACGATGATCGCCGGATACGGCTCATAGCCGTGGAGCAACTGCTGGAGCCCCTCCCGCACCGCGCCCATCGAGGGGTCGTCGAAGGAGGTCTCGCTGTAGCGGGGTGCGAATCCGCCCGCCACCAGCAGCGCGTTCTGCTCCCGGACCGGAATGTCCAGGTGCTCCGCGAGCCGCAGGATCATCTCCTCACTCGGGCGTGAGCGTCCCGTCTCGATGAAGCTGATGTGCCGGGCGGAGGAGTCGGCGCGGATCGCCAGCTCCAGCTGGCTCACCCGCCGGCGCTCACGCCAGCCGCGCAGCAGAGGACCCACACCGGTTTCGGACACGAGTGTTGTCATACTCCGACCGTAATACAGCAGGTAGGGGGCGTGGCGAGCCGAATTCGAGCGGCCCGTCGGCCGCCGTCGGCTTCGGCCGGTGGCCCGGCTCCGGTTCACCCCCGGGTCTCCCGGAGCAGCGCGGTGAGGCCGCCGTCGATGTCGATGGCCCGTGCCTCCAGCTCCGCCGGGACCGTCGCGTACGAGTGGAGCAGAAAGTGCCGCAGCCGGGCGGTGCCGAACCGGAGCAGCGCCACCCCCTCGGGTGAACGCAGCTCCACCGTCGTGGTGTCCGGCCCGCACGGCCGGATGTGCACATCGCCCGTACCGGCAGGCGCGCCCAGCCCGTGATCCAGCAGCGCCCGGGCGAAGGTCCAGGTCACCGTGGTGCCGCTCAGCGAGGCCGAGGCCGGGAAGACCAGATGGACCGCGAGCGGATCGTCCGCGCTGTAGGTGAAGCGGACCGGCACGGTGACGGGCCCCGGGGCGCCCCCGATGAGCCGGCCCGGGACTGTCTGCTCGACGGTGGGGAACATGAAGTGCTCCTTCGCGGCTGCCGACTCGGTTCCTCGTGCGACGCGGTTCTTGTGCGATGTGATTGCTTGTGCGACATGGTTCTTGGGCGACGTGGTTGCTCGTGCGAGGCGGTTGCTCGTACGACCGGGATCCTCGTACGACTCGGTGCGACTCGGGTCCTCGTGCACTACGACGCAGCCCGGCCCCCGGCCCACTGCACGCCGGCGGAACCAGTTGGTGTGATCCGGGTCACATTACGTGATCCGGATGCCGTCCGGCGGCCCTGCCCCCCGCTCCGGCCGGGGACCGAGACGGCCGGCCTCCGGCAGCGGCGGCCCCTCGGCCGACCGCCGGCCCGGCCCGCGCAGCGTCCCCAGCACGACGTCCGGGCGCAGCCAGGCCGTCACGGGCTCGGACAGGGTGAGTACGGCGAAGAACGCCCCGGTCACCCGGGCGCGCCCGGTGGCCGCGTCGCACAGCCGGTTGACGTAACGGTTCATCAGCGCAGAGCCGGCCCGCGCCGGTCGGCCCACCGCCCCCGGGTACAGGATGTCCTGGGAGGTGGCCAGCTCCCAGGCCAGCCCCACCGGCCCCGCCAGCGCCCGCTGGATGCGGCGCGCGAGCCCCGGAGCGCCCGGAGGGTGCCGGCGCAGGGCGTTCCTCAGCTCCACCAGCCCCTGCGCGGCCACGCTCATCCCCTGTGCGTAGACCGGGTTGTACGTGGCCACCGCGTCGCCCACGACGATGAACCCGTCCGGCCAGGCGGGCGCCCTCTCGAAGTAGCGGCGGCGGTTGACCGTGCTCCGCGAGAGTGACACACGGTCCGACAGCGGGGTCGCCCGCGCGATCAGTTCGCCGACGACCGGGTGGCGCACCGAACGGGCGAAGGACTCGAACTCCGCCGGATCGGAGGAGGGTTCCCCGCCCCGGGTACCCGACAGGGTGACCAGCCAGCGCCCGTTCTCCACCGGAACGATCGTCGCCGTCCTCCCCGGCACCGGCTCACGCGGGTCTGCCTGGACGTTGACGACCGGGAAGCCCTCGCCGCCGTCGGGTGCCCGGTAGAGCCGACTGGCGTACACCAGCCCCGAGTCGACCTCGTCCACCTCGATGCCGCCGAAGCCCAGGGACCGGAGCCAGTCGGTGGCGCGCGAGCCCCGGCCGCCCGTGTCGACGACCAGATCGGCGTCCAGGGACGGCTCTGCCCCGTCCGGCGCCCGCACCCGGACCCCCGTCACCCGGCCGTCCGAGCCCGCCAGCCCCAGCAGCTCGTGCCGCTGGAGCAGGGTGACGCCGGGGAGTCGCAGCACATGGTCGCGCACCACCCAGTCCAGCAGATCGCGGGTGCAGGCGATCATGTGCTGCATCTCCTGCGGCCAGCGCCGGACCCAGCCGTGCGCCGTCAGCGACACCAGGCCCGAGGGCAGCGGGATCCGGCGGGCCCCGGCCGCCAGCCAGCGGTCCGTGATGCCGGGCAGCAACTCCTCGAAGGCGCGGACGCCACCGGACCACAGCACATGCACATGGCGTGCCTGGGGGAGCGAGGTACGGGGCTCGGGCCCGGCCGGGAGCGAGTCGCGTTCCACGACGGTGACCTCGTCCGCGTGCCCCGACAGGACCGCCGCCGCGAGCATCCCGGCCAGGCCGCCGCCGATGACGACGGCGCGCCGGAGCGGGGCGGAGGGACTTTCCGGGGCCGGGCGGATCACCGGGTGCCGCTCTCCGTGGGCGGCTCCGGCGCAAGGGGCCGCTCGGTGCTGGCGGTTCGCGGGCGAGGTGGTTCGGCGCTGGAGGTTCGCGTGCGGGGCCGTTCGGCGTTCGCCGTCCGGGGCCGGGGCGCCGTGGTGCTCCCCGGGGCGGAGGCGGACGAGCGCCCGCCGGCCGGTCCGGCTCCGGCGGCCGCCGGTGTGGCGGTGTCCGGTCCTGGGGCAGTCCGGCCGGGGTCCGCGGTCCGGGTGCGGGTCGCCTCCTCCCGTACCGCGTCCGTGAGATGCGGCGAGGCGAACGCGCCGGAGAGCCGTACCAGCCGCTCCAGCCCCGGGCTGAGGGCCGCCGTGAGGGCCTCCGCACCGGCCTGGGCGTGCACGGCCGCCTGCTCGTCGTCCTCCGGGATCCGTCCCGTGCGGCGTGCCTCGACCGCGGCGGCCACCATCGCCGCGACGCCCACCGTCCGTGCGTGCTCCCTCGGCGCGGACCCGGTGATCGCCGACTCGTACGCCCGCCGGCGCACCCGGTCGTCGAGATACGGCTGGAGCCTGAGCAGTTCGTCGTGGATCACGGTCTCCCGGACCGTCAGCCGCAGCTCGGGCGAGGCCCACCAGGGTATCACCGGCAGCGGGGTGGCCTCTCCCCGGACCGGGCGCAGCCGGCGCCACAGCACACCGAGCCGTGTGTAGGTGATCCACGCGCGCCAGATGTCGGAGAACTGCGGGCCCAGCAGCGGCAGCAGAAACCCGACGGTCGTGATCAGACCGCCCACGGCGGCCAGCGGCGGCGCCACCGCCGAACTGAGATGGTCCCAGTCGGCGCCCGCCCACCGGGCCACGACCGCCGTCAGTTTGGCGACCCCGAAACCCAGATTGAGGATGAAACCGATCACGAGCACGGTCAGACCGGCCCGCAGCCACTGCCGGACGGCCCGCGCCCACCGCAGACACAGAAGGGTGGTCACACAGGCCGAGGTGATGTGCGCCGCCAGATAGGTGATGATCATCTCGCGGATGTACGGGGTGTTCGCGTAGTACGTGTCGAGGTCCCGCAGCCGCTCGTCCGGGGCGTCCCCGAGGGCGAAGAGGACCGGCACGGCGACGATCGCCACACCGTAGACGGCGATCCACCGCCGTGAACCCCGCCGCACCCGCTCGGCGGGCCCGCCCTGCCAGTTGACGACGAGCACCAGACAGGCGCAGCTGAACGCGCACATGATCCCGTAGACAAGCGGCGCAGAGACATTCGGGATGCCGGTGATCCGGTTGACCGCGGTGATCGTGGGAGGGGCGGCGAAGAAGAAGCAGGCCGCCGCGCTGAACAGCAGGAAGTGGACGGACCGTACCAGCGGGTCGCGCCAGCCCCGCCGCAGCGCGGGCAGTTTGGCGACGAAGGCGATCCCGAGGGCGATGGCGGGAAGGTAGTAGTCGCTGTTGCGCATCCGTCAGCCCCGGTAGGGGTGGCCGAGTGAGGTGTGGATCCGCCGGGCGACCCCGCTCCGGGGTTCGGCGGGGGCCGTGCCGTTCAGCCACTTCCGCAGCCTGTTCCCCAGTTGCAGGCCGAAGGTCTCCGCCTCCGCCTCCTCCGTCTGCCGGAAGTCGGTACGGGCGGCCGGGATCTGCACCGCCGTACGCGGTTTCCGGCCACCGGGACGGCCGTGGTCCGCCGGTGCTGTCTGCACCGGATGCGCGGACGGACCGGGGGGAGCCGGGGGAGGGGCGTGATGTCCGCTGTGCCCGGCGACCATGTGCCAGACCTCATGGCCGAAGATGACCAGCTGATGGAACGGGTGGGTGCTCGCCTGGACGCAGATGATGTCCCGGTCGGCCATGTCCAGATAGAGCCCGCTGGCGGTGTGGGGCGGGAACTCCACCAGATGCAGCTCCACCGGTCTGCCCCGGTGTTCGCACAGCCGCCCGCACAGGGTGGCGAAGACCTCCCGGGGGGTGGCCGGCCCGGCCAGTTCGACGGCATGCGCCAGATCGTCGCGGAGCCGGCGCATGGCGCTCCTGCTGCTCACATCGCTCCCCCGGTTCGACGGTTGTCGTGGACCGCGGTGGCGAGAGCCGCGAGCCTGGCACCACACCGTACCCAGGGTTCTGTATACGGGGGCCGGGTCGGGCAAGGTGACGTTTTTTTCGGACAGGGTTGCGTAATGTTCCGGCACGGCCGTCGGCGTTCCCTCACCCAGTCGTGGTCCGGACGCGCCGCCGGGGTCTCCGGTCCGGTCTCCCGTGCCACCCGGTCCGGAGAAGCCGAGTTCACGGGCCGTCAGCGGTGGCCCCGTCGACGGGATCAGCGGTGGCTCGCGTACGGCACGGACGGGTGCGTCGGGGCGGATCAGCCCGTCGAACGCGGGTGACGGGGCGTCACGCGGGTGAGCTCCCCGGCCGGGGTGTCACGAACCGGTGGACGTTCTCACCTGGTGGTTCACCCGGCGGCTGAGCGGCCGGGTGACGGCGCGGGGCGGCGGCCCGGTCGAGCCGGGGGTGACCACGTCCTGGCCGGTGGCCGGCCTCGGGGGCATTTTCGGAGGTCCTCGCGATGGCCCCCGGGCCACCTCGTCGGCCTCGCGATCGTCTGCCGGACCCGGCGCCCGGGGCCCGGTGCCGTCGTCCCCGGACGCCGTGACGCCTGGACTCCCGGTGATCCGGCCCGGCTTCCCGCTCGGCACGGGCGGGAAGCCGTACGGCGGCCGAAAGAGCGTGCCCGTGGGCCGGGTTGAGGTAGCGACGGTGTCACCGATCGGCACATGATCCCTGGGGACTCCGGGACTCCGGGACTCCGGGACTCCGGGACTCCGGGTCGGGGCTCTGGGATTCCGCGACTCCGCGACTTTGGGTCGGGACTCGGGGGCTCTCCGGGGTCTCTCGTACAGCCGCCGCCGGTATACCGGTATGTCCGCGAACCCGCCTCCGACGATGACGGCCCGGCGGCGGGGAGCCGGTGCGGGCGAGGACCAGGGGGGCCGCCGACGGAAGTGTCAGGGGGACGCCCAGGGGCCGCCGCTCTCGGACATCGCCGCGGGGCGGCGCGCCGGACGGACGAGAGGTGAGCGGCGCAGTGCCAGGGAGATCAGCACCAGGTCGTCCGCCTCCGTGGAGGGCCGTACGGACTCACCGCCCCCCGGCCGAACCGTCCGTACGGGATCGGTTTCCCGGGCCTGCGCGGCCGCCGCGATCATTCCGGCGTCGGCGATGATCCGGGCCTCGGCGGGGGAGTGCCCCCGGTCCAGCGCGGTGGACTCGACCCGGGAGCGGAGCTCTTCGTCGAAGTACGGACGCAGTGCGATGATCCCGTCGTGGATGGCGGCCTCGCGCTGGGTGAGCCGCAGCTCCATCGAGGCCCAGGGGCCGATCGCGACCCCGGGGGCGCCCCGGCCCGCCGTGCTCGTGAGCCGGCGTACCAGGGTCCCCAGCCGCCGGTGGCGCACGGCCGCACCCCACTCGATGCGGATCCGCTGGGCGACCAGGGGGAACACGAACCCCGCGCCGATCAGCAACGCCGACGCCGACGCCAGCGGCCGGGCCACATGGGTGCTCAGCCAGTCCAGATCGTGCCCCGTCCACCGGCCGCCGACGGCCGTGAACTTGGCGGCGTCGTAGCCCAGATTGAGGAGATAGCCGCAGACGATCAGCGTCAGACCCACCCGCAGCACCCCGTGGACGCGCAGGGACCAGCGCCAGCACAGGATCGTCGTCACCCCCGCCGCGACCGTGTGCGCCAGCAGATAGAGCACGATCATCTCGCGGATGTACGGGGTGCCGGCGTAGTAGGTGTCGAGGTCTCTCAGCCGTTCGACCGGGGCGTCCCCCAGCGCGAACAGCACCCCCAGCGCGACGATCACCACCCCGTAGGCGGCCAGGCACCGGAACGAGGCGCGCTTCGTCCGTTCCGTGGTGCCGCCCCGCCAGATGATGACCAGCACGATGCAGACTCCGCTGAGGGCGCTCAGCACGCTGTAGACCAGGGGCGCGGCCAGATTGGGGATGCCGGTCAGCCGGTTGACGGCGGCGAGCACGGGGACGGCGGCCAGCAGAAAGACGAGACTGGCCAGCAGCAGCAGCACGCAGACACACCGCAGCAGCGCGTCCCGAGGGTTCCGGCGCAGTGCGGGGACCTTCAGCAGGAAGGCCCCGAACAGCAGCGCGCCCGGAACGGTCATCGTCAGGTCGCCCATCGGCCACCGGCCTCCAGCGTGCGGGTTCGTTCGGGGGATCGGGTCCGTCGCCGGCCCGCGTCACGGGAACGGGGAAGCGGATCGGGGTACGGGGTACGGGGTGGGAGTACGGATTCATGCGGTCATGCCCTGGCGGGCGGAGGACGGCGGTCGCCGGATCGGCGTTCCGGGACTGGCGGCTCGGGCCCGAAGCCGGGGCCGGTGGTCATCTGACCGGTTCCGCGGGTGCGGCGGTCATGGGACCGGCGCGGTGGGTGCGCCCGCCGTGGGTGCCCCGGCCGCGGAGGTGCTGATCACGGCCGCACCGGTCACCGTCGGCCTGGTCCCGGTCGGACCGGTGACCTGGGGATCAGCCACGGCCGGACCGGAATGGGCCGCACCGGCCAGGTACGGATCCGACTCGTACGGACCGAGTACGCGCCGACCGGTCACGGTCGAACCGGTCACGCAGGGACCGGCTACTCGCCGACCGGCCACGTACGTCCCGAGCACCTGCGTCCCGGTTGTGTACGGGCCATATACCCGCTGGCCGGATCCGGCCGCACGGGCCATGTGCGAACCGGTCGCGTACGTCCCGAGCACCTGTGCCCCGGTTACGTACGGGGTGCATGCCCGCTGACCGGATTCGGTCGCACCGGCCTTGTGTGAACCGGCCACGCGCCGACCGGTCACGTATGTCCCGAGCACCTGCGCCCGGTTTATGTACGGGCCGCATACCCGCTGACTGGATCCGGTCGCACCGGCCATGTGCGAACGGACCACGCGCCGACCGGTCACGTACGGACCGGTCACGTACGTCCCGAACAGATGCACACCGATCACCCACGGGCCACCGGTATGCCGACCGGCCCCGGGCCCCGCTTCCCGCGGCCCGTATCCCTGAGCGCCGCCACTGGATCCGTACATTCTCAGCCCACGACCCCGCGGCGTCCCAGGGACACCTGAATACGCCCGGCGAGCCCGTCCTCCGGCGGACCGCCGGGCCCGGGGCGGGCGTCCAGCCATGGACGCAGCTCGCTGCCGAGCATGATGCCGAACAGCTCGGCCGCCCGCTCCTGTTCCGTCACGAGGTCGCCCCGGGCCGCGATGGCCGCGACCACCGTCCCGAGGTCCACGTCCGGCGCCAGCGCGCGGGCCGCCGCGGCTCCGGCCGCGTGCCCGCCGCGATGACCGGCGTACATGTGCCAGATCTCATGCCCCAGGATGACCAGCTGGTGCTGAGGCGGCGCGGTCGCCTCGACGACGATCAGATCGCCGTCGTCCCCGTCCAGCCAGATGCCGCTGACCGTTCCCGGCGGGAACCGCAGAAAACAGAGGCGGACCTCACGGTCGCGCAGTTCGCTCACCGCGCCGGCGACCGCCGAGAACAGCTCGGGCGGATCGGCGGGTGCGGGCAGCCGCAGGCTCGCCGACAACCGCGCGCACAACCGGCGCATCTCCTTGCTTCTGCCGCACACAGCACCCCACCCTGTCCGACCCGAACCCGCGCGGGTCCCGAAGGAACTCCGCGTTCCGCAACTGCCCCTCGTACGAACGCACTTCGGCCCGGCGGGGCCACGGTGATCACACAACCGTGCAACCGTACTTCGTACATGTGTGCCCAGGGAATCCCCCCACCCCCCGCCCGGCTGCGGGTGCGGCCTCCCGCCGCCCGGTGCACCATGGCCGCATGCTCCTGGCACGAGTCGCCGAAGTGTCCCGGGACGTGGCCGCCACCTCCGCGCGTTCGCGCAAGACCGCCCTGCTCGCGGACCTGTTCGCCGACACCGGGCCCGCGCAGGTGGCTCTGGTCATCTCCTATCTCGCCGGCCGGCTGCCGCAGGGCCGGATCGGTGTCGGCTGGAGTTCCCTCAAGGACCCGCCCCCCGCCGCCGGGGCGCCCGCACTGACCGTCGACGCGACCGACCGGGCCCTGACCGCGCTCGCGGGTCTCGGGGGTCCCGGCTCGGGGGCCGAACGCCGTCGGCTCGTACGGGAACTCCTCGCCGCCGCCACCGAGGAGGAACAGCGCTTCCTCACGCGGCTGCTGCTGGGCGAGGTCCGCCAGGGGGCGCTGGACGCGATCGCCCTGGACGCCGTCGCCCGGGCGGCCCACGCGCCCGCCGACGCGGTGCGCCGGGCGGTCATGCTCGACGGCTCGCTGCCCCGTGTCGCCACCGCCCTCCTCGCCGACGGGCCCGGTGCCCTGGCCCGGTTCCGGCTGCGGGTCGGCAGTCCCGTCCTGCCCATGCTCGCCCATACCGCGCCGTCGGTCACCCATGCCGTGGCGACCCTGGCCGCCCCCTGCGCCGTGGAGGAGAAGCTCGACGGCATCCGCGTCCAGGTGCACCGCGACGGCGACGACATCCGGATCTTCACCCGCTCGCTCGACGACATCACCGGCCGGCTGCCCGAAGTGATCGACGCGGCCCGCGCCATGACGGGCGACCGGTTCATCCTGGACGGCGAGGTCATCGCCCTGGACTCAGCCGGGCGGCCCGTCACCTTCCAGGAGATCGCCTCCCGCGTCGGCTCCCGCACCGATGTGGGCGCGGCCCGCGCCGTACTCCCGGTCACCCCCGTCTTCTTCGACGTCCTCGCCGCCGACGGCGAGGACGTCCTCGACCTCCCGGGTTCCGAACGGCACGCCGTACTGTCCCGGCTGGTGCCCGAGCCGCAGCGGGTACGGCGTACCGTCGTCGCCGATCCCGCCGACAGCGCGCAGAGTGAGGCGGCGGAGGTGTTCCTCGCCGCGACCCTGGCCCGTGGCCACGAAGGCGTCCTGGTGAAGGCTCTCGACGCGCCCTATGCCGCCGGCCGCCGGGGCCGCTCCTGGCTCAAGGTCAAGCCCGTCCACACCCTGGACCTCGTCGTCCTCGCCGCCGAGTGGGGCCACGGCCGGCGCACCGGCCTGCTCTCCAATCTGCATCTGGGGGCGCGGGCCGCCGACGGTTCCTGGGTCATGCTCGGCAAGACCTTCAAGGGGCTCACGGACGAGATGCTCCGCTGGCAGACCCGGCGGCTCGGCGAACTCTCCGTGGCGGACGACGGATTCACGGTACGCGTCAGGCCGGAGCTGGTCGTGGAGATCGCCTACGACGGCCTTCAGCGCTCCTCCCGCTACCCCGGCGGGGTCGCTCTGCGGTTCGCCCGGGTGCTGCGGCACCGGCCCGACAAGGCGGCGGGGGAGGCGGACACCATGGACCGGGTCCTGGAGTCGCGGGACTGACCCCGGGCGCCCGGAGGCCCGGGCGGAGGCCCCGGACGGCGGGCGGGGCGCGGCAGCAGCTCGTCCGGTCGCTCCGGCGGCGGGGTGAGTTGGGTGCCCCGCCCGGTCCCGGCGACCGCCCGTTGTTCCGGCCCCGGGTCCCCGGGAGGGCATCGAGCCCGTGATGCTCCCGGCCCGGCATACCCCGGCCACTCGGGTTCCGGCCCGGCCCGGTAGCCGGGCCGGGCGCTCCGGTTCCGCTCCCGGGCCGGGCGTACTCCGGCCGGGCGTTCCGGCTCCACCCGGACTGCATACGACGATGTATCCCGGCTGCACACCGGCGGGTGACGCGAACGCCCGCCGGCACGGAGACCGTGGACGAGGAGAAGCCGGACCCGCACCCGACCCGGAGGGAATCCGTCCCATCAGCCTGCCCCCGCACCCCCGGCCACGGACCCGGCGGGCGGGGCCGCACGGCCGCCGCCTTACCGGCCGCCCTACCGGCCGTGTCCGGTGTGACCCTCACGCCGGTCCCCGCCGGTGCCGCGCCCTGGTGGCGCCGGGCGGGCTGACCGGGGCCGGCCGGTTTCCTGGGCGACTTCCTCCGGTAGGGCGTACACACCGGCCGCCGGAACGGGCACCCTCCTGTGAGGGCGCCACCGTGTACCGAAGGGATGTCAGACCATGGCCACAGAGCCGCTGTCACACCAGGAGATCGAGGACCGCCTCCGGGAGCTTTCCGGCTGGTCGTTCCAGGACGACCGCATCACCCGTGAGTACCGTCTCTCCTCGCACTTCGCCGCCGTCGCGCTGGTGGTGCACATCGCCCGCGTCCAGGACGAGCTGAACCACCACTCGGACCTGGCGCTCGGCTACAACACGGTGTCGCTGAGCGTACGGACGCACGACGCCGGGGGCGTGGTGACCGAGAAGGACATCCGGCTCGCGACCCGGGTGGAACGGATCGCCCGGGCCCACGAAGCGGAGTAGGGCACCGGGGGAGCCCCGCGCCGTTCGCCCCCGGTCCGGTTCAGTCCGGTCCGTTCCGGTCCGGGTCCGGTTCAGTCCGGTCCGGTGCGGGGCTCCGAACCGGATCCCGCCCCACCCGTCGGCGGGAGCGTCTTCCCCGGTCCGGACGCCCCACCCGTACCGGCTATCCGCCCCAGATGTCGCGGGCGAAATCGGAGAAGTCACGCGCCTCGCGGCCCAGTACCTCCTGTACGCCGTCCGTCGTCGACGCGTTGTGGCCGTCCATCAGCGTGGTGAACAGTTCCGCCAGCCACACCGCGTCCGCCTCTGGGTAGCCCATCTCCTGTACGGCCCCGCTGTAGTCCGCGCAGGAGACGGGGACATAGCGGACCTGCCGTCCCGAGACACGCGAGATCTCCGCGGCCACCTCGGCGAAGGTGAGGAGCCGGGGCCCGGTCAGTTCGTGGACCCGTCCCGCGTGACGGTCCTCGGTCAGCACCGTGACCAGGACATCCGCGAGATCGTCCGCGTCGATGAACGGCTCGGCCGTGTCGCCCGCGGGGAAGAGGATCTCCCCGTTCGCGACCCCTTCCGCCATCGGTCCCTCCGAGAAGTTCTGCGCGAAGAACGAGGCCCGGACGACCGTGAGGCCGACACCCGACTCCCCGAGCGCCGATTCCGCGGCGACCGCCTGCGGCTCGCCCCTGCCGGAGAGCGCGACCAGTCGCCCGACGCCCGCCGCGGCGGCCTCCCGGCCGAAGGTGCGCATCGCCTCGACCGCACCGGGTGCGGCCAGGTCCGGGTAGTACGCCACATACGCGGCCGTCGCGCCCGCCAGGGCCGGGGCCCATGTCTCGGGCGCCTCCCAGTCGAAGGCCACCCCGTTCGCGCCCGCGCCCTTGCGGGACCCGGCCCGCACCCGTACACCCTTCTCGTCGAGGCGCCGGGTCACGCGTGTCCCCGTCTTGCCCGTCGCCGCCGTCACCAGCACTGTTTCCTGCTTCGCATTCTGCGTCATGTCCCCAGACTGGCCCGGCTCCCGTGGACTCTCCATGCGTGAAAGGCTCATTGCCATATGTATCCGTCTACGCTGGGGCCATGGATGCTCTCGCCGGACTGCTCGAAGGCCCTCGCGCCCGGGGCGCGTTTCTGCTGCGGATGGTGATGGAGCCGCCCTGGTCGGTCCGGGTGGAGGACCGCGCCCCCCTCGCGCTGATGTGCATGACCAGGGGCGAGGCCTGGATCACGCCCGAGCGGGGAGACTCGGTGCTGCTGCGCCCCGGGGACGTCGCGATCGCGCGCGGCCCGGCGCCGTACACCATCGGTGACACCCCGGAGACCGAGCCGCTGGCGTACGTCGGTCCCGGCGGGGACTGCCGCACACTGCGGGGCGAACCGCTCGCGGAGGTCATGAGCGTGGGGGTGCGTAGCTGGGGCAACGACCCCGAGGGCTCATCGGTCATGCAGATCGGGGTGTATCAGATGGCGGGTGAGGTCCAGTCCCGGCTGCTGGACGCGCTGCCCGATCTGCTGCACCTGCCCGCCGAGGGCTGGACCTGCCCGCTGCTGCCGGTGCTGGAGGAGGAGCTGATGCGGGACGACCCGGGGCAGAGCGTGATGCTCGACCGGATCCTGGATCTGGTGCTGGTCACCGCGTTGCGCAGCTGGTTCTCCCGGCCGGAGGCGAGCGCCCCCGGCTGGTACCGGGCCGTGGGCGACCCGGTCGTGGGCCGCGCGCTCGGACTGTTGGAGGACGGTCCGGCCCGGCCGTGGACGGTCGCGAAGCTGGCGGCGGAGTGCGGGGTGTCCAGGGCCCAGCTCGCGCGCCGGTTCCACGAACTGGCGGGGGAGCCCCCGATGGCGTATCTCACCCGCCTGCGGCTGGATCTCGCCGCCGATCTGCTGCGGACGACGGATGCCACGGTGGAGTCCGTGGCGCGCAAGGTCGGCTACAGCGGCTCCTTCGCGCTGAGCGCGGCCTTCAAGAGGGTCCGCGGGGTCAGCCCGCGTGACTACCGCACCCAGTACGGGGAATCCACTTTGCCGGAACCGCAATTTTCCTCGCCCCTGGCGCCGCGTCGCATGACTCTGGTGCCATGAGTCATCACCACCACACGACAGAGTTCGACTGGGACGCCATGGGGCCGCAGCTGGAGCGCGGAGCCGAACTGCACGGCGACCTGTACCGGCAGGCCGCCGCATGGCTGAGCGGACTGATCCCGGCGGCCGGTGTCCGCCGGGTCCTCGATGTCGGCAGCGGCCCCGGAGTGCTCACCGTGCTGCTCGCCGAGGTGTTCCCGTACGCCGAGGTGGTCGCCGTGGACGGCAACCCGCCGCTGCTGGAGCGGGCCCGCGCCCGCGCCGACCGCACGGGTACCGGCGACCGTGTACGGACTCTGCACGCCGAACTCCCCGGCGATCTCGCCCGTCTGGGCGAGGCCGATCTGATCTGGGCGGGGGATTCGCTGCACCACATCGGCGACCAGCGCGCCGCGCTCGCGGGGTTCGCCGGACTGCTGCGGCCGGGGGGTCTGCTGGCGCTGGTGGAGGGCGGACTCCCGGCCCGCCATCTCCCGCGTGACATCGGGCTCGGACGGCCGGCCCTGGAGGCCAGGATGGACGCCGCCGCCGCGGACTGGTTCACCAGGATGCGCGCCGAACTGCCCGGCTCCAAGGACGAGGTGGAGGACTGGCGGGCCCTGCTGACCGGCGCGGGCCTCAACCCGGGCGGGACCCGCTCCTTCCTGCTGGACATCCCCGCGCCGCTGCCGCTCACCGTGCGCGAACAGCTCGTGGCCACCTTCGCCCACCGTCGTACCGCCATGGACGGGGTGCTCGACGCGGACGATCTCGCCGTACTGGACCGGCTGCTCGACCCCGAGGACCCGCAGGGTCTGACACAGCGCGCGGACACCTATCTGCTCACCGCCCGTACGGTGCACACGGCGCGCCGCTGACGGCACATCCCCGGAGGCCGCTGGGGCGCCCGCCCCGTGGACGGTCCCCGGTCGGCCCAAGCCCTCCCCGGCCATCGCCGGCCGCACCACCGAGGAGGGAGGGACCGTCGTACGCCCGGTTCTGCTCAGCGCGGAGGATCCGGTCACCGCCCCTGGGCGCAGGGTTCGAGGCGCCACTGCTGGCCGGGGGAGTCGGTGTCCTCCCACTGCTGGACGCGGGCGCCGTCGTCCGTGGAGGCGTCGGCGACCTCCAGCAGCAGGCCGCTGACGAAACTGACGAGGGCGACGGTGCCCGGCGCGTCCAGATGGCGCTCGATGATCCACTCCTGGGCGCCGAAGTTGTTGGGCCGCCACTGCTGGACGCGGGCGCCGTTCTCGGTGGAGGCGTCGGCGACATCGAGCCGCTTGCCGCTGGCCGCACTGACGAAGTGGTACAGGCCGCTCCCGTTCGGGACGGGGTCGATCTGCCACTCCTGGGCTGCGGTGCCGTTCTCCTTGCCCTGCTGGACGACGGCGCCGCTGCCCTTGACCCCTCCGTACACCTCCAGAAGCAGCCCGCTGCCGACATTGCGCACCCGGTAGCGGCCGGGTGTGAAGGCCCCGCTCAATTCCCGTACTCCTCGGTCCGTGTCTTCAGTCGCCACCGGCCGTCCGACCGCCCCGGCGGCGGCCGTCGCGCACCGGGGTGCGCGCTGCCGCCGCCGAGTGATCGTACGAGAGGGTCCCGACCGTGCTGCTCAGACGTAGTCGAAGGTGGCCGGGTCGGGGCCCAGGCGCTTGCCCTCGTCCAGTGCCGCGAAGGCCGCCAGGTCGTCGGCGTCCAGTTCGAAGTCGAAGACGTCGATGTTCTCGCGGATCCGCGACGGCGTCACGGACTTGGGGATGGCCACGTGGCCGAGTTGGAGATGCCAGCGCAGCACCACCTGGGCCGGGCTGCGCCCGTGCTTGCGGGCGACGGCGACGACCGTCGGTGCCTCCAGCAGCCCCTTGCCCTGGCCCAGCGGTGACCACGCCTCGGTGGTGATGCCGTGCCGGGCGTGGATCTCGCGGAGTTCGCGCTGCTGGAGCTGGGGGTGCAGCTCGATCTGGTTGACCGCGGGGACGACCGAGGACGCGCCGATCAGCCGCTCCAGGTGCTCCGGGAGGAAGTTGGAGACACCGATCGCCTTGGCGCGGCCGTCGGCCAGGAGCTTCTCGAAGGCGCGGTAGCTGTCGGCGTACAGGTCCTTGGACGGCCTCGGCCAGTGGATCAGATACAGGTCGACGTAGTCGAGCCCGAGCCGCGTCAGCGAGGCGTCGAACGCGCGCAGGGTCTTGTCGTAGCCCTGGGAGTCGTTCCAGAGCTTCGTGGTGACGAAGAGGTCCTCGCGGGGGATCCCGGAGGCGGCGACGGCGCGGCCCGTGCCCGCCTCGTTCTCGTAGACCGCCGCGGTGTCGATGCTGCGGTACCCGGCCTCCAGCGCCGTGGCGACCGCCGTCGCCGCCTCGTCGTCGGGCACCTGCCAGACGCCGAAGCCGAGCTGCGGCATCCGGAGGCCGTTGTTGAGGGTCAGGGAGGGGACCTTGCTCACGAGGGGTGGATCCTTACGTCGTCGGGGTACCCACACACGTACTCCGTGGTGTTCCAGGAGAACGAACGGCCCGGTGACGGCATTCCCGCGACGCGCCGACGAGTGCCGTCCTGTGCGGTCGGCCGGGATCGGGACCGTCTGCCGTCCTGTGCCGTCGGCCGGGATCGGGACCGTCTGCCGTCGGCCGGGGCACCGGGACCGCCCGTCCGAGCGCCCGTCGCCCGTCGGCGCCCGGCCGCGCCGCGCAGGGGGTATGCCATTGAATAGAACGTTCATTTCAGCGAGACGCCCCTCCGCCGGGACCGCCGCCGAGGTCCGAGCGCCCCGGACCGCACCGGCGGACGACACCGCGCTCCCCGAACAGCGCCCGGTCGCCCGACCCATGGGCCCCGGCGATCTCGAACGGCTCCGGGAGAGCCGCTCGTCGAACGGTTTCCGGTCCGCGATCCGATCGTCGGGGCCGTGGGGGACGGCAGGGACTCAGGTGGTACCGAGATACGCCTCCACGACCTTGGCGTCGGCCCGTACCTCGGCGGCGGTGCCCTCCGCCAGCACCGTGCCCAGATCGAGGACGACGACCCGGGCGCACAGCTCCATCACGAACGCCACATTGTGCTCCACGAGGAGGACCGCACAGCCCTCCTCCTCCGCGAGATGCCGTACGACGGCGGCGAGCCGTGCCCGTTCGTCGCCGGACATCCCCGAGGCGGGCTCGTCCAGCAGCAGCACCTGGGGAGGGTCGGCCAGGGCCCGCGCCAGCTCGACCATGCGGGCCTGGCCCACGGGCAGGGCGCCCGCGTAGCCGTCGGCGAGGGCGTCGAGACCGCAGTCGCGCAGCACGGCCGAGGCCCTGGCCCGGCGTGCGGTCTCCCTCGTACGCCGGGTGGGCGAGGCGACCAGATCCGCCGCGAGCCCCCCGCCGCCACCGCGCCACTCCTGCGCCACCAGGAGATTGTCGGCGACCGTGAGCTGACCGAAGAGCTGCTGGCGCTGGAAGGTCCGGCGCATACCGTGGCGGGCCCGCCAGACCGGCGAGCGGCGGGTGATGTCCACTCCGTTCAGCCGCACCCGCCCCTCGTCCGGCCGGCGGATCCCCGAGACGACGTCGAAGAACGTGGTCTTGCCCGCGCCGTTGGGACCGATCAGCCCGCAGACCTCACCGGGCGCGATTCCGAGTCCGACCCCTTCCAGGGCGCGGATCCCGCCGAACCGCACCCCCACACCGGACGCCTCCAGCACATATCCGCTCATGGCCGGACCCCTTCCGTGAGCCCCAGATACGCCTCCGTCAGCCGGTCCGTCTCCACCTCGGCGCGCGGACCGCTCCAGGAGACACCGCCCTGGGCGAGATAGGCCACGGTGTCCGCGATCCCGAGGACCTCGGCCGCCTTCTCCTCCACCAGCAGCAGAGCGGTGCCCCGTGCCCTCAGATCGGTCAGCAGCCCGAACACCTCCTCGACCACGCGGGGAGCCAGCCCGAGGGAGGGCTCGTCCGCGATCAGAACCTCCGGGGGACGCTGGAGCAGCGGGGCGAGGGCGAGCATCTGCTGCTCACCGCCGGACAGCGACCCGGCCGGGACCGTACGCCGGTCGGCGAGCCCGGGGAACCGTTCGTAGACGGCGTTCCGGGCGTCGGCGTCGCCCAACTGGAGGGCGAGGTTCTCCTCGATGCTCAGCGACGGGAAGATGCCCCGCCCCTCGGGGGCGAGCAGCACTCCACCGCGCGCCCGCAGCACCGGGCCGTCGCGGGTGGCGTCCCGGCCCCCGACCCGGACGGTGCCCCGGGTGGGGGTGATGACCCCGGCGGCGACCCGGCAGATCGTCGACTTCCCGGCGCCGTTGGGGCCGAGGAGGGCGAGGATCTCCCCGGAGCGGAGCTCCAGGTCGACACCGTGCAGAACGGGTGCGGTGTCGTATCCCGCGTCCACGCCGATGAGCTGGAGTACGGGGGCGGCGGCGGACGGCACCCGGGCAGCCGCCGCGGCTTCTGCAGCTACCGGATCCGCGACCGGTGAGCCGTTGGCCCGGGAGGCTCCCGGGCCGTTGAGCAGGGGACCTTCCCCGGATGCCGGTACGGCGGCCGACGCCGGGGTCCCGGGGCCGGGGAACGCGCTCCCGCTCCCATTGGGTGACGGCTTCCCGTCCCCCGCCGTACCGGTGAGGACGCCCGGGTCGGCTCCGGCCGCCGTTCCGGTACCGGCTTCCGCCGGGGTTCCGGTAGCCGTGACCGTACCGGCTTCCGTACCGGCCCCGGCTGCCGCTCCGTTGCCGACTCCAACCCCAACCCCAGCCCCAGCCCCGGCCCCGGACAGTGCGCCTGTGGTGGCGCCGGCAGCTGCGACCGTTCCCGTGCCCGGGGCCCCCGTGCCCTTGGCGAGGGCGCGGGCGTGACGGCGTACCGACACGGCCGCGCAGTAGCCGTCCGGGTCGTTCGCGAGGGCGAGACCCGCGAGACCGAAGAGAATGACCGGGAGATGCGCGGACTCGGTCACATACTCCGACAGCAGATGCGGCATGATCGCGAAGACCAGCCCGGCGACCACGGCGAACTGCGGCCGGCGCAGACCCGCCGCGACCACTACCGCCAGCCAGATCAGACCGGTCATCGCGGTGAAGTCGGTCGCCGTGATACGGGTGTTGTACGAGGCGTACATCACGCCCCCGAAGCCCGCGAGCCCCGCCGAGAGCGTGAACAGCAGCAGCTTCGTCCGGATCACCGACACCCCGCTGGCGAGTGCCGCCGCGGGAGCCGACCGTACCGCCAGCATCGCGCGCCCGGAGGGGGAGTTGCGCAGCGCGCTCAGGGCGGCCACGGCCGCCGCGACCAGGACCAGGAGCGCCAGCCCCATCGCCCGGTCGTCGGTCAGATCGAAGGGGCCGAAGACCGGGCGGGGGATCTCCCACCCGGTGTCCCCGTTCCGCAGCCAGCCCATCTGGAACAGCACCTGGTCCGCGAGGAAGGCCAGGGCCAGGGTGGCGAGGGCGAGGGAACGGCCGCCCAGGCGCAGCGCGGGCAGGGCCACCAGCGCGCCGAGCACGGCCGCCACGCAGGTCCCGATCGCGGCGGCCGCGACGAACGGCCAGCCGTGGCTCATCAGCAGACCCGCCACCAGCGCCGCGCCCGTCACAAAGGTCGCCTGTGCCAGCGAGACCATCGCACCGAGTCCGGTCACCACGGTGAAGGAGACGAAGACCAGGGAGATCGCGAGCCCCTGCGCGAGGATCCCGCTCCAGAAGGGTGTGGTGACGGTGTAGAAGGAGAGGCCCAGCAGCAGCCCGCCCACCGCCCATGGACCCCAGGTGCGCCTCCACGACCGGCCCGCCAGATAGTCGATCGGCGGGGCGTCCGCCGCCGCGATGCCGGCGGTCCGGCCGCGGCGGGTCAGGAACAGCAGCCCGCCGAACAGGATCAGGAACGGCACCGCCGTACGGAACCCGGTGATCCGGTCGGCGAAGGACGCGTAACCGGCGACCAGGTTCTGCAGAACGCCGAGCCCGAGCCCGCCGGCGAAGGCGATCGGGATCGAGGCGAACCGCCCGAGCACCGCAGCCGTCGCCGAGACGAAGAGGAACAGGGTGTAGTCGTGCGCGGAGAGCCCGAGGAGCGGGGTGGCGAGGACGCCCGCCAGCCCCGCCAGCCCCGAGGCCAGCATCCACGCGATCGAAGAGAGCCGGTCGGCGCTGATACCGCGCAGCTCGACCAGCCCCCGGTTGTCGACGGCGGCGCGCAGCCGCAGCCCGAGGCGGGTGTGCCGCAGAAGGACCCAGAGCGCGACCGCGACCACGGCCGTGGTCACCCAGGTGATGAGCTGGTCGGAGTCGATGCCGACCCCGTCGAGCGGCTGCCAGGACGTCGCCGGGCTGGGACCGACTCCCGGCAGGCCGAACTGGTTCTCCGCGGGTTTCACCGGGGCACCCGCGTGCTCCAGCAGCTCCACCACCCACAGGCCCAGCGCGGGAAGCGCGACCAGCAGACCGATCGTGGCCACGATCTGCGCGGTCTCGCCGACCCGGGCGAGTTTGCGGAACATCAGCCGGTCGAGGGCCCAGCCGATGCCGGGCGCGACCACGAGGACGAGCAGGAGCGCGGTGGGCACGGCGGGCCAGCCGAACCCGGAGTGCAGTTCGTAGAAGGCGAGCGCGCACAGATACGCGGTCGCGCCGTGTGCGAAGTTGAACAGCCCGGAGGCCGAGTACGACAGGACGAGTCCCGTCGCCAGCAGCGCGTACAGCGCACCGGAGACCAGCCCGCTCAGCACGAAGCCCAGCAGATCCGCCATGAGGGACCCCCCTTACTTGAAGGGGATCGGCTGGTAGCACTTGAAGGGCGAGGAGATCCGGTACGCCCCGTCCTTGAGCTGGACGAGCGCGCCGCAGCCGAACGACTCCCGCTGCCCCTTCGGCATCGCCCGGTCACCGACCAGCGTGCCGGTGTCGGAGAAGCTCTTCGCGGCCTGCTGGAAGCTCTCCACCGTCAGGTCCTTCCCGGCCTTCTCGGCGATGGAGAGGAAGAGGTCGGCGGACATATAGCCCGTCATCATGTGCATATTGAGCGGTACGTCCTTGCCGGCCGCCTTGCGGATGTCCTCCTTGAACTGCTTCATGGCCGGGCTGCCCGACTCGAAGGGCTCGAAGGACAGCAGCACATGCACCCCGTCCAGCGCCTGGCGCGTGGCGTCCTTGGCCAGCAGACCGGGGTCGTAGTCGGTGGGATCGGTGATCACGCCCTTGTAGCCGGCGCGCTTCACCGCCGTGAACAGGCCGATGTTGTAAGGGGTCTGCATCACGGAGACGACGGCGTCGGGCGCCTTGCCGCCGTTGCTGCGCAGGATCTCCTTGGTGTACGCGGACCAGTCGTTCGGCAGCGAGGTGGCGGGGACGATGGCCTTGGCGAAGTCGACCTTGAAGCCCGCCGCGGTGAAGCCCTGCTTATAAGTGCGGATGGCGAAGGTGCCGGCGTCGTTGTCCGTGGCGAGGATCGCGACGGACTTGCCCTTCGCGCCGCCCAGCACCTGCGCCAGGCCCTCGGGCCAGCTCTGGGTGATGGTGCCGCCGGGCATCGGGACCATACAGCCGCCGAAGCCGTAGATGTACTCGGGCCCGCAGAAACTCGGGACCGTGCCCCAGCCGAAGGTGGGGACCTTCTGCTGGTTGAGGAAGTCCCCGGCGGAGAAGGTCACCGAACTCATCGGGGAGACCGCGAACACCTTCTCCCGCTGGACCAGTTTGCGCGCGGCGGCGAGGTTTCTGGCTGGATCCTGACCATCGTCCTCGGCTCCGAGGTAGTCGATCTTCCGGCCGTTGACCCCGCCTTCCGCGTTGGCGCGGTCGTAGCGCGCCTTCGCGCCGAGGTCGGTGTCCTTCTTGGAGTAGCCGCTGGCGGTCGTCATGGAGACGATGCCCCCGACCTTGATGGATTCCTTGGTGACGCCGCGTACGGAGGAGCCCTTTCCGGATGATCCGGAGGACTCCCCCGACGTGGACGCCGAGTTGCAGGCGGTGGCGAGAAGCAGCGCCGCGGTGGCCGCGGCGAGGGTGCGGACGGTTCGCAACACAGTGGATCCCTCCCATCGGGGATGTCCGAATTCTGGGCTGGACCTGATGGGCCGTCAATAACTGATACAGCGTTATTTGATGAACCGTCAGGTAGCGTTCGCCGGGTGTCCGGAGGTGTCCGCTCAGCGGTGGCTCAGCGGTGGCTCAGCGGTAGAGCGCGGCCACCTCGGTCGCGTAAGCCGCCTCGATCGCCTTCCGCTTGAGCTTCAGCGAAGGGGTCAGCAGCCCGTGCTCCTCGGTGAAGGGATGCGCCAGAATCCGGAACGTACGGATCGACTCGGCCTGGGAGACGAGGGTGTTGGCGGCGACCACCGCCCGGCGGATCTCCCGTTCCAGATCCGGGTCCCGCACCAGCTCGGCGGGGGACAGCGCGGGCTTGCCGCGCATGGTCAGCCAGTGGTCGACGGCTTCCTGGTCGACGGTGACCAGCGCGGCGACGTGCGGACGGTCGTTGCCGACGGCGATGCACTGGGCGACCAGCGGATGCGAGCGCACCCGTTCCTCCAGCGGTACGGGCGACAGGCTCTTGCCGCCCGACGTCACCAGGATCTCCTTCTTCCGCCCGGTGATCGTCAGATAGCCGTCGTCGTCCAGGGCCCCCAGATCACCGGTCGCCAGCCAGCCCCCGCGCAGCGCGGCGGCGCTGGCCTCCGGGTCCGCGTGGTATCCGGAGAAGACCTGCGGCCCGCGCAGCCACACCTCGCCGTCGTTCGCGATACGGACCGTGGTCCCCGGGACCGGCAGGCCGACCGTGCCGTACTTCGTCTGCTCCGGGGGATTCCCGGTCGCCGCGCCCGTGGTCTCCGTCAGCCCGTACCCCTCGAAGACGGTGACGCCCGCGCCCGCGAAGAAGAGACCGAGCCGCCGGTCCATGGCCGAGCCGCCCGACATCGCGTGCCGCACCCGGCCGCCCATGGCCGCGCGGATCCTTCCGTACACGGCCCGCTCGAAGAACTGGTGCCGCACCCGCAGCGCGGCCGACGGCCCCGGCCCGAGCCCGAACGCCCGGTGCTCCAGCGCCTCCGCGTACCGCACGGCCACCCCGACGGCCTTGTCGAAGGGGCCGGCTCTGCCCTCGCGCTCCGCCTCCCGCCGTGCGGCGCTGTAGATCTTCTCGAAGACGTACGGCACGGCCAGCACGAAGGTGGGCCGGTACGACGCGAGCGCCGGGAGCAGGGCGTCCGACCGCAGCTCCGGCTGATGCGCGAGCCTGACCCGGCTGCGGACCGCCGCCACCTCCACCATGCGTCCGAAGACATGCGCCAGCGGCAGAAAGAGCAGAGTGGCGGGCTCGTCGCCGGGCCTGGCGCGGAAGACCGGGCCCCAGCGTTCGGTGAGCGTGTCGCACTCGAACATGAGGTTGGCGTGGGTGAGGACACAGCCCTTGGGGCGGCCGGTGGTTCCCGAGGTGTAGATGACGGTCGCCGTCGAGTCCGGGGTGACCGCGCGCCGGTGCCGGTGCACCACCTCGTCGTCGATATGCGCGCCCGACTCCGTCAGCAGGGCCACCGCGTCCGTGTCCAGCTGCCACAGCCGCTTGAGCATCGGCAGCCGGTCGACGACCGAACCGATGGTCATGGCGTGGTCCTCGTGCTCCACCACGCAGGCGGTCACCTCGGAGTCGTGCAGTATCCACAGGACCTGGTCGGCCGACGAGGTGGGGTACACGGGCACGGACTGGGCACCGACGGTCCAGATCGCGAAGTCGAAGAGCGTCCACTCGTACCGCGTACGGGACATCAGCGCGATCCGGTCCCCGAACCGTACGCCCTGTGAGATCAGCCCTTTGGCCAGCGCGAGCACCTCGTCACGGAACTGAGCCGCGGTCACGTCCCGCCATCCGCCGGCATCGTCGCCCCGGCTGAGAACGGCCCGTCCGGGGTCCTGAAGGGCATGGTCGAACACGGTGTCGGCCAGCCCGCCGACCTGAGGGGGCGCGTCCAGCGGTGGGACGGTGAACTCGCGCAATGGCCTGCTCCTTGTGGCGCTCCGCACAGCGCCGCGACGCTACCCCACTGTCCGCTGTCGGCGGGAGGCCGTTCAGGAACTGTGGACGAATGGCATCAGCACAGGTCAGACGCAGATGTCCGGGCAGATGCGGAAGGAGGGGACGACCTTCTGACTCCCGGGTAAGTGAGTCGGGCCGGAATCTCCATGAAATCTGTACGGTACATGCACTGGCGCGCTACGGGCTGTGCCGGTCCTCGCGAGCCATCCGCCGACACATACGAACCCCACCCGGCCCGACCCCGGCCACCTCGCACGCGCGGGACGGCGGGCGGGCGGAGGCCCGCCCGGGCTCATGACGCACGGGCCGCGGCGGAGGCCGCGGCGGCGCCGTACCGCACGGAACCGGCTCCCGTACCCGCAGGCAACGGGACCGCCACTCGCACGCGACCGGTCCCCTCCGGGGGAGAACACGTCGGCGTTCATGGAGGGTTCGTCCCCCGGCCATCCTCGTGGCCCCCAACCGCACCCGCACACAGGTTGGCTGGCCGCTGATTGAACCGACAACAACAGCCCGCGGAGACCTTCCATGTGCAGCCCGCTCCACCGGCCCAGCGGCCCCCAGAACGCCGCAAGCCGCCGTACCATCCTCCGAGCCACCGGGATCACCGGGGCCGCCGCCGGGCTCGGTGCCATCGGCGCGGGCGTCGCCGCGGCCGCCCCGGCCGACTCCCGCAAGCCCGCCGCCGGCGGGCCGTCCTGGCGGCCCGACCCCGAGAACCCGCGGTTCACCGTGGTCGTCATGCCGGACACCCAGTACCTCTTCGACGGCGAGAGCATCCAGGACGAGCCGGTCAAGGCGTCCCTGCGGTACATACTCGACCGCGGCCGGGAGGAGAACATCGTCTTCCTGTCCCATCTCGGCGACCTGACCGAGCACGGGCTCAAGGAGGAATTCGGCCCGCTGAGCGACGCCTTCGAGATCCTCGACCGGCGGCGCGTCGGCTACAGCGTCGTCGCGGGGAACCACGACGTCGACTCGCGGACCGACGACAGCCGCGGACGCACCCCGTATCTGGACGCGTTCGGGCCGAAGCGGCTGCGGGGGCTGCCCACCTTCGGCGGCGCGTCCCCCGACGGGTACAACACGTACCACCGCTTCCGCGCGGCCGGCCGCGAGTGGCTGGTGCTCGCGCTCGACTGGCGCCCCTCCGCCGCCTCCTTCGCCTGGGCGAAGGAGGTCATGGCGCGGCACCCGAAGTCCCCGGTGATCCTCACCACCCACGATCTCGTGTACGCGGACGAGTACGGCGATCCGGCCCGCTTCTCCTCGCACGGCAAGCGCCTGTGGGAGGAGCTGATCGCCGGCCACGACCAGATCTTCCTCACGCTCAACGGCCATTACTGGCCCGCCGCCCGCACCACCATGAAGAACAACGCGGGACGGGACGTCCATCTGCACATCGCCAACTACCAGAACCGCTACTACGGCGGCAGCGCGATGATCCGTCTCTACCGCTTCGATCTCGCCCGCGACACCATCGACGTCGAGACCGTCTCCCCGTGGATCCTCGGCCGTGACTGGGAGGACCTCAACGAGCTGGAGCGCCGGGAGATCGAGGTGACCGGCCCCCAGGACAACTTCTCCGTCCCCATCGACTTCGAGCAGCGCTTCGCCGGTTTCGCGCCGGTGCCCGCGCGCCCCGCCCGTCCCGCGTCGAAGCTGCTGGTGCCCGGCACGGTCGCGTACTGGCGCTTCGACGGCTCGGGATCGGGCGGCGCGCGCCCCGACGGGAGCCCCGCCGACGCCGGCCTGCGCGTCAAGGACCTCTCCGGGCAGGGGAACGACCTGCTGCGGGAGACCGTGTCCGGCAGCCCGGCCGACGCGCTGCGCTGGTCCGACAGCCACCACCCCGACCAGCCGGGCCACGGCAGCCTGTACTTCGACGGCGGCAAGCCCCCGCTGCGCGGCGCGTATCTGCGAACGGCGGACAAGGCCCCGCTCAACACGAAGACCTTCCGGTCCGGCTACACCATCGAGGTCTTCGTCAGACTGCCCGAGGACTGGCAGGCGAGCCGGCACGCCTGGTCGGCGATGATCTGCCGGCGCGGCACGCTGAAGGCGGCCGGGAAGACCGAGGGCGACCTCGACGAGATGGTCGCCACCCTCTCGCTGTCGGACGGACCCGCGGTGCAGTGGGCGTACGCGCCGCTCAACCAGCCCCGGACGATCACCAGCTGGAGCCATGAGCTGGAGCGCTCCGTCTGGACGCATGTGGGCGTGGTCAACGACACCCGCCTGACCACGCTGTACGTGGAGGGCTGCCCCGTGGCCCGTAACCCCGCCACCCGTACGAACGGGCTGACCGGCATCGGACTGCCCTGGCTGGTCGGCGGCTATGAGTACGGGGGTGTACTCGACCAGCTGCTGCACGGCTGGATCGGCGACATCCGGATCGTGGAACGCGCCCTGCCCGTGCACCACTTCATGAACGCGTGACCCACCTGGGCGCGGAGGTCCCGGACCAGGGAGGTCTCGCACTCCTCCCAGGCCGTCAGACCTCCGTGCCCAGGGCGACGCGGTGCTCTCCCGCGTAGACGTTCATGTTCTCTCCCCGCAGAAAGCCGATGAGCGTCAGCCCCGTCTCGGCGGCGAGGTCGACGGCGAGCGAGGACGGCGCGGAGACCGCGGCCAGAACCGGGATTCCCGCCATCACCGCCTTCTGCGCCAGTTCGAAGGAGGCCCGCCCGGAGACCAGCAGGACCGCGCGCGAGAGCGGCAGCCCGCCGCTGCCGACCGCCCGTCCGATCAGCTTGTCCACCGCGTTGTGCCGGCCCACGTCCTCGCGGACGTCCAGCAGGTCGCCGTCCTCGGAGAAGAGGGCGGCCGCATGGAGCCCTCCGGTCCGGTCGAAGACCCGCTGGGCCTCCCGCAGCCGGTCCGGGAGCGTCGCGAGCAGGGCGGGTTCGAGGCGGACCGGGGGAGTGTCGGCGATCGGGAACCGCGCGGTCGTACGGACGGCGTCCAGGCTGGTCTTGCCGCACAGGCCGCACGAGGACGTGGTGTAGACATGCCGCTCCAGACCGAAGTCCGGCACCGGGACGCCGGGAGCGAGCCTCACATTCACCACGTTGTACGTGTTCACGCCCTCGGCGGTGGCTCCGGCGCAGTACGCGATCGTCCGCACCTCGTCCGCCGCCCCGATCACCCCCTCGCTGACGAGGAAACCCGTCGCGAGTGCGAAGTCGTCGCCCGGCGTGCGCATGGTGACGGCCAGGGGTCTGCCGTTGAGCCGGATCTCCAGCGGCTCCTCCGCCACCAGTGTGTCCGGGCGGGCCGAGACCGCGCCGTCCCTGATACGTATGGTGCGGCGGCGCTCGGTGACCCGTCCCATGGTGATCCGCTCCGATTCCGTACGTGTGCCGGCACATGCGCTGCCGACCGCCCTGACGCCGTTCATTGTCCCGTACCGGTGGTACGGGACGGGGCCGCGGTGGCGGGGAGGGCGGCCGGCCACCCGTGATATCGGGGCCGCCGTCGCGTGGCGGCGCTAGTTTCTGCGTCATGGAACCACGTGGCAGGACGAATGCGCGTCCCGGTCCGGATCCTCTTGTGGATCCCGGTCCGGACCCTCTTGTGGCGCGGGAGGCGGCGGCACGGCCCGGGGACACCGCGGACGGCGCCCGGACGGCTCCGGGCCCGGATGCGGAGGGGCCGCCCGCGGACCACGGGGTCCGGTTGCCGCCCGCAGGCGGTGCGACCGTCGAGGATCTGGTGCGGGCGATGCTGGACCTGATGCCGCCGCCGGGCTTCTGGGACCAATTTTTGACCGTCAGATATCTGCGGCCGACGGCCCGGCTGTGCGCACGGCGGGGCGCGAGTGGCCTGGCCGGTGAGCTGATCGCCGCGATCGCCCGGACCGGTCCCCGGATCGCGGCCTCCGCGGAAACGGCTCTGATCCTGGCACGCGCCGGCCGGACCGACGAAGCCCGGGCCGTCTTCGCCGTCGCACGGGAACACGCCGATCCGGACTACGCCGGTCCGGACTACGCCGACCCCCACTCCCGCGTGGTCCCCTGGGAGCCGGAGGAGGCCGCCGTCGTCGAGGCGGCGCTCGGCGGGGCGTTCGAGGCGCTGGGCGACCGGGCGCGCGCGGATCTGTGGTTCTCCCGCGCACGGGAGTCGGCCCTGCCGGAGACCGCGCCGTCGGAGAACCGGTTCGCGCTCCTGTGGGCCCTCCTCGAAAGCGGGCGGACGGACGACGAGATCCGCGCGCTGTGGCGGTCCGGGCCGTGGGACGACGCCAGGACGTGGGGAGTCCATCTGGGGCGCACACGCCGCCGTGATCTGTACGAAGAGTTCCTGACCGCGTGGGAAGCGGAGTGCGAGAAGACCGGAGGCCGGGCCCGGGAGGAGTTCGCACTCGCCGTCTCGGTCGTCCGTCTGACGGTGGACCATCTCGGGCCCGTCGCCGCCTTCCCGGCCCCGCGCACCCCGTCCCGGTCGGACATCGCGGACCTGAACGCCGAGTACGAGAGCCTGCCGAAGGTCCCGGGCGAGGAGCGGGAGTGTTCCACCGAGCTGCTCATCGAGACCGCGGCCCGCCGCGGCCACCTGGCCGCGGTGCTCCATCTGGTCCCCGAGCTACCGCAGGCCGCCCCGTTCAGCCGGTTCGCCGTGGTCTCCCGGGCGCTCCGGACCGCCATCGAGAGCCGGTGCGAACGACCCTGGTAGCGCCCCCTACAGAAAACTGGGTGCGAATCCTGTCGGGTCGCCTGTCGCCCTACCAGGTGGTAGCCGCCAAGACTGGGGCCTTCGCATGCCCGCAGAAGGGGACCCCGTCCATGATCGGTTCGCGTATCGCCGCGCTGGGGCACTACCAGCCCGCCACCGTGCTCACCAATGAGGATCTCGCGGCCCTCGTCGACACCAGCGACGAGTGGATCCGTACCCGCGTCGGTATTCGCACCAGGCACAAGGCGGCGGACGACGAACCGGTGGACGAACTGGCCGCCCACGCGGCGGCCAAGGCGCTCGCCGCGGCGGGGCTCACCGCCCGGGACATCGACCTGGTCCTGGTCGCGACCTCCACCGCCGTCGACCGCTCCCCGAACACCGCGGCGCGGGTCGCGGCCCGTCTGGCCATGGGCTCACCGGCGGTGATGGACCTGAACGTGGTCTGCGCCGGGTTCACCCACGCGCTCGCCTCCGCCGACCACGCCGTACGCGCCGGTTCCGCCCGGCGGGCCCTGGTGATCGGCGCGGACAAGATGACGGCCATCACCGACTGGACCGACCGCACCACCTGTGTCCTGACCGGCGACGGCGCGGGCGCCGCGGTCGTCGAGGCGGTCGAGGAGGGCGAGGAGCCGGGGATCGCCCCGGTGCTGTGGGGGTCGGTTCCCGAGATGGGACACGCCGTACGGATCGAGGGCACCCCCTCGCGCTTCGCCCAGGAGGGCCAGACCGTCTACCGCTGGGCCACCACCCAGCTCCCGCCCATCGCCCGTCGCGTCTGCGAACGCGGCGGCGTGGCGCCCGAGGACCTGGCGGCCGTCGTCCTCCACCAGGCGAACCTGCGGATCATCGAGCCCGTCGCCCAGCGGATCGGCGCGGTGAACGCGGTCGTCGCCCGCGATGTCGTCGACTCGGGCAACACCTCCGCGGCCTCGATCCCGATGGCGTTCGCCAAACTGGTCGAGCGTGGGGAGATCAAGAAGGGCGACCCGGTGCTGCTGTTCGGGTTCGGCGGCAATCTCTCGTACGCGGGGCAGATCGTCCGCTGCCCCTGAGCCGTACCGCCGCCGCGCTCCCGGGCGGTGAACGCCCCGCTGCTCCGGGGCCGTGACGCCCGCCGTTCCCGGGCGGAGACCCCCTCGCCGCTCCCGGGCGCTCATGCCGGCCGCTCCGGCGCGGACCCGTCCACGCCCCGAGCGGGTCCGTCCACCGCCCCGAGCGGTTCGTCCGCATACCGCCGCCGTCGCCCGGCAGACTGACGCCATGGTGGCGAAGCGAAGTGCGGGCCTGGTCCTGTTCCGTGACCGGGGCGCCGGGACCGAGGTACTCATCGGTCATATGGGAGGCCCGCTCTGGGCGCGCAGGGACGAGCGGGGCTGGTCCTTCCCGAAGGGGGAGTACGGCCCCGACGAGGAGCCCATGGCGGCGGCTTGCCGGGAGTTCGAGGAGGAACTGGGGCTCGCACCGCCGGCGGGCGAGTGGCTGCCCCTGGGGGAGAACCGGCAGCAGGGCGGGAAGCTGGTGACGCTCTGGGCGCTGGAGGGCGACCTCGACATCGCCTCGGTGGTGCCCGGCACCTTCACCATGGAGTGGCCGCCGCGCTCGGGCCGTGTCCGGGAGTTCCCGGAGATCGACCGCGTCGAGTGGGCCGGGACGGCGGTCGCGCGCGACAAGCTGGTGGAGGGGCAGGTGGTGTTCCTCGACCGCCTGGAGGACCTGCTGCGGACGAACCGTCCCTGAGCCCGGGGCCCGCGTGCCGTCCGCTCCGGCCCCGGTACCGCGCCCGCGTGCCCGTCGTTCCGGCCCTGCCCGAGCCCGGAAGCCGTGTTCTGGCCCCTGCCCGGTTCCGTACCTGTGTCCCGGCCTCCGTCCCCTGCCCACCGCGCCCGCGTGCCCGGCCGTACTCCTGCCCGACCTCCCCGGCTCAGTGCCCTCCCGTGCGTGTGTGGCGGCACCTCCGCCGAGTCGTCGACGCCCCACCGGACGCCCGTCCCCGCGCGCACATGGCCACCGCAGACGGATCCGGTCCGGCCGTCCGGGGCGGGGCCGCGCGGGCGTACCTCCGTTCCGACCGGTACCGGGCCACCGGTACGGGGCAGCCGCGCCCGTCGGTGGGCCCCGCCCGCCGATGTCGCCGCCGACGGCCCAGCAGTCACCCCAACGCCAGGCACCCGGCCCGGTCCCGGCCGGAACGATCCCATGCGGGGTCCTTGCGGGGGCCTTGATCGTCCTCGCCCGATCAAGGCTTTGTCCAGAGTGTGGAAAAAGTTATGTCGGAACTCTGCTCAAGTTCTTCCCACTTGGTGAAAGCGCTGCTACGTTCCCCTCGAAAGCCTGATCAGTCAGGACCGGATGGGTCCCCACGCCGATGGCCAGGGGAGGGGAGGGGCATTGAGACGCATGACCGCTCGACCTGCCAACGCGCACCAGGCGCGACTGCTCAGGCTGCTGCGCGACGGAGGGCCCAACTCCCGTGCCCAGCTGGGTGATCTGGTGGATCTCTCCCGGTCCAAGCTGGCCGTCGAGGTCGACAGGCTGCTGGAGACGGGCCTGGTCGTCGCCGACGGGCTCGCCGCCTCCCGGGGCGGGCGCCGCTCGCACAACATCCGGCTCGCGCCGGAGCTGCGCTTCCTCGGTGTCGACATCGGCGCCACCTCGATAGACGTCGCCGTCACCAACGCGGAGCTGGAGGTGCTCGGGCACCTCAACCACCCGATGGACGTCCGCGAGGGACCGGTCGCCGTCTTCGAGCAGGTGCTGTCGATGGCGGCCAAGCTCAAGGCCACCGGTCTGGCGGAGGGCTTTGACGGCGCCGGAATCGGTGTCCCGGGCCCGGTCCGCTTCCCCGAGGGCATCCCCGTTGCGCCGCCGATCATGCCCGGCTGGGACGGCTTCCCCGTGCGGGAGGCGCTCAGCCAGGACCTCGGCTGCCCGGTGATGGTCGACAACGACGTGAACCTGATGGCCACCGGTGAGCAGCACGCGGGGGTCGCCCGCTCCGTGGGCGACTTCCTCTGCGTCAAGATCGGTACGGGCATCGGCTGCGGCATCGTCGTCGGCGGTGAGGTCTACCGCGGTACGACGGGCAGCGCCGGTGACATCGGCCATATCCAGGTCGACCCGTACGGACGCGCCTGTGCCTGTGGCAACAGGGGCTGTCTGGAGGCGCACTTCAGCGGCGCGGCCCTCGCCCGCGACGCCGAGGAGGCGGCCCGCAGCGGCCGTTCCCCGGAACTGGCCGAACGGCTCGAAGCGGCGGGGCAGCTGACCGCCGCCGACGTCGCGGCGGCCGCGGCGGCGGGTGACACCACGTCACTCGAACTGATCCGGGAGGGCGGCAACCGTGTCGGCCAGGTCATCGCCGGACTCGTGAGCTTCTTCAACCCGGGACTCGTGGTGATCGGCGGGGGTGTGACCGGACTCGGCCACACCCTGCTGGCCGCCGTACGGACCCAGGTCTACCGCCAGTCGCTGCCGCTGGCCACCGGGAACCTGCCCATCGTGATCGGCGAACTGGGCGCGCAGGCCGGGGTGATCGGCGCGGCGCGGCTCATCAGCGACCATCTGTTCTCGCCTGCCTGAGAGGGCCGGCGACCCCGACGACTCACAGCCACACCCCGTACCGCGCCACACCCGTAACCCGCCGTCCCGCACTCCCGCTTCCGACGAACGACAGCACAGAACGACCGGGGGACACCCCGAGCCCTCCATCCACTACTGACAGTAATCACATCACTGCTCAGTGCGACAGGTAACACGTGCCACCACGAGCACGGGCACCGCGCTCACCTGAGCGCGCGCACTCTACGTCACTCGTGCCCCCCACACGTACCAGACGCCGTCCAGCACCTCGTTCCACGCGACACGCCAGGCGGCCGCACCCGCCGAGGGGATTTGTCATGGCACCAGAACCACCCTTGCTCACCATGTCCGGGATCACTAAGTCGTTCCCCGGCGTCCGCGCGCTCGACGGCGTGGACCTGGAGGTCATCGCCGGTGAAGTGCACTGTCTCCTCGGGCAGAACGGCGCGGGCAAGTCCACCCTGATCAAGGTGCTCGCCGGAGCCCATCAGCCCGACGGCGGCACCATCACCTGGCGCGACGAGGAGGTCTCGCTCAAGTCGCCCATCGCCGCGATGGAACTCGGCATCGCCACCATCTACCAGGAACTCGACCTGGTGGAGGGGCTGTCGGTCGCCGAGAACGTCTATCTGGGCCATGAGCCCACCACCGCCGGCTTCGTCATCAGGGCCGGTGAGGCCCGCGCCGCCACGGCCCGGCTCCTCCAGCGGCTCGGCCACCCCGAGATCGATCCCGCCCGGCTCGTCGGGGACCTCTCCGCGGCCCAGCAGCAGATCGTCTCCATGGCCCGCGCGCTCTCCCACGAGGTACGTCTCATCGTGATGGACGAGCCCTCCGCCGCCCTCGACCCAGACGAGGTCGACAACCTCTTCCGGATCGTCGCCGATCTGACCTCCGACGGTGTCGCCGTCGTCTACATCTCCCACCGCCTGGAGGAGATCCGCCGTATCGGCGACCGGGTCACCGTCCTCAAGGACGGCCGGGCCGTCGCGGTGGGACTGCCCGCCAAGTCCACACCGACCAACGAGGTCGTCGCTCTGATGACCGGACGGAACGTCGAGTACATCTTTCCCGAGCGCCCCGCGCCCGGGAGCGCCCGCGGCAAGGAGCCCGTGCTCAGGGCCGAAGGGCTCACCAGGAAGGGGGAGTTCGCCCCCGTCGACCTGGAGCTGTACCCGGGGGAGATCGTCGGCCTCGCCGGGCTCGTCGGCTCCGGCCGCTCCGAGATCCTGGAGACGATCTACGGCGCCCGCAAGCCCGACGGCGGCCGGGTCCTCGTCGACGGAGTGCCCCTGCGCCCCGGCAGCGTCGGCTCCGCCGTGCGCGCCGGGATCGGACTCGCCCCCGAGGAGCGCAAGGCCCAGGGCCTGCTGCTGATCGAGTCCGTCACCCGCAATGTGTCGATCTCCACCCTCTCCCGCTTCTCCCGGGCCGGCTGGATCGACCGCAGGGCGGAGCGCGCCGAGGCGCAGAAGGCGACCAGGGAACTCTCCCTGCGCCCCGACAACCCCGACGCCCGTATCCGTACCCTCTCCGGCGGCAACCAGCAGAAGGCCGTACTGGCCCGCTGGCTGCTGCGCGGCTGCAAGGTGCTGCTCCTCGACGAGCCCACCCGGGGGGTGGACGTCGGAGCGCGCGCCGAACTCTACGCAGTGATCCGCCGGCTGGCCGACGAGGGCCTTGCCGTACTTCTCGTATCCAGCGAAGTGCCCGAAGTCCTGGGCCTCGCCGACCGGGTGCTGGTGCTGCGTGAGGGCAGCGTCGTGCACACGGCCGACGCCCGTGAACTCGATGAGCACCGCGTACTCGACCTTGTGATGGAAGGAACCCCGACGGCATGACGCAGCCAGCCTCTCCGGCGCAGCAGGACGCGCCGCCCAGCCTTGTGAAGTCGCCACCGGCGGGCGGGGGTTCGCGTCGTCCGCTCGGCATGCGCCTCGACGTCCGCAATCTCTCCCTGCTCGGCGTCCTCGCCGCCCTGATCGTGGTCGGAGGATTCACCAAGCCCGACGAGTTCCTCGCCACGAGCAATCTCCAGCTGGTCCTCACCCAGGCATCCATCATCGGTGTCGTCACCGTCGGCATGACCTTCGTCATCACCAGCGGCGGCATCGATCTCTCCGTGGGCGCGATGGTGGCCCTGGCATCGGTGTGGGCGACGACCCTCGCCACCCAGGAGTACGGCTTCGCGGGCATTCTCTTCACCGCGATCATCGTCGGCCTCGGTTGCGGGCTGGTGAACGGACTGCTGATCGCGTACGGCGGTATGGTGCCCTTCATCGCCACCATCGCGATGCTCGCCTCCGCCCGCGGGCTCGCCCTCCAGATCACCGACGGCAAGACCCAGATCGTCACCGTCGAATCGGTACTGGACCTCGGAGTCAAGGACGCCTACATTCTCGGCATCCCGCCGCTGGTGCTGGTCTTCGCGGCCGTCGTCGTCATCGGCTGGCTGGTGCTCAACCGGACGACCTTCGGCCGCCGCACCTTCGCCGTCGGCGGCAACGCGGAAGCCGCCCGGCTCGCCGGTATCGACGTCAAGCGGCAGCGGCTCTATCTGTACCTGCTGTCCGGACTGTGCTGCGGTATCGCCGCCTTCATGCTCGTCGTGCTCTCCGGCTCCGGCCAGAACACCAACGGCAACCTCTACGAACTCGACGCCATCGCCGCCGCGATCATCGGCGGCACGCTCCTCAGCGGAGGCCGGGGCACCATCGTCGGCTCCGTGCTCGGCGTCCTGATCTTCACCACGATCACCAATATCTTCGCCCTCAACAACCTGGAGAGCGCCGTCCAGCAGATCGCCAAGGGCGCGATCATCGTCGCCGCGGTCCTGGTGCAGCACCGCACACTGCGGAACAGCGGCGACGCCTGACCGGCTCACCCGCTCCCGTTCCGCACGCACGAACACCCTCGTTCACCCCCGACCCTCCCTCTCCCACGCCACGCCCAGCCGAAGGGTTTCATTCGCCATGCCACAGAACTCGAAGCCGAGCCGCAGAGGACTGCTCTTCGGGACCGCCGCGGTCTCCGCCGGCGCCTTCCTCACCGCCTGCACCAGCAACGAGCCCGAGAAGAAGGAGCCGGCCGCCGAGAACGTCCCGGTCGCCGACGACGCGCCCGGCAAGGCCGTCACCATCGGCTTCGCGGGCCCCCAGGCCGACCACGGCTGGCTGAACGCCATCAACGACAACGCCAAGTCGCGGGCGAAGAAGTACTCCGACGTCACCCTGGAGATCACCGAGGGCTCCAATGACACGGCCGCCCAGATCGGCCAGGTCCAGACCCTGATCAACAAGAAGGTCGACGTCCTCGTCATCCTCCCCGCGGACGGCAAGGCGCTCACCCAGGTCGGCCTCCAGGCCATGAAGGCGGGCATCCCCGTCATCAACCTGGACCGGATCTTCGCCTCCCCGCAGGCGTACCGCTGCTACGTCGGCGGCGACAACTACGGCATGGGCCTCAACGCCGGCAACTACATCGGCCAGCAGCTCAAGGACAAGCCCAACGCCAAGGTCATCGAGCTGGCCGGGCTCGACAACCTGGAGCTGACCAAGCAGCGCACCCAGGGCTTCGACGACGCCCTGAAGAACTACCCCAACATCAAGAAGGTCGCCCGCCAGGCCGCCGACTTCACCGTCGAGTCCGGCCAGGCCAAGATGGCCCAGCTGCTCCAGGCGCAGAAGCAGTTCGACGCCCTGTGGAACCACGACGACGACCAGGGCGTGGGCGCGCTGCGGGCCATCGCCCAGGCCGGCCGCAAGGACTTCCTGATGGTCGGCGGCGCCGGGGCCAAGTCCGCCATGGACGCCATCAAGGCCGACAACAGCGTGCTGAAGGCGACCGTGCTCTACCCGCCGACGATGGCCGCCTCCGCCATCGACGTGGCCCGGGCCGTGGCCCAGGGCAAGGGCATCAGCGGTCTGGCCGAGCTGGAGATCCCCAACTCGCTGACCCTGTACTCCGCCGTCGTCACCAAGGACAACGTCGACCAGTACCTGCCCACCGGCTTCATCTGACCGGGCCGCCCGCCCCCAACGCGCAGACCGACGAGGAGGAAACCGTATGGAACACAGGGACAGTGAGGCCGCTCCGCCGACACTCGGCGTCGGCATGGTCGGATACTCGTTCATGGGAGCCGCCCATTCGCAGGGCTGGCGCAATGTGAGCCGGGTCTTCGACCTGCCGGTCAGGCCGGTCCTCGCCGCGATCGCCGGACGTGACGCGTCAGCCGTGCGTGCCGCGGCCGACAAGCACGGCTGGGCGGCGGCCGAGACCGACTGGCGCGACCTCATAGCCCGGGACGACGTGCAGCTGGTCGACATCTGCACCCCGGGTGACTCCCATGCGGAGATCGCGGTCGCCGCGCTGGAGGCGGGCAAGCATGTGCTGTGCGAGAAGCCGCTGGCGAACACCGTCGCCGAGGCCGAGGCCATGACGGCCGCGGCGACGCGTGCCCGGGCACGCGGACAGCTGGCGATGGTGGGCTTCAACTACCGGCGGGTCCCGGCCGTGTCCTACGCGCGCCGGCTGATCGCCGAGGGCCGGCTCGGCGCCCTGCGCCATCTGCGGTTCATCTATCTCCAGGACTGGCTGGTGGACCCGGAGTTCCCGCTGACCTGGCGGCTCCAGCGGGAACACGCGGGCTCGGGGGCGCTCGGGGACCTGGGCGCGCACATCGTCGACCTGGCGCAGTTCCTCGCGGGGGAGCCCCTGGTCGGGGTCTCGGCCCTGGCGGAGACCTTCGTACGGGAACGGCCGCTGCTCGCGGGCGCCTCCGCCGGGCTCTCCGGCTCCGGCGGCACCGCGCGGGGCACGGTCACCGTGGACGACGCGGCCCTGTTCAACGGGCGCCTCGGCTCGGGGGCGCTCGCCTCCTTCGAGGCCACCCGGATGGCGTCGGGCCGCAAGAACGCCCTGCGGTTCGAGATCAACGGCGAGCTGGGGTCGCTCGCCTTCGATCTGGAGCGGCTCAACGAGCTGTCCTTCCACGACCACACCGAGCCCGCCGCCTCCTCCGGTTTCCGGCGCATCCTGGTCACCGAGGCGGACCATCCGTATCTGGAGGCGTGGTGGCCGCCGGGCCACGCGCTCGGCTATGAGCACACCTTCACCCACCAGGCGCGCGATCTGGTCGAGGCGATCGCCTCGGGCCGCGACCCGGACCCGTCGTTCGCCGACGGGCTCCAGGTGCAGCGGGTGCTCGCCGCGGTGGAGGAGAGCGCCGAGAAGAACGCTGTCTACACCCCCGTACAGGCAGAGGACTAGGAGTCTCCATGCCACGTCCGTTCACGCTCTTCACCGGTCAGTGGGCCGATCTGCCCCTGGAGGAGGTGTGCCGGCTCGCCCGTGACTTCGGCTACGACGGTCTTGAGCTGGCCTGCTGGGGGGACCACTTCGAGGTCGACAAGGCGCTCGCGGACCCGGGTTACCTTCCGGGGCGGCACGCGCTGCTGGAGAAGTACGGCCTCAGGTGCTGGGCGATCTCCAACCATCTGGTGGGCCAGGCCGTCTGCGACAACCCGATCGACGAGCGGCACCGGGGCATCCTGCCCGCGCGGATCTGGGGCGACGGTGAGCCCGAGGGCGTACGCCGCCGGGCCGCGGCCGAGCTGAAGGCCACCGCGCGGGCCGCGGCTGCCTTCGGGGTGAACACCGTCGTCGGTTTCACCGGATCGTCCATCTGGCATCTGGTGGCGATGTTCCCGCCGGTTCCGGAGTCGATGATCGACCGCGGCTACGAGGACTTCGCCGAGCGGTGGAACCCGATTCTCGACGTCTTCGACGCGGAGGGCGTGCGGTTCGCCCACGAGGTGCACCCGAGCGAGATCGCGTACGACTACTGGACCACCCAGCGCGCCCTGGAGGCCGTGGACCACCGCCCGGCCTTCGGGCTGAACTTCGACCCCAGCCACTTCGTGTGGCAGGACCTGGACCCGGTCGGTTTTCTCTACGACTTCCGGGACCGGATCTACCACGTCGACTGCAAGGAGGCGCGCAAGCGTCTCGACGGGCGCAACGGCCGGCTCGGCTCGCATCTGCCGTGGGGCGACCCCCGGCGAGGCTGGGACTTCGTCTCGGCCGGACACGGTGACGTCCCCTGGGAGGACGTATTCCGGATGTTGCGGTCGATCGGCTACGACGGCCCCATCTCGGTGGAGTGGGAGGACGCCGGAATGGACCGGCTGGCCGGTGCGCCACAAGCGCTTGCCGATCTGAAGCGGTTCGATTTCGATCCTCCCACCGCCTCGTTCGACGCGGCCTTCGGAAGCGGCGACTAGCCCCCTCCGAGGCCCATAACAGCAGCTCGGACCAGATGTCATGGCCCGGCGGACCGAGGTGCCGCCGGGTCGGTCCGGCCTGCCCGGGGCCGTCTTTGTCCTGCGCTGGGAAAAAGTTGAACTTCCCTTCTGCGCAAGGGCTTTCAGATCTGGACGAACCCGTCTACCGTCCCAGTTGTGTACAGGACATAGGTGGTCCCCGGTGTGACGGCGCACTCCGGTTCCACGGCACCCCCGCCCCGTTCTACCGGTCCATCCCGGAGGAAAATTTCGTGCACACGAACAGAAGAAGACCACGAGCGCGCAGAGCACTCGCGCTCCTCACCGGTGGCCTGCTGGCCGCCACCTCGTTCAGCTTCACCGCACCCCAGCTCGCTGCCGCCGCTGATCCCGAGCCGGCCGCCGAATCGTTCCAGCAGGTCACCCTCGCCAAGGGCGCCGCCGAGACCGGCGAGCCGATGTCCATGGCGGTGCTGCCGGACCGCAGCGTGCTGCACACCTCCCGCAACGGCGAGCTGCGGATGACCGACTTCGCGGGCAACACCCGGATCGTCGGCAAGATCCCGGTCTACTCGCACGACGAGGAGGGTCTCCAGGGCATCGGCCTGGACCCGAAGTTCAGCGAGAACCGGTTCGTCTATCTCTACTACGCGCCGCCGATGGACACCCCGCCCGGTGACGCCCCCAACGAGGGGACCGCCGCGGACTTCGCGAAGTTCGAGAGCGTCAACCGCCTCTCCCGCTTCGTCCTCAAGGCCGACGGCACCCTCGACAACGCCAGTGAGAAGAAGATCCTCGACGTCCCCGCGACCCGGGGCATCTGCTGCCACGTCGGCGGCGACATCGACTTCGACGCACAGGGCAACCTCTATCTGTCGACCGGTGACGACTCCAACCCGTTCGCCTCCGACGGCTACTCGCCCATCGACGACCGGCCGAACCGCAACCCCGCGTACGACGCCCGCCGGACCTCCGCCAACACCAACGACCTGCGCGGCAAGCTGCTGCGCATCAAGGTGAACGCGGACGGCTCGTACTCCATACCCGAGGGCAACCTCTTCGCGCCGGGCACCGCCAAGACGCGGCCCGAGATCTACGCGATGGGCTTCCGCAACCCCTTCCGCTTCAGCGTCGACCAGAAGACCGGCGTCGCCTACATCGGCGACTACGGCCCCGACGCCGGTGCCGCGGACCCCAAGCGCGGTCCCGCCGGCGCGGTCGGCTTCGTCAAGGTCGACAAGCCGGGCAACTACGGCTGGCCGCTGTGCAACACCTTCGGCGTCCCGTACGTGGACTACGACTTCGCGACCAAGACGTCCGGAGCCGCCTTCGACTGCGCGGCCCCCAAGAACGAGTCCCCGCACAACACCGGCCTCGTCGACCTGCCGCCCGCCAAGAAGGCGTGGATCCCCTACGACGGCGCTTCCGTGCCCGAGTTCGGCGGCGGCGGCGAGTCCCCGATGGGCGGACCGGTCTACCAGTACGACAAGGACAACCCGTCCCCGGTGAAGTTCCCCGAGGCGTACGACGGGAACTACTTCGCCGGTGAGTTCGGCCGCCGCTGGATCAAGCGGATCGAGCAGGGCCCGGACGGCGCGGTCTCCAAGATCAACCCGTTCCCGTGGAGCGGCACCCAGGTCATGGACATGCAGTTCGGCCCCGACGGCGCGCTGTACGTCCTGGACTACGGCACCGCCTGGTTCGGCGGCAACGAGCACTCGGCGCTGTACCGCATCGAGAACGCGACCGGCGGACGCTCGCCCTCGGCCGAGGCCAAGGCGGACAAGACGTCCGGCAAGGGCCCGCTGCGGGTCAACTTCTCCTCCGAGGGAAGCGCCGACCCCGACGGCGACGCCCTGACGTACGCCTGGGACTTCGGCGACGGCGGCAAGTCCACCGAGGCCAACCCCTCGTACCGGTACAAGAAGAACGGCACCTACACGGCGACCGTCACCGTCAAGGACCCGACCGGCCGCACCGCCGCCGCCAGCGTCCAGATCGTGGTCGGCAACACCGCCCCGAAGGTGACGCTCGAACTGCCCGCCGACGGCGCGCTGTTCAACTTCGGCGACGAGGTCCCCTTCAAGGTGAAGGTGACCGACCCCGAGGACGAGGAAGCCGGGGCCATCGACTGCACGAAGGTCACGGTCAACTACCTCCTCGGCCACGACAGCCACGCGCACAAGCTGACCTCCGCCAACGGCTGCTCGGGCACCATCAAGACCTCGGGTGAGGGCGGGCACGACCCCAACGCCAACATCTACGGCGTCTTCGCGGCCGAGTACACCGACAACGGCGGTGGCGGCCAGGCGCCCCTGACCACCAACGACCAGGTGCAGCTCCAGCCGCGCCACCGCCAGGCCGAGCACTTCAGCGCCCAGTCCGGCATCCGCACCTACGACAAGCCCGCCGCCAACGGCGGCAAGACCGTCGGTGACATCGACAACGACGACTGGATCTCGTTCAAGCCGTACAACCTGAGCGGCTCGACCAAGCTCACCGCGCGAATCTCCAGCGGCGGAGCGGGCGGCTTCCTGGAGGTCCGCACCGGATCTCCGACCGGTAAGATCCTCGGTTCCGGGCCCGTGCCCGTGACCGGCAGCTGGGAGACCTTCCAGGACATCGACATCCCGCTGAGGGGTGTGCCGAAGAAGTCCACCGAGCTGTTCCTGGTCTTCAAGGGCGGCGCCGGAGCGCTCTACGACATCGACGACTTCGAGCTCTCCAACACCCCGCCGGACCGCACCAACAAGCGCGTCCTCGTCTTCTCCAAGACGGCAGGCTTCCGCCACGACGCGATCCCGGCCGGCACCGCGGCCCTGAAGGAGCTGGGCAAGACCAGCAACATCACGGTCGACTCCACCGAGTCCGCCGCCCAGTTCACCACCAGCAACCTGGCCCGCTACGACGCGGTCGTCTTCCTCTCCACCACCGGTGACGTCCTCAACGCCGAGCAGCAGAAGGCGTTCGAGAACTACGTCGCCACCGGCGGCGGCTACATGGGCGTCCACGCGGCGGCCGACACCGAGTACGACTGGAAGTTCTACGGCGGCCTCGTCGGCGCCTACTTCTCCGGTCACCCGCAGATCCAGCCCGCGACCGTGCGGGTCGAGGACCACAAGCACCCCGCCACCAAGCACCTGGGCGAGGAGTGGGTGCGGACCGACGAGTGGTACAACTACGGCACCAACCCGCGTGAGCAGGCCAAGGTGCTGGCGTCCCTCGACGAGACCACCTACCAGGGCGGCACCATGAAGGGCGACCACCCCATCGCCTGGTGCCAGACCTACGAGGGCGGCCGTTCCTTCTACACCGGCGGCGGCCACACCAAGGAGTCGTACGCCGAGCCGGCCTTCCGCGACCACCTGCTGGGCGGTCTGCGCTACGCGTCCGGCCAGGTGAAGGCGGACTGCAAGCCCGACACGGGTGAGCGGACCATCTTCAACGGCAAGACCACCAACGGCTGGAAGCAGGCCGGTCCCGGCAAGTTCAACGTGGTCAACGGTGAGCTGCGGTCCGAGGGCGGCATGGGAATGCTCTGGTACCAGGCCAAGGAGCTGAAGTCGTACTCCCTGAAGATGGACTGGAAGCTCGACGGTGACGACAACTCCGGGATCTTCATCGGCTTCCCCGCCTCCGACGACCCCTGGTCGGCCGTGAACAACGGCTACGAGATCCAGATCGACGCCACGGACGCCCCCGCGCGGACCACCGGTTCGGTCTACGGCTTCAAGTCGGCGGACCTCAAGGCCCGCGACCGGGTGCTGCGGCCTCCGGGGCAGTGGAACCAGTACGAGATCAAGGTCCAGGGTGAGCGTGTCCAGGTCTTCCTGAACGGCGCGAAGATCAACGACTTCACCAACAAGGACCCGAAGCGCAGCCTGAAGGACGGCTACATCGGCCTCCAGAACCACGGAGCCGGTGACCAGGTGTCCTTCCGCAACATCACCCTCAAGGAGCTGTCCTCCTAGAGGACCCGAGACGGCGGCGGGCGGGGAGGCGCCGTACCCCCCGCCCGCCGTCACCCAACCAACCCCGTCACAGCAGTGACCATCGGTGACACGAGTACGTGATTCTGGCAGGGAGGCAGTCCGTGACGAGCGACACAGCACGCACCGTCGAGCACGCAGGCGGCGGTGACCGGGTACGCACCGGAGTCTGGTTCGTCGGAGCGCGCGGTTCCGTGGCCACCACGGCCGTCGCCGGATGCGCGGCGGTCACCGCCGGGCTGCATCCGCCGACCGGCATGGTCACCGAGACCGATCCGTTCACCCACGCCGGACTGCCCTCCCTGCCGTCCCTGGTCTTCGGCGGTCATGACACCGCCTGCACCCCGCTGACCAAGCGGGCCGAGGAGCTGACCTGGGCCGGAGTACTGCCGCACGGCCTCGCCACCGCGATCCGCGGCGAACTCGAAGCGGCCGACGGGGAGATACGCCCCGGAGGCCCGCTGCCCGGCGACGGCCGCACCGACGAGGAACTCATCGGCACCTTCGCCGCCGACCTCCACGCCTTCCGCGACCGCCATGAACTGGCCCGCGTCGTGGTCGTCAATGTGGCCTCCACCGAGCCCCTTCCCGAGCCGGGCGCCCAGCGGCTCGCCCCCAGCTCCCTCTACGCGGCGGCCGCGGTCCGAGCCGGCTGCCCGTTCGTGAACTTCACCCCGTCCACCGGGCTGCGCACCCCGGACCTCATGGACGCCGCCGAGGCCGGCGGACTTCCCCACGCCGGCCGCGACGGCAAGACAGGTCAGACGCTGCTCCGTTCCGTGCTCGCCCCGATGTTCGTGCAACGCGCCCTGCCCGTACGGGCCTGGTCCGGCACGAATCTCCTCGGCGGCGGGGACGGAGCAGCGCTGGCCGACCCGGCCGCGGCGGCGGCCAAGAACGCCGGCAAGGAACGGGTACTGAGCGATGTCCTCGGGCGGACACCCGAGGGCGAGGTCCATATCGACGACGTTCCCGCGCTCGGCGACTGGAAGACCGCCTGGGACCACATCGCCTTCGACGGCTTCCTCGGCTCCCGCATGATCCTCCAGACCATCTGGCAGGGCTGCGACTCCGCGCTCGCGGCGCCCCTCGTCCTCGATCTCGCCCGGCTGGTGGCCCGTGCCCACGAGGCCGGCCTCTCCGGGCCCCTGCCCGGGCTCGGCTTCTACTTCAAGGACCCGGACAACGGCCCCGCGGCGCTGTCCGAGCAGTACGGCGAACTGCTCGCGTTCGCCCGGCGGCTGAGGGAGGTCCGGTGACCCTGCTGGGCCGGATGACCACCGCGGGCCCCGGGGGCGGGAGCGGTGGCCCCGGCGCGGCCGGCGGATTCCTCCGTACGCGCCCCGGCCGCACGGCGGCCGTCCGCCGGGTGGCCGCCGAAGCCCTCGCGGGGCTGGCGCGGCGCCTCGCGCCCGAGCCCGGCGGGACTCCGCCCCGGCACGGGGAGAGGGAACTCCGGGCGTCCGGAGCAGCCCGGGCGCCCGGGCAGTCCGTCCCGGGGGTGCGGTCGGCGCGCCCCCGGGGCACCTCCCCGGCGATACCGGAGATTCCGGTGATCCCCGTGGTCCCGGACATGCCGGCGGTTCCGCAGCGGCGGACGGTTCCGGCGGTGACCGGGCCGGCCCGTGCGCATCTCGCGTCCCCGGACGCGGGGTCGGCGCACCTCGGGTCCCCCGACGCCGGGGCGGTCGCCGTCGGCTCCGTGAGCGGCGGGTCGGTGACCAGGGCCGGCGGGTCCGGCCCGTCGGGCCCGGCCGTGGGCTCCTTCCGGGGCGCTGCCGGCGGCGCCGGTGCCGTCGGTGACCAGGGCCCGGGTGCCGGGCGGGAACCCGGCGGACGGGAGGCCATCGGCCACGGCCCCGGGGACACCGGCCACGAGTCCAGCGGCGTGTCCGGATCCATCGGTCACGATCCCGGCGGTGCCCCGGCGGTGCCCGACTCCGGTCAGGGGTCCGGAGCCGGGCACGGGGCCGCCGTACGGTCCTCGGGCGGCGAGGTCCCGGCGCAGGTGCCGGCAGGTTCGTCCAGCGGTGTTGTGCCCGAGCAGGAGTCGGCAGGTTCGTCCAGCGGCGATGTGCCCCCGCAGATGTCGGCAGGGTCGTCCAGCGGCGATGTGCCCGAGCACGAGCCGGTACGTTCCTCTGGCGGCGACGGGCCGGGGACCCCTGCGGGACCCCCGCGGGACCACGGCCCGGAACCGGCGGGCCGTGCCACCACCCGTGAACGGCTCGGCGCATGGGCCGAACTGCTGAGGGTGTCCGCCCTGCTGACCGTCCCCGGCGACGCCCTCGCGGGAGCCGCCGCCATCGGAGTGCGCCCCGGCCGGGGCACCGCGCTCGCCATCGGCACCTCGCTGTGCCTGTACGAGGCGGGCATGGCGCTCAACGACTGGGCGGACCGCGACGAGGACGCGATCGACCGCCCGCACCGCCCGATCCCCTCCGGACGGATCACCCCCCGGGCCGCACTCACGGCGGCAGCCGTCCTCACGGCCACCGGCCTCGCCCTCGCCTCCCGCGCTGGCCGCCCCGCGCTGGCCGTGGCCACCGCGCTGGCCGCCACCGTCTGGTCCTACGACATCCGTCTCAAGCACACCAAGGCGGGCCCCGCGGCCATGGCGGCGGCGCGATCCCTGGATCTGCTGCTGGGTGCCACGGCCACGGCGTCCCGGGCGTCCGGCACCGGCCGGCCGGTCCGCTCCGGCGGAACCCCGGCCCCCGCCCCCGCCGGGCCGGGCGCCCCCCGGCCCGGCTCCCGTACCGGCGCACGGCCGCACGGATTCCGTCAGGCGCCCGCCTCCCCGTCCCCGGCGGTCAGGACAACGGGCCCGGTCCCCGGCGCCCGGGCGGTGAACCGTGCGGAGCCGGCACGACGGGCTCGCGGGCCCGTCCGCGGCCCCGAGACCGCCCGCGCCCTGCCCGCCGCGCTCGCGCTCGGCGCGCACACCTACGCCGTCACCTCCGTGTCACGGCACGAGACCCAGGGAGGATCGACCGGAGTTCCGCTCGCCGCGCTCGCCGCGACGCTGGGGACCGGACTGTTCGCCGCGGGGGAGAGTACGGGGCGTACCCCGGCCTCGCTGATCGCCACCGGGCTCGCGGGCACCTATGTCCGTACCGCCGGGAAGGGCTTCGCGCACGCCGCGCTCAACCCCTCCCCGCCGCTCACCCAGCGGGCCGTCGGCGGAGGCATCCGGGCCATGATCCCGCTCCAGGCCGCCCTCGCGGCCCGCGCCGGAAACACCACCGGCACCGCGACGGCACTCGCGCTGACGGGCCTCGTCCCGCTCGCCCGCGCACTCGCACGAAAGGTCAGCCCCACATGAGCCCCACGCCGCCCTCCGGCCCGGCGCCTACCGGCCCCACGCCGGCCTTTGGCACCGCACCGGCACCCGTGCCCGGTCGGGCCCCCATGCCCGATGGCGCCTCCGTGCCCGGTCGGGCCCCCGCGCCCGCCCCCGGACTCCGTTTCGGCTACGGCACCAACGGGCTCACCGACCTCCGTCTCACCGACGCCCTCGCGCTGCTCGCCGACCTCGGATACGACGGAGTCGGACTGACCCTCGACCATATGCATCTCGACCCGCTCGCGCCCGGCCTCGCCGCGCGCACCCGGGAGACCGCCGCCCGCCTCGCCGAACTGGGGCTCGACGTCACCGTCGAGACCGGCGCCCGCTATGTGCTCGACCCGCGCCGCAAGCACGGCCCCACGCTCCTCGACGCCGACCCCGGCGCCCGGGCCGCCCGCAGGGACCTGCTGATCACCTCCGTACGCGTCGCCGCCGATCTCGGCGCCCGCGCCCTGCACTGCTTCAGCGGAATCACCCCCGAGGGCACCGACCCGGACACCGCGTGGAAGCGGCTCGCGGAGTCCCTTTCGCCCGTGCTCGACGCCGCCGAAGCCGCCGGTGTCCCCCTGGCCGTGGAGCCCGAACCCGGGCATCTCCTCGCCACCATCGACGACTTCCACCGGCTGCGCTCGCTGCTCGGCGACCCCGGGCACCTCGGGCTCACGCTCGACATCGGGCACTGCCAGTGCCTGGAGGAGCTGTCGCCCGCCGAGTGTGTACGGGAGGCGGCGCCCTGGCTGCGCCATGTGCAGATCGAGGACATGCGCCGGGGTGTCCATGAGCACCTTCCGTTCGGAGACGGCGAGATCGACTTCCCGCCCGTGCTGGAGGCGCTCGCCGCAACCGGTTACCAGGGACTGACCGTCGTGGAACTGCCCCGGCACTCCCACGCGGGCCCCGAACAGGCCCGTGCGTCCATCGAGTTCCTCCGCGCGAAGGGAGCGACGGCATGCTGAGGTCCCGCGAGGAACTCGACGCCCTCCTCGACGACAGCGCCCGCGCCTGGCTCGACGCGGCCCTGAAGACCGCCGCCGACGCCCGCGGCGGCCCCACCGCGGGCACCACCTCACCGCCGGGGCGGACACCCGCCTGGGAGCTGCGGTTCGCCGAGGCGGGCCGCCGCTGCGGCCAGGAACACGCCGACTCCGTACGCGTCCTGCTCCTCACCGAGGCCGGAGCAGGGGCCGGGCCCGGTGCCGGCACCCTCATCCGGCTCTACGCGCGGGGCACCGCCTCCGAGCGCCGCGCGCTCCTCCTCGCCCTGCCCGGCCTCGGCGGCCTCACCCCGCCCGACGCCGCGCTCCCGCTCGTCGAGGACGCCTTGCGCACCAACGACACCCGGCTGGTCGCCGCGGCCGTCGGCCCCTACGCCGCCGAGCACCTGGACACCCACGCCTGGCGGCACGCCATCCTGAAGTGCCTTTTCACGGGTGTGGGCCTCGACGCCGTCGCCGCTCTGGAGCGCCGCGCCGCGGGAGATGCCGAACTCGCCAGGATGCTCACCGACTTCGCCGCAGAGCGCACGGCCGCTGGCCGTGCCACACCCCCCGATCTGATCCGCGTGCTGACCCTCACGGGTGAGCACTCCGAGGAGTCCTGATGCGCATCTTCGACCCCCACATCCATATGACCTCCCGCACCACGGACGACTACGAAGCCATGTACGCGGCCGGAGTCCGCGCCCTGGTCGAGCCCTCCTTCTGGCTGGGCCAGCCCCGTACCTCGCCCGAGAGCTTCTACGACTACTTCGACGCGCTGCTCGGCTGGGAGCCCTTCCGGGCCGCCCAGTACGGCATAGCCCACCACTGCACCATCGCGCTGAACCCCAAGGAGGCGGGCGACCCGCGCTGCACCCCCGTACTCGACGAGCTGCCCCGCTACCTCGTCAAGGACTCCGTCGTCGCCGTCGGCGAGATCGGCTACGACTCGATGACCCCCGCCGAGGACACCGCGCTCGCCGCCCAGCTCCAGCTCGCCGCCGACCACGGGCTGCCCGCCCTCGTGCACACCCCGCACCGCGACAAGCTCGCCGGACTGCACCGCACCGTCGACGTCGTCCGCGAGTCCGCCCTTCCCCCCGAGCACGTCCTGCTCGACCACCTCAACGAGACGACGGTCCAGCACGCCAAGGACAGCGGCTGCTGGCTCGGCTTCTCCGTCTACCCGGACACCAAGATGGACGAGGACCGCATGGTCGCCGTCCTGCGGACGTACGGCACGGAGAAGGTGCTGGTCAACTCCGCCGCCGACTGGGGCAAGAGCGACCCGCTGAAGACCCGCAAGGTCGGCGACGCCATGCTCGCCGCCGGATTCTCCGACGACGACGTGGACCGGGTCCTGTGGCGCAACCCGGTCGCCTTCTACGGCATCAGCGGCCGGCTCCAGCTCGACGTCCCCGCGCCGGACGCCCTCCACGAGGGCAACTCCATCCTCCGCGGCGGGGAATGAGGGGAGGGACGTATGCGCTTCCGCCACCCCGACGGTTCGACCGTCCACCTCTCCTACTGCACCAACGTCCACCCCGCGGAGACCCTCGACGGCGTCCTCGCCCAGCTCCGCGACCACTGTGAACCCGTACGCAGACGGCTCGGCCGCGACCGCCTCGGTATCGGCCTGTGGCTCGCCAGGGACGCGGCCCGCGCCCTGATCACCGACCCGTCGGCCCTGCGGGGACTCAAGGCGGAACTCGACCGCCGCGGACTGGAGGTCGTCACCCTCAACGGCTTCCCCTACGAGGGGTTCGGCTCCGGGGAGGTCAAGTACCGCGTCTACCGGCCGGACTGGACCGAACCCGAGCGGCTCGCCCACACCACCGATCTGGCCCGGCTGCTCGCCGCCCTCCTCCCCGACGACGTCACCGAGGGCACGATCTCCACCCTGCCCCTCGCCTGGCGCACCGCCTTCGACGACACCGGGGCCGCGACCGCCACCGCCGCCCTCACCACGCTCGCGGAACGGCTCGACGCGCTGGCCGAGCTCACCGGGAAGTCCATCCGGATCGCGCTCGAACCCGAGCCCGGCTGTGTCGTCGAGACCACCGCCGACGCCATCGGGCCGCTGACCGCCGTCGGTTCCGACCGTATCGGCGTCTGTATCGACACCTGCCACCTCGCCACCTCGTTCGAGGACCCCCGGCAGGCGCTGGCCGATCTCGCCGCCGCCTCGATCACCGTCCCCAAGGCCCAGCTGTCCGCCGCCCTGCACGCCGGCGAACCCCATCTGCCCGAGGTGCGGGCCGCCCTCGGCGCCTTCGCCGAACCCCGCTTCCTCCACCAGACCCGTACCCGCACCGCGGCCGGACTCCGGGGCACCGACGACCTCGACGAAGCCGTACTCGTCCAGGTACTGCCCGAATCGTCCCCCTGGCGCTCCCACTTCCACATCCCCCTGCACTCCCCGCCCGCCCCGCCGCTCACCTCCACCCTCCCCGTGCTCGAGGACACCCTCACCCGGCTCGTCGGCGGCCCCGTGCCCCTGACCCGTCATCTGGAGGTCGAGACGTACACCTGGCAGGTCCTCCCCGACGAGCTGCGCCCGCGCAGCCGCACCCAGCTCGCCGAGGGCATCGCCGCCGAACTCACGCTCGCCCGCGATCTGCTGACCGGCCTCGGGCTGAAGGAGCTGCCATGACGGACACCACAAGCCCCACCCCCCTCCTGGTCGTGGACGTCGTCGGTCTCACCCCCCGGCTCCTCGACCACATGCCCCATCTCAAGGCGCTCGGCAGCTCCGGTTCCCGGGCACCCCTGTCCACCGTGCTGCCCGCCGTGACCTGCGCCGCCCAGTCCACGTTCCTCACCGGCACCCTGCCGTCCGAGCACGGCATCGTCGCCAACGGCTGGTACTTCCGCGAACTCGGCGACGTGCTGCTGTGGCGCCAGCACAACGGGCTGGTCTCCGGCGACAAGGTGTGGGACGCGGCACGCCGGGCCCACCCCGGCTATACGGTCGCCAATGTCTGCTGGTGGTACGCGATGGGGGCGGACACCGACTTCACCGTCACCCCCCGGCCGATCTACTACGCCGACGGCCGCAAGGAGCCCGACTGCTACACCCGCCCCCCGGCGCTCCACGACGAACTCGTCTCGCGGTTCGGTGAGTTCCCCCTCTTCCACTTCTGGGGGCCGGGCGCCGACCTCGTCTCCAGCCAGTGGATCATCGACGCGACCCGGCACATCATGCGGACCCGGCACCCCGATCTGACGCTGTGCTACCTTCCGCATCTCGACTACGACCTCCAGCGGTACGGGCCCGACGACCCGCGCTCCCATCGCGCCGCCACCGAGCTCGACGCCGCCATGGCCCCCCTGCTGGAGGACGCCCGGCGCGAGGGCCGCACGGTCGTCGCCCTCTCCGAGTACGGGATCACCCGGGTCGACCGCCATGTCGACATCAACCGCGCCCTGCGCAGGGCCGGGCTGCTGGAGGTCCACACCCAGGACGGCATGGAGTACCTGGACCCGATGGCCTCCCGTGCCTTCGCCGTCGCCGACCACCAGCTCGCCCATGTCTACGTCAAGAGGCCCGAGGACCTCGACGCCACCCGCGAAGCACTCTCCGGGCTCGACGGGATCGAGGACATCCTCGACGACGAGGGCAAGAAGGCCCACGGCCTCGACCATCCGCGCTCCGGTGAACTGGTCGCGATCGCGGAGCCCGACGCCTGGTTCACGTACTACTACTGGCTCGACGACGACCGCGCCCCCGACTTCGCGCAGCTCGTCGAGATCCACCGCAAGCCCGGCTACGACCCGGTCGAGCTGTTCATGGACCCCGAGGACCCCTATGTCCGGCTGAAGGCGGCCAAGGCGGTCGCCCGCAAGAAGCTCGGCATGCGCTACCGCCTCGCGGTCGTACCCCTCGACCCCTCACCGATCCGCGGCAGCCACGGCCGCCTCCCCCCGAGCGACGACGAAGGTCCGCTCATCCTGTGCTCCACCCCCCGCGCAGTCGAGGGCCGTGTCGCGGCCACCGACGTGAAGTCCCTGCTGCTCCACCTGGCCGGCCTCAACCGAGGCTCCGCTCCGGAACAAACCCCAGCCGAAAGAGAGAGACCGTGACCCCGTTCAAGGACGAACCCGGCACCGACGACTCCCTGCGCCGCACCCTCGGCGTGGACCGCCGGCGCTTCCTCAGCACCTGCACCGCCATCGGGGCCGCGGCCGTCGCCGCCCCGGTGTTCGGCGCCTCGCCCGCCCTCGCGGACGACAAGGACCGCGGCAAGGGGCACGGCCATGACAAGAAGGCCCTCGTCCCCGCCCACAAGCGCGGCATCATCCTCTACACCGTCCGCGACGCGATCGGCCGGGACCCGCTCACCAGCGACCTCCCCTCCGGCTTCCGCGAGGTCTTCAAGCAGCTCGCCCGCTACGGCTACAAGCAGGTCGAGTTCGCCGGTTACGGCCAGCACGCCAACGCCCCCGGCGGCGGCAACCTCGACTCCGTCCAGGGCGCCCATCTGCTGCGCTCCTGGCTGGACGACTTCGGGCTGCGGGCCCAGGGCAACCACGGCTTCATCCCCGGCTCGTGGCCGCTGAGCACCCCCGACCTGGACCGGTTCAAGCAGGCCCTGGAGATCGCCAACATCCTCGGTATGGAGCACATGGGCACCGGTGGCGACCCCACCTGGGGCTCCACCAAGGCCGAATGGGACGCCGCCGCCGAGAAGTGGAACGCCATGGGCGCCATCGCCCGCAGGGCGGGCATCAAGCTCTACACCCACAACCACGACGGCGCCTACGACTTCCTGCTCGACGGCGGGCCGCTCGACGCGCAGGGCCGCCCGACCCGCAGCTCCGGCATCCGCAAGCTGGAGTACTTCCTCCAGGAGACCGACCCGCGGAACGTCTGGCTGGAGATGGACATCTTCTGGGCGCACGTGGCCCGGTACAAGTTCCACACCTACACCGCGCACGACGGGCAGAAGCGCACCAGCGTCTTCGACCCCGCGCGGCTGGTCGACCGCTACAACAAGCGCTACCCGCTGTTCCACGCCAAGGACGGTGTGATCAACACCGGCAGCGGCATGGGATACGACATGGTGCCCTTCGGCACCGGCGACATCGACTACGAGCGGTTCTTCTCCCGTGTCGGGGAGAAGAACTACCACAACCCGATGGTCGAGCAGGACAACGCGCCCAGCGGCTCGGTACCCGGCCAGTCGCTGGAGTACGCGCGGATCGGCTACGACAACATCGCGGCGCTGCGGCACAAGCGCTGAGGTACCGCCCGCGGGCGGCGCCGGATCGGCGGCTGCCGGGCGGCGGCCCGGCAGCCGTCGGGCTGTCCGTCGGGACGACCGTCCGTGAGGCGTTCGGCAGGTCGTCGTGCCGTGGGGATCCCGCCGGGCGTACGGCGTCCGGCACGGATGTCCGTCGTGGTGCCGGGGTGACCCGGGTACGTCCGGTACGAGGGTGATCCCGCGCGTCGCGGCTTCAGGCACCGGCCGCCACGGGCCCCGACCCCCGGGGCGGCCGGTGCCGTGGTCACGGCGGGCCCGTGCCATGAGGAACGTGCGGCCTTCCGGAGCTTTCCGGAAGGCCGCACGGTCATGTGCGAGGGGGCCCGTGGGCGTGTGTCCCCGGGCGGCTTCACGGGCGTGCTTCCCGGGGCGGACGCGCTCCTCAATCGCGGGAGGGCTGACATGTGCCCCGGGTGGCACCGAGGGCTGGTGGCGGTCCCCCCGTACTCCCGGGGCTCTGCCCCGGACCCCGCTCCTCAATCGCCGGAGGGGCTGAAATGACCGGCCCTGCTCCTCCATCGCGGGAGGGCTGACATGTGCCCCGGGTGGCACCGAGGGCTGGGGTCGGTCCCCCGTACTCCCGGGGCTCTGCCCCGGACCCGGCTCCTCGATCGCGGGAGGGGCTGGGATGGCCGGCCCTGCTCCTCGAACGCCGGAGGGGTGGGATACGGGAGTTCCCCCGGTGTGCCGCAGGCGGACGCCCCGGGGGATCGCCGTCCGCCGGGGGCCGTTCGCGGGGATCAGCGGGGGCAGGCGGAGAGAAAGCCCTCGAACAGCCGCATCCGGTCGGCCTCGGGTCCGTCCGGGTCCTCCGGGTGCCACTGGACGCCCACCACCCAGCGCCGGGGGTCCTCGGTCGCCTCGATCACCCCGTCGGCGGCGTGCGCCACCGCGACCAGACCCTCGCCCACCGTGTCGACGGCCTGGTGATGGCCCGAGCGGACGGTGAGCAGGGGAGTGCCGGTCAGCCCCACGAGGCGGGAGTCCGGGTCGACGCTCACCTTCTCGTCGAGGAACATCGGCTGCCCCGGGCCGCCGTGGTGCAGCCGGTAGTCCGTCAGATCCGGTACCAGGGTGCCGCCGTACGCCACATTGATCAGCTGCGACCCCCGGCAGATGCCCAGCACCGGCCGCTCCGCCGCCACCGCCGCCCGGATCGCGGCCAGGCCGTGCTCGTCCGCGCGCCGGTCGACGCCGTAGGTGCCGGGGACCGGGCCGTGGAAGCCGTACAGGCCCGCGTCCACATCGCCCCCGCCGAGGAGCAGCAGCCCGTCGTACCGGGTGACGTCCTCCGGCGGACCGGGGGCGTCGAGTGAGGTGTCGATCAGCTCGTAACCCGCTCCGAGGGCGCCCAGGGTGTCGAGTGTGGTCCGGGTGAAGCGCCGTACCAGACCGGCGACCGGTTCGGTCATGCCGGGGAAGTTCAGCGACACGAGGACGGCGATCCGCGGATCCCCGCCCGGGGGCGCGCCGCCCGGCGGCTCCACCTCGGACCGCAGCACGACGGGCACCCGCTCCCGCGCGCTCACAGCCTGATCCAGGTGGACTTCAGCTGGGTGTACTTCTCCAGCGCGTGCAGGGACTTGTCGCGGCCGCCGAGGCCGGACTGCGCGTAGCCGCCGAACGGGACCGTGATGTCGCTGTCGTCGAAGCAGTTGACCCACACGGTGCCGGCGCGGACCGACCGCGCGAGCCGGTGCGCGGTCGACAGGTCCCTCGACCACACCGCCGCCGCCAGGCCGTACTCGGTGTCGTTGGCGAGCCGTACCGCCTCCTCGGTGTTCTCGAAGGAGAACACCGAGAGCACCGGTCCGAAGACCTCCTCGCGGGCGATACGCGACCGGGGGTCGACCCGGTCGAAGACGGTCGGCTCGACGTAGTAGCCCCCGGTCCCGGCGAGGATCCGGTCACCGCCGAGGACGAGCCGCGCCCCCTCGTCGAGGGCCCCGCGCACATACCCGAGGACCCGTTCCAGATGCCTGTCCTCCACCAGCGCGCCGATGTCGGTGCGCGGGTCGAGCGGATCGCCCACCACGAGCCGGCGGCTCTCCGCGAGGACCAGCTCCAGCAGTTCCTCCTCGATGTCCCGGTGGACCAGGAGCCGTGACCCGGCCGAGCACGCCTCCCCCTGGTTGAAGAAGACGCCGTTCGCGACCGCGCGGGCGACCACGCTCAGATCCGGTGCGTCGGGCATGACGATCTGCGGTGACTTGCCGCCCAGTTCGAGCGAGACCTCCTTGAGGTTGGAGTCCGCCGCGTAACGCAGGAACTCGCGGCCCACCTCGCCGGAGCCGGTGAAGGCGACGGCGTCGACTCCGTGGTGGCGGCCCAGGGCCGCTCCGGCCGTCGGTCCGAGGCCGGGCACCACATTGAGGACGCCGTCGGGGACGCCCGCCTCGGTTGCCAGCTCCGCGAACCGCAGCGCCGTCAGCGGGGACTGCTCGGCGGGCTTGAGGACGACGGAGTTGCCCACGGCCAGCGCGGGCGCGATCTTCCAGGCGGCCATCATCAGCGGGAAGTTCCACGGCACGACCGCGCCGACCACCCCGAGCGGCTCCCGGGTGATGGTGGCGAGCCTGTCCTGAGCGGTGGGCGCCACCTCGTCGTAGCGCTTGTCCACCGCCTCCGCGTAGAAGTCCAGGGACTGGACGGTCACCCGCAGATCGACGGCGAGCGCGTCGGTGTACGGCTTGCCCATGTCGACGGACTCGATGAGGGCCAGTTCCTCGGCGTGTTCCTCGACCAGCCGGGCCAGCCGCTGGAGCACCAGGCGCCGTTCCCGGGGCGGACGCCCGGACCAGACACCGCTGTCGAAGGCGCGCCGGGCACCGGCCACCGCGCGGTCGACGTCCCGCGCCCCGCCCGCGCCGACACGGGCGATCAGCCGTCCGTCGCGCGGGGAGATCCGGTCGAACGTGTCACCGCCGGCGGGGTCGGTCCACCGCCCGTCGATATACGGCCGGGTGGGCAGGGCGAGCCCGGCGAAGCGCTTCTCCAGCTCCGCGCGGACGGCCAGGGCCCGGTCCTCGGTGGGCTTGGTCATGCTGGGCGTTCCTTTCGGGTCGCGGCACGCCGTGCGGCGGCACGGCCGGTCAGATCGCGGAAGAGGGCCGCGTCCTGACCGGAGCTGTCGAACAGGTCCTCCGGGTGCCACTGGACGGCGAGCACGTCCGCCCCGGTGTGCTCCACCGCCTCGGCACAGCCGTCCGGCGCCCTGGCCACCACCCGCAGTCCTTCGCCGAGCCGGTCGATCGCCTGGTGGTGGTAGGAGGAGACCTTGAACGCGGTGGTCCCGACCACGGACGCCAGCCGGGAGCCCGGTTCGACCGTGACCTCGTGCAGGGCGTCCAGATGGGGCACCGGGCCGTCCGGCAGATCCTGGAGCAGGGTGCCGCCGCAGACGGTGTTGAGCACCTGCATGCCCCGGCAGACGGCGAGCGCCGGGATCCCGAGGGCGATGACGGCACGGGCGACGGCGAGATCGAGTGCGTCCTGCTCCTCGTGGTCCGGAACGGTCCTCGGACCGGGAACCTGTCCGTAGTGGGCGGGATGGACGTCCGAGCCGCCGGGCAGCAGCACCCCGTCGAACCCGGCCAGCCGCGCGGGCAGTTCGGCCATCCGCTCACGCGGTCCGCCGTGCAGGATCAGCGGCTCGCCGCCGGCGGCGAAGACGGCGTCGCCGATGGCCTCGGCGGCGACGGTGGCGCTGAACCGCAGACCGGATACGGAGGCGGAGCGGCGGCCGATGACGGCGATACGGGGCCTCACACCGGGCCCCGCGCGGCGGCGGCCGGGTCCGGCCCGGAGCCCGGAGCCGCGAACGGGTACTCCAGGCCCGGGAGCCACTCGGCCCACACCCGCTCCAGTCTGCCGTCGGCGGTGATCCGGGCGAGCGCGCCGTCCAGCGCCGCCAGGTCGCCCGGGCGGTCCTTCGCGACGCCGACGGCCCATTGATTTCCCGTGGGCACGGTGAAGGCCTGCTCGAAGTCCGGGTGCTCGCCGAGCGGTACGAACACCACGTCGTCGTCGACGACCGCGTCCACCTCACCGGATCTGAGCGCCGCGAGCATATCGCCGAACACATCGTCGGTGTCGCCGCCGAAGGAGACGGTGACCGCGCCCTCGAAGGTCTTGGCCAGGGTCATATTGGTACTGCCCGCGATCGCGGCGACCCGGCGTCCGTGCAGATCAGCGGGGGTGTGCACCGGATCGCCCCGGCGTACGAGCACCGATTCGTGGAACACCGCGTAGGGGCGGGTGAAGTCGACCTCGCGCAGCCGGGACTCGGTGACGCCCTGGCCGCACAGCACGGCGTCGGCCTCCCCGCGCCGGACGGCGGGAAGCATCTGGGACCACGGAAGACAGACCCACTCCAGCGGGCGGCCCAGTTCGGCGGCGAGCAGTTCACCGACGGCCGGTTCATAGCCGAGCCGTCCCTTGACGGGGTCGGTCAGGAGGAAGAGCGGCGGGGCGTCCGAGTCGATACAGGCGAGGCGCAGGGGCGTGGTCACGGGGTGTCCTCCGAATACATCATGTGCTCCCAGTCGGTGACGACCCCGCAGAAGCGGGCCCACTCGTCCGACTTGTAGGCGTGGTAGAGGTCGGCGGTCTCCTCGCTCAGCGCCCGCCTGACCACCGGGTCCCCGGAGAAGGCGGTCAGAGCCTCGCCCAGGGTCAGCGGCAGGGCCGTGAACCGGGACTCGGCGCCGTAACTGGAGCCCTGCTGCGGCGGACCGGGGTCGATCCGGTTGTCCAGACCGTCGGAGATCGCGGCGATGAGGACGGCGTGCGAGAGATAGGGGTTGACCATGGCGTCGGGGAGCTTGAACTCCAGGCGTCCGTTGGCGGACAGGCGTACCGTGCAGGTCTTGTTGTCCATGCCCCAGTTGATCTGCGAGGGGGCGAACTGGCCCGAGTCCCAGTACCGCTTGTAGGAGTTGACGGTCGGGCCCATCACGGCCATGGCGCCCGCGGCATGGGTCAGGATGCCGCCCAGCGCGTGGCGGCCGGTCTCGGTCAGATGCAGCTCCCGGCGGCCGGGCTCGGCCAGGACGTTCTCCCCGCCGCGCCACAGACTGAGGTTGTGGTGGCAGCCGTTGCCCATCATGCCGGTGGCCGGTTTGGGCATAAAGCTGGCCGTGACGCCGAGCTCGCGGGCCACCTGGCGGCAGATCTGCCGATAGGTGATGAGCCGGTCGGCGGTCAGATCGGCATGGTCGTACATCCAGTTCAGCTCGATCTGGCCCGGGTCCTCGTAGTCGCCCTCGATCATGTCGAGGCCAAGAGCCCGGGCGTACGTCATGACCTTCTGGTAGATCGGGCGGCTGCGCTCCAGCAGGTCCACCCGGTAGGCCGGGCTGTCGTCGGGACGGTGGCGCACCTCCAGTCCCGGGCCGGTCCAGGTCATCTCCGGCTCACAGCCGGAGCGCATCTCCAGGCCGGTCCGTGCGGTGAACTCCGCGTGGAGCCGCATCAGATTGCCGCGCACGTCGGTGGCGAGCGGCCGTCCGCCGATCTCCGCCCGGTGCTCCGGCTCGTACAGACGGCAGAAGAACCGGCCGACGCCGGTGTCCCAGGGCAGTACGGCGAAGGTGTCGAGGTCGGGGACGGCGGTGAACTCGGCCGCCTGGGTGCCGCCGCCGAGGAGGTTTCCGGCGCGGTCGACCTGGAAGTCGGCCAGCACCGTGCGGTGCATCTGGACGCCCTTCTCCAGATTGCGGAGCAGGTGCCCGGCGGGCACCACCTTGCCGATGACCCGGCCGTTGACGGTCACCGACTGGTAGTAGATGTACTCGACGCCCGCGTCGGCGATGCGGGCGCGCACGGCGTCGACCGCGTCCTGGTCGGCATTGCGCTCGCGGTGCCGGTCCAGCGCCGTGATGGTGCTCGTGGACGTGATGGTCATGGGTACCTCGCAGTGGTCTCGCGGCAGGCGGGAGGAACGGGGTCGCGGGCGGTTACGGGCGACGGATGTTGGTGGAAGGGCCCCGGGCTCCCGGTGGTGTGGTGGAAGGGGCTCCCGGCGGTGGTTCGCGGGGATCGGTTACCCGGGGCCGGACGGGCCCCCCGGGAGGGCTGCCCCGCGGTCAGACGGCCGCGGGGAGGGTGGTGAAGGCCGCGCGCAGTTCGCGCTGCCGGGCGGGCGGAAGGTTGACGGCGATGGTTCCGACATGGGCCGAGCGCCGGTGGCAGGTGGCCAGGACGCCGTCCGCGGGACGGTCCGGGTCGCCCTCCTCCACCCGTACCTCGTCGGCGAGGGCGGGTGAGCCGAAGCTCTGGAACCGCAGATCCAGCTGGTCGCTCCAGAAGGAGGGGACCGGCGCGAACGGGACCCGGTCGCCGGGGCCCGCTCCGGCTCCGGTCAGGGCCTCGGTGAGGGTGGCCGCGGCCCGCTTGGCGGTGTCGGTGGGGATGGACCAGTGCTCGACACGGCGGGGTACGTCGTCGAAGAGCGGATTGGGGAAGCGGGCGATGTCGCCCGCGGCGACGAGGCGTTCGGCTCCCCGCGCCATGAGCCGGTTGTCGCACAGGACTCCGTCGCTCAGATCGAGGGAGCCGTTCCCCGCCAGCCACTCGGTGTTGGGTACGGAGCCGACCGCCTCGACGACGGCCTCGGCGGCGAGTGTGCTCCCGTCGTCGAGGCCCACCCCGGTGACGGAGCCCTCGCCGAGGAAGCGGGCGGCGGACCGTCCGATGACGAAGGTGATTCCGGCGGCCTCGTGGTGGCGCCGGATCCCGTCGGCCAGCCGTGCGCCCAGAACCCGTTGCATCGGCCCGCCGCCGGGTTCCACGACGGTGACCCGGCAGCCCAGCCGCAGCGCGGTCGCCGCGACCTCGCAGCCGATGAAGCCCGCGCCGAGCACCACGACCGCGGCGCCCGGACGCAGACCGCCGCGCAGGGCGACGCAGTCCTCAAGGGTGCGCAGGACATGGCGTCCGGCGTGCGGACCGGGCAGCTCCAGACGGCGCGGCCGCAGTCCGGTGGCGGCGACGAGTCCGTCGTACGCGACGGAGGAGCCGTCCTGAAGCGACAGACGGCCGCCGGGCAGGTCGGCCGCGACGACCGGCGTACCGAGCCGGAAGGTGACGTCGGCGACCGACGCCCGGCGGCGGAAGGCCACCTTGGCGTGCAGTTCACCGGGTGAGGCCGCGCCCGGCGCGTACAGCAGCTCCTTGGACAACGGGGGCCGGTTGTACGGGAGATGGCGCTCGGCACCGAAGACGGTGACGGGTCCCGTGTGGCCTGCCGCCCGCAGCTGCTCGGCGGTCCGCAGGCCCGCGAGCGACCCTCCGACGACGGCGACGTGTGCGGTCATGGGCGCGGTCCCGTCAGTCCTGGACGAGGATGGCCTGGACGGGGCAGACGTCGGCGGCTTCCTCGACCTCGTCGCGCAGCGAGTCGTCGGGCTCGCCGTCGTACTCCAGCTTGCCCTCGTCGTTGATGCGGAAGACGGCGGGCGCGGCGATGGCGCACTGGCCGTGGTCCTGGCACAGGGCCAGGTCGACGGTGACCTTCATGGGGATTCCTCTCGCTCTGGGACGCCCGCTCCCGGTTCAGGAAGCGGGGGTGAAGGTGAGGGGGAGCCGGACGGGGCCGGTGTTGCCCGAGTCGGGGAGCCACTCGGAGCCCTCGCCGATCCGGGGATCGCGCAGACGGCGGGCCAGCAGCGGCAGGGCCTCACTCATATCGCTGCGGGCGACGAAGTGGCCGAGGCAGTGGTGGGCTCCGCCGCCGAAGCCGAAGTGCGGCTTGCGCTCGGCGGTGATGTCGAAGGAGCGCTCGCCGAACACACGGGGGTCGGTGCCGGCCGACTCGCTCCACAGATGAACCGTGGTGCCGGCCTCGATGTCCAGACCCTGGAAGGTGAAGTCCTCGACGGCCTCGCGGGTCACCCAGCGGACGGTCGGATTGACGCGCATGACCTCCTCGACGGCCTTCCCGCCCAGCTCGGGCCGCTCGGCGAGCAGCCGCCACTGGCCGGGGTGGCGGACGAAGGACTGGAGGGCGAGCCCCAGCTGGTTGCGGGTGGTGTCGAAGCCGCCGAAGATCAGCAGCAGCAGACCGTCGCGCAGTTCGGTGTCGCTGAGCCTGTCGGTGTCACGGCTGGCCCGCACCAGACGGGTGACGAAGTCGTCGCGCTCATGGCGGCGGCGGTCGGCGATCAGCTCGTCGGCGTACGCGTAGAGCGAGGCCAGGGCCTCCTCGATCCGGCCGAGGTCCTCGCGGATGGTCACGCCCATGGCCAGGCCGATCGTGGTCGACTCACGGGCGATGACCTGCCACTCGGACTCGGGGATACCGAGCATGATGGCGATTACGCGCGCCGCGTAGGGCTCGGCGAACTCCGAGACGAACTCGCACCGGCCGGCCTCGGCGAAGCCGTCGATCAGCTCGGTGGCGAGCGCCTGGAACCGGGGTACGAGAGAGCCGATGAGCTTGGGGGAGAAGGCGGGGTTCATCAGCCTGCGCAGCCGGTGGTGCTCCTCGCCCTCCTTGTTGAGCACCCAGCTGGCCCACCAGTCGGCGAACGGGCCCTCGGTCACACCGTTGTGCGCGGGCCAGGCGACGCTGCCCTGACGGAGCCGGGGGTGCTTGAGCAGCCGGCTGACCTCGTCGTAGCGCAGGATCGCGAGGCCGTAGTTGGTCCTGGCGTACCAGCCGCTCTCGCGCGCCTCGTGCACGGCGGCGGAGGTGATCGAGAAACCCGGGTCGGCGACGTCGAAGTACGGAGCTGCGTCGGTCGTTGCGGTGCCCGTCATGGTGGGACTCTCCAACTCTCGTGGCGAGCAGTGGTGAGGCAAATACTCTAAACCTAGAGTTTGTAAGTCAATAGATACCGCGGAAGTTGTTTCCGTGCGGGACGGCCGTACGTCATCCGAGCCGGGTACGGGGGCCCGGAAACGACGAGGGACCGCACGGCCGTGGCGGCCCTGCGGTCCCTTGCGCTGTGGATCCTTGTCCTGCGGTCCCGCCCTGCCGTTCCTTGTCGTTGCGGGTTCCTCGTCCCGGCGCGCGGAAGGGCACCCCGGGCCGGAGCCGGCGGGCTCCGCGTACGGTCCCTGCGGGGACTCGTGCGGCGGCGGCCTACGCGTGGGGCGCCAGCGCCACCACCCAGTCGCTGTCCAGCCCGACCTCACCGACCGCGACGAATCCGTCCTGGCCCGCCACCGGCACCCGTGGCAGCCGGGACCCCACCAGCCAGCGCGAGGTGTTCGCGGCGATGACCCGCCGCTCGGGTCCGACCAGCACCGCGTCGTGCCCGGTCTCGCGCAGCGCCCCGAGCAGCAGCGGCTCGAACTCGGCGACTCGCAGATCGGCCCCGGCCACGCCCACGAAGACCTCGTCGGTGACGGGCGCGGCGAGGGTGATGACGTACCGGTCGGCACCGTAGTAGTCCACGTACGGACCGAAGACCGAGCGCCGCCCGCGGTCACGCCCCGCGGTGAACCACTCCATCTCGAAGTAGTCGTACACGTCCACGCTGGTCGGGTCCAGATTCAGCTGGAGCCGGACGGCCCCCGTCCCGCCGCGCTGCCACCACTCGAAGTGCCGGTCGCGGTCCCGCAGCACGCCCGACGCCGTGAAGAACCCGAAGCCGTCCGCGCCGGGCTGCTCGGTGAGCTGCCGCAGGAGCGCCGGCTTGACGGCGGCCACATCGCGTACGGTGAAGGCGCCCCGCTCGGCCAGCGCGGCCCTGCGCAGCCCCACCACCTCACCGGCGATCGTCCCCAGGCGGTCGAAGACTTCCCTGAGCAGGCCCCCGACCTGCTCCAGCAGGGTCTCCAACTCCTTCCCCACCTCTGCCGTCCCTCCGCTGGGCGCGGTGTTCTCGGGGTACATCGGACGCCTCCACAGTCATCGTTCCGCCACCACAAGATGCAACTCGATCAGTCGGCGCAGATTGCGCTGGACATGCCGCTCGGCCAGGGCGCGGGCACGCTCTCCGTCCTCCTCGGCGATGGCCGTGGCGATGGCGTGGTGCTCGGAGACCGTCTCCTCCAGCACCGTCTGGGGCTCGACGGGCAGCCACAGCAGGGCCGTCAGCTCCGCCTGGAGGTTCACCTCCAGACGGGTCAGCCGCTCGGACTGCGAGGCCATCGCCACCTCGATGTGGAAACGGCTGTCGGCCCTGATACGGGCACCGTACTCGCCGGCGGACGCGAGCTGCTCGACCAGATGCAGCAGACGCCGCACACTGGCCGCCGAGGCGCGTTCCGCGGCGAGGAGCGCCGAGGCCCCCGAGACGGCGAACTGCTCGTCGGCCAGGTCGCGCAGCCGCGAGACGGTGGTGGACGCGAGCCGCTCCTTCAGCGGAGTGAGCGGCGGACTGGCCGGCCGCTGGACGAAGGTGCCGCCGTTGCGCCCCCGGCGCGTCGCGACCAGGCCCTGCTCCCGCAGGATGGCCAGCGCCTCACGCAGGGTCATCGGGGAGACACCGAGCTGGCCCGCGAACTCCACCTCGGTGGGCAGTTGCTCCCCGTCCACGACGAGGCCCAGCAGGATGGCCCTGCTGATGCGCTCCACGACCTCCTCCGCACGGCCCCCCGCGTTCAGCGGGGAGATGAGCAGGGCGCGCATCACCGGTGCGCCGCTCGTGGTCATCCGCTCTCCTCGTCCATGCCCCCGGGCTCCCGCGGTCCGGCCGCCCGTCCCGGGCCGCCGCTGGTCCGGCGCCCGGAACGCCGACACCAGCGTGTAACAGTGAAGGCTCTTGTGCAATAAGACATGGGCTTGTAGTTTTTCGCCCACGCATCACGGAGCATCCTACGGGCCACCGCACTTCCGGCCCCGCCCAAGGGCCGACGACGCATCCCGCTGAGTGCTCCGGAGCCGGCGAACCGGCCGCTCCGCACACATCAGCACACCCGCGTTCCCCCACCGCGCCTTCCCCTCCTCATCTCTTCCGGTCACTCTTCCTTTTCCGGTACGAATCAACGGGAGTCTCCATGAGTCCCAGCATTCCCACGGGGCATCACGGCAGCGACGACGAGCACCTCGCCTCGCTCGGGTACGCCTCCGAGTTCAAGCGGGACATGAGTGCCTGGGCGAACTTCTCGCTCGGGTTCACCTATCTGTCCCCCGTCGTCGCCATCTACACGATGTTCGCCGTCGGTCTGGCCGCCGCGGGGCCCCCGATGATCTGGTCCCTGGTCATCGCGGGCGCCGGACAGCTGATGGTCGCCCTGGTCTTCAGCGAGGTCGTGGCCCAGTTCCCCGTCGCGGGCGGCGTCTACCCCTGGGCACGCCGCCTCTGGGGCCGGCGCTACGCCTGGATGACCGGCTGGATCTATCTGATCGCCCTCTTCACCACCATCGCGGGCGTGGTGTCGGGCGCGGGGCCCTACCTCGCCGCCATGTTCGGCTTCGACACCTCGGTCAACACCGTCATCCTCTGCTCCCTGGCGATCCTGACCCTGGCGACCATCATCAACTACCTGGGCACCCGGGTCCTGGCCACCGCCGCGATCATCGGCTTCGCCGCCGAACTGCTGGGTGCCGTGGCCGTGGGCGTCTGGCTGCTGGTGACGGACCGGCACCACAACCTCGGCGTCCTGTTCGACAGCTTCGGCGCGGGCGACGGCACCAACTACCTCTGGGCCTTCGCCGCCGCGTCCCTGGTCGGCATCTACAACTACTACGGCTTCGAGGCGTGCGGCGACGTCGCCGAGGAGGTACGCAACCCCGGCCGGATGATCCCCAAGGCGATGCGCCGGACCATCTACGTGGGCGGCGCGGCGGCCACCTTCGTCGCCGTGGCACTCGTGCTGGCCGTGGCCGACATCCCCGCCGTCATCTCCGGCGAGAACGCCGACCCCGTCTCCGCCGTCCTCGACGCCTCCTTCGGCACCGCCGGTGCCAAGGTCATCCTGGGGATCGTCCTGCTCTCCTTCGTCTCCTGCGCCATGAGCCTCCAGGCCGCCGCCAGCCGGCTCGCCTACAGCTACGGCCGCGACGAGATGATCGTGGGCAGCCGTCTGCTGCGCAGGTTCTCGCAGGCCCGGCGCATCCCCCCGTACTCCCTCCTGCTCGCCGGGGCCGTCCCCGCCGTCATCGTCCTCGGCGCGAAGTTCTCCGAGGACTCCCTGACGAAGACCATCAGCTTTGCCTCGCTCGGTATCTATCTGGGCTTCCAGATGGTGGTTCTCGCCGCACTGCGGGCGCGGCTCAAGGGCTGGAAGCCCTCCGGGGAGTACACCCTCGGCAAGTGGGGCCTGCCGGTCAATATCGCGGCCCTGGTCTACGGCCTCGTCGCCATCGTCACCATGGTCTGGCCCCGTACGCCCGAGGCGCCCTGGTACGACAACTACATCGTGCTGCTCTCCGGCGCGGTCGTCGTCGCCATCGGGCTCGTCTATATGGCCGTCCACCGCACCCACGGCCGCAGCGACGCCCCGTACAACGACGCCATCCCCCGGCAGGCGCCCCTGGGCACGGACAGCGGCGGCAGGGACGAGCGGGAGTCAGCCGACGTCTGACGGCCCAACCCCGAGGAGGCCGACGTCCGACGGCCCCACCGGGAAAAGCGACAGAGACACCGGGTGGGCCCGGGCGCGATATCCAGCGCCCGGGCCCACCCGGTGTCTCTTGGCCGGGGCCGCCCTCAGCGGAAGGCGGGCAGCCCCGTCATCGCCTGGCCGATCACCAGCTTGTGCATCTCCGGGGTGCCCTCGTACGTCAGCACCGACTCCAGGTTGGTCATATGCCGGATCACCGGATACTCCAGCGAGATCCCGTTGGCCCCGAGGACCGTGCGCGCGGTACGGCAGATGTCCAGGGCCTTGTTCACATTGTTGAGCTTGCCGATGCTGACCTGCTCCGGCCGCAGCCCCGCACCGTCCTTGCGGCGGCCCAGATGCAGTGCCAGCAGCGTCCCGCACGTCAGCTCCACGGCCATGTGCGCCAGCTTCTCCTGGGTGAGCTGGAAACCCGCGATCGGCTTTCCGAACTGCGTACGCTGCCCGGCGTACTCCAGTGCCGCCGCCAGCGAGCTGCGCGCGGCCCCCATCGCTCCCCAGACGATGCCGTAGCGCGCCTCGTTGAGACAGGACAGCGGGCCGCGCAGTCCGCGCACCCCGGGCAGCACCGCGTCGGCGGGCAGCCGGACCCCGTCCAGGACGAGTTCGCTGGTCACCGACGCCCGCAGGGAGAGCTTGTGCTTGATCAGCGGGGCGGAGAACCCGGCAGTGGCGGTCGGCACCACGAAGCCGCGCACCGCCCCGTCCTCCTCATCCGTACGGGCCCACACGACGGCGACATCGGCGACGGAACCGTTGGTGATCCACATCTTGCGGCCGTCGATGACCCAGTCGCCGCCGTCGCGACGGGCCCGGGTCCGCATACCGGCCGGATCGGAGCCGTGGTCGGGCTCGGTCAGACCGAAGCAGCCGATGGCCTCGCCGGCGGCCATCGCGGGCAGCCACCGCTGCTTCTGCTCCTCGCTGCCGTGCTTCCAGATCGCGTACATCGCCAGCGACCCCTGGACGCTGACCAGGGAGCGGATACCGGAGTCACTGGCCTCCAGCTCCAGACAGGCCAGCCCGTAGTCGACCGCGCTCATGCCCGCGCAGCCGTATCCCTCCAGATGCATGCCGAGGAGACCGAGACCGCCGAGTTCCTTGGCGAGTTCGCGGATGGCGGGGAGTTCGCCGTTCTCGAACCACTCGGCGACATGGGGGTCGACGGCCGTGTCGCAGACCTGCCGGACCGCCGCCCGGACCGCCTTCTCCTCGGGGCTGAGCATGTCGTCGATGCCCGCGAGGTCGAGCGGGTCGATCCTGGTACGGGCGGTGCCGGTGGACGTGCCGGGTGGGGTGGACATGGGCGTCCTGCCTTTCAGGTGCGGATCCGGATGATGGGGCGGGGGGAAGAACGATTCGTCTGAGGTCGGGGGAGCGGGGGGCTGTGCGTGGGCGGGCCCGCGTCTGCCCCGCCCGTGGCCGGCTCCGGCGAGGTCCGGGGCCGGGGCCGGGCGGACGATCGGTGCACCGTCCACGGGACCCTGCCGCGGTACGGCGGTGGAGGACGGCCCGCGGTGGTGCGGGCGGGTCCGGCGGTGGCGCGGGCGGGGCCATCGGGGGAGTGCGCGGACTCAGCCGGCGGTGGGCGGCGGCCCCGTCCCGGGGCCCGCGAGCCAGGCGCGGACCGCTTCCCCGTGCTCGTCCAGCCGGGGCGGCGGCTGAGCCCCCCGCACCAGACCGGTGGAGTACGTGACCGGGTGCCTCGGGGCCGGGGTCCCGCCCCCGTCCGGGGCGACGGTGGGGGACAGCCCCAGTTCCCCGGCCAGCGCGAAGCCGTCGGCGACGGTGCCGACCCGTCCGGCCGGGACGGCCGCCGCCGTGAGCCGCTCCTGCCAGCGGGCTCCGTCGTCTCCCAGGAGGCGTTCCTCCAGCGCGGCCACCAGCTCCTCACGGTGGCCGACCCGGGCGGCGTTCGTGGCGAAGCGCTTGTCGTCCGCCAGCTCCGGGACACCGAGCACGGTGGCCAGCCTGGCGAACTGGCCGTCGTTGCCACAGGCCACCGCCAGCATCCCGTCACGGCAGCGCAGGGTCTCGTACGGGGCGATGGACGGATGGCGGTTGCCCATCCGCCCCGGCGGGCGGCCGGTCTCCAGAGTGCTCTGGGCCTGGTTGACCAGGGAGCCCAGCAGGCTGGAGAGCAGATTGACCTCCACCCGGCAGCCCCGCCCGGTCCGTGCCCGGTCCGCCAGCGCGGCCAGTACCCCGATCGCGGCGTCCTTGCCGGTGAGCACGTCCACCAGGGCCACGCCCGCCTTCGCCGGGTCGCCGTCCGGCTCACCGGTGATGCTCATCAGACCGCCGACCGCCTGGACGACGAAGTCGTACCCCAGCAGCCCGGCCCCGGCGCCACTGCCGAAACCGGTCACCGAGCAGTACACGACCCCCGGGTTGACGGCGGCCACCTGCTCGTAGCCGAGACCGAGCCGGTCGAGGGAGCCCGTACGGAAGTTCTCCACCACCACATCGGCACGGCGGGCCAGCTCCCGGGCCAGGGCGCGGTCCCCGTCGTCCGCCAGATCGAGGGCCACACCCAGCTTGGAACGGTTGACGCTTTCGAAGTACGTACTGGACGAGGCCGACCACGGCGGCCCCCACGAGCGGGTGTCGTCACCGGAGCCGGGCCGCTCCACCTTGATCACCCGGGCCCCCAGGTCCGCCAGGGTCATGGTGCACAGCGGCCCGGCGAGCACCCGGCTGAAGTCCGCGACCAGCACGCCCTCCAGCGGCCCGCTCACGCCCGGCCCCCCGCCGCGGCGGCCCCCGCCGGTTCCGGGGCACCGTCCAGCCGCCGCACCACACCCCACGGGTTGCCGTCACGCAGCGCCATCGGCAGCGCGGCCTGGGGCACGCCCTGGTAGGCGACCGGACGGGTGAAGCGGTCGAGGGCCGACGCCCCGACACTCGTGGCCTCGGGCCTGCTGGTCGCGGGCCAGGGACCGCCGTGCTGCTGTGCCCAGGCGGTCGCCACACCGGTCGGCCAGCCGTCCACGACCACCCGCCCGGTCCGCCGCGCCAGCTGTTCCACCAGCCACGGCAGATCCGGGTCGTCCGGACCGGCGGAGATCACCGAGGCGGCCAGGGACGGCTGGAGCGCGGCGAGGACCTCGCGCAGCTCCGCCACGCTCCCGTACTCCGCGACCAGGGCCACCGGACCGAAGCACTCCGCCAGCAGCCGGGAGCCGGGCCGCAGTGCCCGCGCGGGCACCGTGAGGACGGTGGGCTCGGCGGCGAACCCGCCGGTGAGCGCCGGTACGGAGGCCACCGGGGTGGCGCCGGCCGCCACCAGATCGGCCACACCCTGCCGGTAGGCCGCCGCGATGGACTCGGTGAGCAGTACACCGGGCGCCACCTTCCTCAGCGCGGTCGCGACCGCGTCTGCCGCGCCGCTGCCCGCCGGAGCCAGCAGCAGGCCCGGTTTGGTGCAGAACTGCCCCTGCCCGAGGGTGAACGACCCGGTGAAGCCTTCGGCGGCCGCGGCCGTTCCATCGCTGACCCCGGCGGCCGCCGGGGTCAGCGCCACGGGATTGACGGTCCCCATCTCGGCGAAGACGGGCACGGGCACCGGGCGCCGCGCCGCGCGTTCGACCAGCGCCGTACCGCCGCTCTGCGAGCCGGTGAAGGCCACGGCCGCCACCTCGGGCGCGTCCACCAGGGCGAGCCCCGCGTCAAAGCCGGTGACCAGGGCGAACGCCCCCTCGGGGGCCCCGGCGGCGCGCAGCGCCCCGGAGACCAGATCGCCCAGCCGCGCGCTCAGCAGCGGATGTGCGGGGTGCGCCTTGACCAGGACGGGACACCCTGCGGCCAGCGCGGACGCGGTGTCGTGTCCGGCGACCCCGAACGCGAACGGGAAGTTACTGGCGCCGAAGACCGCGACCGGGCCCAACGGCCGGTTCATCCTGCGCAGTTCGGCCGAGCCGGTCGTGTCCGGTCCGTCGATGCGTACGCCGAGCCAGCTGCCCTCGACGGCGACCGACCCGTAGAAGCGCAGCTGCGCCGCCGCACGGCCGACCTCACCGCGCAGCCGCTCCGGGCCCAGCGCGGTCTCGGCGTCCGCGAGCGCGGCCAGCTCCCCGGCGTGCTCCTCCAGCGCGTCGGCGACGGCCGCGAGCCGCCCCGCCCGTACGGCCGGGGCGGTGGCACCGAACTCCTCGGCGTCCCGGGCCGCCGCGGCGAGGGCGGCGGACAGCCGCGCCGGGGTGGTGGCGGGAGGCCCGGCGGTGGCGGCGCCGGTACGCGGATCACGGCTCACCTCCGCTGCCTGGCTCGCGTCTGTGGCGCGGTTCACCTCGGTGGCGGCGTTCACGTCGGCGGCGCGGCTTGCCTCGGCACCCGGCCCGGCGTCGTCGTGCGCCTCGGGAAGGGGGACAGCAGCAGGGGACATCCGGGACGTCCTTCCGTGGGGCGGGTCGCTGATGAACCGAAGCTATGCGCGGCGGGGCTGGAAATCCTTGGATGTTCCATACGACAATCACCGGACCTTGTGCGAATCGCACAACATCCGACCCCGGGAGAGCCCGTGCCCGCGCTGGACGACCTCGTACGCCTGCTGGGCGCCGACCTCGAACCCGTCAGCCCCACCGCCGTGCCCCCGGCCGAGGTCACCGGCGTCCATGTGAGCGAGCTGACCGACCCCACGCCCTATCTCGCCGGCGGGGAACTGCTGCTCACCACCGGGATGGGCCTCACCGGCCAGACCGCGCAGGTCCGGGCGTACACCGCCCGGCTGGCGGCCCACGGCGTCACCGCGCTCGGCATCGGCCTCGGACCGGTGCACTCCACCGTTCCCGAGTCCCTGCTGCGGGCCTGTGAGACCGCCGGGCTGCCGCTGCTCGCCGTCCCCGCCCCCACCCCCTTCCTCACCGTCGCGCGCACCTACTGGTCACTGACCGCCGCCGCCGGGCAGGAGCAGCTCAGCGCGGCCCTCGGCGCCCATCGCGACCTGGTCCGCTCGGCGGCCGGACCGGACCCCGTCCGCGCGGTGGTGCGCACCCTGGCCGACGCCGTGGAGGGCTGGGCCGCCCAGCTCACCCCGCACGGCGAGGTCGTGGCGGTCTGGCCCCGCGAGCACCGCGCGAGCGCCCGGCGGATCGCGGCGGAGGTCGCCCGGCTGCGTATGGCGGGCCCGCACTCCTCCGCGACCTTTCCGCTGGGAGCCGACGATGTCGTCCTGCATCCGCTGACCGGCCGCGGGCCGCTGAACGGCTTCGTGGCCACCGGCTGCCCCCGCCCCATGAAGGCCCCCGACCGGCAGCTCGTGCTGACCGCCTGCGCACTGCTGGCCCTCCAGGGCGAGCAGCGGCGGCGGGGCGTCACGGCGGCGCGCACCGCGCGGTCCTGTGTCGCCCGGCTGCTGCTGAGCGGCCATCTCGACGCGGCCCGTTCCCTGGGCGCCGACCTGGGCCTCCCCGCGATCGCCCCCCGGGTCCGGCTGCTCGCCCTGGCCGGGCTCACCGGCGGCCTCGACGACGTGCTCGACCTGCTCGAACCGGTGGCCGCCGGCGGTGGCCACCAGCTGCTGGCCGTGGCCGAACCGGACGAGGTCTGGGCCCTCACCGGACCGGACGACACCACCGCCGTACGGGCCGCGGTGCGGCGTCTGACCGGGGAGTGGCTGCCCGGGGCCAGGGCCGTCCTCGGCCCCCCGGTCTCCGTGGCCGAACTGCACCGCCAGCTTCCAACGCTCGGCCGCACCCTGGCCGCCGTCCCGCCGGGCACCCTGCGTGACCTGTCCGAGCACGGTGCGCCCACCGCCCCGTCGCTGGACCCGATCCTCGGCTACACACGCACCGATCTGGTCGGCGCGGTCGCCGCCTATCTGCGCCACCGGGGCCACTGGGAGCGCGCCGCCGCCGACCTCGGCGTCCACCGCAACACCCTGCGTCACCGTATGATCACCGCCGCCCGACTGCTGGACGCGGACCTCGACGACCCGGACACGGCGAGCCGCACCTGGCTGGCGCTCCGCGAGAGGGGCCTGGCCTGACGCCCCCGAACCCCGCCGCCGACCACCCCGGCGGCACCCCACTGACCACGGGATATACAGGTGAGAGCCACCCTGGACCCCTGGTATTGTTGTCCTGTCGCCCCGGGAAGCCCCGAGGCAGAAACACACCTGGTCCGGGTGGCGGAATGGCAGACGCGCTAGCTTGAGGTGCTAGTGCCCTTTATCGGGCGTGGGGGTTCAAGTCCCCCCTCGGACACCAGGGGTAGTTCACATAACTGCCCGGTTTGGTTTTACAGAACTCCCAGCACGGCTTCGGCCGGGCTGGGAGTTCTTTTTGTTTGTGTGCGTCGGGGCTGACGGGAGCCCTTGGGTGGTGTCTGCGGGTGGGTTGTGTGTCTGTGGTGGCTGGTGGTGGTCGGATGATCGGTGTGCTGGAGGGTTCTGGCGGCGTGGGTGGGGCGGGTTCGGGGCGTGCGAAGGCGATCGGTGGTGCCGGGGTGTGGGTGGTGCCTGTGTCCGTGTGTCAGCCGGGTGGTGTGCCGCTTATGAGGGCGTCCAGGCTGGTTTCGCGGCGGCGGGCGCGTGTGCGCGGTCTGGGGAGGGTCTGCTCGGCTGGTTCTTCGCCGGTGTGGATGGCCCAGGGGTCGGGGTGGTGGCGTTTGGCGTGCCAGGCGCGCAGGAGGGTGTGGTTGAGGCCGGCGAGGGCGAAGGCGATGAGGAGGGTGTTCTTGGTGGTGCCGAAGACGCGGGTGAAGCCGCGGTCCATGTGGAGGCGGTGGGTTTTGATCTCGGCGTTGCTGGATTCGACGGTGGAGCGGCGGCCGTAGTCGGCGGCCCAGGCGGTGGTGCCCCACGGGGTGCGCTGGTGGGTCCAGGGCATGGTGTCGGGCGGCAGGGTGACGGTCTTCCCGCAGGCGCAGGCGGTGCCGGGTGTGCAGGTGCTGGTGGGGTGGGTGTGGGGCAGGCGCAGGGAGCGGGGGTAGTTGGGGCAGCGCAGGTGTCCGGCGACGGCGGGGCCTTTGAAGCGCTGGTAGCCGTCGGTGTCGGGGCGGGTGTGGGGGGTGAAGGCGTAGGCGGCGCGCTGTTCGTAGCGGGCGCGCAGGGCCTGCTTGTCGGCGGTGCGCATGCCGAGGGGGAAGCCGGGGAGGCTGCGCAGGGCGGCGGGGAGGGCTTCGGTGAAGAGGGTGCCTGGGGGGGCTGGGGTGGGTGGCGCGCTGGTGGAGGTGGAGGTCGTGGATGGGTGCGATGCCGCGGGCGCGCAGGGGCAGGGCCCAGCGGGTGGGGGTGCAGTAGGAGTAGCCGCGGTCGGCCAGCACCTCGGTGAGGCCGGGGTGGTGGGTGGTGTGCTGGTCGATGAGGCGGATACCGGCGTCGCCTTTGTGGGATCCGGCGGGGGCGAGGTGCAGGGCGGTGATGAGGAAGGGGACTTCGGGGCCGCCGAGGGTGCGGGCGTTGACCGCGAGGTGGAGGTCGTGGCCGCAGAAGATGTGGCCGGGCGCGCGGTTGGTGCCGGAGCGGTAGCCCTCGCGGGCGTCGGGATCGGCGGTGTGCTGGCGGCGGCCGTCGTGCCCGGTGCGGGGCCAGGCGGGTTCGCTGGGGGGTTGCTTGCGGCACCACATCGGTCCTCGTCCACAATTGTGGGGGAACGCGCTTCAGCACGGGTTCCGACGGTGTCGCCGAAGACCTGACCAACCCTCTGCCCGAACGCGGCGACTACGTAAAGCCGCCAACTCTTGAGGGGGGAAGGATGAATGTCGTCGGCAACAAGATTTGGGGCAACAGCGACCCCGAAGAACTCATCGGTACGCGCACGCCGGAAGTTCTCCGTGGTCTTGCCAGCCGGGGCGATGCAGAGAAGCTCCAGGACTTCTATCAGGGGGCTGTCAATGCAGGAAAGGGTGGCGCGGCTGGACGCGGGGCGCAGAACTCCAGATCGCCCGTGAACACCGCAAGAAACCGCGTGCAACTGTTGCAGGAGATCATTGAAGCTTGGAGCTAGCATGGAGGATCGTTCGATGATGAAAATTAAGCTCTCTGCGACGGATGGGCCTGCACGAGTTACGTTCGAGCCGGGTGGAATCGCTTTCGCGCTCGACGTCGATGAATTCATCACGTTGCAACTGGATCCGAGCCTTGCCCCCTCCGTCGAAATTAATATATGGGCGAATGGAATATCGGTCTGGCTGCCCTATCCAGGAAAGTCTGACTATATTGTTCTAGACTCCACCGATCACGAAGTGGCGCGCCTGTGGTGATTTCATAATTGCGCCCAATTGGAAAGCCCTGCCGATGATGTTCAGATGCATTCGGCAGGGCTTTTCGATTCCTTCGTCAAGTTTGCCGATGCCTCCATTTTTCCGCACCGGAAAAGAGTGGCCGCCTCGCTGAAGCTGCGCTTGGTTTCCGCCTCATTTCGTGAAGGTGCGCTGAGCGTTTCCGCACGAAATGTGGGAGGTCCGGCCGGGTCTATTTCGGTGTGCCTTGGGCGTGCGCTGGGGCGTCTGACGGCAGTAGTTGCCGCCGAGGTTGAAAGGGTGGGGTGACAGGGCTACGGAGGCTCCAGCCTGAGTCCGGTGTCGGCGATGAAGCCGTCGAGGATCTCGGATCGGCGTTGGATGCCGCGCAGACGGTTCTTCACGAGCGAGGTGAGGTCGTCGATCGCGCGGGGTGCGAGGTTGGCCAGGGACTTCTTCAGATGGGCCCAGACACCTTCGACGGGGTTGAGGTCCGGTGCGTACGGAGGCAGCTTGATGATGGTGAGCCAGTCGCTGTTGCGGTCGCAGAACTCCCGCAGGGCCTTGGCGTGATGGGTGCTGGCGTTGTCCCACACCACGATCAGCGGGGCACCGCCGAGCTGCCGACGGGCTGAGGTCAGCAGATCGGAGAACTCGCGGGCCCGGAAGCCCATTATCTCACCGGTACGGCCCCGGTATGTCTGGGTCCGGTAGATCAGCCTGGTCTCGCGGCCCGGTCTCACGCAGATCATCCCTGCCATCAGGACCCGACCCGAGTCTTTCCCAGTCACCTTGATCAGCGGCGTCCGCCCGCGCGGCGACCAGGTCCGCCCCTTGCCGGGCTTCAGGTCCTGGCCGGCCTCGTCCTCGAAGACTATCCACGCGCCCAGGAGCTCGGCCGTCCTCTTACCCGTGACCACTGCTCCGTCCGCCACCGCTCTACGGCCTGCTCGTCGCGCTCGACGGCCCGGTGCGCGGGGACCTGGGGTGACCAGTCCAGCCGGTGCAGCAGGTAGGACACACCACGCGGGGTGTACCGGTAGCCGAACAGGCAGTGGATCAGCTCCGCGACCCTGGCCAGGGTCCACCGCTGCTCCTCACACCAGCCGTGCGCGGCCGGGCCGGCCTCCAACTCGGCCCGCAGGCGATCGGTCTGGTCATCGCTGAGCTGACAGGGAAAGCCACCAGGCCCCTTCGAAGCCAGGGGCTGAACTGCCGCCGTCCCGCCAGGCCGCGTGCCAGGCGTAGGCCGACTTCCGTGACACTCGTAACCTGCGAGCCACCTTCGGCGGCCCCACCCCTTGCTCAAACATCTCCGACGCCTCGAAGCGCACCGCCTCACGCTTCGTCCGCCCCGCGGCGGTCAGGCCGCCGCCATCCGCGTACCTCATGACGAGGATGTAGCACCGCCAACGCCCTCTGTCACCCCATCCTTTCAACCTCGGCGGCAACGTCAGCGGACGGCGACTGTGGCGGGTGGGCCGTCGGGGTCGTCGCCGGTGGGGCAGAGGGCGTCACCCAAGGCGTTGGTGGCTTAGCGTTGGAGGCGGAGCCTTACGTGGGCGTAGACGCCGGCAGTGACGCCGATGTGGGAGTGGCCCAACAACGCATTGATCACGACGAGTTCGACGCCCTGCTCCAGGAGGAGGGTGGCGGTGGAGTGGCGGAGGTCGTGGAAGCGGATGCGGCGGAGCCCGGCCCGGTTGAGGAAGCCGCGGAAGCGGCGGGTGAGGTTGGCAGGTGGAGAGGCCGCCCTGTGGGCGTGCTGAAGGTGAGGCCGCTGTCCTGCCAGGCTGACTCTGAACCGCCCTGTGTCGGGTGGAGACTCGATCTGGCAGCGGGACCGCGACCAACACCCTGTCCAGCCTGGCAAGTTGATACATCATTCGGACGCCGGGTCGCAGGGCGGATTCAACTGGTCGTCGCAACACCTCGTAGGCATGGAGGTGTTGGATGGTGCGTCGTCAGCAGGCAGCGGACCGGGCGCTGCGTCCGAAGC
>NZ_JBITFN010000025.1:0-109176 GCF_044456085.1 Streptomyces sp. NPDC051018
GGGGGGGTGTTTGGGGGGGGGGGGGGGGGGTCGGCGGGGGGGGGGGGGGGGTGGGGGGGGGGGGGGTGGTTGTGGGGGGGGGGGGGGGGGGGGGGGGGGGGGGGGTGGGGGTGGTGGGGGGGGGGGGGGGGGGGGGGGGGGGGGGGGGGGGGGCGCCGGGGGCCCCCCCCCCCCCCCCCGCCACAGGAGGGATCAGACGCCGAACGCGACGGGGTACTGGATGGTGCCCGCCGGGACCGGGCGGGTGTCGTCCAGAGCCATCGCCATCATGACCTCGTCAGGTACTTCGAAGGGGGCTCGGATGCCGAAGCGGGAGGCCGGCGTGAAGCCGAACCGAGGGTAGTAGTCGGCGTGTCCCAGGACGAGAACGAGGTTCTCTCCCATGGCCCCGGCGGCTGCCAGGGCGGCGCGGATCGCCGCGGAGCCGGCACCGGTGCGCTGGACCGAGGGAAGTACCGCGCACGGGGCCAGGGCGAGGGCAGGTTCACCGTCGACGTGGCAGCGGGTGAGCAGCGCGTACCCGACCGGGGTGCTGTCGGGGGCCGCGGCGACCATCGACAGGCCGTCGATCCACGCCTTCGGGTCAGCGCGCAGGGCGTCGACGATGTCGGCCTCGGCGTCCGTGGGGAAGGCCGCGAGGAGGATGTCTCGGACGACGGGCATGTCGTCCGCGGTTTCGGGACGGGCGGTCCAGGTGGTCATGATTCCGTTCTCAGTGGTGTCGTCAGGGCTGAGGAGGTAGGCGGCGTAACAGTAGTCGCCGCCGTGTTCGCGCCGCATGTCGATCTCTGTCCGGTGTGCGGCCAGGGCCTCCGGCATGCCGGGCTGCTGCGGGTCCGCCAGGGCCATGTGCTGGGTGAGCGGCGTGTAGTACTCGTCCCACCGGTTGCTTTCCGGCAGCGGCCAGTGCGCGCGGAGGCGATAGCCTGCGGCCTGGGCGGAGGCGGTGTTCGCGGCGTGGGTGCGCAGTGGGTAGATCGCGTCCCAGGAGGCGCGCGCCGGAGCAGCGGGGCTGGGCTTGGTCCATTCGATTTCGGTGATGGCGAGGACGCCGCCCGGGGCGAGCAGGCGACGCGAGGCGCGCAGGGCGACGTCAAAGCCGACGGTGTATGCGGATCCTTCGGCCCAGATCACGTCGAAGCTGTGATCGGGGACCGGGAGCCGGTCCATCGAGCAGTTGACGACCGTGATCCGATGGCCCAGGCCCCGGCGGGCCGCCTCGGCGGCGAGGCCGTCCAGGAAGGGCTGGTGCAGGTCGACCGCGGTCACGTGCGCACCGGCTTCCTCCTCCGGCAGCAGAGTGGAGCGGCCGGGGCCGCAGCCCGCGTCCAGCACACGCGGACGTTCGGGCAGTGGCCCGGCCATCTCCAGCAGGCGCCGTGTGGTGGCGTCCGAGCCGGGGCTCTGCCGGGGCAGATCGTGGTGCAGGGTGAAGAAAGCCTCCGTCACCAGGTCGGTGACAGGAGAGTGGTCGGGCGGGTCGGGGTCGCTCACAGCGGGCGCTCCCGGAACTCAGGGGTGGCACACAGGTGTCGCGTGATCTCCTTGTTGGCGCCCCCGGGGCCGGTCCGCGGCCGAGCGTCGGTGCGGGAGGCGGAGGAGGCGTTCTCCCCCAGCAGTTGGCGGCAGCTGTGCGGACGGCGCCGGGGAATCCGGCCTGCCTCGACGGCGGCCGGCACCGTACAGCCCCGTTCGCTCACCAGGGAACGGCGAGGCGTGGCGGCAGCGGGCCGGCTTGTCGGGGAGACCGCCAGGTGCCGGGAGTCCCGTAAGCCGACCATGAGGCGGAGTCACCGCTACCGCCAGTCAATGGCTGTCGGTCCTCGTCCATGACCCAAGGCTGGAGTCGGCGCTGAGCTCCCTGTCACTGCGCGGCACTTCCGAATGCCACACGAGTGGATACGGAGGCTGTCACTGGGACGACCGGCGGCGCCGCAGGTACGGGTCGAGCAGCGCGGGCGGGGTGTCGTTCTTCTCGTGTGCGGCGAGGTCGGTGCCGGGAGCGACGATGGCGTCGATCGCGTCGAGTACGTCGGCGGAGAGCCGGATGTCCCCGGCGGCAAGCTGCGAGTGCAGGTGGTCCAGCGTGCGGGGGCCGACGAGCGCACTGGTCACGCCGGGGTGCGCGGTCACGAAGCCGAGCGCGAGCTGGATCATCGTCAGGCCGGCCTCGTCGGCCACCTCGGCCAGTTGCTCGACGGCGTCGAGCCTGGCCCGGTTGGAGGGGATGGCGGTGTCGAAGCGCTGCGGCATGAACATTGAGCGGCTGGTGGTGATCTCGCTGCCCTCGCGGATCGCTCCCGACAGCCAGCCCGAGGCAAGCGGGCTCCATGCCAGCACACCGAGCCCGTACTGCTCGGTCACGGGCAGCACATGGGCCTCGATGCCGCGCTGCAGGATCGAGTAGCTGGGCTGTTCGGCGACGTAACGGCTCAAGTGGTGCTCGCGGGCGGCCCACTGGGCTTGCACGATGCGGTAGGCCGGAAAGGTCGAGGAGCCGAAGTAGCGGATCTTTCCCACGCTCTGCAGGTCGGTCAACGCCGACAAGGTCTCCTCGTCGCCGGTGTTCGGGTCCCACCGGTGGATTTGGTAGAGATCGATGTGATCGACGCCGAGCCGACGCAGGCTCTCCTCCAGCGCGGTGACCAGCCAGCGGCGGGAACTGCCCTGGCGATTGCGCTCGTCGCCCATCGGCATGGTCGCCTTCGTGGCCAGCACGATGTCGTCGCGGCGGCCCGCGATGGCCTTGCCGACCATTTCTTCCGACTCGCCGCCGCTGTAGACATCGGCGGTGTCGATCAGGTTGATCCCCGCCTCCAAGGCGGCGTCGACGATGGCGGTGACCTCCTCCTGGGTGGTGCGTCCGATCTTCCCGAAGTTCATCGCTCCGAGTGCGAGGGTGCTGACCTGCACACCGGTGCGGCCCAAAGTGCGGTACTGCATGGCCTTGTCTCCTCGTTGTGGGTGAAGCGCGGTGCATCGCGTGGCTTGGTCGCCGGGCCCCTGCTCTGGCATCATGAGAAAAACGGAACCATGTTCCGGAACGATACGGAACATGGTTCCGTTTTTGCAAGCGGTGTGGAAGGAGCGGCACGGTGAACGACGGCGACGAGGGCGCGGGGCAGCCGGCCCCGGCCAGGCGGAAGGACGCCCGCCGCAATCAGAAGGTCCTGCTCGATGCTGCCGCCGCGGTCTTCGTCGTGTCGGGCGTGGAAGCGCCGGTACGCGATATCGCGGCCAGGGCCGGCGTCGGGGTGGGCACGATCTACCGCCACTTCCCGGCGCGAGCGGACCTCATCATCGGCGTCTACCGGCACCAGGTCGACGCCTGCGCCGATGCCGGTCCGGCCCTGCTGGCGACCAGCCCTTCTCCGCACTCCGCGCTGAGGCAGTGGATCGACCTCTTCGCTGATTTCCTGGTCACCAAGCACGGACTCGCCGCCGTACTGCAGGCCGACAACGCCGGGTTCGAGGTGTTGCATGCCTACTTCCTCGACCGCCTCGTGCCCGTGTGCACCGAACTGCTCGAAGCCGCAGCCGTCGCCGGCGAGATCCGCCCCGACATCGATGCGTACCAGCTCATGCGCGGCGTCGGTAACCTCTGCATCGGCGCGGACAGCGATTCCCGCTACGACGCACGCCGCATGGTCGAACTCCTCGTCGCAGGGCTGCGCCGACCCCACCCCTGACCTCGGCGGCATCGCGTGTGCGGCTGCGCTGAATCGCGGGACTCACGGGGCGGGGCCAGGACCGGCGGCGGTCAGGTCCTGCTCGTGCAGCGTGGTGAAGTCCTCCCAGTCACCGCACTGCGCTCGGCCGGCCGCTCCGGGTACGCCATCAACCCCATGGCCGCGGCACGTTACCGCGACCGGCGGACCGCGGCGCGCAGGGAGCCGTACCACCTCGATGACGCGGTCGGCAGTCTTCACCGCGGCAGCGGGCCTGCTCGGTGGACGTCATCCCAGGCACCCGGCAGAGGCTCGGCACGTCGGATCAAGCGCTCCGTCGGCGGTCCGGGGGCGGATGGGCTGGAAGCTCTGCTGGCCCCGGCCGATGGGGCCCCGGACCGTCAGACGAGACGGAAGAAGAGTGTGTCCTGGGTGTACCAGGCGACATTGGCTGTGGAGTACTCCCACCCTTCGTGCCAGATATCCAGTACTTCAATGAGCTGCTGGACCTCATAGAGGAAGTCGTCGTCGAGGTGGTCCAGCACGGCGCGGTAGGCGTCGGCAGCGGGTTTGGCCTTGGCCAGCGGCAGGTGTCCGATCGCCGGGTAGCCGTCGACCGACGCCGGGAGAAGGGGGAAGTCCGAGGGCGGTCCGCCGTAGAGGTACGCGTGCGGCAGCAGATCGGCGGGGACCCCGAGGCCGTGCAGCGCCTCGTCCACCAGGCTGAAGAAGGTGGAAGGCCGCGAATAGGTGCCGAGGTGGTCCGGGTCGGATCCGTTGTGGTCGATGATGTGCTGGAGCGCCGAGTGGTACGCGTTTCCCGCGCAGTCCGCGTCCGAGCCGGTGTGGCCGGCCAGAAGGTGATCGAGTGCATCCGGAAGGGAAAGGCCCCAGTCGACACCCTGACGGTCAAGGTCGTCCTGGTGCCCCTGCGCCGCCTCGCGGATCACGGCGAGGCGGCGCTGCTGGTCCGGTGAGAGATCGCCCTTGCTGCCCAGGTAGGCCAAGATCTTGGCCTTGTCCGCAGTGGATGACGAGATGTTGTGGCTCATGATCGCCATGGTCCCAGAGAGCACTGACAGTCACGGGAGCCCGCCTGGAGCGGTCATCCCGCGCGCGAACCGCCGGTCTCCCCGCTCTGCCGGAGCCAGTGGTCGAAGGCCACGCGGTAGAGGCAGCCTGCCCGCTCCGGGCCTGCGGACCCGAGAGTGGGCACGGGTTCGCGTCCCCCGCGCCCGGGCGCCACAAAGGCCCCGTCCGGCCGGTGGGCAAGGGCGGTGTCCCTGGCGGCACCGTCCCGGTGTACGACCGTGAGCTTGCCGTTTAACGTCCGGCAGGCGGGACGGGTTCTCAGTCGAGCCAGATCACCATGGCGTGGCCATCAGAGGCTGCGGCCTGAAAGAACTCCGTCAGCGGGGTGAACAGGTCTCGGGCCCAGCCCAGCGACGTCGGTGAATCCCAGATCTGGGGGTAGATCTCGGCTGCGGCGAGTTCCGAGTGATCGACATCGTGAATCAGCTGTTCATACGTCATCTGAGTCAGCTTGTCGGCGGCCAGAAGTACGCGGTCGGCCGTCAGATATCGCGGCGGCCCGTAGCCCCAGTCATCGGCTTCGGCGAAGGGTTCCTCGCCGTGCACGATGCTCACCGGGAACGCCGAACGCTTCAGCAGGAAATCCAGCAGATTCCAGGTCTGGTGCGTGGTGAAGTGACGGGCTTCGGCCGGTGTCGTCTGGTTGTCTTCCTGGGCGTCCTGGATCTCCTCGGCGAGGTCCAGAGCCCACTGGGGATCCTTCAAAGCCCGGGTCAGTTCTTCGGGTGTGACGCGCAGGTACTCGCCGTTCATGCTCATGGGCGGCAGCTTACGGAGAGGCTCCGACAGCAGGTCCGGCTGCTCCTCCCGTGCGACGCGGTTTGGTGCCGACCCTGTGGTGTGCGGGTCTGGAGTAGGACTCACCGGTGGCGAGGACCCGTCCGACGCCGCAGTGGGTGGCAGGCTGCTTGTTCTTCGAGCCGAGCGGGCGGCCGGGCCCGGGCCGGCTGGGTTCCGGTGCACCGGCTGGCGTGCCGGTCTTCGCTCGTAGGTTCCTGAACCCCCGGCGGACTCGGGCGGGAGTGAGTCTGTTCGGTTCCGCTGGTCGTTCCCATGGCCGACGAAGGTCTTGTGTGAGTGGGCGGGCGAGACGGAGCTGAGTGTGTGCGGCCAGGTCGAGTCAGGTCCAGCGGTCGGCTGCGGCGGAGTCCCGGAGCTTGGGGCGGGTCCAGCCGAGCGTCTGCTTCAACAGGCGGAAGGTGTGCTCCACGTCGAAACCTTCGCAGGAATGCTCTCCAGCACCGATCCACGTCCTCAGAGCCCGCACCGGTGCCCGACCACCAGAGCCAGACGGGCTTGTTCACCCCGCCGCTCGGCAGCTTCTCGACCGTCAACCGGACACTGTGCCTTCGATGATCGGCAAGGGTCCCTCGTGGTCGTCCCAAGCCCCCCGGCGGGTCAGTCGGGGGTGCAGCCGGTCCCATGCCTGCGCGGTCGCCGCCCCGTAGCGGTTGGTATCGGTCACGGTCACCACCGCTTCCTCGCCCCAGGTTTCGGGGCGGCCGAAGACGAACTCGCCACCATGCCTGGGCGGCCGCCCTTGGGGTTGGCCAGGTGGAACTCTTCACGCGAGGGTGTCGGTCGGCGCATCACCCGGTCGGAACGAAGCCGTCCGAGGATTTGCACGGGCAGGCCGTCCAGCAGGTGAGCGATGCGCGGGGCGTCGTAGCCGGCGTCCAGCACGACCAGGACCTCCGGATCAGCCGGCCTCCACTGGCCGGCGGCTATGAGGTGCTCGACGACCTCGCGGATCTGGACCGTGGTGACCGCGGCGATGTCGGCGCCGGGCTCCAGGCGGACCGCAGCTCCGACCGGAAGCGTGACACCTCCGCGAACGCATCCCGCAAAACGATCTGATGCACCAAACTCATGACCACGGCCTTCGCGCTGACCCTCTGCCTCTGTGACGGAGCACAGGATCAGACGAAGGCCGCCCTCACGTGCGCTGAACTGCGAAAACACCGATCAAGTTCGAGCCGCGTTCGACACCGGACCATAAACGGCAAGGTGAGCGCCTGTTCTCGATGCGCGGTTCTGAATGCCTCGGGCGCTGGGCCGGCTGGGTGTCCGAGGTCGCGCGGGCAGAGCGCGGGGCGGGGCCGCGCGTGCTGTGGCGATCGGCTGAGCCCGGCCGCCGGGCCTGGGGCGGGGTTCTGCTCTGCGGCGTGTCGTGCCAGGCAATGGCGTCGGGACCGGCGGTTGCGCAAGCGAGTTGCCGCGGAGATCGGCGGGACCGGCCGGGCCGTGTGCCCGAGTGCGGTCCCGACTGAAGGAGTTCTCGGAGGTCGGGGTGCTGGTGCGAAGCCGTTCTCCTGTCGATCGTGAGTGCGGTGTGATCGAAAGCGGGGGTCGGGGCGGGTGAGCTACCACGTCCGCAACCCGGAGAAACCCCGTCGCGCGTCGAATCCGGGGTCCGGCCTGCGCTGAGTTCCCGGTGGCGGACTCGGCCACACGGGGATCGACTCCCGGGCTCGGACCCGGACGGTCGACATGTCGCACCTGGCACAGTGCACAGCCTTCGGCTGAGAGGTCGGCACACGGTGAGTGCCCCGGGTCGGTCCAGCGGCGCACGGCCGGGAGGGTGATCACCGCATCGGCAGAGGTGTCGAGGGGGTCAGGAGGGAGTCCCGGGCTGCTTTCCGAGCAGGCGGGGTTCCGGAGGGACGCCGGGCGGACGCGTGCCTTCGTGGCCCCCCCCGGGGGCGGGCCGAGCCGGCCGTCCCCCGTCGGCTCAGCCCGGAGGTTCGGGATCCAGCAGCGTGGTGAGACCGATGGGCAGCCGGGCGCGGAGAGCACCCCGTTCTCCGGGGGAGAGCGCGTCGGCGACGGTGGACACGACGGCGTGAATGTCCCACTGAGGGGTACGGGGCCGGATCCCCGTATGCCCGGCGACCCGGCGGCAGAACTCCTCCACCTCCAGGTCCTCCGCCTCCGCCCCGCAGGAAGCGCTCACCGTCCCGGCCAGACGCTCCGGAAGCCGCGCGGCCAGACGGCAGGCGCCCTCACGGCCGAGATGCTGTGCGAGCACGGCGAGCACGGCATGGCTGATGACCGCTGCCTCTTCCCGGCTGGTGTACTCGCCCCGGTCACGGACACGGGCCAGAAAAGCGTCGTCGGACATCAGGAGTGTGCCTCCCTGCTCGGACCGGGTGCTCCACCCCGGGGAGGAGTGACGGAACGGGACCAACGTCGCAGAAACAGCGGCAGCCCGCACCCGTGGTCCCGGCCATTCGGCCCCTGCCGACGGGGCGGACCGGTGAAGTCCCCGCCGGGCCCGGCGCCGCGTCTCGCCGGCGTCCGCCCTCACCCCAACGGCCGCCATCACTTCACCGTCGGTACGGGAACCCGACCCGGTGTCCCTGCCCGCCGGAGCCGCCCGCGCGAGGGCTGCCCTGCCCTCCGGCCCCCCGGAGGGTCCCGCGGTAACGCGCATTCGGCACGCGCATGATCCAGCATCAGCGTCTCGGGGGCCGTGCCAGGGGCAACAGCCCGAGTCCTGCCGTCTCCCGGACCGGGAGCAAGCCCGTCCGCCGAGCCGCGGATACCGGATGGAGCCGCCGGCACCCGATGAGCGATCGTATGCGGGTAACCGATCGGAGACCGGCGGCGGCATCGCTGCCCGCCGGTAATCCTGCTCCGGCGAAGGACCGCTGCCGAGAACGGCCCGGCGTCACCGCTGTCCCCTCGGCTGCTCGTCCCGTCGTCGTGGCGTCGGAGAAGGGGCAGTCCGCCGACCCGTGAAGGGCGGCGCAGGCGAGGAGTTGCACATGGGCGCACAGGACACGCAGGACGCACAGGACACGGCCACAAGGCTGCGGGCGATCGGCGACGAGCTGTCGGACCGGTTCTACGAGCGGGCCGACGTGGTACGGACGCTGGTGGTCACGCTGCTGGCAGGGCAGCACTCACTGATGCTCGGCCCGCCCGGCACCGCGAAGTCCGAGATGGCCCGGGAGCTCACGGGCAGGATCGAGGGTGCGGCCTACTGGGAGATCCTGCTGTCGAAGTTCACCGCGCCGACGAGGATGTTCGGCCCCATCGACGTCGCCGCGCTGGCCCAAGGTGAGTACCGCCAGGTCTACGAGGGCCGGGCCACGACCGCGCACATCGCGTTCATCGACGAGATCTTCAAGTGCTCCACGGCGGCGCTGAACGAGACGCTGGGCTTTCTCAACGAGCGGATATACCACCCCGAGAACGGCGGCGAGCCGATCCGCTGCCCTCTGATCGGGGCCATCACGGCGAGCAACGAACTGCCGGGCGGCGAGGATTCGGCCGCGGTCTACGACCGGCTGCTGGTGCGGATCGAGGTCGGTTATCTGGCGGATCCCGCGAACTTCGCCGCACTGGTCCGCTCCGCCGTCACCCGCCCGCAGGAGCCGAACCGGACCACGGTCGAACTGGCCGCGCTGCGCCACGCCGTGACCGAGGCCGTCCCGGCCGTAGACGTCCCCGAGGCGATCGTGGACGCCGTGTGTACGCTGCGGGCCGCGCTGCGCCGCAAGGAACTCATCGCCTCCGACCGGCGCTGGCGGCAGGCGGTGGGCCTGCTCCAGGCGTCCGCGTTCCTCGACGGCCGGGCGGCGGTGGCCACGACGGATCTGGCGGTGCTGACCCATGTGCTGTGGGACTCCCCCGCCCAGCGCCCCATCGTCGAGCGCGAGGTGCTGCAACTGGTCCACCCCGACGCCAAGGAGGCGCTGGACCTGGCCGACGCCATCGAGGAGTTGGAGGCCCAGCTCGACGCGATGGCCGGCCAGTCCCGCGAGGCGCTGAGCGAGTGGGTCATCAAAAAGGCCCACAACAAGCTCGCCACGGCGGGGAAGAGGCTGGAGAAGCTGCGTGCGGAGGCGGCGGGCGCCGGCCGCTCGACCGCCGCCATCGACCGGATCTCCGGCCGCCAGCGAGCGGTCCGCGCCCGTGTCCTCACCGAGGCCCTCGGCGTGGACGCGAGTACGGTACAGGCCCAGCTCTGAACATCGAGGGGATCCACGCCATGGACGGGACACCGGACACACTCGACGAGCCGGCGAGCCTGGCCGGGGTGTCGCCGGAGTCGTCCGCCGCGGCTCCCGAGCGGCACACCGCGGCCGTGGCCGCCGCCTGGTCCGACCGGATCTCCTGGCGAGACACCTACGAGGAGTCGGCCGGACTGCGCGAGCTGACCGAGGAGTTGACCGGGCGTCACGACTGCGCCGCCGACCTGCTGACCGATGTGTTCCTGGTCGCCTACCAGGCCGCCCCCCGGTTGCGCGAGCGCGAGGAGATGGCCCCCTCCCGGCTGGTCAACCACCAGATCGTCAGCTCGCTCGTGGAGTCACCTGAGTTCACCGGGCTGCGCCGGGAGACGGCCGGAGACCGCTACGCCGCCGCCATGGCGGTGCTCGCGCAGGCCCCTGCGCTGCGCGGGATGCTGGAGCACTCCCGGGGTGCTCAGCGGCGGGCCGAGCAGGCGGTACAGGCACAGCGGGAGGCCGCGGGCGCCGTGGGCGACGCACTCCGGCAGGCCGCGGACGGGGCAGGCCCGGTGCCTGCCCCGGCCGCGGACGCCGTACAGCGGGCGATCGAGGGTGCCGAGGCAGCCGGTGCAGCGGCGCAGCAGGCCGTCCAGGACGCGGCGCGGGCCCTCGCGGCGGCGGCCCCGGGCATCCGTACGGCCGCGCGGAACGCGACGGTGAAGGCCGCCGGGGCCGCGCGGGCGGAGGCCGCGCTGATGCGGGCATGGGGTGTGGGCGCGGGCGAGCTGGAGCGGATGCCGTTCGACGGGCGCGCCCGGCTCGCCGAGCGGCTGCGCACCGGCCGGCTGGCGCGGTGGGCCGAACTGATCGGGCGTTTCCGTCAGATGGCAGGCGGTGAGCGCGCCCGCAAGGTGGAGAACACCACCGGGGAGCTGATCGGCGTCACCCTCGGCGATGACCTGTCCCGCCTCATCCCCTCCGAGCTGGCCAACCTCGGTCTGCCCGAGACGCGTGCCGTGTTCGCCGCGCGCTACGCCGCCGGGGAGCTGATGCTCTACGACAGCCGGGGAGAGCAGTCCACCGGTCGGGGCGCCGTGATCGCGTGTGTGGACACCTCGCACTCGATGTACGCGGAGGGGCCCGGCGGAGTGACCCGGGAGGCGTGGGCGAAGGCGTGTGCCCTGGCGCTGCTGGATCAGGCCCGTCGCGCCAGGCGTGACTTCGTCGGCATCGTGTTCTCCTCCCCCGGCCAGATCCGGGTCTTCCGCTTCCCGGCGGACGAGCCCGCCGGCATCGGCAGGGTGCTCGACTTCGCGGAGACCTTCCTCGGCGGCGGCACCAGCTATCAGACTCCGCTGACCGCGGCCGGTGAACTGCTGGAGGAGGAGTTCGACGACACCGCCCGCGCGCGCGGTGACATCGTGCTGATCACGGACGACGAATGCGGTGTCACGGAGGAGTGGATGCGGGGCTGGAACGAGGCCAAGCGCCGGTTGGGCTTCCGGGTCTTCGGCGTGGCCATCGGCGCCCCGACCGCCGCCGGAGCCGTTTCGGTGCTGGAGGCCCTGTGCGACAACCTCCGCTCCATCGAGGACCTGACCGACGTCCACGCCGCCGCAGACCTCTTCCGTGTGATCTGATCCGGTCTCCGCCCCGTGTGCCCCGGGGCGGATCCGTTCCCGCCTTGCAGAAGCACGAGGTGGGCTCTGTAGGGCGATTGATGGCCCGTCGGCTCCAGGACGGGGCTGGGTGAAGTCGCCGAGGTCCCGGCTTGGGCGCGTGTGGAGTCCGCGACGCGGGGGGTGGTGGCGCCCGGGCTGCCCCAGATGCGCCGTGGGCGAGATGAGCGACAGCGCCCCTGCGTTCGGGGCGCCGCGAGCCGGACCGGTCGGGGGCGATACGGCCTAACTCCTCGGTACGTCCTTCACGAACACGATCCCGTCGTGGGCGGCGAGATGCGCCGGGTCGAGCGGGGCGTAGCCGAAGTACGATGACACCCGCGGGGCGACCTGTGCGTCGGCGAGGGCTGATGCCAGCCCGGGCGCGTCGACGACGCAGCGGTCCTCAGGGAGCGCGTACAGGAGGCCCTCGACGGTGTCGGGCGTCGGGGTGTCCACCCCCTCGTGCCGGATCGTGCCGAGGTGCGTGGCCAGGAAGGCGTACTCCTCGCCCAGGCGGAGGCTCACCAGCGCCCCGGCGCTCCACCACTCCAGCAGGGGTTGGTCCCACATGCGCATCGTGCTCTTCTCCCGCTGGAGATGGCTGTTGTGGGCGAAGGCCAGTACCGGACCTCGTTCGGTGAGGGCGAGGAGGTTCTCGGCCATCATCGAGTCCCGCAGGCCCAGCAGCCGCGTCATACGGCTCGGGGTGGTGTCGGCCATCCAGAAGTGGTAGCGCAGCAGGCCGGTGGCGGTGCGCCCGTACAGTCGCGCCCGGCCCCAGTCGTCCCGTGATGTCGCCGTGATCAGATCCGGCGTCCGTGCGTCGAGGAGCGTCACCAGGTCGTCGGTGAGCAGCCGCAGTCCCGCCGCCTCGGCGGACCGCCCCACGGAGCGGGTCGGATCCATCATGGCGGCGGGTTCGGTCCACGGGCCGTCGGCGCCGAGCAGGCGGTCGAGCGTGTCCGCGGTGCAGGGGAGCAGGGCCTCGTCCACATGGGCCGCGAGGTAGCCGTGGAGTGCGGTGAGGGCCCCCCGCGGGCTCGCGGCTCCGGTGATCTCCAGCGGCCCGTCGAACCCTGCGAAACGCAGGCACTCGGACACGGGTCGGCCGTCGTTGTACGCGCGCATCCAGCGCACGAGTTCGCGGTTGGCCGGGGACGCGCCGAAGCCGTGGCTGAAGCCGTGCTCCATGACCTCGTCAAGTGTGCCCGTGCCCGAGGTGATGTAGTCGTCCACGACCAGGCCCATGAGGCAGTCGCTCTCGATCGTGATCGTGCGATAGCCCTCCTGCTCGACGAGCTGACGGAAGAGTTCGTTGCGCAGTTCGAGCAGTGTGTCCTCGCCGTGGGCGGGCTCGCCCAGGGCGAGCAGCCGCGGCCGGGCCGGGAGCAGCCTCATGACGGCGGCCGCGTCGAAGGGATGGACGGCGTCCTTGATGTCAGTAGTCATGACCTCTACGGTATCGTTGAACATCCGGTTGAGACTTTCCCGCGATATCGGCAGGACCATGGGACGGAACCTTCAAACCAGCAAGCGGCTCAGGCCGGTTGATCTGGCGCGCGGGCACGGTCTGTCCACGCAGGCGATCAGAAACTACGAGGAGGCCGGCATCCTTCCGGCCGCCGCCCGCTCCCCCCACGGATACCGCGCCTACACCCCGCTCCACGCGCGGGCCCTGCGCGCGTTCCTCGCCCTGGTGCCCGGCCACGGACACGGCACGGCGACGTCGATCATGCGGGCGGTGAACGAGGGCGCGGCCGAGGAGGCGTTGCGCCTGATCGACGAGAGTCACGCCCAGCTCCTCGACGACCGCCGGACCCTCCGGGCCGTGGAGAGCGCCCTGCGCGATCTGGAGCCCGGTACAGGGCCGGGACCGGGGCCAGGGTCCGGGCCAAGGGCGGAGTCCCGGCCAGGGTCCGGGCCGGGCGGCACGTTCATCGGGCCGCTGGCGGGGAAGCTCGGAATCCGTCCCGCCACCCTGCGCGCTTGGGAGCGAGCCGGGCTGCTGCGCCCGCGCCGCGACCCGCTGACCGGGTACCGGGTCTACGACGAGGCCGATGTACGGGACGCCCGGCTCGCCCATCAGCTCAGGCGGGGCGGCTATCTGCTGGAGCAGATCGCCCCGCTGATCGTCCAGGTCAGGGCGGCCGGCGGGCTGGAGCCGCTGGAGACCGCACTGCGCGACTGGCGCGGGCGGCTGTCCGCCCGCGGGCGGGCCATGCTGGCGGGGGCCGCCGAACTGGACGCGTACCTCCGTGAACACGGAGGCGATGCCGGCCGGGAGAACCAGGGTTCCTAGCGGTTCCGTCCCGGCGGCCCTCCACCGGCAGGCCGCGGCGCGGAGGGGCCCGGTGATCCACAGGGTGTCCTCCTCCCCCTTTGCACGCCCGGCACCTTCCGGTCCGTCGGATGCCCCGACCGCGGCGCACGGACGACACCGTCGACCGCACGGACGTCCGGTCGGGCGCGGAGGCGGCCCGTGCCCCCGGGCGTCGATCCCCCGGGACAACCGCGGTACGGCCCGGCGCCCGGCCATCGTGATGCACCGGGCCTCCGCCGGGCCTCGCCGCCGATGGTGATCCCGGTTGTCGGGAGCCCGGGCCGGGACGAACGTCAGGGGGACGGCTCCTCACCGATCGCCATGCGCGCGTAGTTCGCGAGGGAGCGGTTGTAGCGCGGCAAGTGCTTGGACAGGGCACCGAGGGCCATCGACGCCGCCTCCCGTTCGCGGCCGACGTCGATCAACGCCAGTGCCAGGAAGGCCGCGACGGCGTCATCGAGATGATCGGTGGCACGGTCCCGCTCCGCGGTGAGGAGTTCGACGGCCGTCTCCGGGTGCCCCAGCGCGCGCAGCGTACTGGACATCTGGATCACGGCCCGCCGTCTGCGTTCGCCCGTCAGCCCGGCTTCCAGGGCCTTGCGGTACAGGGGTACGGCAGCCTCCCCCTCGCCGGTCGAGTCGTGGGCCGAAGCGCGCTCGAAGGACGCGACCGCGTGCCCCTCGGGCAACTCGTCCGCCAGCTCCCCGACCTTCGCGCGGAACTCGGCAGCCCCGTAGTCGTCGATCGCGGCCCACAGATCGGCGGAACGCCGCTCCCATTCCGGTGTGGTGATCATTCCCCCAGCCTCACAGACGATGCCGCTTCCACCAAGTGCGGTCCGGGTGACCCCGTTCCCGCCCCGGACCTCGGCCCTGATCGGGCAGCCCCGCCGGCTCGCGTTCACCTTCGGCGGCGTACGGCCGAGGTCCCCCGCCCCCCTTCCCGCGGATGGCGCATACAGCCGATGACCGGTGCGCAGGCGGCTGCTGTCGAGCCACTGGACGCCCAGCCGGCACAGGCGGGCGAAGCGCCCGATGGTGAGGAGTTCTTCGTGCATGCCCTCATGCCGGACTCTCCCATCGTGGGAGGGTCCAGCGCCGCACTCATGGGGCGCCGGGTCCCGCCCCCGCTCCTCGTACGGGCGGTGCGCGAACGGTACGTGACCCGGGCGCGCCCTCGACGGCCCCATCCGGTCCCGGCCGCCGTCGCGGCCGACGGGGGTTCACACGTGGTAGGTCCGCGCCGGGAGACCCCGTACGCCGATGTCGGCGCGGAAGAGGGCCCCGGCTCGGGGCTCGGTGCCGGGGTCGAGTCCCATGGCGGAGGTGGTGATGTAGAGCCGGTCGAGGTCCGGGCCACCGAAGGCGCAGGCGGTGACGTGCCCCGCGGCTACCCCGGGATGCCGGAGGTCGGCAATCTGCCCATGCCCCGGCGGCTGCTGGAGCAGGGCGTCACCGACATGGTCCGGATCTCCGACGCCCGGATAAGCGGCACCGCCTACGTGACCTGTGTGCTGCATGTGGCACCGGAGGCGGCTGTAGGAGACACCGTGTACCGCTGGGAACACCTGGAACTGATTGCCTGTCAGAAGGTCGTCGGCATCGTCCGCACCGACTCGTCCGCGAAGGCCGTGGAGATGGCCAGGGCCTGCCTGGTCGCCGGTCTGCGGGTCGTCGAGATCTCCCTCACCACCCCCGGGGCCCTCGACGCCGTCCGGCAGATCACCGGCGAGCGCGACGACGTGCTGATCGGGGCGGGCACCGTCCTGGACGAGGCGTCCGCGCGGGCCGCCGTCCTCGCCGGCGCCCGTCTGCTCCTCTCCCCCTCCCTCCACCCGGAGGTCATCAGCTGCGGGCACCGCTACGGAGCGAGTGTGATGCCCGGCGTCGACACCCCGGCGGAGGCGGTCGCGGCCATCTCCGCGGGCGCCGACGCGGTGAAGCTCTTCCCCGCCAGCCGCTGGACCCCGGAGTCCTTCCTCGGTATGCGCGCGGCGCTCCCCCAGATCCCGTTCGTCGCCACCGGCGGGATCAGCCCGGAGGCCGCTCCCGAGTGGATCGCCGCGGGAGCGGTGGCGGTGGGGATGGGCGCGTCCCTGACCGCGGGTACGGCCGCGGAGGCCGCCGCGCGCGTGGCGGACCTCGACGCGGCTCTCAACGGCTGAGCCGCCGAAGCCCGGTGGTGCCCTGATCACCGGCTCCCGGGGCTCCGCCCCGAGGCCCGCGCTCCCTCAGTCGCCGGAGGGGCTGAATCGTCCGCCCGTGCCCGCGCCCGCGCCGGCGCCCGCCGGGGCGGCGGCGCCCTCGCCCGTACCACCGCCGCCGGTACCCCCGGCCGCGCCCACGGCGGTGCCGGGCCCGCCCGCTTCCGTACGCGCGGACTCCCCCGCCCCCGCACGGCGGGCGAGGAACTTGGCCGCCTCCCACACCACCAGCAGCACCAGGGCCGACAGCAGCGCCCAGCCGAACTGCCGCAGATCGATCCGGGTGGTGCCGAGGATATGGCGGAAGCCGTCCATCTGCGTGACCAGGACGGCGAGCACGAACTCGCCGAGAGCGGCCCAGTTCATCTGCCTGCTGTCGAAGGTGCTGGTGGTCAGCACCGAGGCGGTCTCGCTGCGGGACTCGAAGGCGGCCACGATCAGACAGAGCGCGAAGGCGGTGAACGCGATGGAGCTGCCGGTCTCCACACTGCCGAAGTGCGCCTCGCCCAGCTTGATCAGCCCGAGCAGGATGACGGTGATGGCGAGCCCGCTGAGGGCGACGGTCAGCAGCAGTGACCGGGTGAGCACCGATTCGCCCCGGGGCCGCGGTGTACGCCGCATCAGCCCCGGACTCTCCCGGTCGAAACCGAGGGCGAAGCCGAAGGGGGCGTTGACGATGAAGTGGATCCACAGCACCTGCGGCGGGGTGAAGGGCTCGCCCGCGGCGATATTGAGGACGGTGGCGCCGAGGAAGGTGAGGACGAAGGCGACGAGCAGCAGCAGGACGAAACGGATGTACTTGGTGAGGTTGTCGTAGAGCTTCCGGCCCTCCTCCACCGCGTAGACGATCGTGGCGAAGTTGTCGTCGGAGAGGATCATCCGGCCCGCGTTCTTGGCCACGTCGGTGCCGCTGCCCATGGCGATCCCGATGTCCGCGGCCTTGATGGCGGGCGCGTCGTTGACACCGTCGCCGGTCATCGCCACCACGTCGCCCTTCTTCTTCAGGGTGTCGGCGAGCAGGACCTTGTGCTCCGGCGCGACCCGGCCGACGACTCCGATGCGCTCGATCCGGTCGAGCTGTTCGTGCTCCGGCAGCGCGGCGAAGTCAGCGCCGAGAACGGCCTCCCCGGGGATCCCGAGCTGCCGGGCGATGGCGGCGCCGGTGGTGACGTCGTCGCCGGTCACCATACGGACCCGGATATGGGCGTGCTGTGCGTTCTCGACCGCCGCCCTGGACTCGGCGCGCGGCGGATCGACCAGGGCGACGAGGCTGGTCATCCGCAACCCGGTGACCTGGGCGAGGAGGTCTCCGCCGGGGTCGAATCCCTCGGGGTCGATGTCCCGGGTGGCGGCGGCCATCACCCGGTGCCCCTCGCTCCCCATCCGCTCGGTCTCCCGCCGGGCGCGTCCGCTCAGCGCCTCGTCCCAGACGCGCTCGGCGCCCTCCGAGAGTGCGGTGGCGGCGCGGGCCATGACCGCCGGGGCGGCGCCCTTGACGAAGCAGCGCACCACCGGGCGGCCCTCTGCGCCGGTGGTGGAGTTGAAGGTGGCCATCAGCTTGTAGCCGGGGTCGAACGGCAGGGTCGCCAGTCGCGGCAGCCGTTCCCGGGTGGCGGCGATATCGAGCCCCGCCTTGTGGCCGAGCACCAGGAAGGCGCCCTCGGTGGGGTCCCCGACGATCTGGCCGTCCACCAGTTCGGCGTCGTTGGCAATCAGATAGGGCAGGATCGCGTCCTCGATGCCCGCTGAGGACCCGACCGCGTGGTGGATCCGGCCCTCCAGCCCGTAACCCGTGCCCGAGACGGTGTACCGGTCGGCGGGGGTGACGATCTCGACGGCGGTCATCTGGTTCATCGTCAGAGTGCCGGTCTTGTCCGAGTTGATGGCCGAGGTGAAGCCCAGGGTCTCGACCGACGGCAGTTCCTTGACGATCGCGTTGCGTTTGGCGAGGTTGAGGCTGCCGACGGAGAGGATCACCTGGGTGACCGTGGGCAGGGCCTCGGGGATCGCGGCGATCGCCAGCGAGACCGCGCTGACGAACAGGGCGTCCCACGCCTGGCCCCTGGCACGGCCGAGGACGAACATCACGATCATGGTGAGTCCGGCCGCCCCGGCGATCCACAGCGTCAGATTGTTGAGCTGCCGGGTGAGCGGTGACTCCTCCTTCGCGGTGGCGGAGAGCATCCCCGAGATCTTGCCGAGTTCGGTGCCGGCGCCGGTGCCGGTGATCACGAGCACCCCGCTGCCGTGGGTGACGGGCGTGTTCATGAACGCCATGTTCGTCTGGTCGCCCGGCCCGAGGGGGGTGTCCGGCAGGGTGCCGGCGTCCTTGGCGGCCGGGGTGCTCTCGCCGGTGAGCGCGGACTCGTCGATCTGGAGCGCGCTCGCCTCCACGATGCGCCCGTCGGCCGGCACCTGGTCCCCGGCGGCGATCAGTACGATGTCGCCCGGGACCAGCTGTTCGGCGGGGATCTCCGACTCGGCGCCGTCGCGCCGGACCCGGGCCGTGGCCTTCATCATCGACTTCAGCGCGTTCATCGCGCTCTCGGCCTTGCCCTCCTGGCGCAGGCCCACGACCGCGTTCAGCAGGGTGAGCAGGACGAGCAGGATCGCCGTACTCCACTGCTGGATCGCCAGCGAGACGACCGCCGCGCCCACCAGGATGATCTGCATATAGCTGCGGTACTGGTCGAGGAACCGCCGCCAGGCCGGGGCGGGCTTCTCCTCGGGGAGCGCGTTCGGGCCGTGGGCCGCCAGCAGTTCGGCGGTGCGGGAGCCGGTGAGTCCGGTCGCGGGGTCCACGCCGTGCGCGGAGGTGACGTCCTCGGGGAGGCGGGAGTACCAGGCCGGGCCCCCGGCGGCGGCGGGCGGTCCGCCCGCCGGGGCACCGCCTTCCGGGTCCGGCTGTTCCGGCATGCTCAGCTCTCCGATCCGGCGTTGCGGTGGCGCTCCGCGTAGGGGTCGGCCGCGGCTCCCTTCGGAGCCTCCTCCTCCAGTTCCCTTCTGACGGTCTGGAGGTCCTTCCGGGCCTGCTCGCCGATCGAGGGGTATCGGGGGTCGATCTCCCCGAGGGTGTGGACGAGGACGGCCGCGGCGCAGACCCGGGCGAACCACTTGCGGTCGGCCGGGACCACGTACCAGGGCGCCCACTCGGTGCTGGTGGCCGACAGCATCTCGGAGAACGCGTGCTGGTAGTCGTCCCAGCGCTGCCGCTCCCGGACGTCGGCGGCGGAGAACTTCCAGTTCTTCTCCGGGCGGTCGATGCGCTTGAGGAAGCGCACGCGCTGCTCCTCCTTGGAGAGGTTGAGGAAGATCTTCACCACCTTGAAGCCGTTGTCGGCCAGATGCCTCTCCCAGTTGTTGATCTCCCGGTAGCGCCGCTCCCAGATCCCCGCGCCCCGCGCCGAGTCCGGCAGCTTCTGCCGGTCCAGGACCTCGGGGTGCACCCGGGCGACGAGGACCTCCTCGTAGTGGGAGCGGTTGAAGACCGCGATGTCACCGCGGGCGGGCAGCCATTTGGCGTACCGCCACAGATAGTCGTGGTCCAGTTCCTCGGCGGACGGCACCTTGAAGCTGGTGACGGTCACCCCTTGCGGGTTCATCCCGCTCATCACATGGCGGATCGTGCCGTCCTTGCCCCCGGCGTCGAGCGCCTGGAGGCAGAACAGCACGCCGTAGGTGTCCTGGGCGGCCAGCCGCGCCTGGTACTCGGCGAGCAGCGCAACCCCCGAGGCGAGCAGTTCGGGGCTGTCCTTCTTCTTCAGCCGGGACTTGTACCGGGTGTCGTAGTCCTCGGCCAGGTTCACCTCGGTCCCCGGGGGGACCCGCAGCGGTTCGACGAACTCGGCGACGCGCACAAGACGCTCGTCCCCGCCGGGTACCGGCTTCCCGTCCGTCCGCGGCCGCCCGCCGGCCTTCGCCTTCCCGCCCCTCTTCGGCTTCTTCTGCGCCATCGCCGACCAGCCTTCCGTGCCGCCCCGCGCCGACGTGGGGAGGTACTGCCACGGTCCGGCGAGGGGTACGGCGCGTCAAACGCACAACGGCCGTTCGCCTGACGGTGCGGGGTATCCGGCCCGGGGTGCCGTGGCCGGCTCGGCGACGGTACGGAGAGTACGGTCGCGCGGTGCCCCCTTCGTTCCCGGCGCCCCGTCAGGGACTCGGGCCGGCGGCACGGGCCCGGATGCCCGGGGCGGGGCGACCGCGCCTCCACCCGGTGCGGTACGGGGATCGGGGGCCGGCCCTATGCCTGGCGCCGGTGGTCCGCCGGGTCCCACACCCGGTGGCACGTACGGCATTCCAGCATCCCGTCCAGCCGGTCGTCGCTGACCACGGTCCGCACCCGGAAGCCTCCGCACTGGGGACAGTTACGGCCGCTGCGGTTGACCCAGCGGGGCGAGGGACGCCAGGTGGACAGGAGGTAGACCACTCCCACCGCCACGAGCAGCAGTGCCGCGAGCAGGACCACACCCAGCACAGACATACCTCCTGCTCACGGATCTCCGTCCGTCGCATCGTAGCGCCGAGGCCGACGCCGACGACCGCCGAGGTGCGTCCGGCTGGGCGGCCCGCCCTCAGCGGCCGGGGCGCCGGCCCGGCCGCTCCAGGTCGGCCGGGAGAAGCTGCTCGGTGAGCAGACGCCGGACCCTGGCGTCACGGTCGGGTGCGGCCAGCCAGGAGTCGAGGATCCTCCAGCCGTGGAAGTAGCCGAGTACGTACAGGGCCATACCGGTCGCCTTCAGCGAGCCCAGCGCGGCCTCGTTCTCCGCGTCGCCGGTCAGCGCCCAGCGGGACAGATAGCCGGCCAGCTCCTTGTCCGGGCGGCCCTCGGCGGCCATGAACGCGGTGTTGGCCCAGACGCCGAACAGGATGTTCTGTGCGCGGTGGACGCCGGCGAAGTCGCTGCCGTCCGGGGCGATGCCCTGTTCGGCGAGGACGTTGTCGGTGAGCCATGCCTGCGCCTCGTCGCCGGGGAAGACGATGCCCTGCGCATGCAGGCCGAGACCCTCGCTGATCACGAAGGAGGGGGCGAGCATAAACCTGACCTGCTGGTCGAGGAGGCCCTGTTCCTCGACGAGCGAACGCTCCTTGAGCAGTGACTCGGCGATATGCCCGGGGTGCCCCTCGTGGGCGACCACGTACAGCAGATCGGCCAGATTGAAGGGCAGGTCCCTGTTGATGTGGATGGTGGACCGGAGGTCGCCCTCGTAGTCGCCTGCCGCCCGGAAGTGCGCGCCGGTCACCAGTCGGCACCGCACCACCTCGTCCGCCGGAAGGGGGATGACGGCGCTGGTCCGCCGACGGGTCTCGGCGACGGCGCGCTCGACGAGAGCGGGCAGCCGGTCCAGGCGTCCCGGCGGGAGTGTGTGGGCTGCCTGCCAGGTACGCAGCCGGTCGGCCAGCGAGGCCCCGGGCCGCCTCGGCAGCGCGGCGTCCAGCAGGGCGTGCGCCTCCTCGAATGTCTCCTCCGGCAGCCATCGCGCCGAAACCCCGAGACACGCGCGGGCGTACTCCGTCAGCGGCAGTTCCTCCCCGGACAGCCGCCGGGCGACCGCCCGCAGCGCCTTCACCTGGGCCGTCAGATAGCGGGAGCGCTCCGGTGCGAAGGGCATGTCCCCGATCAGCGCGTCGGCGTCATCGGCAAGCCGCCCGGCCGGGGGCGGATCCTCCTTCGCCACCCGGTCGCGCCACTCCCGCGGCCCCCGGTAGATGAGCACGGTGCCCGTGGTGCTCCCCACCGTCCTCAGGTTCACGCGCAGTGCCAGCAGGGCATAGTCGCGGAGCCACTCCCGCGGTGTCACCGTCATCGGTCCTCCCGAACCTCGATATCGGATACGACGCGAAGCTAGCTGTACGGTGGGCCGTACAACGTACGGAAGGGATACGGAGTGACTCGCCCACGCCCGCCGGCGGTCTGGTTCGCCGAAGAGAAGCCGCCCCGCAAGCCCCGGCTGTCCAGAGAACGGATCACCCGGGCCGCCGTGGCGCTGCTGGACGCCGACGGTGTGGAGGGACTGACCATGCGGCGCCTCGCGGCCCGCCTGGACGCCGGTGCCATGTCGCTGTACGAGTACGTCGGCGGCAAGGAGGATGTGCTCGACCTCGCGGTGGACGAGGCCGTCGCCGAGATCGGGCTCACCGGCACGGCCGGCCTGACCTGGCGTGAGGCCCTGACCAGACAGCTGATCGAGAGCAGACGCGTCATGCGGAGGCACCCGTGGCTGCCTGCCCTGATGTCCACCCGCCCACTGCTCGGTCCCCATGCCCTCGCCGGCTCCGAGTTCTTCTACTCACTGCTCCAGGGGGCCGGGCTGGAAGGCCCCCGGCTCACCGCCGCCGTCGGATCCCTGACCTACTACGTCCAGGGGTACGCCGCCACGGAGAACAGCTGGCGCACCCTGCACCGTGCCCCTGACACGGAGGCCGATGTGCGCGGCCGGGCGCAGGAGTACATCGACCGCCGGAAGGAGCTCTACCCGACGCTGGCCCGGCACGCCGAACTCGGCAACGACGATTTCGACGGCTCGTTCGCACTCGGTCTGCACACCATCCTCGACGGGATCGAGGCCCAGCTCGGTACTTAGCCGGGACTCTCCCGGCATGTCGCGGCCCCCGGACACCGGCCCCCTGCCGGCGTCGTCCGCTCGCCGCCGTACGGCTTTCGAAGGAGTACGGCCCCGGGGCTCACCCTCAGCCTCCCTGCGCACGCCCTCGGAGAGGGGCGACGCTCACCGCCTGCTCACGGGCACAGTGGGCGTCCTGACGAAGCTCCCCGCCGCCACTGGACCTCAACCGCACTTGACTTTCTAGGGTCGCCCCAGTCCGCAACACCAGGAAAGGGGGCGTGCCTTGAGCACAGCCAACCCGGTCACCCCGTCACGGTCCAGCCCGTCCATGACACTCGTCGTCGTACTGCTGGGGGTCTTCGTCGTACCCATGTCCATCTCGGGGGCGGCCGTCGCACTGCCCGGCATCGGGAAGGACCTGGACACCTCGGGCGCACCACTGATGTGGGTCGTGAACATCTACAACCTCCTCTTCGCGGCCATCACCCTGGTCGCGGGATCACTCTCCGACCTCTTCGGACGGCGGCGGATCTTCGTCATCGGCGGCGGGCTGTTCGCCGCGGGATCGCTGGCGAGCGCCCTGGCCCCGCACATCATCGTGCTCGACCTGGCCCGCGCGGTGGCCGGCACCGGCGCCGCCGGCGTCCTCGCCAGTTCGGGAGCCATCCTGGCGACCACCTTCGACGGGGCGGCGCGGACCCGCGCCTTCGCCGCGATGGGCACGGCCGTCGGCATCGGGATCGCCTTCGGGCCCACCCTTTCGGGCTGGCTGGTCGGGGGCCTCGGCTGGCGTGCCGGTTTCCTCTTCTACGTCGTGGTCCTCGCCGTGATGCTGGTCGGCAGCGTCACCATCGCCGAGTCCCGGGCACCGGAGCGGCCGCGCGTCGACGCCCCGGGCGTCATCACCTTCGTCCTCGGTCTCGCGCTGGTGATGACCGGTCTGGTCCAGGGCCCCGAGAGCGGCTGGGGCCATCCGCTCATCATCGCGTCGCTGGTCCTCGGCCCGGCGCTGCTCTGGGTCTTCGTCGTGGTGGAGCGCCGCAGCGACCACCCCGTCCTCGATCTGAGCCTGCTCAAGAACCGCCGCTACACCGCCTGGTGTGCCGGCACGCTGATCACCTCCATCGGATTCGTCGGCACACTCACCTTCCTGCCGACGTACTTCCAGGGCGCGAGCGGCGCCTCGGCGACCCAAGCGGGTGTGACCATGCTCCTGATGACCGTGCCGGTGCTCGTCGCACCGCAGGCGGGCGGCTGGCTGATCACCCGCGGCGTCTCCGCACGGGGCCTGATGGGGACCGCGCTGCTGCTGATCGCGGCGGGCAGCGCCTGGCTGACCGTCCTGCGGCCGGGGATCGGTTCGCTCGAACTGCTCGGTCCGCTGGCGCTGATCGGCATCGGCATGGGTGTCTCCTTCGGCATCACCGACGGCCAGGCCATGAGCCAGGTCGAGCCGGAGCGTGCGGGCATGGCCGCGGGCTTCCTCAACACCGTCCGCGGCGGCGCGGAGGCCCTGGTCCTGGCGGTCTTCGGATCGCTGCTGGTCAGCCTGGTGCAGAGCCGGGTCGGCTCCGGCCATCTGGCCGAGGAGATCACGGCGGGCCATCTTCCCGGCGGCCCCGGACAGAGCGTCCTCGCCGGCCACTTCACCAGCGCCTGGCACATCGCGCTCTGGTGGGTCGCCGGACTGTGTGTCGTCGGTGCCGCCCTGGTCGTGGCCATGCTCTCCGGGTCTCCCGCGCCCCGTCCGTACAAGGACGAGGAGTACAGCCGGAAGACGACCGCCGGCGCCGGGCGCCAGCACGTCTGACCTGCTACCGGGCAGGGCGGCGGCCTCCCGGGGCCGCCGGCCCCGCCCCGCTCTCCCGGTCCTCCGCGCGGGGACCGGCCGCGGCACGCGCTGCTCGCGGGTGCCGGCGTACAGCTGAGCCCGGGCCCATCAGGGGCACAGGGCGGAAGTTGCCCGCTCGGACATCGGGAAGGAAAGGGGTGTACGGGAGGACGTGAGGCGACCGGAAACGTGGGCGGGCGCTGCTCGGTGAGGTGGGCGCCACCAACCCGGGCGGACGGATCCCCGGACCTCTTGTCCCTTGACCTTGCCCGCGGGGGAAGGCCGACGCTGTCGGCGGTGACCACATCCGGCGGACCGAGCCCCCTCGGCCCCGGCCGGACCCCGACAAGAGGAGCCCGCATTGGATGACGACCCCCTCCTGACGGAGCAGCAGGCCTACTACAGGGCCGGCGCGGCCGAGTACGACCGGCCCTACGCGGAGCGCGGGCATCTGCGGGAGCTGCTGACCCTCGTCGATGAGCTCCCGATCGCCGGGGACGTACTGGAACTGGCCTGCGGTACGGGCCAGTGGACCCCGCTGCTGGCCGCCGGGGCGCGTTCCGTGACGGCCGTCGACGCGTCGGCCGAGGTGCTGGCCCTGGCCCGTGCGCGTACCGCGTCCCCGAGCGTGCGGTTCATCCAGGCGGACCTGTTCACGTGGCGGCCGCCACGGCGGTACGACACCGTGTTCTTCGCCTTCTGGCTCTCCCATGTTCCACCGGCACGGCTGCCCGGCTTCTGGAACAGCGTCGCCGGCGCGCTTTCGCGGGGCGGCAGAGCGATCTTCATCGACGACGGCCCCACCGCTGCCGCGGACGAGGAGATCCTCGCGGATCAGCCCGCCCCCGCGGTGCTGCGCCGGCTCGGCGACGGCAGCCGGTACCGCGTCGTCAAGGTGTTCCACGACGCCCGGACACTCACGGAGGACCTGACGGCCCTGGGGTGGTCGGTCCGCCTGCGGACCCTGGGAACACACTACGTCGGCGTCGCGGAACCACCGGCCGGTCCCGGGACCTGAGGGGCCGCCGGAGTAGTGTGCTGTCCCCGACGGCGTCGGCGGAGAACGGCTCCGCCGCCTGCCGGACGGCCGCCGTCGACGCGGGGTTCGGGATCAGCCCCCGCGGCGGGAGCGGGCGAGAGCCGTACCGCCGAGGACCAGCCCGATCAGCCCGACCAGCAGGGCCACAAAGGCACCGCCGCGCCCGTTGCCGGTGCCGATGCCGCTGTCGGAGGTGGCCACGACCAGTCCCCCGAGGCCGATGGCGATCACACCCGCCGTCAGGGCCACGGTGGTCCCCAGCCGTCCGGAGCCGGTGCCGAAGCGACCGGCGGGACGCGCCAGAGCCATTCCGCCGACGACAACGCCGATCAGCCCCACCGAGGTGGCAACGAGGGCACCGATTCGCCCTGCGCTCATGTCGGCGACACCGGCTGCGGCGGGCTGGACCGCGAGGTGAGCGGCGACCGGTGCGGCAAGCACACGTCGGACTGACATGAGGTGCTCCTTCTGCTCCTGCGACTGACGGAGTCCGATCCTGTCGGCCGGACCCGCCCCCCGTCGTCCGGCATACGCGGGCAGTTCGCACTGCCGCCGCGGCCGCACCCGGCTACCGCGGACACCGCAGCGGCCGCGGACGTACCGCGTGCGCGGTAGTCACCGGCTCGTCCGGGAGCAGGACTCGGCCCCCCTCCCGATCCGGTTAGGGTGCGCGCATGAGTACAGGACGGTTCGGTGTCCGGACCGGTGTCGGAGACTGGGCCATCGCCGTCGGCGTGGCCGCGGCCCTGCTGGTCACGGGGCTCTCCGGACGGCACTCCACCACCAACCTCGATCTCCTCGGCTACGCGCTGCTGGTGGCCGGAGGTCTGACGCTCTCCGCGCGCCGCCGCGCGCCCGTTCCCGTGCTGGCCGCCACCGGGCTGAGCGCCTGGGGTTATCAGTCGGCCGGTTTCGATGTGCCGGCCGTCGCGTTTCTGTTCGCGGTGTACGCGGCCGTACGGGAAGGCCACCGCGCGCTGACCGTGACGGCGAGCGTGACCATGCTGGCAGCCCTTCCCCTCGCCGCTCTGGCGTCGGGCACACACGACACGGGCGAGGCGTTCGCCCAGGCCCGGGGCGCTCTCGAAATGGCCTGGCTGATCGCCGCCGGCGCCGCGGGTGAAGCGCTGCGTCAGGCCGAGCGGCGGGCGGACGAGGCCGAGCGCACCCGGGAGGAGACGGCACGGCACCGTGCCGACGAGGAGCGGCTGCATATCGCGCGGGAGCTGCACGACTCGCTCACCCATCAGATCTCGATCATCAAGGTGCAGTCCGAAGTCGCCGTCCATGTGGCCCGTAAGCGCGGCGAACAGGTGCCCGAGGCCCTGCTGGCGATCCAGGAGGCGGGGCGTGAGGCGACCCGGGAACTGCGTGCGACGCTTCAGGCGCTGCGTGACGACGAGCTGACCCCGCCGCACGGGCTCGACGACGTCCCGGAACTGGTGGCACGGACCCGGCTGACCGGTCTGGACGCGAGTCTGACGATCGAGGGACGGGGTCAGGACGTCCCGGCCGCGGTGGGCCGGACCGTCTACCGGATCGTTCAGGAGTCGCTCACCAACATCGCCCGTCACGCGGACGCCGCGACGGCGTCGGTCCGTATCGACTGCCGTCCCGACGCCCTGACCATACGGGTCGACGACGACGGCAGGGCCGCGCCCGGCGCCGCACCGGCACCCGGTGTCGGGCTGCTCGGTATGCGCGAACGCGTCACCGCCCTCGGTGGCCGGCTGAGCGCGGAGCCGCGCGGCGGGGGCGGCTTCACCGTCCAGGCCGAACTCCCCGTGGACCGGGCCCCGTGATCCGTGTCCTGCTGGTCGACGACCAGCCGCTCATCCGCAGCGGATTCCGCGCGCTCCTCGACCTCGAGGACGACATCGAGGTGGTGGCCGAGGCCGCCGACGGCCAGGAGGCTCTGGCCCTCGCCGGGGAGCACCTGCCCGACATCGCCCTCATCGACGTCCGGATGCCGGTCGTCGACGGCATCGAGGCGACCCGGCGCATCGCCGCGGACCCGGCCCTGTCCCGGGTGCACGTCGTCATCCTGACCAACTACGGCCTGGACGAGTACGTCTTCGAGGCACTGCGCGCCGGCGCCGCGGGTTTCCTCGTCAAGGACATCGTGCCGGAGGACTTCCTGCACGCGGTACGCGTCGCAGCCCGCGGTGACGCGCTGCTCGCGCCCTCGATCACCCGCAAGCTCATCAACCGGTATGTCACCCAGCCGCCCGACACGGGTGCCGGCACACGGCTGGAGGAGCTGACCAACCGCGAACGCGAGGCCGTCGTCCTGGTCGCGCGGGGTCTGTCCAACGACGAGATCGCCCAACGGATGGTGATCAGCCCGATGACCGCGAAGACCCATGTCAACCGGGCCATGACCAAGCTCCGCGCCCGTGATCGCGCGCAACTCGTCGTCCTCGCCTACGAGTCCGGGCTGGTGACCCCTCGTCACTCCTGATGTGCGAACGGTCCGGGCACCCCGCGCCGCCCGGCCGGGGCTCGCCGAGCGGCGCGGGCGGGACCTCACACCGTCCCGAGTACCGCCCGCCGCCCGGCGCCGGTGCGGTCGCCGACGGTGTGTCAGTGGTGGTGGCCGTGCCGGCCGAGGGTCTTCACGGGGGTCGCGCCGGGGCGGGTCCACTGCGGCACGGGGCGGCTGGTCGGGCCCCAGGTGGCGTTCCCGTCCGCGTCCGAGCGCCAGTACCAGCACGGGCCGCGCCCCTCGGGCCGGCCCTCGGGGTTGTCCTCCCACGTCTCGCCGCGGCCGTAGGGCGTCATGTCGAGCAGGCCGAAGGACGCGTTGACCGGCTCGTTCCCACGGCCCGTCGTGGAGTAGGTCAGGAACGCGCGGTCGCCGTCACGCAGAAAGCCGGTGAGGGAACCCATGCTGCGGCCGACCGGCGCCGCCACATCCCGCACCGAGTACCAGGGCTGGGTGTAGCCCATGAACTCGACATAGGGGGCCACCTCGTCCCAACGGCCTGTGGTCAGGATGGCGAACGAGACTCCGCGGGCGTTGAGATAGACGGCGTCCCTGAGGTGCCAGGCCGTGGTGGTGCAGCCCTCGCACTGACCCTGGTGCGGCGCGCCGTCGTGCCACATGTGCTTGTAGACCATGAGCTCGTCGCGGCCCTGGAACAGATCCAGGAAGGGGACCGGGCCGTCGGCTCCGACGACCTCGACCGTCCCGTCGAACTCCACCATCGGCAGCCGGCGGCGGGCCGCGGCGAGGGCGTCGCCCTCATGGGTGTGGGCCTTCTCGCGGACCAGCAGTTCGTCACGGGCGGCCTGCCAGGTGGCCATATCGACCACGGGCGGCCGGCCGGGCGGCGCGGTGGTCGGTTCGTCCGGCGTGGTCGGCATGGTGTCCTCCGGGGTGTGTTGTGCCGGACGGCCGGTCCGGCGTACTGCGACGGTCTCCGGAACAGACTCGCGACCGGAGAGGAACTCATCGGTTCCCCTCGGCGGATTGCCGAACGCAAGTGGCCGGATATTCCCGGAGTTGTCCGTCCCGCCGGTTCGCCGGAACCGGTCCGAGTTCCGGAGCGCGCCCGGGCAGCCGGGCGTCGTCACCCGGCCGCGTACACAAACCACGGGCCCTCCGCGCGAAGGAAGTGACGCAGGGACCCGCCCGGCCCCGCGACAGGGATTCCCCCTGGCCGGTGTCAGCCCATGAGAGGCCAGATCTGGAACCCGCAGATACCGTCGACGACGATTTCCGGCGCCCCTGTCTCCTGATACTGCCTCAGCGCCGTGGTCGTCTCAGGACCGAAAACCCCGTTGACGGGTCCGGGATCGAACCCCTGCCGTCGCAGGCACCGCTGGAGCAGGGCCACGGCTCCACCCGTGTCCCCCTCACTGATCACGGGTACCCCCTGGAGATCCTCCGCCGGGAGCGCGTCCCACGTGTCCGGACCGACGACTCCATCAGTGGGAAGGCCGTGCGCGGCTTGGAAGTTCTTGACGGCGGTGGCGGTCTCCGGTGTAAACCCGCCATTGACGGGTCCTCCATAGGCCCCTTCTCGACGAAGTACGCGTTGCAGCAGCTCAACGATGCTGTTGGGACCTGGTTGCTCGATTCCTGGTATTCCTCCAGGGAGGGTGTGATACGGCAGCATCTCCATCCTCCATGCGGCGCTGTGGTTCACCCCTTCTCCCAGCATGTCACCGCGGATCGAGGTGCGCATATCGCGAGGGTGGAGTCCCGTTCGTTGTTTCCCCTTCCACAACTTCCTGCCGAGAACAGGACATGGATTCCGGTGACATTCCGTCAGGGCCGATGGCGCCTCCGGTGGAATTCCCGGGTTCCCCGCTTCCTCCGGGCGGAACCGGTGGACCGTGTACGGCGCCTCGGGGGTGGGTGCCCGCGGCCGTCCCCGGCTCCTCACCCACCGGCCGGTCCACGGCCCCGGCCGATCCACCGCCCCGGCCGGTTGCCCGCGCGGGCCGCACCCGGCCCGTCGCGGTCCCCCGGCCCTTCGGCCGAGCGCCTCAGGCTCCGGCCGGCGGGCCCGTCACCTCCAGCAGCTGGGTCTTGTGCGAGGCACGGGGCAGGGTGCCCGCGGCCACGACCGTGACCTGCGGCCGGATACTCAGTCGCTGGTGCATGGCCGCCGCGAAACCGGCCGCGAGGTCCTCGTACCGGGACGGCTCGGTGCCGGGGCCCGCCTCGACGGTGACGCGCAGCGGGGGAACGACCCGCGGCGGCGGCTGGTCGAGGACGATGCGCAGTTCGCCGGAGAGGTCGGGGACGAAGGACGCCGCCACGTCCTTGACCGCGCCGGGGTAGACCTTGACCCCCTTGACGATGAGCAGGTCGTCGACCCGGCCGATCACCTTGATGCGCTCGCCGCTGCGGCCGCAGGCGCAGGGGCCGGTGAAGACCTGGTACATGTCGCCGACCGAGTAGCGGAACGGCGGGGCCGCCTGCCAGCGCAGCGCGGTCTTCACCCGTTCGCCGACCGCTCCGTCGGTGACGCGGACCCGTTCCTTGGTGGCGGGGTCGATGAGCTGGGTCGTCACGGCGTGGTCGGCGCCGAGGACATGCATGCCCTGGTACTCGTCCGCGTCGCAGGAGACATTGATGACCCCGTGGACTCCGCCGAGGATGTCGTGGACGCGGGCCCCGCCCCAGCCCTCGGAGAGCTTGCGCCGTACGGCGGGCAGTCCGGCTCCCGGTTCACCGGCGCAGAGCAGGATCTCGACGCCGAGATCCGCGGCGGGACGGCCGAGGACCTCGGGGGCCCGTTCGATCAGATGCTCGGCGTAGCTGGGGGTGCAGGCGAGAACGCGGGGGCGCATGATGCCGATCAGGCGCAGCAGCTTGACCGTTCCGGATTCGGCGCCGACGGCGACGGTGCGCATCCCGGCGGTCTCCAGCGCGCGGACGAGGGGAACCCCCGCGAGGTACATCGACAGTCCACCTGGTGGAGCCCCCGGCCGGACGGGACCTCACGCTCGATGTCCGCAAGCGCTTCCCGGGCGTCCTGGTCCTCAATCCGTCGACCCCCGCCGACCGGCCCACGGGACCGGAGGATCTCCCCCTGATCGACGACGGCACCACGGACGTCCTGGCCTTCGGCGCCCTGTTTCCAACCCCGACCTGCCCCGCCGCCTTGCCGCAGGGGGCCCTTTCCAGTCCCCCGACCGGGGCACGTTCTACGGGGGCGGCGACCGGGGCTACACCGACTACCCGCCGCTGCCCTGACGCCCTGACGAGCCTGAAGCGGGCCGGCCGCCGACTGCGGCCGGCCGGCTTCAGTCAGCCGCCCTGGCGGTACAGCAGCCGGCCGAGCAGCTCCGCACGTGTGTGGACACCGAGTTTGGTGTAGATCGATTTGAAGTGGTGCTTGACCGTGTGTGCGCTGATGACCAGGTCGGCCGCGATCTCGCTGTCCCGGTGACCGGCGAGCGCGCGGGTGGCGATCTCGACCTCGCGCGGGGTGAGCAGCGCCAGTTGGGCGGGGCTGACGGTGTGTGAGGATCCGCTCCGCTCGGCGATCACCGACACGATCACATCCGGCTGGCTCGGCAGCCGCTGCGAGGTGACCGTGAGCTGCGGCCCCGCCCCGGGGCCCTGGCCGGGGTTCCAGGAGCAGACCGCCACCCCGTCGTCGCAGTCGAGCAGCCTCTCGAACTCCGGGCGGGCGTCCCCGAGCCGTTCCAGCAGGGTGAGCGCGGGTGCGTTGAATCGGCGGCGGGCCAGCCCCAGATCGGTCAGCACCACCGGGGTACCGCACCGGTCCAGCGCCTCCGTCAGCGAGGTGCGCTCGCGCTCGGCCGAGGCGCTGCCGCGGATCGCGGACACGGCGATGCCCAGCACCGTGGCCGCCACATGAGCCGCCTCGCGGTCCTCCTCGGTGAACTCCGGCTGTTCGTCCCGCCGGGCGAGGTTCAGGGTTCCGGCGATCTCGCCGCCGACGACCAGGGGGGCGCAGAGCACCCGTGCCATGGCGTGCGGAGCGAACACCTCGTGCACGACCGGGAGCTTCAGCCACTCCTCCCGGGGCATCAGCGAGTCGCTGTCGTAGACCTTGCGGTCGCGCAGGGCGTTCTGGACGATCGGATCCTGGTCGCGGCCGAAGCGTTCGTAGCTGCGTACGTAGTAGTTGCCCAGGCCCCGGACCTCGGAGGCGATGGGTCGCCCGGTCGTGTGGTCGTGGAGATAGACGCCGGCGGCAAAGGAGCCGAGCCGGGCCGGTGCCTCGTCGAGGAAGCGGTCCAGCAGCCGCTCGACGGAGGGCGAGGTGACCAGCTCGGCGACGAGCACGGGAGGCAGTGACCGGACCGGTTCCGTGAGGGCCTTGTCCATGGCGTCCTCCGCTCTGGATTCCGCTCCGGCTCCGCCCGCAGCGGCGGGCCCGCGCGGTGGCGGGGGTCCAAAGGAGCGAGGATCCCACCTTCCACGACGGCGGCCGGGGGCGTCAACCACCGGGGTCTGCTGAACGGACCGCCCGCCCGGGGCCGGGCACGAGGGGGCGGTGCCATGTGATCGCCATGACCCCGCCCGTCCCGGCCACCGACGGGGCACGCGGCCGCGCCGCGTACCCCGTACCACGCCCGTACGACCCCCGTATCGCCCCCGGCCCGCCCCGTTCGCGGGCCGGTCCCGTACGAGGGTGGCCCCCGCGGCCGCACGCACCGGCTTCCGGAGGCCCGGCCCGCCGGGCCGACAGCGCCATGACGACGACACCGCCGGCCCGCCCCGGATACGGGACCGGCCGGCGGTGGGCGCTCCGGTGTGCGCGGGGCCGTCAGCCGGTCAGTCGGCCGCGGACGAAGAGCAGGGCGTCCCGGCCCGGGTCGGTGGCCAGTGCCGCCACCTGCCCGATCAGCATCCAGTGGGAGTTGTTGCGCTGTGTCCCCGCGAGACGGCACTCGAACCGCGCCACCGTCCCGCTGAGCAGTGGTGCTCCGAGTGACCCGGTCCGGTGATCCGTCCGCGCGAACTTGTCCGGGTCCTTCGAGGCGAACAGCCGGGCCGTGGAGGCCTGACCGGCGGCGAGCACGTTCACGGCGAACACTCCCGAGCGTTCGATCGCGGACCGGGTCCGGGAGGTGGCCGCCAGGCAGACCAGTACCTGAGGCGGTTCCAGGGTGAGCGAGGTGAAGGCGTTGACGGTGCTGCCGTACAGCTTTCCGCCGTCGGCCGTGGTGACGACCACGACGCCGGTGGGGAACTGCGCGCAGGCCGAGCGGAACGCGTCGGAGTCGAGCAAGGGCGGCGGCTCCAGATACGGGTCGGGAGGGGCGGTGCGGGTCATGACGCCGTACGCAGGGCCGGTGCCCGGCCCGGGTCGAGCCCCATCGAGATCAGCCCCGCCATCTCCGCGCACGCCAGGGAGTTCGGCGGCATGATGGGGCCGGTCATGGCGTCGCGGAGCATCAGCTCGTACCCCCGTTCCCGCATGAGCGAGCTGAGTCCGCCCGCGGTGGTGCCGAGCGTGGAGACGGTGTGGATCGCCGTGCCCAGCATCAGCTTCGCCCGCAGGAACGCGGCACAGGTCGGCAGGCTGGGCCCGCTGTTCTCGTCGGCCTCCCACGCGGCGTGGTACATCATCAGCCGCGCGGCCTCGATCTGGGCGGCGATGTGCCCCATGGAGCTGCTGACGGTCGGGTGGTATCCCATCGGCTGGGCGAAGCCCTTGGCCGTCCGCTTCCCGAGGGCGTCCTGGAGCCAGCGCGCCATGGCCTCGGCGACGCCCAGATAACAGCCGGTGTACCCGCCCCAGGAGATATGCGCCTGGGCCACGATCCAGTTGCCCAGGAAGTCGTCGAACTCGCACAGGACCAGTTCGTCGGGCACGAACGCCCCCGCGATCCGGACCTGGTTGCTGCGGGTGGCGCGCATTCCCAGCGTGTCCCAGTCGTCGGTGACGGTGACCGCGCCGGAATCGTCCTGGCGTGTCGGCATCAGGAAGCCGACCACATGGGCCGGGTCGTCCGACCACTCGGGGTGGGCGAACATAAAGGCGTAGTCGCTCGCCTCCCACAGCGACGCGAACATCTTGGTGCCGCTGATCTCCAGCCCTCCGGTGACCCGGCGGGCCGAGAGAGTCGGCACATAGGTGGCGGGCAGCAGGCTCGACGCGGACGGCTCGGAGAGCGGCGCGCAGATCAGGGCGCCGTCCCCCACCACCAGATCGGCGACCCGTTTCCTCGCCTCGGCCGGTACGGCGTCGAGGGTGGAGATGATCCGGGTGGCCACGTAGTGCATATTGAAGCCGAGGGCCGTGGAGGCGTCGCCCTGGGCGAGCGCTTCGACGGTGGCGAGCCACTGGGTGGTCCGCGCCCCGAGGCCGCCGAGTTCGCGCGGGATCGCGACGCCGTAGAGCCCGGAGTCCCGCAGGAGCGCGAGGTTCTCGGTCGCGGTGGTGCGGTCGCGGTCGTGTTCGCGGGCGCGGGGGGCGAACTCGGCGGCGAGGCGAGCGCCCAGTTCGGCCAGTTCCCGGCTTTGTTCGTCGAGTCCGAAGTGCATGGTGTCTTCTCTCCCTGGTTGTCGGTCCGTGGGGTTCCCGGATCCGGATCGAGGGGTGTGTCAGGTCCACATCGGGGGGCGGGTGGTGTCGAGGCTGGTGTGTACGACCTTGGTCGCGGTGTACTCCAGGAGGGTGGCGGCGGCGCCCTCGCGGCCGAAGCCGCTGGCCTTGACACCACCCTGCGGCTGGCCGAGCGGGGTCGCGAACCAGGTGTTGATCCAGACCATCCCCGAGTCGAGCCGGTCGGCGAGCCGGTACGCCCGGGCGAGATCCGCGCTCCACACCCCGTTGGCCAGTCCGAACGCGACGTCGTTGGCCCGCTCGACGACCTCGTCCTCGTCGGTCCACGCCTCGACGGTGAGGACGGGTCCGAAGAACTCGGTGCGGGATGCGCTCGTCGTACCGCCGGGCGACGCCAGGACGGTGGGCCGGTAGTAGCTGCCGCCGGCCAGTTCGCCGGACATCTCGGGGACAACGCCGCCCGCGCGGAGTTCGGCCCCCTCGGACACGGCGGTCCGGACCAGCGCGGCGACCGCGTCACGGTGGCGGGCCGTCACCAGCGGACCCAGTTGGGTGGCCGGGTCGAGGGCGTCTCCCACGGTGATCGCGCCGGCGCGGGCGCTGATCCGTTCCAGCATGTCGCCGTACAGGTCGCGGTGCACCAGAAGCCGGGAGGAGGCGAAGCACACCTCCCCGTTGGCCGCGAAGATGCCGGTGAGCACATCCTCGGTGACGGTGTCCGGATCGGCGTCCGGGCACACCACCATCGACCCCTTGCCGCCCAGCTCCATCAGGGCGGGCACCAGCCGGTCCGAGACGTCGCCGAGGATGCGCCGCCCGGTCTCCGTACCCCCGGTGAAGCTCACCTTGGCCACGCCCGGGTGCGTCACCAGGGCCCGGCCGACGTCGTTGCCGAAGCCGGTGACCACATTGACGACACCGGGCGGCAGCAGGTCCTGGACGAGGCGGATGAACCGGACCGTGCTGACGGAGGCGAGTTCCGAGGGCTTCACGACCACGGTGTTGCCCGCGGCCAGGGCCGGGGCCAGCTTGTGGGCCACCGAGATCAGCGGCGAGTTCCAGGGGACGATCGCGGCGACGACACCGACCGGCCGGGGTGTGGCGACGACATGGGCGTTCGGGCCGCAGGACACGGTCCGCCCGTGCAGGTCCCGGACGATGCCCGAGAAGAAGCGGAAGATCTCCGCGGCGGTCGGCACATCGATCAGACCGCCTTCGCGCACGGCCCGTCCGTTCTCGGTCGCGAGGAGGGCCGGCCAGTTGTGCGCGTCCTCGGTGAGCCGTTCGGCGACCGCCCACAGCAGGGCCTGCCGGATGTCCGGCGAGGAGTCCCGCCAGGTGGTGAACGCGTTCGCGGCGGCCTCGACGGCCCGGTCCACGTCATCGGTCGTGCCCGCGGCGATATGCGCCCAGACACGGCCGGTGCTGGGGTCGACGGCGGGGAACGTCGGACCGGCCGCGACTTCCCGGCCGCCGATGAGCAGCGGCTGCGGCTCGGTCAGGGTGAGCCGCTCGGTGGTGGGTGCGGTGGCGGCCATGTCAGAGGCCGAGGTGCTGGGAGTGGAACGGGTTGTCGATGCGTATGCGCCACGTGCCGTCGGCCTTGCGGACGAACACATTGCTGTCCACGGCGCCCATCTCCATCGGCTCCCCGTCGGGTCCGGTCCCCGTCAGCTGCCACTCCAGGGCGACCAGGGTGATGTCCCCCGCCTCGACCCGGTGCAGCTCCCGCACCGTCAGCCGGGGCTTGGTGTCGATGAACTGCTGGAGCGCGTTCCGCAGAGCCGGCAGCCCCCGGACGGGCTCCGTCCCCGGAGCGGTCTGGAAGACGGTGTCCTCGTCCCAGCAGGACACGGCGAGATCGAGGTCGCCCGCGTTCATCGCCTCGACGAACAGTTCGTTGAGCTCGGTGACGCTGTTGTGTGAACCCATCGTGACTCCTGCGGTGTGTGGCCTGAATTGCTCACACCGTAGGAGCGGGGCACGGGCGGTCGTATCCCTCCGGAACGGGGTTCCGGCGGCATCCCCCGGCGAGGGGATACGGCTCACGCCGTACGGGCCGAAAGGACCCGGCGCAGGTCCGGGGGCATGACGGAGCAGAGTGGACCGGAGCGGGACGTGGCGGAGGGCGTGCCGGAGCAAACGCGGCGGAGGGCGGGCCGGACGGTCAGCCGCCGCTCATGGCGGCGATCGTCCTGCTGATCCGCCGCCCCGCCATCTCCAGCAGTCCGGTGTACTTGCGCACCTCCGCCCGGAACACGGGCGCGGTCACCGACAGCGCGCCCATGGTGGCCCCCGTGGCACCGACGAGCGGGACGGCGACGCTGAGGTAGCCGACCCGGGTCTGCTCGTACTCCACGGCGCAGCCGGTCTCCCGGGTCCGCGCCAGCTCCTGGAGGAGCAGGCCGGGTGTGCCGACGGTGCGCGGAGTGAGACGCTCCAGCGGAGCGGCGACGACCTCGTCGACGAGGGAGCGCGGGCCGAACGCGAGCAGCACCTTGCCGGTGGCGGTGCAGTGCAGGGGAAGCCGCCCGGCGATCCGCGAGGGCTTCGCGACCTGGCCGTGCCCGGACACCTTCTCCAGGTACAGCACCTCACGGCCGTCGAGCACCGCGAGATGGACGGTCTCGTTGGTGCTCTGGTAGAGGTCCTCCATGTACGGCCGCGCGGCCTCGCGGAGAATGCGCTGCCGGGGTACGCGCTGACCGATCTCGAACAGCCGCATCCCGAGCCGGTAGCCGGAGCCGTGGCGCTCCAGCACACCCCAGCGGAGCAGCTCCTGGGCGAGGCGGTGGACGGACGCCTTCGCCATGCCCGAACGGCGGGTGATCTCGGTGAGGCTGAGGTGTTCGTCGTCGTGCCCGAACGACTCCAGGATGAGCTGGACCTTTCCGAGCACACTCTTCGCGCCCGCGTCGCCGTGCGCACCCGGGCCGGCGCTCTCCGAGCCGTGTTCAGTGATTCCGGACATTTCCGAAGGGTCGGTCAGCGGACCGAGTCCGGTCAAGGGACCGGTTCCGCTGACCGGACCGTACGGATTCCGGCGGCCGGGGCCGGAGCGGGTAACCGTCGCGCGGCCGGGCTGTACGGACCGGCGGGGTCAACATGGCAGCCGGGCAGCGCGGACCGACCGGGCAGGGCCCGTCGGCCGGGCTGTACGGACCGGCCGGACCCGCGGGGATCAGCCGGCGGCGCCCTTCAGGAAGGCCAGGCTGATCTCGTTGTAGCGGGCGGCCCGCTCGTGCTGCGGCCAGTGCCCGCACCCGTCGAGCAGTTCGAGCCGGGAGCCGGGGACGGCCCGGTGCATGGCCTCCGCCTCGGGGACGTCGCCGAACGGGTTCTGCCGGCCCCAGACGATCAGGGCCGGCCGGTTGATCCGCGCGAGGTCCCCGGGGCTCAGCAGATTGCGCAGACGGCGCTCCATGTCCTGGAGCGAGAGCAGATTGCCGATGTTCGCGACGAATCCGGGCTGGTGGTAGATGTCATGGCGGATCTCGACCAGTTCCTCGGTGGCGTCCCGGTCGTCCGCCATCAGCAGCCGCAGGCGCTTGCGCGTCAGACCGATGTCGTCGCTCATGACCGCCTGTCTGGTGCTGGTGCGGATCCGCTCCATGATCGCGGGGTCGGCGACGGTGCCGCCGGCGCACAGCAGTTGCAGGCTGATCACCCGTCCGGGGTGCTCGATGGCGGTGCGGGCGCCCACCCAGCCACCGAGTGACTCCCCGACGATATGCGCGCGCTCCACTCCGGCCGCGTCGAGGTAGTCCAGCAGATGCCCGACGTAGTCCGCGATCTCGTACGGTCTGCCGGGTTTCCCGGTGTAGCCGTGCCCGAGCATGTCGATGGCGTGCAGATCGTACGCGGAGTGCGCGGCGATGTTACGGGCGAAGGCTTCGAGGTGTCCGCTGGTGCCGTGCAGAAAGACGACGGCCTGTGCCTCGGGGTCACCCGCGCGCAGGGTGCGCGTCCGGACCCCCTTCGCGTCGAGGTACTCCACGCGGTGGGAGACCGGGCCCAGTTCGGTCCAGATGCTCATGGGTGCTGCTCCGATTCTTCGGGGACGGTTGCTTCCGGTGCCTTTCGGTGCCTTCCGGTGTTCTTGGTGTCTTCCGGTGCCCGCGGGGCGTGTTGTTCTCCTCGGTGGCGCCCGTCGATGGGGAGAGCGTGTTGTTCTCCCCGGCGGCGCCCGTCGGCGGCCACCGGCTACCTCTGGTTGATGCGATGCACCTGGGTGTTGCTGCGGGCGGCCAGCCGGCGCAGCAGGACGGCCGACACCACCAGGGCGATCAGGGCCTTCACCGGGTTCTCCCGTACGCGCCTCGAACCGACCGGCCCCGCTGTCACCGGGCCTGCCGTCACCGGGTTCTTCTTCGCCGCGCTCATGGGTGCACCTCCGTGTGCCCGGGCGGCCGGAGGGCGGCCGGGCCGAGTGAGCCGAGGAAGCCCGTGACCACGGAGTGGTAGGCGCCCGGGCGCTCTTCCTGGAGGTGATGGGACGCATGGTCCATCACATACAGATTCCCGTTGGGCACCATACGGGCCAGCATCAGCGGATAGTCCGGGGTGAGGAACGCGTCCTGCATGCCCCACAGGAACAGGGTCGGTGCCTGGATTCGCGCGAGTTCCCCGGTGAGGTCCTGCCAGTCGCCGCGCGGGGAGTCGGAGCTCGCGGCCAGCTCGCGCTCGCCGGGATCGAGGCTCTGCTCGTACCGCAGGTCGACGGTCTCGGGTGGCAGCCGGTCGCCGTCGTACCACTCCAGCCGGGTGATGAGCCGCCGCATCTTCTCCCTGGTCGGGCCCTCACCGCCGTAGTAGAGGTCCCGGGCGTTGCGGCCCCGGCGACCGCCCTCCGGCAGGGGGGCGAGCGGGCCGTGGAACACGGGCATGCTGCCGGTCACCACGAGGGCGCGGACCCGGTCGGGGTACTTGGCCGCGAGGTTGAGCGCGATGGTGCCGCCCCAGGAGTTGCAGACGAAGTCGGCGCGCTCGACGCCCAGGGTGTCGAGCAGGGCGGCCGTCTTGGCCGCGTGGTGGTCCCACATCGGGCCGCTGATCGGGGACTTCTCGGACTTGCCGTACTGCTGGATGTCGACGAGCAGACAGCGGCGCCCGGCCGCGAACAGGGGGGCGACGGGCCCGAAGTCGCTCCAGGCGGTGCAGCCGGGCCCGCCGCCGTGCAGAAAGACGGTGTCGGGGCCGGTGCCGAGGTCGTGGTAGTGGTAGCGGACGCCTCCGCCGTCGGCGTAGTGGCTCTCAGGGGGTGGTGGCATGTCGGTCCTTCCCTCGGTCGTACGGGCGCCGGGCGGCCGGCGGCGCGGCACTCCGGGCGCCCGTGGTGGTGAGTGTGATCCGGGCCAGGACCTCGCACAGCCGCCGCATGGCGCGGACGTCGACGGTGTTCATGCCGAGCGCGAAGTCGGTGCCGGATCCGCCGGGGGCCGGCTTCGGCATCCCGACGCGGGCGGTGGGGATGCCCCGTGCGCGCAGGATGTTGGCGTCGGTGGCGCCGCTGTTGCCGGCCACGGCCCGGTGCGGCGTACCGGCCGTCCGTTCCCACGCGGTGACGGCGTTGCGCACGATCGTGGCGTCGGGCGGGGTGCTCGTTCCCGGAACGGCGAGGACGAGTTCGGTCGTCAGTTCCACGTCCAGTTCGGCGGACAGCCGGGCCGTGTACGCGGTGAGTTCCCGTTTGGCGGCCATCGGTGCGGTGCCCGGCGCGGTCCGCAGATCGAGCCGGATCCGGCAGGCCGCGGGGGTCACGGCGAGCATGCGCTCCCAGCCGCCCGCGATCGATCCGATGACGCCCTGCGGCGCGGCCGTGGCCGTCCGGTGCCGCGCGGGACGGTCGGCGAGCCAGGCTTCGAGCCGGGTGACGACCTCGGCGGCGGTGACGATCGGATTGCGGTAGGGCAGCCGGTGGCGGCTGCCGGCGTAGGTGTGGACGCCGGGCACGATGATCTCGAACCAGCACAGGCCCACCTCGTCGTGCGCGATGAAGTCGCCGGGCTTGGCGATGACCGCGTGGTCGGTGTGCCAGCCGCGTTCCAGCAGGAACGAACAGCCCACGCCGTGGCCGGTGTTGGTACGGGCGGGGTAGCCGGGCGCCTCGACGGCGTTGGTCGGCATACCGCCGGCCCCGAAGGCCACCACGACATCACCGGCCAGCGCGGGGCGGACCTCACCGAGGGCTTCGGCGAGTACGAGGACGCAGGCGGCATGCCCCTTGGGGTTGCCCGCGCCCAGCCCGGAGACGAAGGGACCGTCGTCCCGGGCCCGGGGCAGCATGTCCGGGCGCAGCCGCTCACCGATCCACGGCAGGTCGATCGCCTCCTCACCGGTGGTGAGCGTGTCGATCGGCGCGTAGAGCATCAGATCCTCTCCGCCGCCGTGGCCGCGCAGCCTGCCGACGGCGTTGGCCTGGTGCTCGTCGAGGTGCTGGGCGGTGGCGGCGAATCCGGCGGCGGTCAGCCGGGCGGCCAGCAGATGGGCCAGAGGCGCCTCCCGGCCCGTCGGGCTGGCCACGGCCGTGACGGCGTGGACCGCCTGGCGCAGCCGGTCCTGCGTGATGAGGGCGAGCAGCCGGGCGACGACCGCCTCCGTTACGGGATCGGCCACGGCCGTCGCCACGGTGTCCGGTTCGGCCGCTGCCCCGGTGCCTGCTACGGCAGCACCTGCCCGGGTGCCCGGGTCGGCGCCCGCCGCACCCCCGCTCACGGTGCCGCTCCCCGCACGGCGTCGGGGTCGATCAGCGCGACGGCCATCCCGGTCAGCCACTCCGGCATGGGCGCGTACGCCAGGGTCCGGCCCGGTACGAATCCGAGCGCTGCCGCCATGGTCAGCCAGGTACGCAGCTCCTGGCCGCCGTTGCCGGCGACTTCCTCGACGTGCTCGCTGGACAGGCCCAGATAGCGTTCGAGGCCGCCGCGCTCCAGCGTGGCCAGGAACTCCGTGTCGAACTCGGGGGAGATCACCGGCCGGGCGGCGGTGATGATCTCCCGGCGCCGCCCGTCGTAGCGCTCCCAGTCGCCGCGGCCGTTGAGCCAGGCGCCGACCATGAACTCCTCGTCCTCGCCGTGGGGATCGCTCCAGTCGGAGGGCCAGGGCAGCCGGTGGGACAGCCCGCCCGAGGCGATCACCGCGACGCGCCGGTCCCCCGGCATGGCGTCGATCGCGGCCGCGATGTTGCGTCCCAGCTCCGCGCACCGGTCGAGCCGGGGCAGCGGGGCGGCGAAGACGTTCACCACCAGCGGTACGACCGGGACGTCCAGGTCCCGCAGCACGTACTGGACGGCATGGGTCTGACCGTGGTCGATCTGGAGCCGGGCGGAGAGGGCGGCCTCGGTCCCCCGTTCGACGAGGTGCCGGGCGAGCGTCCGCGCGAAGGCGGGGTCGGTGCGCTGGGGGCCCTCGGGCGTCCCCGCCTCGCCGGAGGCGATGACCTCGCCCACCCCGAGGGTGAACGCCGGGATCAGATCGAGCCAGAAGCCGCGGAAGTGGTTCGACCCGATGACGACCGCGACATCGGCCCCCGAGGCGGCGACGGCTTCCCGTGCCTCGTCCAGGGCGTCACGGAACCGCTCCGCCCGGCCGGTGTGGACGACCTTGTCCCAGTGGGTGTTCATCAGTGTGGAGTGGGACGCTCCGACCCCGAGCACGATCCGTGCCATGTCCCCTGTCCCTCGCTTTCCTCGACGGTGCCGTTGACGGACGGTGCCGCCTTCCGGGCGGCGGCGTTGCCGGGCGGTGCTGTGTTCCGGGCGGCCGCAATTGACGGGCGGTGCCACCTTCCCGGCGGCCGCATTGACGGACGGTGCTTTCCAGTCGGTGCTGTTGTCCGGGCGGTGCCGTTGACGGACGCCGCCGGTTCCATGGGCACCGCTCAGTTCCCGGTGGGCGGGGCGGCCGGCAGGATGCCCTCGCCACGCAGTCGTTCGGCCCGTGCCTCGGTGGTGTCCTCGGCGAGTCCGCGCCATCTCAGCAGCGAGTCGTCCGGACGGTAGAGGCGCTCCGGCGGTGCGTCGGTGACCTCGACCATCCACCGGTCCTGGCCCGAGAACTGGCCGTGGAAGAGCCACCGGACGAAGCCGAGGTACTTGACGTAGAAGGGCAGCGTCCTGATGCCCTGGCGGAATCCGGCCAGGGCGCCGACATAGAGGTGACGGTCCTCGTCGACGGGGACGTAGAACTCGTAGTGGACGAAGGTCGGATAGACGATACGCAGCACCCCGGGCATGCTGACCGAGGCGAAACCGGGGTAGTCCTGCGCGGCGATGACCGGGTCCACCGCCCGGTGTCCGCCGGTGTTCCCGATGTTGCCGACCTCCTTCGGCGGCTTCATCTTGAACCACGCCTGGTTGCTCCATTTCCCGAGCCCCGGGAAATCGGCCTCCCAGTGCTGCTTGTCCTGGACGCGGTAGATCCATCGGCCGCGCCGGACGATACGGGTCTCGTTCCAGACCGGCATCGCCTTGAAGAGCCGCCACAGGGCCGTACGGTGCAGATACTTGGCGTGGCCCTCGTCATAGCCGTTCTCACAGGCGAAGCGCCAGTTGCCCGGGCGGTGCTGGATACGGGAGCCGACGACCGCGGGGTTGTCCACGAGTTCCTCGGGAAGTTGCCCGTCGATCGGCGGGACCTCCTCGCCGTCACCGATGAAGACCCACACCATGCCGAGGCGCTCGGCGGTGCCGTACGTCGGCTGGGTCACCTTCCCGCAGATCGGGGACGCCGGACCGTCGGTGATCGCGGCCCTCAGTCCACCGGTCCGCAGATCGAACGTCCAGCCGTGATAGGGGCAGGAGATGGTGCCCGGAAACTGCTGACCGCCCTGGCTGAGGGGAACCCCCCGGTGCGGGCACCGGTCCTTGAGCGCGTAGACGGTACCGCCGTCACGGAGCAGCACGATCTTCTCGCCGAGGAGGGTGATCTGCCTCGGTCTGCCCGTGACCCGCGAGGAATGGACGACGGGGTACCAGTAGCCGCGGAATCCCGCTGCGGCGGCCTGGTAGTGGGGCCAGCTCGACCAGTCCTGCCGCCCGGGCAGTCTGCCCCGGCGGGCGGGACGGCGGCGCGCGGATTCGGTCTCTTCCCCGGTCGGTACGCTCATGACCGCTCCCTTCGGATCGCCGGCGGCTGCCGTGCGCAACCGGACCGTGCCGGGAGTCCACCACCGGTGCCCCCGCCGCCCAAGGCCGGCGGTCTGCTGACCGGACCGCCCTGCGGGATTGCCCGGCTGTTCCGTTGAGCGGTCCCGGCCGCGTGCCGGACGGTGCGGGCGCGCCTAGCGTTCGGACGGCACCGCCACCGGGGCCCGTACCGCACACCACGGCCCGGACCCACGGGCACCACGGCCCCGCACCCCGCACGTCCCGCGGGCCCACCACACAGCCGCGCCACCGCGCGGACGGCGCCCGTCCCACCGCACCCGTGCCGACCCCGCGTCCACACCACACCCGCGCATCACCCGCGCACCCTCACCCTCGGCCGAGCCCCGGGCCCCACCGCCCGGGAGGCCGCCCGTCCCCGCACCGCGACCCCAGGAGGCCAGCATGTCCGCGTCCCGTACCGTCACCGACATCCTCCTCGTCGGAGCCGGCCCGACCGGGCTCTACGGCGCGTACTGCGCCGGGTTCCGCGGCCTGAGCACGGTCGTGGTCGACGCCCTGCCCGAGCCGGGCGGCCAGATCGCCGCGCTGTACCCGGAGAAGGAGATCCGCGATGTCGCGGGCATCCCCGGTGTGCAGGGGCGCGACTTCGTCACCGCGCTCCTCTCCCAGGCCGCGGGCTACGGGCCCCGGTATCTGCTCGGCCGGCAGGCGGTCGCGCTGGAGCACTCCCCGGCGGGCTGTCCGCGGGTGACGCTCGCCGACGGACACGTCATCGACGCCGGCGCGGTCGTCCTCACCGCCGGCATCGGCACCTTCACCCCCCGGGCGCTCCCGGCCGGTGAGGAGTTCCTGGGCCGCGGCCTGAGCTATTTCGTACCGGACCCCGCGGCGCACACCGGTCATGACGTCCTCGTCGTCGGCGGCGGGGACAGCGCGCTGGACTGGGCGCTCACCCTCGGGCCGATCGCCCGCTCGGTGACCCTGGTGCACCGCCGGTCCACCTTCCGCGCCCATGCCGCGAGCGTCACCGCCGTCACCGAGGGGGGTGCCCGGATCATCACCGACGCCGAGGTGGAAGCACTCGTCGGCAACGGCGCCGTACGGGAAGCCCATGTCCGGGTGCGCGGGGAGACCGGTACGCGGGTGCTGAGGGCCGACAGTGTGGTCGCCGCGCTCGGCTTCGTCGGCAGCCTCGGCCCGCTCGCCTCCTGGGGGCTGGAACTGCGGCGCCGCTCCGTCGTCGTCGACAGCCGGATGCGTACCAGCCTCGACCGTGTCTACGCGGCCGGGGACATCACCGAGTACGAGGGCAAGGTCCGGCTGATGTCGGTCGGCTTCGGGGAGGTCGCGACCGCGGTGAACAACGCGGCGGTCGCACTCGATCCGGGGCTCTCCCTCTTCCCCGGCCACTCCACCGAGTCTCCCCGTCACTCCCCCGGATCTCCCGGCCGCACCACCGACCCTCCGGGCCGCCCGGCCCGGACCACCTGACCGACCGATCGGAGAACCGCGTGTCCTATGTCATCGGCGCGAGCTGTATCGACGTCACCGACCGTGCCTGCCTGGACGTCTGCCCCGTCGACTGCATCTACGTCGGCGACCGCAAGAGCTATATCAACGCCAACGAGTGCATCGACTGCGGCGCCTGCGAGCCCGAGTGCCCGGTCGACGCGATCTTCGCCGGCCGTACGGCCCGATCCGACGAGGGCAAGGCGCGGTTCGCCGCGGATTCGATCGCCTTCTTCGCCGAGCCGCTGCCGGGCCGCCACACCCCCCTCGGGGATCCGGGCGGGGCGGGGGCCGTCGGTGACCTGGGCGTCGACACCGCGCTGGTGAGCGCCTACCGGCCCTGACGCGCGGTACGACGGCATCCGCCGTGCGACGGCCGACCAGCCGGAGCGGGCCGGGCCCTCCCGCGCTCCGGACGCACACCGCGACCCGACCCCGACCCCGGTCCGGCTGCCCGTCCCCGGAACACCCGGCCACTCCCCCGACCATCCCCAGCCCGTACGAGTACTGCCACCCCCAGCCCCGCGAGAACGATCCCGACCGGAGAAGAGCCCATGCCACAGCCCCCTCCGAACTCTCCGTACTCCGTCCGCGCCCGCTCCCTCAGCCCCGTTCCGGTCGGCGCCCGTCCCGTCCGCCCGTGCTCGGCCCGTCCGCGGCGGTGTCGCCGGTGACCCCCGCCGGCCGTTTCCCCGGGCCGGCCGTCGTGAAGGCGGCGGACCTTCTCGCCGAGGCCGCGAGGACCGGGGTCCCGACCACCCCCGTGCGCACACTGTTCGCGGCCGACGACGTCGATGCCGCGTATGCCGTCCAGCGTCTCAACGTGGAGCGCAGGATCGCCGACGGCGGGGTGGTGGTCGGCCGGAAGATCGGACTGACCTCGAAGCGCGTGCAGCGCCAACTCGGCGTCGACCGGCCCGACTTCGGGACGCTGATGGCCGACATGGCCGTACCGGACGGCGGGAGGATCCCGTCCGGCCTGCTGCTCGCGCCGAAGGTGGAGGCCGAGGTCGCCCTCGTACTCAGCCGTCCGCTGAAGCACCCCGGCTGCACCCCCGACGACGTACTGGGGGCCGTCGGCTTCGCCCTGCCCGCGCTGGAGATCGTCGACAGCCGGATCGCCGGGTGGGACATCGGTTTTGTGGACACCGTCGCCGACAACGCGTCGAGCGGGCTGTTCGTCCTCGGCTCCACACCGGTTCCGCCGGCCGGCACGGACCTGCGCGCCGTCGCGATGGAGATGACCCGCAACGGCTCCCGTGTCTCCACCGGCAGCGGTGCCGAGTGCCTGGGCGGCCCGCTCGACGCGGCCGCCTGGCTCGCCTCGACGCTCGCCCGCAGGGGTGAGGGGCTGCGCGCGGGCGACGTCGTCCTGACGGGTGCGCTCGGCCCGATGTCCCCGGGCGCTCCGGGAGACGTCTTCGAAGCCCGCATCACGGGACTCGGCCCGGTCCGGGTCGCCTTCGCCCCGGAAGGAGACAGCCCGTGAAGCGCTCGCCCGGACACCGTACGAAGGTGGCCGTCATCGGCTCGGGCAATATCGGCACCGATCTGATGATCAAGGTGCTGCGGCTGTCCGACTCGCTGGAGATGACCGCGATGGCGGGTATCGACCCGGCGTCGGACGGCCTGGCCCGGGCCCGCCGGCTGAAGGTGGCCACCACCGGCGCGGGACTGGACGGACTGACGGGTCTCGACGAGTTCGCCGGGGTACGGATCGTCTTCGACGCCACCTCGGCCGGGGCCCACCGGCGCCACGACCGGGTGCTGCGGGCCCTCGGCCGTACCGTCGTGGACCTCACGCCCGCGGCCGTCGGTCCGTATCTGGTGCCGCCCGTCAACGGGGACGCCCATCTGGACGCGCCCAACGTCAATCTGGTCACCTGCGGAGGGCAGGCGACGATCCCGGTCGTCGCGGCGGTATCGGCCGTCACCCCTGTGCACTACGCGGAGATCGTCGCCTCCATCGCCTCCCGTTCCGCGGGTCCCGGGACCCGCGCGAACATCGACGAGTTCACCGAGACGACGGCCACCGCCCTGGAACGTGTCGGCGGGGCCGCGCGCGGCAAGGCCGTGATCATCCTCAACCCGGCCGAACCCCCGCTGATCATGCGCGACACCGTGCACTGCCTGGTCTCCGGCTGCGACACCGGGGCGGTCACCGCCTCGGTGGAGGACATGGCCGAGCGGGTGCGCACGTACGTGCCGGGCTACCGCCTCAAACAGCGGGTGCAGTTCGCCGGGGTGCCGGACGACGACCCCCTGCGCGGACTGCTCCCCCGGGGCGCGGGGGCCGACGCGCTGAAGGTGTCCGTGTTCCTCGAAGTCGAGGGCGCCGGCCACTATCTGCCCGCGTACGCCGGGAATCTCGACATCATGACCTCGGCCGCGCTGCGCACCGCGGAGCGCATGGCCGCACATGCCCGGGTGCGGGCACGGCACTCCGGCGAGGTGACGGCGTGATGACCGCGAACGCGAAGACGGCCACGACCACGACTGTGACCACGCCTGTGTCTACGACCGCGCCGACGCCCGCTCCGGACTCCGGAGCCGGGCCCCCCGTCCTGTACATCCAGGACGTGACCCTGCGCGACGGGATGCACGCGGTCCGGCACCGCTACACCGTGGAGCAGGCCCGGGCCATCGCCTCCGCCCTCGACTCCGCGGGGGTCTCCGCGATCGAGATCGCCCACGGCGACGGCCTGTCCGGCTCCAGCATCACCTACGGGGTCGGGGCGCACACCGACTGGGAGTGGATCGAGGCCGTCACCGACGTCACCCGTACCTCCGTACCCACCACCCTCCTGCTGCCCGGGATCGGTACGCTCAGCGATCTGCGGCAGGCCCGTGCCCTCGGCATCCGGTCGGTGCGCGTGGCCACGCACTGCACCGAGGCCGACATCGCCGCCCAGCACATCGCCGCCGCCCGTGAACTGGGCATGGACGTCTCCGGCTTCCTGATGATGTCCCACATGGCCGAGCCCGCCGAACTCGCCCGTCAGGCGGGGCTCATGGAGTCGTACGGCGCCACCTGCGTCTATGTCACCGACTCCGGCGGCCGTCTCACCATGGACGGTGTACGCGACCGGCTGCGCGCCTACCGGGACGCCCTGGACCCGTCCACCCGGCTCGGCATCCACGCCCATCACAACCTCGCCCTCGGTGTCGCGAACACCGTCGTGGCGGTCGAGAACGGGGTCACCCGGATCGACGCCTCCCTGGCGGGTCAGGGCGCCGGCGCGGGCAACTGTCCGCTGGAGGCGTTCATCGCGGTCGCCGACCTCCTGGGCTGGGAGCACGGCTGCGACCTGTTCCCGCTCATGGACGCGGCCGACGATCTCGTACGCCCGCTCCAGGACCGTGAGGTGCGGGTCGACCGGGAAACCCTGAGCCTCGGATACGCGGGGGTGTACTCCAGCTTCCTCCGCCACGCAGAGGCCGCGGCCGCCCGCTACGGCCTCGACACCCGGGGCATCCTCGTGGAGGTCGGCCGCCGCCGTATGGTCGGAGGACAGGAGGACATGATCACCGATGTGGCTCTCGATCTGCTGGCCGCCGCGAACGGTGCCACGGTGAATTCCCCCACCGCGGAAGGGGGTTCACCGTGACCACGCCTCCGGTGCCCGGGCGCGTCACCGCGCCCGGACCCGGCAGCCCGCACGCCAGGGACACCACCCGCGTGGGGCACACCCCCCTCGGGCCGCTCCGCAGGCCCAAGGCCCCGGGGCCGGCCATCCGTATCAGGGCTTACGGGCCACGGCCCCGTACATCGCGACCTCCTCGTTGCGGACGGCGGACTGCTCGTCCGAGGGCCGCCAGCGGTGGACCTGGGTGAGCCCCGGCTCGACGACGTCCAGCCCTTCGAAGAACGCGCCGACCTCCGCCTGGGAGCGCGGCACCATGGGGATGCCCCTGCCCTCGTACTCCTCCACCACCCGGGCGAACTCCTCCGGCGCGAAGTCGGCGGTCGCCGTGGAGATCGCCAGATAGCTCCCGGACGGCAGCGGGTCCAGCAGCCGCCGCACCAGCGTGAGGTCGTCCGGCGGCCTGATGAAGTGCAGCATCGCGATCACCGTGAGCGCGACCGGCTTCCCCAGGTCCAGGATCTCCCGGAACGGCTCGGACTCCAGGATCGACTCCGGCTCCCGCATGTCCGCGTCGACATAGGCCGTGCGGCCCTGGGGGGAGCTGGTGAGCAGCGCCTCGGCGTGCGCGAGGACGATCGGGTCGTTGTCGACGTACACGATCGCCGCGTCCGGCCGCTCCCCCTGGGCGACTTCGTGAAGATTGGGCGAGGTCGGAAGCCCGGTACCGATGTCGAGGAACTGCCGGATGCCCGCCTCGCCCGCGAGATACCGTGCCACGCGCTGCATGAACAGCCGGTTCTGCCGCATGCTCACCGGAAGCGACGGCCACCCGGCCACCATCGCGTCACCGGCCTCGACATCGACCGGATAGTGATCTTTCCCGCCCAGAATGTAGTCGTACACACGCGCCGAATGCGCCCGTGTCGTATCGATCCTGCCCGCGGCCCGCCCGTCTTGCGGCATGTCCCAACTCCCGTCCTCGCAGAGATGGTTCAGAAGTGTATGGGGCGCGGGCCCCTGTGCAGCCCAACGGAATCCCGGGTCGGCGGCGCCGCTCCCGCCGGGTCCCGGGACACGGCGATCCCCACCCCCGTTCACCCTCACCGGAACAACGGCGTCCGGCATCGGCCATGAGCACCTGCGAACGTCGCCGTACCCGCACCACGGCAGCATCTGAGGGGCGGGGCGACGAAGCCCCCGCACTGCGGACGGACGTCCGGACCTGTCCGTGGCGACCGGCGCGGATGCCGCCGTGCTCGCCCCGGGGCGGACACGGCGGCACCCGTGTGTGGTACGCGGGTCAGGACACGTACTCCCGCAGATGCCGGGCCGTCAGGGTCTCCGCGGAGGCCACCAGATCGGCCGGGGTGCCGGTGAACACCACCTGTCCGCCGTCGTGGCCGCCGCCCGGCCCCAGGTCGATCAGCCAGTCGGCATGTGCCATGACGGCCTGGTGGTGCTCGATGACGACGACCGTGTTGCCCTCGTCGACGAGTCGGTCCAGCAGGGCCAGCAGCTTGTCGACGTCCGCCATGTGCAGACCGGTGGTCGGCTCGTCCAGGATGTAGGTGGAGGACTTCTCCGCCATGTGGATGGCCAGCTTCAGCCGCTGCCGCTCACCTCCGGAGAGTGTGTTCAGCGGCTGCCCGAGGCGCAGATAGCTCAGCCCGACGTCATTGAGCCGCCCGAGGACGGTGTGCGCCTGGCCGGTGGGGAAGAACTCGTACGCCTCCGCCGCCGACATGCCCAGCACCTCGCTGATGTTCCTGCCGCGCAGGAGGTAGGTGAGGACCTCGGGGGTGAACCGCTTGCCCTCGCACTCCTCACAGAGCGAGGCGACTCCCGCCATCATCGCCAGATCGGTGTAGACGAGACCCAGCCCGTTGCACTTGGGGCAGGCTCCCTCCGAGTTGGCGCTGAAGAGGGCCGCCTTGACCCCGTTCGCTTTGGCGAAGGCCGTACGGATCGGGTTGAGCAGTCCGGTGTACGTCGCCGGATTGGAGCGGCGGGAGCCCCGGATCGGTGACTGATCGGCCACGACCACACCCTCGTGATCGGCGAGATAGCCGTGGATCAGCGAGCTCTTCCCGGAGCCCGCCACTCCGGTGACGACGGTCAGCACGCCGAGCGGCACATCGACGCTGACGTCCTTGAGATTGTGCAGATCGGCGCCCTTGATGGAGATCTGTCCCCGCGCGGTCCGCGGGGTCTCCCGCAGCCGGACCCGGTGCCCCAGATGGCGGCCGGTGAGGGTGCCGGACGCACGCAGGCCGGCGACATCGCCGCTGAAGCAGATCTCCCCTCCCGCCTCACCGGCACCGGGCCCCAGATCGACCACATGGTCGGCGATGGCGATCACCTCGGGCTTGTGCTCGACGACGAGCACCGTGTTGCCCTTGTCGCGCAGGAGCAGCAGCAGTTCGTTCATCCGCTGGATGTCGTGCGGGTGGAGACCGATGGTCGGCTCGTCGAAGACGTAGGTGACGTCGGTGATGCTGGAGCCGAGGTGGCGCACCATCTTCACCCGCTGTGCCTCACCGCCCGAGAGGGTGGAGGCGGACCGGTCCAGGCTGAGATAGCCGAGACCGATCTCGACCAGCGAATCCAGCAGTTCACGCAGGCCGGTGAGCAGCGGACCGACATCGGGGGCGTCGATGCCGCGGATGAAGGCGGCGAGATCGCTGATCTGCATGGACGAGCACTCGGCGATGTTCACACCGTTGATACGGGACGACAGGGCGGCCCGGGTGAGCCGGGTTCCCTCGCACTCGGGGCAGGGCGCGAAGACGACGGCGCGGTCGACGAAGGCGCGGATGTGCGGCTGGAGCGCCTCCCGGTCCTTGACGAGCCAGCTCCGGCGGATACGGGTGACCAGACCCTCGTAGGTGAAGTTGTTCGAGCCGACCTTGACCTTGACGCTCTCCTTGTGGAGGAGGTCGGCCCATTCCTGTTCGGTGAAGTCCCGGAGCTTGGTGTCGGGGTCGAAGAACCCGGACCCGACCACGATCGACCACGGCCAGGAGTCGACGGCGTGGCCCGGGACGGTGATCGCGCCCTCGTTCAGCGACTTGTCCCGGTCGACGATCTGGTCGGTGTCGACGTCGGACACCTTGCCCAGGCCCTCGCACCGGGGACACATGCCCTCGGGAAGGTTGAAGCTGAAGGCCCCCGATGTGCCGATGTGGGGGGTGCCGAGGCGGCTGAAGATGATGCGCAGCATGGTGTACGCGTCGGTCGCGGTGCCCACCGTGGAGCGGGAGTTGGCCCCCATGCGCTCCTGGTCCACGACGATCGCCGCGCTCAGATTGTGCAGCCCGTCCACATCGGGACGGCCCAGGCTCGGCATGAAGGACTGGATGAACGCGGTGTACGTCTCGTTGATCAGGCGCTGGGACTCGGCGGCGATGGTGCCGAAGACCAGACTCGACTTGCCCGATCCGGAGACACCGGTGAACACGGTGAGACGGCGCTTGGGCAGATCGACGTCGACGCCCCGGAGATTGTTCTCCCGCGCGCCTCTGACCTTGATCACCGTGTGATGGTCGGCGGGCGTCAGGGGCTTGTCCGCGCCTTCGGCGGACGTGGATCGCTGGCCTGACTGGTGGGCGGGCATGCGGGTATCCCTTTCGTCGGGCGGGTCACTTCCCGTGCGGTGGTCCGGTGACCTCCCGGTACGGGCGGATCCGAGCTCCGCGCCCGGACAGGTCGGCCCCGAACGGCGTAAGCAACCGAACGTACCCGATATCACTGACAAGGGGCCTTCGCGCCCGGGCGACCGCCGGACAGGGGAATCGGAGGATCGGGGGTATCCGTCTCTCCGCCGCCGCATCGCCCGGCGGCCGGGACCCAGCACCCGGCTTCCCGCCCGCAGCATGTCGGCCGGGCCCGGCCGACGGACCGCCGCGGGGGTGACCGGTACTACCGGCGGAAGAACCGCAGGAACCGGATGACCAGGAACGCCGCGAGGTCGAGCCCCAGGGCGACCAGCACCGACGCCCCGTAACCGAACGCGGGGACAGAGGCCGCCGCGCTGTGGACGGCGCCGACGACGAGCATCACGATCCATGCCTGGAAAGCGAGGAGCCCCGGGACGAGCACCAGCACCGCCCAGCCTGCGATCGTCTCGGCAGCGGCCCTCGCCGCACCGCCACCGCGTTCCCCGGCGTTCCGCCTGCCCGTCATGTCCTCACTCCCCTCGTGCTCCCGGCGCCCGCGGGCAGGAGCGGCCTGCTTCTCCGCCTGCTCCGGCGCCATCTTCAGTCTGCCCTCACAGGGCACCCGATCGCCCTGTCACCTGCTCCGCGACAAGGCCGGCCAGGGCGAACGGCCCGGCAGACACGGCTTTCCTTGATCATCCGACCTCATCAGCCGGATGAACGAAAGGGATCTTCTGCCCTCACTTTCGTGACACCCCTCTCCGGGGCCGCACTCCGACACGCCGTCGACTGCGTCGAACGGGATTTCGGCAACCCGTCGACCCGCTGCGGGTCAGGACGTGGACCGGGGACTCCGGAGGCATCGACGAGGTGAGACCCACCTTCTGCTCCCCGCACCGGAGCGCGATCGCGCCGGACGGGGCACGGCCGAGGGAACCCCGCGCTTCCCTGCGGCCGCGCAGCCTGCCGAGCTCCCCCGTCACCAGGGCAGTCCGACGATCCCCCAGCCCCTGCGATGGGCTTCGGTGACGACTTCGCCCCAGTCCTCAAGGAAGCGGGCGAAGGAGTCGAAGTCGGGGATCCAGCCGTCCGGCTGCGCGGCATGCCCGGTGAACGGATCCCGCAGACCCTCGATGTCCGGCGCCGCCCGGATCCAGTGGTCCCGCAGTCCGGCGACCTCGTCCGGCGAGCACCACATGAGCAGATCGAGACCCCAAGGGCACTCCCGGGCAGAGGGCGGTCCCGCGGCCGCGTACTCGGGCATGTCCGGCAGGCCGTCCCAGAACAGCCCCGCCGCGAACCGGTCGAGAGCGGTACGCAGGCCGGGTTCGGTGTGCCCCCGGACGCTCTCCCACCGCTCGCCCGCCCAGAAGTGGGGTTTGAAGGAACCGAGGGTCCGCCGGAACGCGTACCTGCCGTACCAGACGGCATCCGCCCGCGTGGGCCACACCCACCCCTCCTCGTCGGGTCCGCCCGGCTGGTCGTCCCCGAAGACGGCCTCCTCCAGCAGCCCGCTCCGCACATGCGGAGATGCCGACGCGACCCGCCCCCAGTCGAGGATCAGAACCTCGATACCCAGTCCCATGCCGCAAGGGTAGATCCGCCGGGGGTCTTCCCGGCGCCGGTACGGGCCGTCCCTGGGCGCCCACCGGCCGGGGCCGGACTCCGGTGGTGTCTGATCACCGTACGGGGAGACGGGCCACCCGGTCCGGCTCGGCTCGGGCAGTCGAGGGCAGGGAGACGACCATGACCGTGCGGCCCGGCGCGCCTGAGAGCGAGCGGATCCGCGGTTCCGTACGGGAGGCGTCACGACGGGCGTGGACGGCGCCGCGGCGGGCCCGCCCGGCGGAGTCGTTCTCCTCCTACGGTCTCTGGCCGGCCGGTGTGCTCCACCGGCCGGCCCCGACGGCCTGTTCGTCCGAGGGGCCGGCGCGGGTCTCGGCCGACTACGCCGGGCGCGGCGCGGGGGCCGGGGCAGATGATCTCCGCTGGTCCGGGGCCGACTCTCCGTACGACCTGTTCGGCGACGAACACTTCGCGGCCGCGGCAGCGCTGTTCGCGGATCTCGGCGACCCCTATGAGCGCCCGGAGGAAGTGAACGGGGCACTGCTCCGGGCGCTGGTCGGCGCTCTGGCGGATCTGGATCGCGAGGGCTTCTTCGGCACCGGCTCCGAACGTCACCGGGTCGTCGTCAACGTCCCGCTTCCCGGCGACGAGGACGAGGAGTCGATGGTCGCGCGGGCGCGCGGGCTCAATCCGGTGCCCGCGCGGAGGCGGTACGAGAAGGACCTGCTGCCGAAGTGACCGGCGGCCCGGGGCGGAGCAGCGCGCCGTTGGTGCCGGGCGGGCCGATCACGGTCCCCATGGTGGTGACGGTGGCGCTCTTCGGCAGGCTCCGGCGATGGGCCGGGCGGCCCGGGTGAGGGCCCACCGGTGAAGCCGTCCGTCGTTCCCGGGGCGGGGATCCGGCGGAGCCCTCTCAGATGCGCCACTCCCGCAGACGGTCGGCGGCCTGGTAGACGGAGGTACCGCCCGACTGGATGTCGCGGACCAGGACGACGAGCGCGCCGTACGGAGGGTCGATGCCCTCGCCCGCGGCGTGCATATAGGCCACCGCGACCTGGCACGCGTACAGGGAGTTGCGGTACGGCAGCGGCTGCAGGCGTACGAGGGTGTGGAGGAGGGAGGCGGCCCGCCAGGCCGGGTCGGGATCGACGGTGGCGGGGCGCGGGATGCGGGTCCTGTGGCGGGCGACCGCGGCCACGAGGGCGGAGTAGTCGGCCACGGAGACGTCTTCGGGGACGGCCTGTTCCTGGACGTCGAGAAGCCAGGGGACGTCGATGTGGAGCGGCATCAGGCGGCTTCGGCTCCCCGCTCGTCGGCCGGTGGCCTCTCGTCGGGGAAGGCGGCGTCGAACTCGGCCCGGTGCGCGTCGCCCCAGGAGACGGCGTAGCGGACGAACTGGATCCGCTGCTGTTCTCGCAGGGGGAGATCGTGGACGTACTGCTTGAGGGACTTGCCCGCGGCGGCGGCGGCGGCGCGGACCGCTTCGAGTTCCTCGTCGGTGAAGGTGATGTTCAGGGACGGCATGGGCCGATGGTACCTACTAGGTACCTCCCGAGGCCAGCGCCCCCCTCCCGGGGTGGACGAGCCGCCCCGCAGGAAGGGGCGGCGGGGCCGGTGACCACGCGCGGTGACCGGAAGCCGCGGAGGCGGGACGGCGGTGCCGGGAGGCGCCCCGGGCAGGGGCGGGGAGGAGCGGCCGGCCGGCTCCCCGGCCGGAGCCTTGCCCGGCCCGACGGCTGCCGCAGACCGAGCCGTGTCCGTACGAGCGCGGGCCCGGGGCGGACGTCCGGGCCCGCGCCTCGCCCGCCGGGACCCACGCCGGCCCGGTCCACCTCGCCCCGGGCCCCGCGCCTCACCCGCGGAGGCTCGCGCCCCGCCCGTACGGGAGCGGTGGCACCCCGGCGTTCCCAGCCGGCCCCGGCTCCTCCCGTACCCGCCGTACCGCCGCTCCGCCCGAACGGCACACGCCCCACCACCGGCTGACGCACCCCCAGCTCCCGGACTGCGCCCGCCCACGCGGGACAGGGCGGGTACGGCGGGCCCGGGAAGCCGTACGGAGCACACCGGCGCCCCGGACGCGACTCCCCCTCGCTGCGGCTCCGGCCCGCTGTGCCATACTCAGCGGCGCTGTCTGCACGTTCCGGAGCCGGGGGATCAACGTTGAAGGTCGAGTTCGCCGCCTCCGGCACCGCGCCCGCAGCACTCGCCGCCGTGGCCGGCCCCGTGGTCGCGCCCGCGCGGCCCGCCGCCCGCCCCGGCGGCGCCGCATGAGTGGCATAGCCCTCACGATCCCCTATCTGGACACCGACGCCGACCAGTTGTCGTTCACGCTGGGCCGGCCCGCGCGCGACGCGCTCGCCGTACGGGATCTGACGTTCGGCGGGTTTGATGTGCAGCTCAGGCTGCTCGGCGCCTCACATCAGGTCTTCGCGGGGCCGGTACGGGAGACCGTGGCGTGTCTGCCGGGGGTCGCGGGGGCCTCCCGGACACGGCGGCGCAGCACTTCGACGGCTGGGACTACCACTTCAGCGCCCGCGTCCAGCGCTTCCCGGCAGCGGAGTTCAGCGAACGGGTGGCCCGGATCCGCTGCTGGTCCGACGGACATCCCCGGGCCCTGTACGGCGTCTTCCCCGGCTCCACGGAAGCGGTCACCGCGCTGACCGTGGACCGGGAGAACACGGGCCTGAGCTGGCGCACCTGGCACACCTACCCGCAGAGCCGCCGGATCGTGGCGACGCACACCCGGCTGGAGGCCCGATGAAGAACGTCCGACGCGTCGGCGTGATGATCCTCGCCACCGTGGCGCTGGCCGCGTGCTCCAAGGATCCCGAGAAGGTCAACGACGTGCCGACCGCCTGGATCCAGGGCGAGTACACCGCCGACGCCGCGGGCTATGTCGACACCACCGACACCTCGTCCCGGGTCGCGACGGAGATCGACGACCACGCCTCGGCCAGGGGCCGTACCAGCGACGGCGACAAGGTCTTCCTCCGCTACCGGGACGACATCGTCGCCGTCAGCCCCTACCTCAAGGGCAGTCTGATCGAGATCGCGGACTACCGCACCGGCTACCAGCGGTGGCAGAAGCATCTGCGGTCCGTCTGGCCCAGTCCGGACAGCAATGAGTTCCGCGGCGGGGGCCCCGGCTCCGGCAAGTGACCCTCCTCGGCACACGCAACCGAACTCCACGACGACGTCCCCGAAAGGCACCCCCGTGGCAGAGATCTTCGAGTCGGCGGGCACGGCCCTGCTCTACGGCCTGACCGGCTTCGTCGTGATGGCGGCAGGCTTCATCGCCCTCGACCTCGTCACCCCCGGAAAGCTCCTCCATGTGGTGTGGACGGAGCGCAACCGGGGAGCCGCCGTTCTCCTCGCCGGCCAGACGATCGCGATCGGCCTGGTGATCCAGCAGTCGATCATGGCGAGCGAGTCCGAGCAGGGCCTCGCCGAGGGTCTGTTCAGCACCCTGCTGTACGGTCTCGCCGGGGTCGTCGTCATGACGCTGGTCTCCTGTGTCGTCGGACTGCTCACCCCCGGCCGCCTCGGGGCCGCCGTACTGGACGACAACGGCGACCGTCCCCATCCCGCCGCCTGGGTCCAGGCCGCCATGTACATCGGCACGGCCTTCATGGTCGGCGCCGCCGTTTCCTGACGCTCCATGAGCACCACCACTGCGGAACGCGCCGTACCCGCCACCGGACGCGCGCCCACGGCCCCTTCGCGCTGGGCGCGTTTCCTGCTGCTGCTCGCGGTGTTCGTCTGCGCGGCCTGCGGTCTGGTCTACGAACTGGCCCTGACGGCGCTGGGCAGCTATCTCATCGGCAACTCCGTGATGCAGACCTCCGTGGTCATCTCCGTCATGGTCTTCGCCATGGGCATCGGCTCGGTCGCCGCCAAGCCCCTCCAGCGGCGGGCGGTCGGCGCGTTCGCCCTCGTCGAGGTGCTGCTCGCGCTCGTCGGCGGTCTGTCGGTCCTGATCCTCTATGTGTCGTTCGCCTGGCTGCGCATCTATATGCCGACCACGGTGGTGGTCTCGTTCGCCGTCGGTCTGCTCATCGGGGCCGAGATCCCGCTGCTGATGACGCTGCTCCAGCGGATCAGACGGCAGGAGGCGGGCAGCGCGGTCGCCGATATGTTCGCCTTCGACTACGTCGGAGCGCTCGTCGGCGGCCTGGGCTTCCCCCTGCTTCTGCTCCCCGCCTTCGGTCAGCTGAAGGGCGCGCTGGTGGTGGGGGCGGTCAATGCCGTGGCCGGTGTCGTCGTCGTGCTGTGGATCTTCCGCCGTGAGACGCGCAGGGTCGTGCGGCTTTCGCTGCTGGCCGCGATGGCCGCCGTACTCGCGGTGCTCGGCACGGTGTACGTCCTCGCCGACGACATCGAGGTGACCGCACGTCAGCAGCTCTACCGCGACCCGATCATCCACGCGGAGACCACGCCGTACCAGGACATCGTCGTCACCCGGTCCACCGCCTTCACCGGAGAGCCGGACACCCGGCTGTTCCTCAACGGGGACCTCCAGTTCTCCTCCGTCGACGAGTACCGCTACCACGAGGCCCTCGTCCACCCGGCCCTCGCGGGCAGGCGCTCGTCCGTGCTCGTCCTGGGCGGCGGTGACGCGCTCGCCGTACGGGAGGTCCTGCGCTACGACGACGTCGAGAAGGTGACCCTGGTCGACCTCGACCCGGCGATGACGAGGCTCGCCCGTACCTTCGGACCGCTGCGCGAACTCAACGGCCACGCGCTCTCCGACCCGCGCGTCACCGTGGTCAACGCCGATGCCTTCAACTGGCTGCGGGACGCCGCCGGGCGCTACGACGCGGTCCTCGTCGACTTCCCGGACCCGGACACCGCCGCGCTGGCCAAGCTCTACAGCGTGGAGTTCTACCACCTGCTGGGCCGGGTCCTGAACCCCGGGAGCCGGGTCGTGGTGCAGGGCGGTTCACCGTTCTTCGCCCCCAAGTCGTACTGGTCCATCGCCACCACGGTCGAGAAGGCCGGCTACACCACCACCGAGTACCAGGTGGACGTGCCCAGCTTCGGCAACTGGGGGTACGTCCTCGCCACCCGCGGCGACGGCGGCACGGCGCCGCCCCTGCGCCTGGCCAGGGACGCTCCGCCCCTGCGGTTCCTGGACCGGGCCGTCCTGGAGGCCGCCACGGTGTTCCCCGTGGACCGCCGCCCCCGGAACGTACGGGCGAGCACGCTCATGGATCCCGCGGTGCTGGAGTACACCCGCCACGAGTGGCAGAACTACTGACCGAGCGTTCACCGGCCGGGCGTGCGACGCGGATCCGCTACAGGGCATCCGCGGCACGCCCGCGCTGCCTGTCGCGGTAGCGGCGGGCCTTCACCATGCTGCCGCAGCCGCGCATGCTGCACCACCGGGCCGTACGGCTGCGGGACTCGTCGTAGAACAGCCATCGGCACTCGGGGTTGTCGCACGACTTCAGCCGCGTCCACGTCCCCATGAGCACGGCCTCGTGCACGGCTGCCGCGAGCGCCGCCACCACGCCTCCGACGCCGTCCTCGCGCGGCTGGAGGGAGGCGGCCACAGAGCCGTGCCCCGTATCCAGGCGGACCGAGAGGGCATGCGGCGCGGTGAGATCGTTGAACGCGTCGACGGCCTCGTGAGGCGGCTGCTCACCCATGGTGTTGGCCGCGGCCATCTCACGCAGGGCGACGCGCAGGTCGCGCAGCACCGACAGGTCGTGTGCGGTCATCGGCCGCCCCTTGCCCAGCAGCCCCTCGGCGACCAGACACGCGGTGGCGCTCTCCACGTCGGCCAGGGCGTCACGGCCGTTGTAGATGTCGTGGGTGTCGACGAACCTGCGGACCGCTTCCAGCGATCCGGGCGCCGCGTTACTGGGGTCGTTCTTCACGTTGAAGCCTCCTTGGCCGGGCTCGCATCACCATCGTGTCCCACTTGACGGTAACGGCACCCCCTCCTAACGTCACCATCGTAACTCTTTTGAAGGTGACGAACGAAAGGGTGCCGCGAGCATCGGCGGTGCACACCCAGAGGGAAGTCTTCGATGACCCAGGACAGAGACACGATCACCGGCGTGAACACCGGGCGGTCCGCGGCACTGCCCACCCGTCACAAGCCGGGGCTGCTGGTGATCTGCGCCGCGCAGTTCCTGGTGGCGCTGGATCTATCGATCGCCAATATCGCCATGCCGAGCATGACCGCCGAGCTGGGCTTCGAGCCCCACTCGGCGGGTCTCGTCCTGTCCACCTTCGCGCTGGCGTTCGCCTCGATGCTCCTGCCGGGCGGCCGTATCGCCGACCTGTACGGGCGCAAGCGGGTTTTCGTCGCCGGCCTGCTGGTACTGGGCGCCGCGTCGGTCCTGGCGGGCGCGGCGTGGAATCCGGCCGCGCTGCTCACCGGACGTGTCCTGCAGGGGCTGGCCGCGGGCTTCATCGCCCCCTCCGCCCTGGGTCTGCTGACCGCGACCATCCCCGAGGGGCCCCAGCGCGAACGCGCCCTGGGGATCTTCGGCGCGATCATGTCCGCGGGATTCGTCAGCGGCATGATCGGCGGCGGCGTTCTCACCGAGTTCCTGAACTGGCGCTGGACGATGTACATCAACGTGCCCGTGGTGATCGTGGCCGTGGCACTGGCTGTGCGCTTCCTGCCCGAGAGCCGCGTCGGCGGAGCGGGCCGGCTGGACATCCCGGGCGGCCTGCTGTCGGCGGGAGCCAAGCTGTGCGTCATCTACGCGCTGGAGGAACTCGGGGCAGACACACCGTGGTCGTCCACGGCGCTGATTCTCGTCGTCGGCGCGTGCCTGGTAGTGGCGTTCCTCAGGGTCGAGCGCCGGAGTCCCGACCCCATTCTGCCCCTGTCGCTGTTCGGGATCCGAGCCGTGGCCGGGGCGAACCTCATCGGCCTGGTGATGGTCGCCTCCTACGGCGGCATGCTCATCATCCTGACGCTGTACGTGCAGGAGGTACTGGGCTACGGCGCGCTGGCCACCGGAATGGTGTTCGCCGTCCCTGGCGTCATCGGCATCGTCAACAGCGTGCTCACCGGCAGATTTCTGCAACGCCGACGCCTCGACCGGCTGCTGCTGACCGGCATCGTCATCGCGGCGACGGGCCTGCTCCCGCTCGTCCTCCTGCCCGAGGAGGGCGGGTTGTGGCTGGTCATCGCGGCCACATCGGTCAATGCCTTCGGCCACATCATCGTGCTGGTGGTCTCCAGCGTCGCCGCGAACAACGGCGTGCCCGACGATCACAAGGCCGTCGCAGGGGCCGTCATGAACACCGGCCAGCAGTTGGGCATCGCCTTGGGTGTGGCCGTGCTGACATCACTGGCCGCCGCCGTCACCGCCTCCCAGCCACATCCCGACACCGCGGAGGCGCTGGTCACCGGCTGGCGGTGGAGCCTGGCGCTGAGCGCGGTCATGGCGTTGTCGGCCGTTCCGATCGCCCTGGCACTGCGCAAGAGGCTGCGGATGTGACCCCTCCCCCGGGTAGGGGTTCCGGAAGTGACGACAGGCAAGGGAGAAGCACCCGTAATGACGGATTTCAGGACGGCCCCGCTCACACCCGGGACATGGAAGGACTTCGAGCAGGTCATGGGTTCGAACGGGGGCGCGCGGGGCTGCTGGTGCATGCACTGGCGACTCTCGTTCAAGGAGTGGGAAGCCGGCGCGGGGGACGGCAACCGGAACGCACTGCGTGAGTGCTCGAAACAGCAGCCGCCTCCCGGGCTGGTGTGTTACGTGGGGGACGAGCCCGTGGGCTGGGTCGGGATCGGCGACCGCTCGGAGTACCCGCGCCTGCGGCGTTCGCCGGTCACCAAAGCCCTCGATGCCACCCCGGCATGGGTGATCACCTGCTTGTTCGTCCGCCGCGACCACCGCCACCGGCGACTGCAGACGAAGATGATCGCCGCCGCGTGCGACTTCGCCGCAGAGAACGGGCAGCACACCGTCGAGGGCTTCCCCGTCGACCCCGCGCCGGGACGGGTCGCGGGCGCGGACAACGCGATGACCGGCATCGCTTCGGCATTCCGGGAAGCGGGGTTCACCGAAGTGGCGCGCCGCAGGAAGGACCGCCCGGCGATGCGCCGTACGGTCGCCGGCAACTGACAGTTGCTTCTCGATTCCCTGGCTTGCCGTTCAACGTCCGACGTCGAACAAGGCTCGAACTTGGTCGCCGTTTCCCCAGTTCAATGGCTCAAACGCTCAGCCGTGTCCCTCCCGTACGGCGGCGTTGCCCAGGCGTGCCGCACAGATGCACCGGGGGCAGTGTCAACCGGTCAGGTGCCCGTGGCCCGCGCCCGATGTCTACGGACGGCGTCGCGGTTTGCGCAGCGCTGGGAGCAGTAGCGCTGCCGTCCGGTGCGCGAGGTGTCGGCGAAGGCCAGGTCGCATCCGGTCACCTCGCAGCGCCGGAGCCGGTGCATGCCCCGGCCTGTCAGGTGCAGTGCGGTACCGACGGCGAACAGCGTGAACAGTACGGAGCCGAGGGGCTGTTCCTCGTCCCGGTAGTGCAGATGCCACCCGGTGCCGGGGTGGGAGGTCAGCCGCGGGTAGGCCCCGGCCGCGGCCAGCATCCGGTTCAGCAGATCGGCGCGTTCCTGCTCCCCGGCCGCGTCGACCACCCCTTCCCAGGCGTTCAATGCGGCCTGGGCGCGGCCGAAATCGTCCTCTGTCACCGGACGCTCCAGCGTAAGCCCGGCGGCGCGGCAGCGCTCTGCCAGCTCATCGGTGTTCTCGGGCCGGCGGTTGACCAGGTCCGCGGCCAGATTCACCACATCCTCGCCGTAAGGGTTGAGCTGCATAAGGCCATGACAACAGTCTGGTCGCCATGACGCAACAATCCGGCGGACACGCGCGGTCCCAGGAACGCGACCGGTGGCGCTATCGCTGGATCGTGCTGGGCATCGCCACCTTCACCCAGGCCGCGTCCGGCTTCTTCGTGGGCGGCATCGGAGCACTCGGCATCCACTTGCAGAGCGCCCTGGAGCTGAGCACGGCGCAGCTGGGTCTGCTGGTCTCGGCAGCTCAGTTCGTGCCGTTGGCCGGGCTGCTGGTGGCCGGTGAGCTGCTGGACCACTACAACGAGCGCTGGGTGGTCGGAATCGGGGCCGGCGTGGTGGCGCTGGCTCTGGGCGCGGGGAGCCTGGCGCCGGGATACACGGGCCTGCTGGTCGCGCTGCTGGCGGTCGGTGCGGGATACAGCACCGTCCAGCCGGGCGGGAGCAAGTCGGTGGCTTCCTGGTTCGGCGCGTCCCAGCGCGGCTTCGCGATGGGTGTCCGGCAGGCCGGGCTGCCGCTCGGAGCAGCGCTCGCCTCGGCCGTACTCCCGCTTGTTGCCGAGGAGTTCGGCTGGCGGGCGACACTGTTGACCGGAGGCTTCGTCGCGCTGATCGGAGCCTGCCTTTTCATGGGCTGCTACCGTCAGCCGCCCGCGCTGTCCTCCCCGCAGGACAAGGAACCACAGCACCGGTTCGCTGCGCGGCTCCGCGCCCGGCGACGAATGCTGCGTGAGCCGTCCATGGTGAAGATCATGCTGTCGGGGACCAGCCTGATCTCCGTGCAGTACGGCGTGGGCATCCTGATGGTGCTCCACCTCCACCAGGAGTCATCGGTCGGCGCCGGACAGGCGGCCCTGATCCTGGTGGTATCCCAGGGTGCCGGCGTCGCGGGCCGGATCTGCCTCGCCGCCTGGAGCGACCGGAGCGGTTCCGGGCGCTATGCCATCGTGCTGGTCTGCATGGTCGCCGTGATCGCCGGGCTGATCGTACTGATGACACCGGCCGGACGGGCACCGGTCGTCGCCTCTGGCGCCTTCATCTGGCTCGGCTTCTTCGGCTTCGGCTGGTACGGACCGTGGGTCGCCTGCCTCGCCGAAGCAGCCCCACCGGGCAAGACCGGCTTCGCCCTGGGCCTGGCCATGTCCGTCAACCAGATCGCCATCGTCACAGCGCCGCCCGTGCTCGGCCTGCTGGTCGACCGCACCAGCAGCTTCACCCCCGCCTGGGCGCTGCTGTCCCTGCTGACCGCCGTCGCCCTGGCGGTCACAACCGTCGCGCAACGCCGTACCTGTTGACCTGGGCCCGTCCGTGTACTGAGCCGCCGACCGCCCTCGTCGGCACGCGCCGGGGTGGTGCGGCCGGGAACCGACAGCCGCCCCGCCCCGCACCCCACGCTCCGGCCCGCCCCACCGCCGTACCGGAGTGGCCGGAACCCGGTGTGCGGGGAAACAGTCCTGAATCCGTCCAACCATCGGCGCCCGGGCCGTTTCCCTGGCACACATGTCAGAGTCATGCCATAACCTTCGGGCGACCGAGCACTCCGGCCGCGGCGGACGCCATGCGGCCTCGCCGACCTACAGGGGTTCCCATGAATGTGCGTATCCGTGGCATGTCCACCGTGACAGCGTTACTGGCCGTCCTCGGATCCGTTGTCACGGCCGGGGCCGCGGCTCCGGCGGCCGTGGCCGGCACCGGCGGGGCGAAGCCGCCGCGTACGCTTCCCGTCGAGTCGAGCGCCGACATCGTGGTGGACGGCAACCACCGGCGCGTCTTCATCAGCGACCCGCTGGGCGGGAAGGTGGTCGTGACCGACTACCGGGGCCGGGTCGTCCGTACGATCCCCTCCCTGCCGGGGGTGACGGGCCTGGAGCTGTCCGAGGACTCCGACACGGTGTACGCGGCTGCCGCCGGCGCCGACGCCGTTGTCGCGATCGACACGGCCCGTCTGAAGGAGTCCGCGCGCTACCCCACCGGACCGGAGAGCGAGCCCCGCCACCCGGCACTGGACGGTGACACACTCTGGTTCGGCTACGGCGGCTCGGCCAGGGGCAACATCGGTTCGATCGACCTGTCGGGCGACGGGCCGCCCGTGGTCACCCTGAACCAGGTCCCGTGGAGTCACTGGTACGCGGCGCCCGTCCTGGCATCGACCCCCGGTCGGCCCGGTGTGCTGGCCGCGGGTGCCCCGCATCAGAGTCCGTCCGTGCTCGCGGTGTACGACGTGTCGGGGGGGACGGCGAAGCGCACGGCTCATCTGTGGTCCGATGCCGCCAACACCCGGGACCTGGCGCTCAGCCCCGACGGCGATCAGGTCGTGGTGGCGAGCGGCTGGCCTTACCACCACCAGGCGTACCGGACCTCGGACCTGGCCGAGGCCGGACGGTACCCCACCGCCCACTACCCCAACGCGGTGGACATCGCCCCGGACGGCAGCGTGGCCGCGGGGGTGGACGCCCCCTACGGGCCGGATCTGTTCATCTTCCGGCCGGGCGGCTCCTCTCCGGTCCGGAACTACGAGTTCAGCCGGGGAAGCACCGGTCCGACCCTCCAGCCGGGCGGACTCGCCTGGGCTCCCGACCGCAGCAGGGTGTTCGCCCTGGCGCGCGACTGGTCCACCGGGCAGATCTCCCTGGAGAGCCTCGCGGCCCCCACCCGGCCCGCTCCGCACCCCCCGGTGAACGCCCCGGCGGTGGAGGGCGGGAGCGAGGGAGCGCCCGCCGGGTCCGAGGCGCCGTAGACCGGGGTCCGGCCCGGTTGGGTGCCCCGGGGGGGCCGGTCCGGTGGTGAGCACCGAGGTCGGGGCCGGTGCGGAACGCCGGGTCCGGTCGGCTGTGGACTCCGGGGAATGCTCCCGGCCGCTCCCGGCCCCCGTTCGGCCGGGAGCGGTACGCCGGGGCCCGGTGCCGTGCTCGGGCGGGAGCACGCACGGGGCACGGGCACCGCGAGACCGTGGTGCCGGGACGGCACAGGGCGCGAGAGGACGGGGACACTCGGCCATTCCTGAGGGGTCCCGAGCCGTGGCCGTCGGTCGTTCCCGGCCTGGCTCCGTGGGTGGGGCGCGGAATATCCGGTGCGCCCGGAGCCGGCCGTGCGCCATCATCGGGCCCTGTGACTCTCGTACTGCCACCACGGCTCACCGCATCCGCGCAGACACTGCGCGAGGCCGCGCGCCGACGCGGGCTGCCCACCGTCCAACTGCCGGACTTCGGCGTACCTCCCGACCTGCGGGCCGGACATCTGCACGCGGGTCCCGGCTTCGCCGACGCCGTGGCACCCGTCCTGGGGATCGCCCTGCTGGAGGCGCCGGTGGACTGGCTGGCACGGCTGCCTCGGTCGTACACCCGACGCGAGATCGTCGTGATGCCGATCCGCGAGGCGTACGGGCTGCGCCGCCCGGCGTTCGTGAAGTCCCCCAACGACAAGGGGATCCCGGCACTGGTCTATTCCGACGGATCCCGGCTGCCGGGACCCGACGAGGTGGATCCCCGGACACCGGTGCTGGTCAGTGATGTGATGGCCTTCGACACCGAGTTCCGGCTCTATCTCCTCGACGGTACGGTCCACACCGGCAGCCGCTACGCCGAGCGGGGCCGTCTGAGTCCCGGCCCGCCGAGCGCGGACGCGATCGCGTTCGGGGCGGATCTGCTGGCCGAGTGCGGGGGCACTCTGCCGTCGGCCATCGTCGTGGACGTGGGCTCCACCGCCGACGGGCACTGGGCCGTGATCGAGGCCAACGCCGCCTGGGCCAGCGGCATGTATAAGGCGGACCCCGAGCGGGCCCTGGACGTCGTACTCCGGGCGGCGGCCCCGGCGGACGCCACCACCCCTCGTGACCGCCCGTTCCTCCGCGGCCCCGGGGAGGCCGCGGTGGGGGTCCCCTCGGTGGGTGCCCGGCCGGGGGACCTTGGTGAGGGGGAAGGGGCCGGGGACACGCGGACGTAGCCGACGGCGGGGTGCCGTCCGGGCGGTGTGGACGTCACGCCCCCCGGCGGCTGCGTCCGGACAGGTCCGGTGACGGGGAGGTCACCCGCTCACCGGGACTCCGGATCCCTCGTGCCCTCGGAGCCGGGTGGAGCGGCCCTCTCCCCGGCCGCCGGGCGGCGGCGCCCTCCAGCGGCGGCTCCCCGGCGGCCGGAGCGGATACGGGGGCTCCCGCCCGCAGCCACCCGAACAGATCGTCCGTCAGCGGCTCGCCGCGGGCCTCGATGTCCTGGCCGATCGCGCCGGGATCGAGACGGTACACACGGGTACGGTCGCGGCCGTGGCGGCGCATGAACAGTCCGCCGCCCGTGCCGTCGTCCCCGATCAGCACCCAGTGGGGCGCGTGACGGGCCACGGCGAAAGACTCGTTGCGCTCCTGGATGCGGTGCGGCCCGTACACCAGCACACCGTTGTCGAGCAGCACACCCGGCGTCGACCGCCACAGCCGGGCGAGCGCCGGATTCGGGCCGTCCCCGAGCCCCCGGAACCGCGCCGACTCAACGGCCAGAAAGCCCGCGAAGGACTCCGCCACCGGATACTCCTCGCCGTCCGCACCGTCACGGCGGACCACCGGGTACTCCCCCTCCCCGGCCTCTCCCGCTCGATCGAGGGCGAAGAAGTGGCTGTCACCGCAGTCGGGTTCCTCGGCGAAGCACAGCCTGTCGCCACTCAGCCGCCATCCCGTGGTGATCGCGTCATGAGCGTCGTCGGCGAACTCGGGCGGTACGACGCTCGCGATGTCCGCGCGCCCGGCCCGCCCCCGGCCGAACTCGGCCAGCCACCACCGGTACGACGGCGGCAGGGGACCGACGAGTGCCTCGGCTCCCCGGATCGCCGCCTCCGGTACGGCGGCTGCGGGTACGCGGCGGTATCCCGGCTCTGCCTCCACCAGATCCCGCAGTTGTGTCAGATCAGGTCTCACCCGGGAGAGTCTGCCAGGGGGAGGGAAACGGGCGGAGGGGAAGGGGGTGGGCCCTCGTCCACTCACCCATCAGGTCCACCGGGGAACGGATCGGGTCGGGGAGTCACGGGTGTGGTGGCCCTGTCACCGTCATTCGGCGTTGAGGACCGCGATGTCGGCCTCGCCCTTCTCGAACCGCGAGAACAGCTCCGTGAGGGAAGCCGGGCCGACGGAGCCCATGAGGAGCACCGGCTGCTTCTCCCCGTCCTGTTCGGCCGGGACGAAGTCGGTCGCGATCGCACGGCTGAGCAGGGTGACCCGGTCGTGGTCCGAGGCGCCGCCGGGGAGCTCGGAGAGTTCCTCGCGCAGGGTCTCGGGAAGGACGGGCAGTTCCCGGGCGAGCAGGTGCCGGGGAGCGGTGACACTCACCGAGAGGCGGTCGGCCGTCCGTTCGTAGCGGGCCGACAGATCCGACGCCAGGAAGTAGAACACACCCTCCTCACCCTCGTGCCCCCGGTTCAGCAACACGGAGGTCATACGCTCACCGGGATCCTGCGAGGCGTGGTCGAGGGCGAGGACCACCTCCACATCGTCCGGGTGCAACGGGGGAACGGTGGTGATCCACATACGCGCCGAGTCGTCCATGGAGGCATTCAAACGCATGGCACTGACACGCTCCCGTACGGCCCCGTTGACGGCGGCCACCGTCGCCGGGGCCGCCGACGACCGCATCCCGGACGTCCGGCCCGGGCATGGCGACCGGAGGGGGCCGCCCGGACCCCGCGGGTGCGGAACGCGGAGCCGCGGAGCCATGAGACCCGATCCCTTCGGGGCGCTACTTGAGGGGTATCAGCACCCTTGTGCCTCGCTCCTCGCTCGAGATCCACCGTACGAGGCGGATGTCCTGGGGATCGAGCTTCATCCGGACTTCCTCGGACAGCATGCACCGGTAGCGCTGGGACTCGGCGGGTCGAAGGACTCCGGGTTCCACCTCGAACTCCCCGAGCCTCGCCTTCTCACAGCGCGCGCGGCCACCGCAGTAGTCGCTCTGCGCGACCCCGCAGCTCCAGTGGCGGCCGTAGTCCCGCCCGAAGGCGCCGCGGGGCACTTGGACGTACCAGTTCCGGGAAAGGTCGTGGAGCGGCGCCGTCCGGTCGGTCTGCTCGTTGGTGATCATGAACTCGGCGAACGCGAAGGTGTACCCGGGCCTGGCGGAGACGCCTTCCGCCTCCTGGGGCGTGGTTCCGGCGCCCGATCCGGTGACGGTGAACCGGAATCCTTCCTCGTCCACGATCTTCACCGGGCGGGCCACGGGCCGGGGAACGTGCGCGGGGACAGACTCGGAGGGGTCCGGCCCCGGCGCGGCGGCAGCCGGTGACGAAGGCTTCCGTTCGGTCCGGTCACCGTCGCCGTCCTGGGAACAGCCGCCCAACACGGCAACGGCCAGCACCGCGATGAGAACAGAGACAGCAACGCGCACAGGACACCCCTCCGCAGAACAGCGGCTCTCTCAGGCCGCAGTGGCCCAATGATGCCGAAAGAGGCATGCCCGAGCGAGAGGTACGAGCACGCGGGCGGGCCCGTACCGCCGAGTCGGGCCCTTCGTCCCGCGCATCCCGGCCCTGTCTCCGGCCCTGCCCCGGGCTGTTCGCCCGACTCCCTTACGGGTTCCGCGAGTTACCCGAGAGGGCGGCCGGACTCGACGGCTGAGGACCGGCGGCGGCGGAGGTGGCCGGGGCCGAGCAGGGTCTTCGCCGGGCCCGGCCGCCCGTTACCGACGCTCCGCGGTCTCCAGGTGCGGGAGCAGGATGCGCAGCAGGGTGGCCGGGGCTTCGAGCATCGGGAGGTGGCCGACGCCGTACAGCACCCGGTGCCGGCCGTCGACGCTCTCGGCCAGGCGCGTCCCCGCCTGCGGGGTGCAGGTGGTGTCGTAGTCGCCCGTCAGCACCAGCGCGGGAGACCGCACCCGGGACACCCAGGGGGTGGCGTCAGCGTCCCGCGCGGCCCGCAGGACACGGCGGACCACCTGTTCGCCATGAGTGTTGGTGAGATGCCGGACGGTCGTGACGAGGGAGTCGGGGGACCCGGGTGCCACCGCCTCGGCGGCCAGCTCTGCGAACAGTTCCTCCACGGTGACCGAGTCGAGGGCTTGTGCCTCGTCGCGCCCGTCGCCGTCGGCCCGGTCCCGCTCGTCGCCGAGCGAACTGCCCATCGCCGTCACCGACAGGACCTGTGAGGGCAGTTCTCCGGCCAGGGCCAGCGCGATGGTTCCGCCGAGGGAGCCGCCGACGGCATGGAAGCGGCCCAGTCCGAGGGATGCCACGAGGTCGGCGCAGTCCTCCGCCCAGCCGCCGAGGGAGAACTTCCCGTCGTCACCCGACTCCCCGTGACCGGCGAGATCCACGCTCACACAGAGCCGGTCCCGGGCGAGCGCGGGTACGACCCCGAGCCAGCACTCCTTCCGCAGATTGATGGGGTGCAGCAGAAGGACCGGGGACGGTCCGCCCTCGCCCGAGCCGGAGCCGATGGCCGTGTAGATGAGGGTGGTGTCCCGGCGCGTGCGGACCGTTCCGTAGCGCAGCATCCCCGGGCCTAACCCTCGGTGCCGGTGGCGAAGACGGTCCGCTTTCCGGTGCTGTAGGGGGTGTTGCCGAGGCCGCGTGCCGTGGCGGAGTCCTTGTCCGTCTTGGCGGGCGGTGCCTCGTCGTCGTCGGGGCGGGTCGAGCAGTGGAAGTGCCACATCCGCCACTCGGGCCGGCCCTCGCCGTCGTCGCGCCGGTAGATCTCCGTCGACCGGTAGTTCATGACCACCGGGATCTCCTCGGGCAGCGGATTGCCCTCGTCGTCCTTGATCACCCAGGAGGGGTAGATGCCCTCGGAGACGACATAGGCCATGTCGCCGCAGACGTCGACCCGGATCACATGGTCCTCGCACAGGCCCCAGCGATCGGTTCTGGCGTAGAACGTCCACAGCTTCGCGAGGTCGTCCACGCCGAAGTAGGGATGGTCATTGAGATTGAACATCAGAAAGTTCTCGTCGCCGGTGGGGAACACCGTCCGCATCAACGGAATGTTGATGTTGTAGTTCGCGTAGTACCAATCGCGGTGCAGTCGGAGAATCTGCTCTTCGTCCGTCGGCTGATCCGTCATCAAAGAGACCTCTTCCGTTCGGGGCGATGGAATGTAATTAGATTACATACGCGTACGGCAACCGACCAGACCCCGATCCGGGAAAGGTTCCCCGACGCACTCTTGACGCACCCTGTGGAACGTGTCAGGTTTCGCGTAATCTCATTACAACCTCTCCTCGGGAGGCACATCCATGAGTGTCAGAGGGTTCGCCGCCAGCGGCTACGAGCCGGTCCGCGCCGTTTTCACCCGCCTCGTCGACGAGGGACGGGAGACGGGCGGGGCCGTGTCGGTGTGGACCGGAGGCAGGGAAGTGGTCCGGCTCGCCGGAGGGTGGGCCGACGCCGCGGGGACCCGGGCCTGGAACGACGACACGCTCGTGCACACCTATTCGACGTCCAAGCCGTTCGCCGCGCTCACCGCGCTGGCCGCCGTCGCCGAGGGCGGTCTCTCCCTCGACGAACCGGTCGGCGGGTACTGGAAGGAGTACGCCCGCCTCGGCAAGGAGCCCACGACGCTGCGGCACATCCTCACCCACCGGGCGGGTCTCCCGGCGTTCCCGCCGTCTGCGGCCTCCTACGATCTGCTGGACGACGACGGCCTGCGGCGGGCACTGGCCGCCGCAGGCCCCGAGTCCGCGCCCGGAACCACCCTCGCCGAGCACGCCGGGACGTACGGCCATCTGATCGACGGTGTGCTGCGGGCGGCCACCGGCCGCTCGCTGGGACAGCTGTACGCCGAGGTGGTGCGGCCCGCGCTGGGCGTCGACGCCTGGTTCGGCGTACCCGACGGCGCCCTGGAACGGGTGGCGGACGTCGAGTTCGCGCTCCCGGGGGGCGCGGAACAGTTCCTGACCGAGGTCGCGCCCGCCTATGAGCGGGTCCTGGCCGTACCGGCCGGGCTGCTGGACCCGGCACGGCTCAACTCCACGGCGTGGCGGCAGGCCGTGTTCGGCGCGGTCGGTCTGCATGCGTCCGCGACCGCCCTCGCCGCGTTCTACGCCGGTCTGACCGATGAGAAGGGCCCGGTCAGACGGCTGCTCGGGGAGGAACTCCACCACGAGTACCTGAGGTCCCAGGTCTGCGACCACGACGAGACCGTGGGCAAGAAGGTCAACTGGACGGCCGGGTTCCTGCGCACCGGCTCCTTCATCGGGCTCGGCGGGCTCGGCGGGTCAGCCGCCTGGTGGTCGTACCGGCACGGGCACGCGGTCGCCTATGTGACCCGCCGGCTCCACGACCACGCCCGTGTCGCCGAGATCGCGCTGGCGCTGGACGACGACATCAATATGGAGGCCACCGGCGAGTAGCCGGCCGTCCCGGGGCCGGACGTGCCGCGGCCCCGGGGCGGCCCCGGGGCGGTGCCGGTACCGGCCGCAGCCCGGGGAACGGGGAATGGGGAATGCGGCGGCGCGAACTGCTCAGCCGAGCCGCTGCCGCAGCAGACTCTTGAATTCCGCGAGCGACTTCTCCACATGCTGCTCGTCCGCGGTGATCAGCAGATCGACCATCAGACCCCGGAGGGTCGCGAGCACCAGCCGGGACACGGCCCGGGCCTCCTCGTCGGAGGCGGCCTCGTTCTGGAGACTTCTGTAGAAATACGCGGCCCACAGATCGACGGCCGTACTGGAGAATTCCTGGAACTTATCGGGTTCCTCGAAACTCCTGGACGTCAGATGGAAGAAGAACTGCATATCCGTCAGATTCGCCCGGTAGTGGTTCCACCACAGGTCGATGGCTTCGATGATCGTGCCGGTGGGGCGACTCTCCAGGGCGGTGACGATATCGTCGCGGAGCGCGTAGACGATACGGCCGAGCAATTCGTCCTTGCTGCCGAAGTAATAGACGAGCATACGGCTGCTCGTCCCGAGTTCGGGTGCGAGGGAGTCGAGGGAGAACCCCGCGAGCCCGGTTCTGCGGACGATCTCGATGATCCGGCCGAGCAGTTCGTCCGCCTTGGGAGCGGGTTTCCTGGGCTTCGCCCTCGGATCAGGAGTCAGCATGCCGTCCCATTCGTCTTCGATGCGATGTTCAACCGCCTCACTGCCAGTTCCGCGAGCAGGTTAGCGACATCGGGTACCACGGCGTCGTCGAATCGCGCCCGCGACGAGTGATTGGTCGCGGGCGGATGCGGCGATCCCGCCACGGCGGCACCGACGAGCACGAACGCTCCCCCGGTCTCCTCCAGGAAGAGGGAGAAGTCCTCCGAGATCATCTCGGGGACGGTCAGCTCCCGGTAGCGCCCGTCGCCGTACAGATCGGCGACGGTCTCCCGGACGAGCGCGGCGCCCTCCCGGTCGCTGACCGTGGGGCCGAGGTCCGGGCCCACCTCGCTCGTCATCCGCAGCCCGTACGCCTTCGCGATCGCCGAGCCGATCCCCGTGATCTTCCGGTACGCGTCCCGCGCCATGGCCGAGGACGTCGCCCGCAGGCTCACCTTGAGCAGCGCGCTGTCGGGGATGACGTTGGCGGCGGTCCCCGCGCGCAGCGATCCGACCGTGACGACGATGGGATCGGCGGGCGAGCTGTTCTGGGCGACGAAGGTCTGGATGCCCTGGACGATCAGCGCGGCCGTCGAGATGGGGTCGAGGGCGGTGTGCGGCCGGGCCGCGTGCCCGCCGCGTCCGACGACCTCCAGATCGAAGTTGACGGTCGCCCCCATCACGGCTCCCTCCCGGCAGTGGAAGACACCCGACTCGGCGAACGACAGCACATGCACACCGAAGGAGGCGAGCGGTTTGCGGCCCGTGGTGAGCAGGACCTTCTCCGCGATCATCAGCTCCGCTCCGCCGGCCCCCTCCTCCCCCGCCTGGAAGACGGCGAGCACATCGCCCTCGAACTCCTCCCGGCGCCCCGCGAGCCGGTGGACCGCGCCGACCAGTGCGGCCATATGGAGGTCATGGCCGCACGCGTGCATGTTCCCGTTGGTCGACGCGAAGGCGACCCCGGACTCCTCTGCCACCGGCAGACCGTCCATGTCGGCGCGCAGAAGCACCGTCGGGCCCGGCCGGGCCCCGGGCACCACGACCGCGAACGACGAGGACGCGTCGCTGTCGCGTACCCGCAGCCCCAGGGGTGCCAGGGCCTCCAGGAGGACGGCGCGGGTCTCGGGGAGCCGGAGCGCCAGTTCGGGCTGCCGGTGCAGACGCCGGCGGAGGGCGATGAGGTCGGTCACGGGGTATCCGCCGCCTTCTCGGTCGAGGGGGCGCCGCCCGGTGCGGGCGGCTCGGTGTGGGAGGGACCCGGTGTGGTCCGCGCAGCCGCGCCGGGAGGCTCCCCGGCAGGTGTCCCGGCCGGGTGGGCCGAAAGGTGGAGGGTGCCGTCCCAGGCGACGCGCGGATCGGCGACCGGTACGGCCGCGATCAGGGCACGGGTGTAGGGGTGGCGGGCGTCCTCGAGGATCTGGGCGGCGGGACCGCACTCGACGATCTCCCCCCGGTGCATGACGGCGATCCGCGTCGCCAGTCTCCGTACGCTGGAGATGTCGTGCGTGATCATCAGATAGCCGACTCCGGTGGCCTGTTGCAGCTCGGCCAGCAGGGTGAGGATCCGGGCCCTGACCGTCTGGTCCAGGCTCGCGGTGGGCTCGTCGAGGATGACGATGTCCGGGTCGGCGACCAGGGCCCGCGCGATGGCGACCCGTTGCGCCTGCCCGCCCGAGAGCTCCCGCGGGTAGCGGTCGAGCACCGAGGCGTCCAGGCCGACGCGGGTGATCAGCCCGGCGGCCCGTTCGGCGGCCTCGGTCCGGGGAAGACCGCTCCGGGCCAGCGGCTCCTGCACCACGCGCCGGATCCGCCACAGCGGATCGAGCGACTGGACCGGGTGCTGGAAGACCATCTGCACCCGCCGGTCGGGGCCCCGGCCGCCGCGGGTGCCGGGCGGCAGCGGACCGGAAGCGGGCCCGTCGCGCCACGAGAGGGTTCCCGAGGTCGCCTTCCGCAGTCCCGCGGCGACCTTGGCGACGGTCGTCTTGCCGCTGCCGGACTCGCCCACCACGGCGAGCGTCTCGCCCCTGCGGACGCTGAGGCTCACCCCGCGCACGGCCCGGTTCTCGACCCCCCGGCGGCGGTAGACGACCTCGATGCCGTCCAGTACGAGTTCCATCATCGGCCTCCCGCGGCTTGTTCCATCGTCGAAGCCAGCAGCTCCCTGGTGTACTCGTCCCGGGGCGCGTGGAAGATGTCGTCCACGTCGGCGCACTCGCGCAGCTCGCCCCGGTACATCACGGCGACGCGGCGGCACATCTGGGCGATCACCCCCATGTCGTGGGAGACGAAGAGCACCCCGATCCCCCGGTCCGCGACCGTGGTGCGGATCAGCTGGAGGATCTGGGCCTGCACCGTGACGTCGAGGCCCGTCGTGGGCTCGTCCGCGATGAGCAGGGCCGGCGCGGCGGCGATCGCCATGGCGATGCCCACGCGCTGGTTCATACCGCCGGACAGCTGATGCGGATAGCGGCCCATGACGGCCCCCGGCTCGGCGATGCCCACGGAGTCCAGGAGTTCCTCCGCCCGGGCGCGCCGGCCGTCGCGGCCCCGCCGGCCCTTGTTCACCGGGGAGGCGGTCTTCTTCTCCAGGAAGGTGAGCAGCCTGGTGAGCTGGGCGCCGATCCTCATCGTCGGGTTGAGGGCGGCCGTCGGGTTCTGGAAGACCATCGTGGCGTTGGGCCGTTCGCGCACGGATCCGCCGCGCAGGAACGGGCGTCCGCCGAGGCTCGCCTCGCCGCGGACGACGGCGACGCCGTCGGGCAGCAGGCCGAGGAGGGAGAGCGCGGTCATCGTCTTGCCGGAACCGGACTCCCCCACGACCCCGACGATCTCGCCCGCCGCCACCTCGATGGAGAAGTCGCGTACGAGTGCCCGTCCTCCGGGCGCGTCGATGTCCAGTCCCTCCACCGTCAAGAGGGTCATGTCAGCCTCCTGTCGAGCCAGTCGCCGATGATCTGGAAGGAGGCGGCCGCGAGCAGGATCATCAGCCCGGGAAAGAACGACGGCCACCAGGAACCGAGCAGGTTGTCGCCGACGCCCTCGGCGATCATCGCTCCCCACTCCGCCGTGGGCGTCTGCACCCCCACCCCGAGAAAGGACAGCGCCGCGAAGTCCACGATGGCGAGGGAGGCGACCAGGGTGGACTGGACGAGCGGATACTTGAACGAGTTGGGGAGGACGTGCTGGAAGGCGACCCGGGCGGTCGACGAACCGCTCAGCCGCGCGGCCGAGATGTAGTCCGCCGATCTGACCTCCAGGGCCTTGGCCCGGGCGAGCCGTACCAGGAGCGGAACGAACGCGACAATGACGGCGACCGCCGCGAACCAGGCGTTCTTCCCGAGCGACGCGGTGATGATCAGCGCGAGCACCACACCGGGGAAGGCGAGGAGGATGTCGGTGACGCGCATGACCACCGCGTCCACCGCTCCGCCGAAGGTCGCGCTCAGCGCGCCCACGGTCGATCCGATCACCAGGACCGCCAGTGCCACGGCGAGGCCGAGGGCGATGTCGATACGGACCGCCGCCATACAGCGCAGAAAGACATCGCGTCCGTAGCGGTCCGTGCCGAAGGGGTGCTCCCACGACGGGGGCAGCAGCCCGTCGTGGGCCTGGGCCACGTCGCCGTATCCGGCGAACAGGGGCACGGCCACGCCGAGCAGGATCAGGAGGCCGAGGACGGCGAATGCGGCGTACGCCATGGGGTCGCCGGGCTTCATGCGTGCGGCGAAGTTGCCGCGGAGGGCCTGGGGAGTGTCGATCACGGCCATGTGCAGCTAGCTCCTTTCCTCCGTGATCGCCACCCGTGGATCGGCCCAGCGGTAGGCGAATTCGAGGAGAGTGTTGATGAGGACGTACGCCACACCGATGAAGACGACGTATCCCCGGAGCGCGAACAGGTCGTTCTCGCGCAGGGACTGGAAGGCGTAGCCGCCGATCCCGGGCCAGGCGAAGAGCTGTTCGATGAGGACGTTTCCGCCCGCCAGGACGAAGCCGGCGACGAGGCCGATGTTGGTGATGACGGGCAGCAGGGCGTTGCGCAGGCCGTCCCGGAAGAGGATCGAGGCGGGCGAGTAGCCGAAGGACCGGGAGGTCCTGGCGTAGTCCGACTCCAGTGCGCGGATCGTCGACGAGCGCACGATCTTGACGATGGAGGCCGAGGCGAGAGTGCCGAGGAGGAGTGCCGGGAGCAGCAGGGTGCGCAGTGCGGCGCCGGCGGTGGCCGGGTCCCCGGCGAGGAGGGCGTCCACGACGTGGAAACCGGTGACGTTGTCGGGCGGCGGGTATCCGCGGGGGAGGCGTCCCGTCGGGCTGTTGAAGACGCCCCACTCGTTGACGAACAGGGAGATCGCCACCAGCGCGACCCAGAAGGCCGCCGTGGCCGAGGCGAGGACCACGAAGATCTGGATGAGCCGGTCCGAGCTCCGGAAGCGGTGGACGGCGGCGGTCACTCCGAGGCCGACACCGAGGACGACCGCGATCAGCAGGGAGAGGGCGCCCAGTTCGAGGGTGGCGCCGAGGCGGCTCAGCAGGTCGTCGCGCACCGGCTGTTCCGTACGGATGGAGGTACCGAGGTCGAACCGGAAGAAGTCGGCCATGTAGCCGCCGAACTGCTCCACCACGGGCCGGTCGAGACCGTACCGCTCGCGCATCAGTCCGACCTGCTCCTCGCTGGCGTACTGACCTGCCGCGACGCGTGCCGGATCGCCGGGGAGAAGCTGGGTGATGAAGAAGATCAGCACGGCGACGCCGACGACGCTGATGACGGCGACCCCGAGTCGTGTGCGGACCGACCTGAGCATGTGGGACTCCTCTGAGCGAACCGCTGTTCCCAGCGGGGTGACGTGCGGGGCGGCGGCCGCCCGTCGCACGTCGGCCTATGGAGCGACTCTCAACCGGTCGAAGCGCAGGTTGGCGTCGTTGGAGTGGGTGATCCCCGAGACGCCCTTCCGGGCGCCGATGAGCACATCGCGGGTGAACAGGAACGCCGCGGGTGCCTCGTCGATGACGATCTGCTGGGCGCGCCGGGACAGTTCACGCCGCTCGCCGGGATCCGGGGTGGCCTTGGCCTTCTCGATCAGCCGGTCGACTTCCCGGTTGCTGAATTTGGTGTAGTTGGTGAAGAGACCGGTCTTGAGGAGGAAGTAGAGCTGGTATACGGAGTCCTGGCCCCAGGAATACCAGGAGTCGACGAACATCTGCATCCTGCCGAGATTCGAGTTGAACTCGGCGTCGCTCATCTCGTTCACCTTCACGTTTATCCCGCCCTTTTTCAGTGCGCTCTGGATGAATACGGCGGACTGCCGGAGGGTGACCTCGGCGGCGGGTACGGAGAGGGTGAGCGAGAGTTCCCCGTCCCGGATGCCCGCCTCGTCGAGGAGTTTCCTCGCGGCGGCCGCGTCGGTCGGGTACGCGACCTTCTCGCCCTTCTCGTCCAGGGCGTCGGTCATCGGATGGGGCACCATCCCGTAGGCCGGGCCGGCGTATCCGTTCATCACGTCGTCGCGGAGGGCGTCGTAGGGGACGAGGTGTGAGATCGCCCTGCGTACGCGAGGGTCCTTGAGCGCGGGGTCCTGGTTGTTGAAGCCGAGGTACACGATGTCGCTGTAGGGGAGTTCGTAGAGCCTCAGCCTCGGGTCCTTCTCGACGGCCTTCGCGAGGTCGGGGGTCAGGCCGACGGCGAGGTCGACGGCTCCGTTCTGGAGGGCGAGGAAACCCTGGTGGGGGTCGGGCATGTTCTGGACCACGATGCGGTCGGGTGCTTGTGTCAGATCCGTCGCCGTGTACGTCCCGTTCTTCTTCAGGGTCATGCTCTGGCCCTTGACCTGGGAGGAGACGGCGTAGGGGCCGGACTCGGTGGCGTCCTTGGCGAAGAACCCGGCCGACCAGGGGTCGTCCTTCGTCGCCGCCGCCGTGGCGGTCGACTCGTCGAGTACGGGGAAGATCTGGAAGGTCAGGAACTGCTCGATCAGGGGCGAGTAGTGGGTCACCCGGAGTTCGACCGTGGACCGGTCGACGGCGACGACGCCCTTCTTCGCGTCGGGGATGTTGAGCCAGGCGCCGATGGCGGAGGCGTAGCCCACGTCGGACAGCGCCCGGCGGAGCGAGTACACGACGTCGTCCGCCGTGACCGGGGAGCCGTCGGCGAACTCGGCGTCCTCGCGGAGCTTCAGCGTCAGGGTGGTCCGGGCGGCGTTCCACGTCGCCGACCGGGCGAGATAGGGCGTGCTCTTCCCGGTGTACTCCAGGACGCCTCCGGCGGGCGCGGCGTAGTCCTCCTGGAGGAGGGAGGCGTAGATGTTCCCCACCACTCCGTAGGCGGCGACCGACCGGAACTGGTGCGGGTCGAGGGTGTCCACTTCCGAGGAGAAGGCGACGACGGTTTCCGCCCCGCTCCGGCCCCGTTCGGACGGGGGATCCGCGCAGGCGGCGGCGGTGACCAGGAGCAGTGAGGCGGTCGCCGTCGCGCCGAGGACTCGACAACGGTGTTTCATGTGCGGGGCCACTCCTCTCACGGTGTCAGCCGGTCCGCAGGGCCGAGCCGAGCCTGGTGATGTCGCTGTGCAGGGAGTCGACGACGATCGGGGCGAGCGCCACCTCGTCGGAGCCGGCCCGGGTCAGCTCGTGGATCCGTGCCACGCAGGTGTCCAGATCGCCGCAGACGGCGAGGCGGTCGATCCAGCTGTCCGGCATATGGGCGGCGAGGTGGGCCTCGCCGCCCTTCGCGACCAGGTCCCGCAGTTCCCCGGTGATGCCGATGGCATCGGTCATGACGGAGCTCTCGCTGTCGGCGAGATAGGCCGCGAGGACCGGGCGGGCCGTGGCACGCGCCCGCTCCCTGGACTCGTCGAGTACGAAGAAGGCAAAGGTGGACACCGGTTTGGCGCTGCCGCCGGGTGCGGCGGCCATGAGTTCGCGCTGGGTGCGGACGAACTCGGGGGTGCTGAAGACCGACAGCAGCAGACCGTCGGCGATCTCGCCGGTCAGGGCCGTCATCTTCGGGCCAGTGGCTCCGACGAGGATCGGGGGCGCCTGCTCGGGCGGGAACTCCAGCCGGACGCGGTCGAAGCGGAATCCGCCGTACTCCCCCGTGACCTCGGCACCGGCGAGCAGGGAGCGTACGGTGTCGACGTTCGCGCGCACGGCGGCCAGCGGACGGGCGTGTCCGATTCCCTGCTGGTCGAGCCAGCCGAGCCCACCCGAGCCGAGCCCGAGGCGGAACCGGCCCGGATGGACGGAGGCGAGGGTGGCGCTCTCCATGGCCGTCAGCGCGGGGTGGCGGGCGTACACCGAGAGCAGGCCCGTGCCGACGCGCAGCCGCTCGGTCGCCCCGAGGACGGCGGCGGCGCCCGCGATGCCGCCGGTGGCGAAGTAGTCCTCCGTCGACCAGACGCTGGTGAAGCCGTGCTCCTCGATCACCCGTGCCACGGAGACGAGTTGCGACGCGTGGAAGCCGCTGCCCAGGACGAACCCGACGGACGGCGTGCCGTCGGCGCCGCCCCCGCCCGCGGTGCTCTCTCCGGCCGCGGTGCCGGTGGTGCCCGTGGTGCCCGGGGGGTTCGCGGCGCTCTGGTCGAGCTGTCCGTCGTTCCGGTTCGGCCCGCTCATTCCTTCACCCTTCCGAGGATCTCTTCGGACGTCAGCGCGATGGTGCCGACGCGGGCGAGCCCGTCGACGAAGCGCGCCAGCCCGGGGCGGGCCGCGATGGCTTCGGCGACGAGTTCGCAGCCGCGCCCGGTGTCGCCCGCGCGCAGCAGGAGTACGCCCTGCCAGACGGTCGGCTCCGGGTCGTCGCCCAGTTCGCGCTGGGTGGCACGCAGACCGGCGAGCGCGTCCTCCAGGGCGTCGCCCGTCACGGGCTCGGAGCCGGTGACCAGCCCGGGGGCGAACACGGACTCGAAGAACACGCCGTACGCCCGGCTCATCCGCAGGCTCGTCGTGAGCGCCTGGAGCGGATCCGGGTCGAAGTCCGCCCGGAGGTCGTACACCCCGCCTTCCCAGGGGTGGGAGACGGGCTCGGCCGCGACGACGCGCAGCGACGCCGACATCCGCCCCCGGACGTCGCCGCCCGCCCTCTCGCCCGCTCTGAGCGCGGCGAGGAGGCGTTCGGCGAACTCGCCCCCGGCGGTCTCGTATCCGTCCGCGATCGCGGGCAGCACACGGTCGTTGTCGAGCATGTTGCCGATCGCGACCATGGACCCGGAGACGACGCTTCCGCACGAGGGCACACACCGCGCGCCGGTGTGGTGGGCGACCGCGCCCGAGGAGTCGAGGACGGCGACCTGGCGGATGTCCCGGTCGGGGTCGGCCGACAGGAGCGCGGTCAGCGCCGCGTCCGCCGCGATTCCCATCCCGAGCAGGTCCAGGCCGCGGGGGCCGTAGGAGACTTCGACGAACGACTGGGTGGCGACGGCGCCCACACCGGCGCGCGCGTGGCCCACGACGATGCCGGCGCCGTAGGCGTGGGTCGCCGTGGCGACCCCGAACCGGCCGGTCGCCTCGTCCTTGGCGACGATGGAGAAAGTCACTGTGCGTTCCGCTCTCGAGGGTTGGGCTCGGGCTAAGGGCTGTCCCGTAATCGGCGGTGGATCAGCGCGCGGCGTCAGATGCGGTGCATCGCAAGGCGGAGGAGCGCCCGCATACTGGGCGTATTTGGGCGTTTCGACAACGAAGCGAGGTGCCGTAGCTGTCGTCGTGCGCCCGCCGGAGATTGCGGGACAGCCCTTAGCGCTCGGCCGGTTGGCGGTACTCCGAGCGGGTTCCGGTGCTGTAGGGGGTGTTGCCGAGGCCGCGTGCCGTGGCGGAGTCCTTGTCCGTCTTGGCGGGCGGGGCCTCGTCGTCGTCGGGGCGGGTCGAGCAGTGGAAGTGCCACATCCGCCACTCGGGCCGGCCCTCGCCGTCGTCCCGCCGGTAGATCTCCGTCGACCGGTAGTAGGCGGGCCTGTCGACTTCCTCGGCGAGGGGGTTGCCGTCCTCGTCCCTGATCCGCCAGGCCGGGAAGTTGCCCTCGGAGACGACGTAGGCCATGTCGCCGCAGACGTCGACCCGGATCACATGGTCCTCGCACAGGCCCCAGCGGTCGGTTCTGGCGTAGAACGTCCACAGCTTCGCGAGGTCGTCCACGCCGAAGTAGGGATGGTCATTGAGATTGAACATCAGAAAGTTCTCGTCGCCGGTGGGGAACACCGTCCGCATCAACGGAATGTTGATGTTGTAGTTCGCGTAGTACCAATCGCTGTGGAGTTGCAGAATCCGCTCTTCGTCGGACAGCTCTCGCGCCATCGTGGAATCCCTTCCATTTCAAGGAGAGAGGCGATGTGTAATTAAATTACATACGCCGGTGGGCCATGGCTAGATACGTGCGGGGAAAAATATTCCACCGGGGATCGATGCCTGCCCGTGCGGAAAATCGTGACGTCCGGGGCCGGTCATGGCGGAGAAACGGCGGCCTGCGGATCAGTCGGGCACCCCGGGCCGTGGGAGAGCCGGCGGAAGGGGCAGGGTGGCGCAGTCGCCCGTCGTCCCCGGGTCGGCCAGGGCGTCGAAGACGCGCCCGAGCTGTTCACGCCGGTCCACGAAGGCGGCCGGGGCACCGCCCCGCAGAGCTCGTTCTTCCCCGGTGAACGGTCCGGCGGCCCCGGCGGACCGTTCCGACCGGGCAGATTCTTCCAACCCGGCAGATTCTTCCGACCCATCACGGCCTTCCTGCCGCGCCAGGGGCGCACCGCCCGTGAGAAGGGCCACGAACTTCTCGCGCAGCGCTTCCCGGGTGGCGGGTCGGGAGTGATGACCGTAGGGGTTGTCGACCGACGCCTCACTGCTCCCGGTCGCGGTTCGCAGGATCACGCGCGCGGGTGACTCGTCGGGCCACCTCTCGTCCAGCGCGGGATCGGCGGTCACGGTGACCCGCCGCGCGAAGTCCGCGGTACGGGGGTCCCAGGCGAATGAAGCGGGCCCGGTCGACCCCGTGAGCAGGGCGGTGGCGACGGCGTACGGCAGCGAGAAGCGTGTGGACAGCGCGTTCGGTTCCGCCTGCCGGTCGACCCGGAGGGCGGCCGACACCGTCGTCACCTCGATACGGCGGACGGCGAGGGGATCACGTTCGGCGAGCCCGTCCCACGCCGTGCGCAGCGCGTCGAGAGCGCTGTGGTTCAGGGCGCAGGAGGAGTGGAACTTGAAGTAGTTGCGCCGGATGCGCAGGGTGTCGGCGGCGACGGGCTCGGTGAGCGTGCTGTCCTCGCGGACGTACGGCGCGATCACGGACAGATGCGAGGCCAGGGAGCCGGTGAAGCCGGCCCGGTGCAGAACGCCGGCCTGCACCCCCGCCCGGTTGGCGTGCCCGGTCCAGGTGTTGCGGGCGCTCGCTCCCGCGTAGCAGGCGTCCCACCCCGTCAGCAGCGGCTGGGTGGCGGCGATCCGCGCCAGGGCCACCGGGTCCTCGCCGCTCAGCACGGCGACGGCGGTCGCCGCTCCGAGGGCGCCGACGTGCCCGTGCGGGTGCATGGCGTGGGGCAGGACGAACGACTCGAAGAGGCGGGCGGCCACCTCGTACCCGGCGGTGACGGCCGTGATCAGTGCCGCCCCCGACGCGCCGGACGCCTCGGCCACCGCCAGCGCTGCGGGCACCACATGCATCGCGGGGTGCCCGGTGGGCCTGAATCCCTCGTCGAGTTCGAGGAAGGTGCCTGCGGTTCCATTGAGCCAGGCGACGGTCGCCGGGGTGCCGTGGAGCGCGGCCGGGACCAGGGCCCGTGCGGACGGCGGGCCCGCCGGGGCCCGTGTCAGTCCGAGTGAGGGGTCGTCCGCCAGGGCGACGACCTCGGGCGAGCGGGCTCCCGCGCACATGACCCCGACGCTGTCCGCGAGGACGAGCCCCGCGTGGGCGACGGTGTCCGGGGGCAGTTCGGCGGGTGTCAGCGCGCCCGCCCGTGCGATGAGTTCCTCGACCTGTCTCCGAAGGGCCGCGGTCACGTTCGTACCGCCGCCCGGCCGGCCGTGTGGTCACCCGCGACGAACCGGCCCCGCCGCTCCCCCACGGGTTCGCCGTCCTTCATGGCCGGGTGACCACCGAGCACACTCGCCGTCACCCGGCCTCTCAGATCCCAGCCGTCCCAGGTCGTGACCGGGTTGAGCGCGTGCATCCGGTCATTGGAGACATGCCAGCTCCCCTCGGGGTCGACGAGTGTGAGGTCCGCGTCGGCGCCCGGCCGGACCGTGCCCTTGCGGGGCCACAGGCCGTACAGCCTGGCTGTCTCCGTCGACAGCACCCCGGCGAGCCGGGCCGGGGAGATCCGCCCGCGGACCATCGCGTCCACCATGAGCGGCGCGAGGGTCTCGACGCCGAGCCCTCCGGCGGGGGCGCTCCCGAAACCGCGCATCTTCTCCTCGACGAGGTGCGGCGCGTGGTCGGAGCCGACGGACATGACGGTACCGTCGGCGACGGCCGCCCACAGGGCGTCCTGGTCGGCCTGGGAGCGTACGGGCGGATAGACCTTGAGCGCCGGGCCGAGCCGCTCGGCGTCCCGTTCGGTCAGGGTGAGGTACTGCGGGCAGGTCTCGGCGGTGACGGGCGCCCCCGCCGCCCGGGCCTCGCGTACCACCTGGGCCCCGGCCGCCGAGCCCATGTGGACGACGTGGAATCGGCATCCGGTGGCGCGGGCGAACTGCGCTCCGACCGCGATCGAGGTCGCCTCGGCCAGGGCGGGGCGGGCGCGCAGCAGATCGTCGTACGTCTCGATGGGGTGGCCGAGCCGTTCGGCGGAGCGCGCCAGGATGTGGCGGTCCTCGCAGTGGGCGGCCAGCACCCCGCCGCAGGAGGCGACTTCCCGGAACATCTCCACCACCTCGCCGTTCTCCGGCGGCAGCAGCAGCGAATCGGGGGGCGCGGCGGCGAAGTCGTAGACCAGGCCCTTGGTCCTGCGGTCGAGCGCGTAGCCCCAGAAGAACTTGACCGCGACGGCACCGGCGCGGTGGAGCGGGGCGATCTCGTGCAGATTGGCCGGTCCGAGCGCCATCCCCCACAGGCCGAAGTCGGTCCACGCCTTGGCCGCGTGCTCCTCCCGGCGGCGTTCGAAGGTGGCCACGTCGGTCACCGCGGGGACCGCGTTGGGCATCTCCAGCAGGGTGGTCGTACCACCGCAGAGCGCGCCGAGCGTGGAGTGCGCGAAGGTCTCCTTGTGGGTGGCGCCGGGGTCGCGGGAGTGGACGTGCGGATCGATGAACCCGGGGAAGACGAGCTGCCCGGCGGCGTCGACGCGCTCGTCGGCCGCCACCCGCTCGCCGGGGGCGAGCAGCGCCCGGATCCGGCCGTCGGAACACAGCACATCGGCCTCGACCGGGCCCTGCTCCGTGACGACCGTGCCACTGCTGACCAGAAGCTTCATACGGGGGCTCCGTTCGGTTCTCTGTCACTGGTGTGCGGACCGGCCGCCCGGGCCGGCTCCCGCGCGGCCCGGGCGTCGAGCCGCAGCATCGACGCGAGCAGAAGGTCGGTCCCCACGGCGAGCTGCGCGGGGTCGGTCCACTCCTCCGGGACGTGCGACAGCCCGCGCCGGCTGGCGACGAAGATCATCGCCGTGGGGGTCACCCGGTTGATCATCTGCGCGTCGTGGGAGGCGCCGGAGGTCAGTACGCGGTACGGGATGCCCAGGGTGCCCGCGCTGGCGGTCACCTCGTTGCGTACCCAGTCCGGGAGGACCACGGCCGAGGTGTCGGCCAGCAGCCGGACCGACAGCCGGGTGCCGCGCCGCCGGCACACGTCCCGGGTACGGCCCACAATCTCGGTCACCGTACGGCGCTGGCGGTCCGCGTCGACGTCCCGGACGTCGAGCGAGAAGGCCGCGTGTCCGGGGATGGTCGTGATCGAGCCCGGTTCCACCGCGAGCCGGCCCACGGTGGCGCGGGTGCCGCGGTGCCGGGGGTCGAGCGCGATCCGCTCCGCGACGAGCACGGCCTCGGCGGCGGCCGCGAGGGCGTCGGCCCGGCCCCGCATGGGAGTTCCCCCGCTGTGGGACGCCTGCCCCGTGATCACCAGCTCCAGCCGGGTCGACCCCGAGATCAGGTCGACCACGCCGACATCGAGTTTCGCGGTCTCCAGTACGGACCCCTGTTCGACGTGGAGTTCGACGAAGGCGGACCAGTCCTCGGGGCGCCAGGGTGTCGCGACCGCGAGATCGGGGTCGAGGCCGACCGAGTTCATCGCCTCGGCCAGGGAGATTCCGTCCCTGTCCCGGCGCTCGTCCAGCTCACGGCGGGAGGAGAGCCGGGCTGCCAGCTTCGAGCCGCAGCACGCCTGTCCGAACCGTGCGCCTTCCTCACCGGCGAACGCCACGAAGCGCAGCGGGAGTTCCGTCTCGGTTCCGGACTCCGCCAGCATGCGCGCGACCTCGACGGCCGCCATGGTCCCCGCGATGCCGTCGAAGCGGCCGCCGTGGTAGACGGAGTCGAGGTGGCTGCCGGTGCCGACGGCGGGGCCGTCCGCCCGGCCGGGACGGGTGGCGATGGTGTTGCCCGCCGGGTCGACACGCACCTCGCAGCCGGCGGCCGTCATCCACGTCCCGAACAGCGCGTGGGCCTCGCGTTCGAGCGGGGTGTAGGCGAGCCTGCTGACGCCGGGGCCGCCCTCGCTGAGCGCGGCCATGCTCCGCAGGGTGGACCACATGCGGTCGGGATCGGCCTCGGGGAGTGCTGACGGGCTCATCGCGGTGTCTCCTGTTCCCGTCGGGCGGCCGCGCGCAGTTCCCTGTCGTCGAACAGCCGGTCCAGGCCGACCGCGAGCGCGCCGAGACGGCTTTCGGCTCCCCGGTCGCGGTCGACGGCCGCGAGTACCCCCGCGACCGTGGCGCCCCGTTCGCGTACGGCGAGGACGGCGCGCTCGGCGGAGGCGCCGGTCCCGGTCACGCCTTCGACGACGAGCACCCGCTCGCCCGGGTGCAGTTCGCCGAAGCACCGCAGCTCCTCCCCGGACGGGGCGGGCGCGGTACGGGCGATCACCAGCGGCAGTCCGGTCTCCAGGGCCAGGCCCGTGCCCAGGACGAGTGAATGGGGCTCGCGGCCGACGATCCGGTCCACGTCCGGGGGAACCCGGCCCGCGAGCAGGGAGACCAGCCTGCGGAGCACGGTCGGCTTGGTCAGGAACTGGTCGGCGTCGATGAACTCGCCGTGGGTTCCCCAGGCGGCCGAGACGACGTCGGCGAGGAGTTCGGTACGACGTACCCCGTCCGGCTGGAAGGCACGCGGGTCGCCCGCGGCGAGTGCGGTGGGGAAGTCGGCCGACATCTCGTCCCCGGCGTCCTGCCGGTCGTGGTGCTGGTGGTGGTCTGCTGTGGTGGTACTCATGTCAGGTGTCCGTTTCCGCGCGCCGCCAGGACGCCCTTGCGTTCGGCCGACTCCCAGAGCCGGTGCACCGCGGCCGTGGCGGCCCGGACGGCGGCGGCCTCGTCGCACCCGAGGATCGTGCCGTGCCGTACGACGACCTTCCCGTCGATCATCACGAGGGAGACATCGGCGGGCGTCGCGTTCCACACCAGGTTCCTCAGCGGATCCCGTACGGGCTGGAGATGAGGGGCGCTCAGATCGACGGCCACCAGATCGGCGGCGTATCCGGCCTCGATCCGCCCGAGGCCGGGCTGCGGCAGCGCCGAGGCACCCACCTCGGTGGCGGCGCGCAGCAGTGTCGCGGCATCGCCGGCACCGGATTCGCCGCTGGTGAGTTTGGCGATGAAGCCCGCGGCGCGCAGCTCGGCGAAGTAGTCGAAGCTGTAGGCGTCCGTGCCGATGCCCGTGCGCACACCCTGGCGGTGGAAGCGGTCGAAGGACACGGTGACACCGCTGCGGGCGAAGGTGAGCGGGCAGTGGGCGACGGTGGTCCCGGTCTCCCTCAGAAGGGTGAGGTCGCCGTCCTCGGCGTAGACGCAGTGCGCCGCCACGACATGGGGTCCGAGCGCGCCGTTGTCGTACAGGAATTCCACCGGGGTACGGCCGTGGCGTTCCCTGACCGTGTCGACCTCGATACGGCTCTGCGCGGCATGGACGCTGACGATCGTGCCGCGGTCCTTCGCCTCACGGGCGATGCGGCGCAGCAGTTCCGGGGAGCAGGTGTCGGTGGCGTGGGGTCCGAACCCGACGCGTATGAGACCTCCGGGCCCCTCGTCGAAAGCGTCGGCGATCTCCAGCGCGTCGCGCAGTGAGCGGTTCTCGTCGGTCCGGCCGTACACCGGTCTGCCGGAGGCGTCGAGCCCCCGCGTGGGTGTGGAGAAGATGTACGGCGCGCCCCAGGCGCGCAGGCCCAGTTCCCGGGCCACGGCGAAGTACTGCCGGTGCACGGCGCGCGGCATGTCGAGGACGGTGGTGGTCCCGCTGCGGAGGATCTCCATCAGCGCGAGGCGGTACACGGCCCGGATCTCGTCCTCGGACAGCACCTCGCCCGCGTGGTCCCCGAGCGGCAGCAGTACCCCGTAGACGATGCTGTCGGCCGCCGTCTCCGGTCCGGCGTCGTCCACGATCCCGCGGAAGACGGGTCCGTTGAGCGCGTGGTTGTGCAGATTGACGAAGCCGGGGATCAGGACCGCCTCGCCCAGCTCCACGCGCCGTGCGCCGACCTCGGTGGGACCCCGTACGACGTCGAGGATGCGCCCGCCCCGGACGAGTACGGTCGCGTCCTCGACGGCCCGCAGGCCGTCCCTTCCATCCGGTACGACGGTCCAGCGGGGGCTCAGCGCGGTGAGGGGAGATGACATCGCGACCTCCATTGCAGAAGGGCATGTAATCGAATTACATTGCACCCTACTCACCGCGGCGGCCCCGTCAACACTCCCGTCCGGGCCGCATCCACACACCTGGAGGCTCCAGTGAGCGACCTCACCGTTGTGCGTAACGCGCATGTCTTCGCCCCGGAGGACCTGGGCGTGTGCGACATCCTCATCGCCGGGGAGCGGATCGTCGTCGTCGGCCCACGCCTGCAATGGGGGCGATTGCCCGTGCGGGAGATCGACGCCTCGGGGCGGCGGGTCGTCCCGGGCATGGTCGACGGGCATCTGCACATCATCGGCGGCGGCGGGAACGAGGGGTACGCGTCCCGGATCCCCGAACTGTGGGTGGGCGAACTGGTGGCGGCGGGCATCACGACCGCCGTGGCACCACCCGGCGTCGACATGGTCGCCAAGAACCTCGACGGCATCCTCGCCAAGGCCTACGCCCTGGACAGCGAGGGCGTCTCGGCGTACATGATGGTGGGCGGATTCCAGCGGCCCTTCCGCACCTTCACCGGGTCCGTGCTCCGTGACATCTTCACCATCGAGAAGATCCTCGGCGTCAAGGTTGCCCTGGGCGAGACCCGTGCCTCGCGCTTTCGCGAGCACGAGCTGGTCGAACTGGCGGCCCAGCTCCAGTGGCTGGCCGGAACCACCGGCAAGGCGTGTGTCATGCACGCCCACCTGGGCGGTACGGAGGATCCCGCGGGCCAGCTGCTGCACACCATGCGGACGTCCGGCGTCCCGGCGGAGCGCTTCCAGGCGACCCACTGCAACTACACACCCGACACCATGGAGGCGGCACAACAGGTCGCCCTCGCCGGTGGCTTCGTCGACTTCAACCCGATCCTGACACCCGACTTCGGGCACCCCACCGCCGTTCCGGTGGCGCGGGCGATCCTGGAGAGTCTGGACGCCGGAGTCGACAGCGGCCTGGTGACCATGACGACCGACGGGAACGCGAGCGTCCCGGTCACCCTGGAGGACGGCACCCGCGGCCCGTACGAGAAGAGCCTCACCTGGCTGTGGGACGCGGTGGTCGAACTCGTCCGGGAGGGCGGACTGCCGCTGACGCAGGCCCTGTCGTTCGTGACGACCAATCCGGCCCGGGCCCTGGGACTCGACGCCCGCAAGGGACGCATCCGGGCGGGGACGGACGCCGATCTCCTGGTGATCGGTGCCGACATGGCCATCGAGCAGGTGATCGCACGCGGCCGCCATGTGGTCCGGGACGGCCGTCCGGTGGCCATGTCGCTCTACGAGCCCGGCAGGGGAGACCCGGACGGCCGCAAGGCCCTCGCCACGTCCGGCGGCTGACCGGCTCCTGAGGGCCGGACACATCACACCGCGGGCGCCGCCGTACCCGGGTGAGCCCGGTGCGGACGGGCCGGGCGACCGTTCAGCGCGTCCACGCGAACCCCGTCCGGGCAACCGGCCTGGCCCGCGGGGGCCGTGTGTGCGGTACCCGTCGCCACCGTCCGGCGGCGAGGAGGCGCAGCGGGCCCGTTCCCGGGTGTCACACGGCGGCGGGCATCACACGGCCGTGTCCGCGGTCCTCCCGCGCGACGAAGCGACTGTGGCCGGCGGTGTCCCCCGTACGCACCGCCGGCACAGGTGTCAGGCGGCGGCCGTCTCCCCGGCGGGCTCGACGGACGCGGTGCCGGTGCCGGCAACGGCGGCACTGCCGTTGGTCCCGGCGGAGGCGGCGTCGGCGCGAACCGCCGTGTAGTACACCGTGGCACCCTGCTTGACCCGCTCCACGCGGCTGCGGGCCACCAGGCGCTCGGTGGTGGTGCGCACGAGGTTGTCGCTGATGTTACGGCCCGGGTGGGCGTCGGTGAGAGCCTGCGCGATCTCGCGGGCCGTACGCGGCTCGGTCTGTGTGCCGAGGTGACCGTGGATCAGATCGCCGAGGGCCGGTGCCTTGGCCGCCGGCTCCTTCCCCGCTCCGGCCTTCACCGCTGCGGTGCTCGCCGCGGCCTTGGCGTCCGCCGGCTTCTTCACCGCGGACTTCTTCGCGGCGGGCTTCTTGACCGCGGGCTTCTTGGCGACCGGCTTCTTCGCACCGGACTGCTCGGCCGCGGGCTTCGCCGCCGTCGCCTTCGCCGCCGTGGACTTCACGGCCGTCTTCTTGGCGGGTGCCTTCTTCGCGGCACGCTTGCCCGCGGCCGCCGGCTTGCCCGCGGCCGGGGACTTCGCGGCTGGTGCGCCGCCGACGGCCTTCCTGCCACGGCGGGGTGAGGGCACCGCCGACACCTGCGTGGCGTCTCCCAGGGCCGCGCTCATGCTGCGCAGCAGTTCGTGGTCCTTCTCCAGGGTGGTCAACTCCGTCTGGAGGGTGTCGATCTCGGCACGGATGCGGTCCTGCTCCGCGGTGTTCCGTTCCAGGTCGGCGCGGACTTTGTCGGCGTACTCGGCCTTGAGGTCGGTGTTCTCTTGCTGAGGCACGGGGGGCTCCTCTGTGTGTGGTTACGGGCCGGACTCTACTCACCAACGGGGACCGGTACATACTCGTGTGGAATCTCGGCCTCCCGCGACCGTGCGCTCCGGCGCCGTTTTCTCCCCGCACAACTGCCCCCGGAGCGGGCTGACGGTCTTCATCCGGCGGCCCGTCAGTGGCCGGTGACCGGGCGGCGACGGGCCGGTGGTTTACTGACCTCACCGGTCTCCCACGGCCCGGGGACTTCCCGGGCCCCGCCACACCGACACCGGTCGGCCGTACCTCCGCCCGTACACACACCCGCTGTTCGTTCCGCCACGGCGCTGCCCCCGGCGCTCCCGGACACACATCGCCGGCGGGCAGGAGACTCCCGGCCCGTCCGGGCGAACCGAACACCTGGCCGCCAGAACCGCCTCTCCGGTACGCCGTACATCACGACCCGGGACGGCCCCGGTCGCTGTGTTTCCGCGACTCGGCGCGGTCCGGCTGCCGCGCGCCCCGGCCCCCGGCGACCAGCGGGTAGCCCTCACCGCCTCCGGCGCGGACGGCTCCCGATGCCGGGCCCCCGGCGGTGCCGGTCTCACGCAGACGCGTTCGACGGGTCCGTACGCCCCCGCTGTGACCACGGTTCCCCTCGCTCCGGAAGTCGCACCCCGGGCATGGGAGGGCCCGCGCACCGGGCGCCGTTCACCGAGCGGCGCCCCCGCCGGGTGTCAGGTCAGCAGGCCCGCCGCGATCGCCCTGGCGTTGCGGATCGGCTCCGCGCTGCGCTCCCGTACGACGGTGACGGTCGCGCCGTCCATCAGCAGGACGAACTGCCGTGCCAGGGCGTCGCAGTCACGCTGCCCTGCCTCGGCGAGCAGTTCGGCGATGTAGTCGGCGACCGCGTGCTTGTGTTCGGACGCCAGGCGGTGGACCGGGCCGTCGGCGTCCGCGGACTCGGTCATGGCGTTGATGAAGGCGCAGCCCCGGTAGTTCCCCTGCTCGCTGTCCTGCTCCAGGGCGTCGAAGACGGCCAGCGGTTCGCGGCCCCGGGCCTCCACCTCCTCCGCCAGCCAGTGGCGCCAGGCGGCGTCGCGTTCTTCGAGGACCGCGACGACCAGTTCGTCCTTGCTCGCGAAGTGGCGGTAGAAGGAAGCGCGCCCGACGCCCGAGTCGGCCAGCAGGCGTTCGACCCCTACCGCGCGGATGCCCTCCGCGAAGAAGAGTTCCTTGGCGGTCTCGATGAGCCGTTCTCTGGCGTGTGTGGCCATGGGCCCACCGTAGTCCACCTTGACGAAAAACGGAACCATTCAGTACCGTCCTCAATACGGTACCGATCGGTACCGAAATATGGCGGAGGCTTCCGCGCCCCGCCCATGCCCGTCTGCCCGCCGCCCGGCTCCGCCCGGTCGGCCGCACCTCGCCCGGACACCCGCGAAGCACCCACGACTGGACGGTTATGGACCACGAGCTCCCCGGCACCACCCGAGCCGTATCCGAGAACGCCCCGGAGCCACCTGCCCGCACACCCCGTGACCGCCCTCCCGCGCCCGGAGCCTCCCGCTGGGCCGTGCCCGTGCTGGGCTTCGCCACCTTCGCCGTCGGAACGGACGAGTTCGTCCTGGCCGGTGTGCTGCCCGAGTTGGGCAGCGACCTCGGTGTCTCCGTCACCACCGCGGGCCAGGTGGTGACGGCGTTCGCCCTGACCTGCGCGGTGCTTGCGCCGGTACTCGCCACGGCCACCGCCCGGCGGGCACGGCGCGGCGTCCTGCTGCTCGCCGTCGCCGTCTATCTCGTGGGCAATGCGGCCACCGCGCTCGCCCCCACCTTCGCCACCGTGCTCGCGGCCCAGATGATCGCCGCCGCGGGCGCCGGACTCTTCGTCCCCACCGCCGCCGTCACCGCGGCGGCGCTGGTCCCGCCGGACCGTCAGGGCCGCGCCATCGCCGTGGTCACGACGGGGTTCACCGCGGCCACGGCGATGGGCGCGCCCCTCGGCACCGCCGTGGGCGGCATCCTGGGCTGGCGCGCGACGATGTGGTTCGTGGCCGTACTCGCCCTGCTCGGTCTGATCGGTATCCGGGCCCTGGTGCCCGCGCGGGTGGCGGTGTCCGCGCCCCTGGGGCTGCGGCAGCGCCTCGCTCCGCTCAAGGACCGCCGGGTGCCGGCCATTCTGGCGACCACGCTGATCGGCTTCACGGCCGTCTACATCCCGTACACGTACATCGCCGTCGTGTTCGAACCCGCCACCGGCGGCAGCGGCGACCGGCTGGCCGTACTCATGTTCACCCTCGGCGTCATCGGCACCCTCGGAAACCTCGGTGCCGGATGGCTCGCGGACCGCTTCGGCGGACGCGGGGTGGTCACGGTGGCGCTGCTGTGGACGGCCGCGAGTCTGCTGCTCTTTCCGCCCGCCACCGGCGCCTTCCTCCCGGCGCTCATGGTGATCGCGGTGTACGGGGTGGGCGCGTTCGCCATCACCACACCCCAGCAGCACCGGCTGATCACGCTCGATCCGGCCTCCGCCCCGGTGCTGATCGCGCTCAACGCCGCGATCCTGTACCTCGCGATCTCGCTGTCCGGGGTCGTGGGCGCGGTCGGCATCGTCTGGGCGGGTGCCGGCTCGCTGCCGCTCATCGCGGCCGGACTCGCGGCCGTCGCCCTGCTCATCTCCGAGCTGGGCCACCGGCTGTCCCGCCGGCCGGCCTCCGGGCGGCCCCCGGCGGGCGTGGACGGCGGAACCCCGTCCACGGCCCGCGCCGACGGGTAGCCGTTACGGGCCGGGGCGGTGCGGGGCCCTGTCCGGGACGGTGAATGGCTGCCCGCGCCCCGGCGGCGCCCCGGCGGGCACGCACGACCGGGGCGTCGGCGTTCCACCGCCTGGACCGCTGCCTCACGACGGTGCCGTCCGCCCGAAGGCCGGGCGGCGTGCGGCCCACGGCACAGGACCACCCCCGCACGGGACGTACGGGAGTGGTCCTGCAACGCTGCACACATGTGCGACGGGGCCGCGGGCCGGACGGGACGTCGCCGACCCGTCGACGGCACGGCCTACACGATCGGCGACACCGCCACACAGCCCCCGGCGGCGGCCAGGCCCGCGCCCGACTGCTCGGCGATCGTCTTGCCCTTGTAGGTGATCTTGCAGGTGACCTGCGCGTCCGCGCCCGCGTCGAGGGCGATGGGCATAACGGACGGAGGAACGATCCCTCTGAGGGTCACGGTCTTCTTCCACGGCAGCGCGGGCTTGTCCACGGTCTCCATCGCGGGCTTGGAGGCGGTACCGCCGGCGGCCGTGAACTCGATGGAGTCGACGCTCTTGCCGGTGACCTCGTAAGTGACCTCGTACGTCTCGTTCACGGCCTTGTCGACCTGGTCGACGGCCTCGTCCTTCGCCGCCTCCTTGACATCGGAGCAGCCGCTGAGGCCGAAGACCAGCCCGGCCGCGGCCAGGGTCGCGACGGTGACGGAACGGATGGAACGGATGGAACGGCGCATGAGCTACCCCCCGGAATTCGTGACACTGGAATGCGCACACAACCGCACGGCACAGGCGGAAGTCAAACCGGGCCGATGACCCACCGCTCCAGCTCAGTACCAGGTCAGACGGGTGATTCCCGGTCCATGCCCCGGGGAGGCCACCCCCGCCGCGGTGCTGAGCCGGTCCGGGCACCCGGCCGGCGCCCCCCAACCGGGCCGCGGCGGGGCACATGGTTCATGGATCGTCGCACAGCCGCCGGGCCTCGCCGGGGTCCCGCCTCAGCTCCGCGCCGGCGCCGAGACCGGGCGCCCGGCCATCCGGTACGTTGCTCAGCCCGGTGACCGCCACCCAACTGACGCAGAGTCAATCATCAGCCGTGAAGGGGTTGTTGTCGGAACCCCCGGCCGAAGGGGTACAACCACCGTCGCGGGGACGCGAGGCTGCGCGGAACCGCCGCGCCCCGGACGGCCGCTGTCCTCACCCGCGTTCAGTCGCCGTCCGGTGCGCCGCCGGGATCGGGCGCCGGGCCGTCCAGAGCACTCAGAATCGCGATGATCTCGTCCGCCGAGGCACCGGACGGCAGTGTGACCACCGTGTCGCCGCGGCGGACGGTGATCGCCGGGGAGGACGGCGGCCGGGTGGCGAACCAGCGGCGGACGCTGTCCGCGAAGGCCGGGAGGGCGAGGACGCCGGAGAGGACGATGCCCAGGACCGTCAGGGAGTCGCCGAGGGTCTCCGTATCACGTGGGGACGCCTCGCTCGTCCAGTGGGTGGAGAGCAGACCGGTCAGCCCCGGGTCGCGCGAGAGCCAGCGCCGCAGCGCGGCCGGTGTTCCCGGTGGGGCGTCGACACGGATCTCGAACCGCTCATCCATGGCTGTCCCTTCCCGCCCGGGGCGGGTTCGCGGTGCCCCGGTGGACCGCGTCCGGGGTGGTCGGCCGGGGTGGCACCGGGGACGGCCCGGCTCCCCGGTGCCAGGGGTTGTCCATCAGCGGAATGCGGTCGCCCGCGTTCCGCGACTGGCGGTGGGGCAGGGGCCGTCCGTACCGACGGCAGATGCTCTTGGCCGCCTGGTAGAGGCTCTCCGCGTCCAGGACCGGCGGCCCGAAGGGAATTCCATGGATGAGTACGGACAGCAGCGCGCCGGTGAACGCGGTGTGCGGGTCCTCGGCCGGGGCGTGGGAGAGTTCCGTGGCCGCCGAGGAGGTCATCACAAAGCCGCCTTCCACGCCGGCCGGCACGCCGGGAGGCCCGGCGAGGACGTCCAGGGCGGCTCCGCTGAAGCAGCAGTCGAGCACCACCAGCCGGCGGGGCGCGGCGCACGCGGCGATGAGTTCGCGCAGTTGGGCGAAGGGCAGATGGCTGTGGGGCGTATGGGGACGGGAGTCCGGAACCGAGAGCAGCAGGGTGCCGTCCACCGGGTGCGGCGCGCCGTGGCCCGCGTAGTAGACGATGAGCGTCCCGTTGTGCAGTGAGGCGCGGTCGGCGGTGTGCTGGAGTGCGTCGAGGACGGCACGCGGGTCGCCCGGGTTGCGCAGGACCGTGCAGTGACCGGCGGGCATCCCGGCGGCGAGCAGCCGTTCCCGTAACCCGGTGAGGTTGCGGGCGATCGCCGGGACGTCCGGCAGCAGATCGTAGGTGTCGACGCCCACCAGCAGGGCGGTGCCGTCGGCGAGTCCGGCGGAGACGGTCGTACCGCCGTCCTCTGACGGGGCGTCCGATGGTCCGGGGCCGGTCGTACGAGGAGCCGCCCGGCCGGCGTCGGGCGAAGGGACCGGTGCGGGGGCGTCCGCCCGGGCGCGGCCGGGGAAGGGACGGGGGCCGCTCTCGCGCCGCCGCGGGTCGACGGCGCCCAGGAGGACCCGGCGGGCCTCGCTCTCGTCGAGCCCGGCGAGCGAGGGGGCGACCAGCGCGCCGAGCACGGGCGGCCGTTCGGCGTCGTCGATCCTCAGGGGGATCAGCCGTTTCTGCGCGGCCAGGACCGACGTCCAGTGCAGGGTGGTGTCCCACAGGGGTTCGTAGTACGAGGCGGAGAGGACGGCGACGCCCTCGCGCCGCCGGACGGCGCCGACGATGTTCAGGAGGGTGTTGCTCCCGGCCTCCCAGTCGCGGTCCAGCTCGGCGTCATGTCCCGAGGCCCGTAACTCCGCCACGATCCAGTCGGCCCAGACGGCGTCCCGGGGGTGATGACTGACGAAGAACTCACGCCGCACATCCCCCTCCCTGGGCAGACGCGAAACCGGACCCGCGATTACCTCAGCATGCCCAGGAGACAGGTTTCCAGAACCAGCTGGCGCATGGTCCAGGTGACCGGCAGCTCCATCTCCCCCTCGGCCGCGGCGTCGAGGCGCTCCTGGAGCTCCATCAGCCAGGAGGTGCCGAAGGTCGCCGCGACATAGGGGTCCTCGCGCCAGACCCGCAGATTGAGGCCGAACATCCGGCCGACGCTGCGGGAGGGGGGCCGCACCGCCACCAGGCTCTCGTCCCTGCGGACGGTGCCGTCGGGGTCGGGCATACGGGCGAGGGTGCTGCCGATCTCCAGCCGCTGGCCGTTGTGCCTCAGCATGCCGTCGACGACACGCTGGTAGTCCAGGGCCACGGGGTGCTCGGTGGCGATCCGGTCAACCTCGTCGAGCAACAGCCGCCCTCCGGGGGCCAGTTGGGCGCACCAGTTGCGCACCACGTCGACGGGGTCGGTCAGATGCGACAGCAGCAGCCGGGCGTAGATCAGGTCCGGGCTCTGCGCCAGCGGCAGCCGCGGCTCGGTGACGTCGTGCTGCTCGAAGCCGATCCGGGCGGCTGAGTCGGCCTCCGCGAGGGAGAGAAAGGCGGGTGAGCGGTCGAGACCGACGACCTGCTCGGCCGTGACGGTGCCGGCGATCAGCCGCGTGGAGTGGCCGGGGCCGCAGCCGAGATCCACCGCGAGTCGCACGGTCCGTGGCGCGGACCGGCGCAGAAACGCGGCGCTGCTGGGAGCGAAGACGTCCGCGACGGTGGAGAGCCGCCGGGCCGCGATGTCGGAATCGCCGAAAGTGTAGGCGGCGGGCTGGTCGTCCTTGTCACGATGGGCCATGCCGAAGGTGCCCCCGTATCGTCACAGGCCGTGTCGGTCACGACTCGGCGTCCATGGCCCCCCACGGTAATGGTTCCGCGCTCCGCGGGCAGCGTCCTCGGAGGGCATGGCCGGATGTTCCATTTTTCCGGCCCGGTGCGTTCGACGCGTACGGGGCAGGGCGCTGAGGGAGAAGGGGTCCCGGAGTGGAGCAAGTCCCGGAACGGCTGGATTTCTACATCAGTTATCACCCCGCCGACCAGGCGTGGGCGGAGTGGGCGGCGTGGCAGCTCGAACAGAACGGCTATCGCACGATGGTCCAGGACTGGGACCTGAGGCCCGGCGACAATCTCGTCGAACGCAAGAACGACGCGCTCCAGCGCTGTCATCACGCGCTCGCCGTGGTGACCGTCGCCTATCTGGCGAGTCCGGTCAGCCGGGACGAGTGGACGGCGGCCTTCCTCGACGACTCGGGGGCCGCCGAACGGCTGATCTGTCTTCGGGTGGAGGACTGCGAACTGCCGCTCGTGCTGCGCGCACGCAAGCACATCGATCTCGCCGACTGCGACGAGGGGCAGGCCGTCACGGCCCTGCTGCGCGGGGTGGCCGAGCGCAGCGCCCGCCCCGAACGGGCGCCCGCCTTCCCCCGGGCCGTCCACCGGGCACCCGAGGGGCCGCGCTTCCCGGCGGAACCGCCGAGGATCTTCCGGGTGCCCCCGCGCAACCCCAACTTCACGGGCAGGCTCGGGACCCTGCGCCGTATCGCGGCCCAGCTCGACGACTCGGCCACGGTGGTGCAGGCCGCCCTCCACGGTCTCGGCGGCATCGGCAAGACCCAGATCGCCATCGAGTACGCCCACCGCCACGCCACGTCCTACGACCTCGTGTGGTGGGTGGCCGCCGAGCAGCCCGCGGTGCTGGCGGCGGACCTCGCCGCTCTCGCCGGGGAACTCGGTATCGGTGTCGCCGGGGGCCGGCGCAGCCAGGTCGAGGCGCTGTTCGCCGCACTGGCCCGGCTCGGGCGCTGGCTGATCGTGTTCGACAACGCCGAGGAGCCGGAGGCGCTCTATCCCCTGCCGCAGGGCGGGCATGTGCTCGTGACCTCCAGGAATCCCAACTGGGGCGGGGTCGCCGCGCCCGTGCCCCTGGATGTGCTGACCCGTCAGGAGGCCATGATCTTCCTCGCGAAGCGCATCGCAGACAGCAGCGACGAGGACCGGGGGAATCTGGCCACCCGGCTGGGCTTCCTGCCGCTGGCCCTGGAACAGGCCGCGGCCTTCGTGGAGGCCACGCAGATCACGGTCGCCGAGTATCTGGACCTGCTGGCGTCGAGCGCGGCGGACGCCTTTCCCACCAGGCCGCCGCTGGGCTACAGCCAGACGGTCGCCAACACCTGGATGCTGTCGCTGGACCGTATCCACGAGAAGTCCCCGGACGCGTACGGGCTGCTGCTGTTCTGCTCGGTGCTGGCGCCCGACGGGGTTCCCCGCCGTATTCTGCGGGAGAGCGCGCCGTCTCTGCCCGCGCCCCTGTCCGCGACGGTGTCCTCACCACCGCGCTACTACGCCGCCGTTCAGGCGCTGCGCCGCTTCTCCATGGTGAACGCCACGCCCGAGTCGCTCTCGATGCACCGGCTCGTCCAGTGGATCGTGCGCCGGCGCGCGGAGGGTACGGACCGCCCGCCCGCGGCCGTCGCCGCTGACGCGGTCGCCTGGCTGCTCCAGGTCTTCCCCGCCGACAGCGGCGAGCCCCGGAGCATGACGGTGTGCGAGCGCCTGCTCCCGCATGTGCTGGCGGTGCGGCACCTCGCCGCGCCGCAGGGGGCGGCGGGCCGGGACCTGGCGGCCCTTCTCGACCGGGCCGCCGTCTTCCTGCACGCCCGGGCCGCCCTGGAGACCGCCGAGGACCTGTTCGAGGCCGCGTACCGCATCCGGCGCTCCCCCGACCTGCGCGGAGAGCCCGGCGGTGAGGAGAACCTGCTGCGGACCCGCATCGGTTACGCACGGCTGCTCCAGGACCTGGGCAGAACGGCACAGGCACGGCTCACCTTCGAGGAGGTGGAGGGCACGCTGCGGGCCGACGACTCCTCCGCCCCCTCACCGCTCCTGGTCACCGCGCTCATCGACATGGGCCGCCTCTTACAGGAGGAGGGTGATCTGCGCGGTGCGAAGGAACGCCTCACGGAGGCGCTGTCCCACGCCCACGCCACCGATGTCCCGGTCGAGGTCCTGGCGAAGGCCCATGGCATCCTCGGCCGCGTCGAACAGGACCAGGGCAATATCGGCCGGGCCCGCGACCGCTTCCGCCGTGCGCTCGTCCTCAGCACCGAGGCGTTCGGCGAGGGGGACAGCCGGGTCGCCCTGCGCCGCAACAGCCTCGCCGGGGCGCTCCATCTCGGCGGCGAGACGGCACGGGCCCGGGAGGAGCTGGAGAGCGCGCTCGCGACCCTGGAGTCCGTCTACGGCGAGGACCACGACCGGACCGTGGCGGTGCGGATCAATCTGGGCGCCGCCCTGCACGTCCGGGGCGACCACGGCGCCGCGCGCAGGCAGTACGAGCAGGCGGACCGTATCTGTGCCCGGCTGGGGCTCGCCGGGGACCCGAGGGTCGCCATGATCCGTACGGGGCTGGGCAATCTCCTGCACGACGACGGCGACCTCCCCCGCGCGCTCGTCCAGCACCGCGGAGCCCTGGCGGCGGGGCGTGACCTCTACGACGACTCCCATCCGCGGATGGTGGTGATCGCTTCCAACGCCGGTGCCTGCCTGGAACGGGTCGGCGACCTCGGTGAGTCGGCGGCCCTTCTGGAAACGGCCCTGCGGAGCGCCACGCGGCTCTACGGCGCCGATCACCCCCGGGTGGCCGCGATCCGCAATGCCCGGGGTGTTCTCCTCGGGCGCGGTGACGACCCGGGCGCCGCCCGCGCGGAGTTGCTGCGGGCGCGGGAGACCACCGTACGGGTGTACGGCTCCGGGCACAGCCGGGCCGCCGTGATCGAGAACAACCTCGGCGTCCTGGCGTCCGCCGCCGGCCCGGGGGACCATGCCGGTGAGCACTTCGCGCGCGCTCTGGGGATCGCCGTGGCCGCCTACGGCCCGGATCACCCCCGCACGGCGGTGATCCGGGCGAACGGCACCGGGCGGAGGGAACCGGAGTCCATGGAACCGTCCGGCGCCCCGGTGCCGTTGTACATTCCGCTCCACATCCACCAGCAGGCCACCACCATCGACCGCTGAACGGGCCGCACGCGCACCCCGGGCGAGGCCGGGGAGCGGGAGGGCCCGCGGACGACGGCACGGGGGTCGCCCACGGTCGGCTCCGCCCGCCGTGAGGTGTCCGGCTCCGGCGGTTTACGGCTGGTACTGGCCCCTCCCGGGGCGTCCGGGAGTCAACCGCGTGATCCCTCTCACGTTCCCCGGGGGCCCGCCACCCCGTCAGGGGAGCCCTGTGTCCGGTGAGTCCCGGGGTGAGGGACCGGTTCCGGATCCGCTTCCCGGGCCCCCGGTGGCCGTCGCCAACCGTCGCCGCGTGCGCCGCGCGACGGGCCCGCCGTGCGGAACGGCCCGGTCGGCGAGGGTTCCGGAGAGCCGCCGATCCCCCGGACGCCCGTCCGCCCACCCCGCCGCCGGGTGGAGAGCCGGCCCTTCACACACGCCGCGCAGAACCACGGACGGGCGTCACAACACCCCTGCCCGCACCGTCGGGCAACGCCCGAATCACCCCGCCCCCACATGAGAGATCGGGCCGAAACTGCCGGAACGCACCCCGCGGGTGGTGCGCGCAGGGCAGGGTTCTCCCACGGGTGCGCGGAACACACACGGAGTACTCACCCCCACAGCTCTCCCGTGTCCGCAGGGAGCCCCTGGTTCCCGTGCGCCCGCCCGTACCGAACCACCTGACCCCCACCAGGAGGCCCGATGTCCCCCCACGTACGTCTGCCGCAGCCGCTGCGCCGTTCCATCACCCTCGGCGTACCGGTCGCCTGTGTCGTGGCCATGGCAGTAGCCGCGACCGCCACGGGCACCACCACCCCCGGGAAGTCGGCGCAGCCGCGGGTGGTGAGTTCCGCCGTGCTCGACGAGATTCCCCTCGCCGAGTTCAGCAACTCCCTGATCCCGGGGTCGGTCGACAACGACCGGGGTGTTCATCTGGGCGCCGGCAGCGATATGTACCCGACCGGCAAACCGAACGAGTTCTGGGCCCTGACCGACCGGGGCCCCAACGGCCTGATCACCGTCGGCGGAGTCAAGCGCCGCACCTTCGCCGTACCGGAGTTCAACCCGGCGATCGTCCGGGTCCGGGTCACCGGCCAGCGGGTGCGGGTGCTCCGGGCGATCCCCGTCACCACGGCGTCCGGGAAACCCGTCACCGGTCTGCCGAACCAGCGGTCGCGGGACGAGGCCCCGTTCAACTACAACGCGAGTGTGCCGCTCGCCTTCGATCCGAACGGTCTCGACACCGAGGGCATGGTCAGGGCCGAGGACGGCACGTTCTGGCTCGTCGACGAGTACGGGCCCTCGCTGGTGCACGTCTCCGCCCGCGGCCGGGTGCTGGCGCGCTATGTGCCCGAGGGCCTGAATCTGCGGGGCGCGGACTACCCGGTCGTCGAGGCCCTGCCGTCGATCCTGCTCCAGCGCAAGCAGAACCGCGGTCTGGAGGCGCTGACCCTGCTGCCCGGCGGGGATCTGGTGATGGCGTTGCAGAGTCCGCTGCTGGTGCCGGACGCGGCGGCGGGCGAGGCGTCGCGCAATGTGCGGCTGCTGCGGTTCTCGCCCGAGGACGCGGAGGTGACGGCGGAGTACTCGTACCGGTTCGACCCGGTGGACGTCGTCGATCCCGCCCAGACCGATCCCTCGGAGCTGAAGCTCTCCGCGCTCGTCGCGGTCGGCGAGAACACGGTCCTGGTGCAGGAGCGCACCGACAGGACGTCACGGCTGCACCGGGTGAGGCTGCCCGAGGGCGAGGGCATCCTCGGGAGCCGCTGGGACGATCCGCGGACCTCGCCGAGTCTGGAGCAGATCGAGGACCTTCCGGGGGCGGGCGTACCGGTGCTGGCCAAGCAGTTGGTCGTCGATCTCGGCAAGGTCCCGGGGGTGCCGGGGAAGATCGAGGGTGTGGCGGTCGTCGGCCGCGACACCCTGGCGCTGATCAACGACAACGACTTCGGGATGACGGACGGTCCCGGAGCCTTCGACGACCGGGGCCGGCTGGTGGACAGCGGTCTCAACACCGGCATCACCCATGTGAAGCTGCCTCGTCCCCTGCGCCGCTGACGTCCGGCGGCGGTGGTCCGGCCGCCCGGGCTGCGGCGGGATCGGTACGGCTCCATCCGGCCGGGTTACGGCGATCGGTACGGCTCCGTCCGGGACGGCGCCCCGTGAGACCGGGTCCTCGTGACGGCGCGGGCTCAGCGTGGTGAGGTGCCCCGGGCGCGCCTCCGCACCCACGGATGTGCCACCGGCCGGGGAGCCGGTGGCACATCGGGCGGAGCCGCCGGTGTCCGGGACGGGCGGTCCGGACAGCGGGCGGCGCCCGGTCATGACGGGCCGTCAGTGGGTGGCGGCCCGCCGCCGGATCACCTCCAGTTCTGGTCCTCCGCACCGGCCGAGCACCGACGGGCGATCAGCGGCCTGTGCCCGCCGGGATCGGTGATGCACGCGCCGGTCGACTGGTTCTTGAATCCGATGCCGCCGCCGGGCATGTCCACGATGGTCCACCGCTGGTAGCTCAGCCCGTTGCAGCGCCAGGTGCGCAAGCCCTCGCGGCTGTCGTCCAGGCAGCGGGAGGTGTCCACGTTGACGATCTGGCGCGTGCCGTCCCCGTGCCGGGTGGGGACCCACTTCTGGTGATTGTTGTTGAGGCAGTGGTAGCCACGCAGCCCCCCGCCGTCGCTGTCGTCCATGCACAGGCCCGTGTGCAGATTGCGGTAGGTCTCCTCCCCCTCGGCGCGCTGCGTCGCGGCGGCCGGGGCGGACGCCCCCGCCGTCGCGGTGACACCGGGGGTGATGGCGCCGAGGGCGGCGAGCGCCAGTGCCGGAACCAGTGTGCGGGCGGCGATTCGCCGGGTGCGGGACGTGTTCATGTCGACCTCCAGGCCGGTTCGGTGACGCGGTGCTGCGTCTGTCCCGATGTTCGGCGTGCCGACCGGGCCGGGAACAGCGTTTCCCTGTCGCCTGGTTGAAGGGGAAACAGGGCAACAGCGCCAAGGCACCGCGCCGGCGGCGAGCCCCGGGGGCCGGTTCCCGAGGCGGGATTCCCGGGGGCCGATACGGGAGACGGAGTTCCCGGGGCCGGATCGCGGGCACGCCCGGAGCGGGCTACCGGTCCCCCGCCCGGCGTGAGCCGCGGTCGCCGCCCGGTACCGCGCGCGGGCCGGTTATCGGCCCCGGCCGGGGTCAGCCCCCGGCTCTGGCCGGTGCCGAGGTGTCCACGGCCAGGGAGACAGCCAGCCCGCCGAGCACCGTCCCCATCAGATAGCGCTGGACCTGGAGCCAGGACGGCCGGCGGGCGAGGAAGACCGCGATGGTTCCGGCCGCGACCACGATGACCGCGTTGACGGCGACACTCACGGCAATCTGGACGAAGCCCAGCACCAGGCCCTGGAGCAGAACACGACCCGCGTCGAGGTCGATGAACTGCGGGACGAGCGAGAGATACATGATGGCGATCTTGGGGTTGAGCAGATTGGTCATCAGCCCCATGGTGAACAGTCTGCGCGGAGAGTCGTACGGGACGTCCCGGGGCGCGAAGACGGAGAGACCGCCGGGCCGCAGCGCGTTCCACGCGAGGTACGCGAGATAGGCGGCACCGGCCAGCTTGACGACCACGAAGAGCTGGGGAACCGCGAGGAAGACCACCGACAGACCGAGGTTGGTGGCCAGCAGATAGACCATGAACCCGAGGGCGACACCGCCGAGCGAGATGAATCCCGCGCGCCGGCCCTGGGTGATGCTGCGGGACACCAGATAGATCATGTTCGGCCCGGGGGTGAGCACCATGCCGAGGGCGATCGCCGTGACGCCGAGTACCGCGCTCCACTGGGTCATGTCCGTTCCTCCGTGGCTCCCGGCGTGCCGGGCCGGGTGTTTCCCGGACCGGTGTCCGCCCCGCGCCCGCCGGAGCGGGACACCTCCCCGAGGTCGTGGACGATGTCATGGAGGAAGTGGCCGGTGAAGAAGCCGACGGTGAGCCCGGGGTCGTTGAATCTGGGGTCACCGCGCTCCCAGTCCCCGTCGCTCAGCGACTCGAAGCGGCGGGCCAGGGACTCGGCGGCGCGGCCGAGTTCCCCGGCGACCCGCCAGGGGTCCTCGTCACGGTAGAGCCCGGGAATCTCCGGGGAGCCGCCCGGCTCACCCGGGTGCGGCGCCGGAGCGGCGGTGCCGAGGGTAGTGTCCAGCCGCTGGTGGAACAGGATGCACATATCCCGGACGTGGCAACCGTGTTCCAGGAGCGACCAGGCGAGCGGGCCGACGCGGCGCCGGGTGACCGAGGGGTCGGCCAGAACCCGCCGCCACCGCCCGGCGTACTCCCGGAGCACGTCTGCCGCCTGGTCCCGCCCGGACGGCAGGGAAGAGAAATTGCACCGAGTGCATTGCACGGGATGGAGGCGGGCCGACCGGCCCACGGGAGCCCGTGAGGTCGCGCTCATCACTCAACGGCCCCTTCCTCGCCCTCGCTCCTACAGATGAGATACCGCCCATTTGACCATCTTCGGGCGTCGCATCTCCGGACATCACCCCGACCCCAGGGACCGGAATCAAGGCGTCATGAGAGTAATCCATCCTCCGAACTCGGCGCAATATCAGACATTGCACTCGGTGCAATGATGTGATGGGATGGGCCCGCTACGGGAGGAGCGGGGTATGAGGGACTATCGGAGCGTCGCCGACGCGGTGGCCGCCGACATCCGGACGGGGCGGCTGAGACCGGGTGACCGGCTGCCGCCGCAGCGGGAGTTCGCCCGGCAGCGCAATATCGCCAACTCCACCGCCACCCGCGTCTACCGCGAACTGGCCCTGCGGGGGCTCACGGTCGGGGAGGTGGGCCGCGGGACCTTTGTACGGGCCGCGCCGCCCCCGGCAGGCCCCGCCCTCAGCGAACCGGGGGACTCCCGGGTCGACCTGGAGCTCACCTACCCGGTGGTGCCCGAACAGTCCGGGATGCTGGCCAACGGGCTCACCGGTCTGCTGCGCCCCGACACCCTGGCGTCCGTACTGCGGCCGGTCGGGGCCGCCGGCACCGCCGCGGCGCGCGACGCGGCGGCCGATGTCCTCGCGCGGGGCGGATGGCGACCCGACCCCGAGCGGGTGCTGTTCGCCGGGAACGGGCGGCAGGCGGTCTCCGCCGTCATCGCCGCGCTGGTACCGCCCGGCGCCCGGCTCGGCGTCGAAGAGGTGACCTACCCGGTCGTCAAGGCCATCGCCGCCCGGCTCGGCGTCACCCTGGTGCCACTGGCCGTGGACGACTCCGGACTGGTCCCCGATGCCATCGGGAAGGCCCACCGCAAGGGACCACTGCACGCCGTCTACCTTCAGCCGACGCTGCACAATCCGCTGTCACTCACCATGCCCGAGGAGCGCGTGGGCCGGCTCGCCGGGATGCTGGAGGCGTTGGGCATCCCCGCGATCGAGGACAGCATATGGGGGTTCCTCCGCGACGACGTGCCGCCCCTCGCCTCGGCCGCACCCGAGCGGACGATCCTCGTGGACAGCCTGTCCAAGCGGATCTCCCCCGGTCTGACCCTCGGGTTCGCGGTGGTGCCCGGCGCCGTTCTCGGGGGCATCGCCGCCTCGCTGCGCTCGTCCGGCCTCACCCCGATGCGGTTCGCGCTGGAGGCGGCGTGCCGCTGGCAGGCGGACGGCACGGTGAGGGCTCTGGTACGGGCCAAGCAGCGGGACGCCGCCGTACGCCAGGAGATCGCCGGAAGGCAGCTCTCCGGCTTCGCGGTACGCAGCGATCCGCACTCGTACTACTGCTGGTGGGAGCTGCCCCGCCCCTGGCGCGCGGACACCTTCGTCGCCGCGGCGGCGCGCCACGGCATCGCGGTGACCCCGGCTGCGGCGTTCGGCGTCGGCCGCTCCATCGCCCCCAACGCGATCCGGCTCGGCCTCGCGTCACCGCGGACCGAGGTGCTGGCGCAGGCGCTGTCGACGCTCGCCGGACTCGCCCGGTCCGCGCCGGACGATCTGGTCACCGACTGAGACCGCGCGCCCGGGACGGCCCCGGGCGCGCGACCGCCCGAACGGGGCGGGAACCGCCGCCCGTTCCCGCCCCCTCCCGGGAGTCGGCGGCGTTGGAGTTGTCCGTCACGGAAAGTACCGAACACTACGCACGGTAGTGGATTTGTGGATCTTGGTTTGGTTCTCTCGCAGCCATGTCACCACACGCAAGGCTCCGCGCCTGTGCCGCGGCGGCCGTCGCGCTCGTCACCGCGGCCGCCCCTCTGACCCTGTCCTCCCCCGCCTCGGCCGCTCCGGCGGCCCCGGGTGTCACGGCGGGTGCCCCCGGCCCCGACCCGGCACCCCTGCGGCGTGCGGCGGCGCCCATCCCCGGGCAGTACATCATCACCGTGAAGAAGGGCACCACGCCCCAGTCGGCGATGAAGGAGTCCGTGCCCGCGGTGAAGCCTCTCTTCACCTACACCACCGCGCTGAACGGGTTCGCCGCCAAGCTCACCCCCGTGCAGCTCGCGGCGGTCCGCGCGCTGCCGGCCGTCGAGGCCGTGGAGGAGGACGCCATCGCGTCGGCGGGGCCCGTCACCCCGAGCGCTGCCCGCGCCCCGGCGGCAAGCTGGGGGCTGGACCGGATCGACCAGCCCTACCTCCCGCTCGACCAGCAGTTCACCGTCAACGGCACCGGTGCGGGTGCCACGGTGTACGTGGTCGACAGCGGGATCGACTACCGGCACCCCGAGTTCGGCGGGCGGGCCGTTCCCGGCTTCGACGCCATCGGCGACGGCCGCGCCGGCGCCGACTGCAACGGCCACGGCACGCATGTCGCGGGCACGGCCGGAGGCGCGAACTTCGGCGTGGCCCGTCAGGTGAACCTGGTCAGCGTACGGGTCCTCGGCTGCGACGGCAGGGGCTCCTGGTCGGGCATCATCGCCGGCTTCGACTGGGTGGCGCGCAACGCCCGGCAGCCCGCCGTCCTCAACGCCTCCCTCGGCGGCGAACCGAATCTCGCCGTCGACAATGCCGTCACCGCCGTCGCCGACCACGGCGTCCTGCCGGTGGTCGCCGCGGGCAATGAGGGCAAGGACGCCTGTGATGTGTCGCCCGCACGCGCCCGGTGGGCCCTGACCGTCGGAGCCAGCGACGCCGCCGACAAGGAGACCGACTTCAGCAACTTCGGATCCTGCCTCTGGCTCTACGCCCCGGGCCGCGCCATCATGTCGGCGAGGCTCAACGGCGGCAGCACGGCCCTGGACGGCACCTCGATGGCCGGCCCGCATGTCGCCGGAGTCGCCGTCCTCTACAAGGCCGCGCGGCCGTCGGCTCCCCCGACCGAGATCGCCTACTGGCTCGCCGACCAGTCCACCAAGAATGTGCTCACCGTGACCAAGTCGTCCCCCAACCGTCTGCTCTACACCGGCGGAGTCTGATTCTCCCGGGACCTGGATCAGGAACAGAGCAGGACCCGGGCCGGACCAGGACCAGGAGCGCCGGGCACCGCCCTTCCGTGCCCGGCGCTCCGGTGTGTCAGCCGCCCGCCCGGGACCGCGCGCTGACCCCGGACAGACGCACCGCGCTCTCCCAGGCCCCGGTGACCGCCGCGTGCGCCTGACCGGTCGCGCTGTCGAGGTCGCCGCGCAGCTGGACCGGCCGGGCGATATGCACATGCAGGGGCGGTCGGCGCAGCGGGGCGGTCACCACTCCGGCCAGCTGCTTGACCGTGGAGCCGGAGGCGAGCCGCCGGGCTCCGGTCTGTCCCAGGGGCACGACCGGGGCACCGGTGCGCAGCGCCAGCCGTGCGATACCGCTGCGGAAGCGCTCGGGCCCGCGGTCGGCCGCGTCCCGGCGATCGGGCAGGCCGCCCTCCCCGTAGATGAGGACGATCTCCCCGTCCTCCAGTGCCGCGGCCGCGTGTTCCAGGGATTCGGCGGCGCGGCTCGTCCGGCGGTGCACGGGGATATGGCCTTCACGGGTGAGCGCCTGCCCGAGCAGGGGGAGCTTCCACAGGCCGGCCGTGGCGAGGACGACCGGGCGTACGCCGAGCCGGTGCAGTGCCGCGAGCACCAGTCCCGGGTCGGCGAGCGAGGTGTGGTTGGGGGCGAGGATGCTCCCCCGGGGGATCACGGCGCCGTCGTCCAGCGTCACCGTGATCGTGCCGAAGAGGGGGTAGAGGCGGTGGGCGGCGCTGCTGAGCATCGTGGTGTCCTGTCGGTGTCGGTGAACTGCCCCCACCCTGCCTACCGGGGGCGCCCCGGGACCTGAGTACGCCTACTCATCCGGAGTGGGTGTTCCGGGGCGGGCGGCCCGGTCAGTGGGTGTCGCCCTGCCAGTCCCACCGCCGGGGATCCGCCGCCCTGGGCCCGTACACCGCCCGTCCGCCCGGTCCGAAACTCCCGATCTCCGTGCGCAGGGCCGCGCCCTCATGCAGTTGTTCCTCCGTCCAGCCCGTGACGTCCAGCAGCAGTCCGTCCAGCGGTCCGGCCACCAGCTCCCGGTAGACATGCCCCCGGCGGGGTCCCGGGTCGGGGTCGTCGTGGTCGGCTCCGTACACCCGCCCGCGCATCAGCTCATCCATGCCCCAAGCCTCCCAGCCGCCTCTGACACCGGCCCGGACATGGAGCGGACCAACCCCCTCCGTATCCGCGCCCGGTCCCGGGGAGCGGCACCGGGCACCGCACAACGCCCTAAGGGCTGTCCCGCAATCTCCGGCGGGCGCACGACGACAGCTACGGCACCTCTCCCCCTGTGCCCTGCGGGCACGGGCGGTACCCCCAGCG
>NZ_JBITFN010000026.1:0-106581 GCF_044456085.1 Streptomyces sp. NPDC051018
CAACGCCAACCCCCAACTGCCATGGTCCTTCCTCGCCAATACCGGCCTGACCATCCACCCACCACACCAACCGAACTTACGAAAAGATCAGTAGTCGAACCGGGAGCTGGGTACCGGACCCGGTGAACCGAGATGGGAGCGCGGACCCGTCGCCCACGCGGACGCGGTGGCGGCGACGAAGGCGCCGAACATCTCGTCCGGTTCGTCCGGGGTCTGTCCGTCGCCGGGGTCGGGTTCACCGGCCGCCTCGGCGATCTCGGCGGCGATGTCCGCCTCCGGCCTCGGGTCCGGCGGGAGTTGTTCCACCCCGTTGTCGACCGCGCGCAGCCGTGGCCCCCAGGGCTCGACGACGCTCTGGCAGAGCAGGCCGCTCATATCGGCGCCGACGGCCGGGGGCCCGGTCCAGCAGGTGGCGTGCTCGTACAGGATCTGGCCGTCGGGGCGGTACCTCAGGGACTCGGCGAGGTCGCGGTCGACGGTGTTCAGGTCGTAGGCGACGACCACGGTGTCCGTACGCTGCGGATCGTACGGCTCCAGGGGCAGCGCGAGTACGCGGGCCGCCGCGACGCCGAGGATCTCTTGTGCGCGGCCGGGCAGCAGGGAGACGGTACGGGGCTCCCGGCCGGCGCCGCGCAGTGCGAGGGCCAGCCGGCCGAGGCCCCGCCGGCACTGCTCCACGCTGTCCTGGACATAGGCGTACCGGCCGTTCATCCCGGCGTCGAAGCCGTAGGGCGACAGGACGGCCAGATGGCCGCCGGTCAGGGTGTAGTGCCAGCCCCGCAGGTCCCGCCGGTCGAGCGGGGACGCCCCGGCGGCGAGTTCGGCCCGGTGCAGCATCCCCGAGATCCGTCCGTACGCCCATTCCCAGGAGTGGTCGTCGGGCGGGGGCAGCCGCATCACGCTGTCATGGGCCCGGGCGAGGTCCCCGGCCAGCAGGGAGTTGTAGACGAGGAGATAGCGCTCGGGCCAGGCGTGCAGCACGGCGTCACGCTCCGCGAGCAGTGCTGCCGCCTCCTCGTGGCGGTGCTCCCCCTCCAGCGCGGAGACCAGTTCGCTCAGCAGGGAGCGCGAGTCGGGCACCCTGCGCAGGGCCTGGCGCAGGGCGGGCACGGCAAGGAAGGAGATGCCCCGGTCGATACAGCCGTAGCCGAAGTCGAAGAGGGCCTGGGGATCGTCGGGTTTCCTCGTCAGTGTCTTCGCGGCCCCGGCGAGGTCCTCGAAGCCGACGGCGGTCGCGAGCTGGCGCACCACCTGCGCCAGGTCGCGCAGGGGTGTGGTTTCGGCGATCGGGCGCAGCGCCCGTACGGCTCCGGGAATGTCCCCGGAGTCCAGGAGCTTCTGCGCTCCGGCGAGTTGACTGGTCATCGCCAGTGATCATTGTGCGGCGGCCCCGGGGCCGCAAGACTTTTTCGCGCGGTACCGTCGGCGGATATGAACGGCGGGGCGGTGGGAGGCGGCCTGCGTACGGGAGCCGGGCCGGTGAACGCGGGAGCGGCGGCGTACGGCGGTGCCGGGGGCGGCCAGTTCATCTGAGGACCGCGGCCAGGACCGCGAGGGCGGCGGCGAGTGCGGCGAGGACACCGAGCGTCCAGCTCTTCCACCCCGCCCTCAACTGCCCGACCAGCAGAGATCCCCGGGCCTCACGGCGGGGTACGACGGTTTCACCGGTGATCCTCCGGCCGAGTCCGTACAGGGGCATGACCGTCTGGAGGGACTCCCCGCCCAGCAGGGTGGTGACGACGAGGAGGGGCCGGGCGTCGGGGCCCACCAGATGGGCGTCGAGGCCGAAGCCGTTGTGCTCTCTCTGCTTGTCGGAGGTCGGCTGGGCGGCCGTGTGACCGGCCAGGGCCGCCAGCATCCCGGCGGCTCTGCTCCGGGTCTCCGGGGAGTCGGTGTCCGTCCGGACCTCCCGCGGGTCGGGAAGGGCGGTTGCCCCCGGCATGCCGTCCCCGGCCCCGGTCAGCAGAGCCGCCCAGCGCGCCGGGTCGAGGGCGAAGCCCGGGGTGCCCGCGGGCAGTCCGTGGTCGAGGGGCAGTCGGTCCTCCAGGCTCCCCGTGAGAAACAGGCACGCGAGGGCGAGCATCCCGGGCGGCGGTGCAGCGGCGTCGGCGGTGCCGAGGACCGTCGCCCGCACGGCGCGACGCATATGGTCGGTGCCCGCCCCGGGCGGGCGCAGCCCGGTCAGCAGCAGAATCCACCGGGGCCTCAGATCGCTCCGCTGCCTCAGGGCGTAGAGCAGCAGTGACGGCTTGGTGTCGTCGACGAGGTCGCTCACCGACCGTCCGGCGCATCCCTCGAGCAGCAGATCGGGGTCCGCGCCGGGGCCCTGCCCGGCCGGAAGCCAGGTGTAGCCCTGTTCGGGGAGGGCCCCGCAGGACTGTACGGCCCAGACCGCCGGCGTACTCATCCGCGCCCCTGGTCCGCCGGATGCAGATAGGGATGGTCCTGGATCACCTGGATTCCGGCGCCCGTCCGGGTCCCCTCCGTGAACTGGGCGATCGCGGCCTCCAGGGCGCGGTCGGTGCGGAAGGTCTGCTCCATCATCTCCCGCCAGGCGCCGCGCCGCTCGCGGCGGTAGACGTTGATGACGAACCGCAGGGCGTAGCGCAGGGGCTGGTCGGTGTCGACGGGGCGGTAGGGCGCGCCGGGGCTGCGGCTGCGGTAGTGGAACTGGACCGTCCCGTCCTCCGACTCGGTGGTGGAGGAGAAGACGATGGATCCCGTGGTCTGCACGGGTACCAGGACACAGCCGACCCGGGGCCGTATCTCCGGGTGCGCGAGATGGGCGAACAGGGGCTGGTATCCGGCGCGGACCTGCTCGGCCAGTTCCTTGGCACCATGGGGTCCGGCGAGGTACTTCTCCCCCTTGAGCGGGGTGACGACCAGCAGCCGCGGCCGTTGGTCCTCGCGCAGGATCTCCTTGATCCGCTCGAACATCAGAAGCGGCTGGTTGATCCTGTTGTGGTAGAGCCCGTCCCGGGCGACGAGCGCGGGGGCGTCCACGGCCAGCACGATGACCTGGCTGTCCTGGAGGGTCTGGCGCACCTTCTGCCCGACGGCCTCACCGCTGAGGTCGCGCAGCAGTTCGCCCGCGTAGTCGGTGAACCGGAGGGTGAAGCGGGGGTTCTTGTTCTTGCGTCCCACGCCGATGTCGTAGCGGTGGAGGTCGATCCGCTCGGTGCCGGCGACCCCGTCGCGTACCTGGACCGAGCGGGAGAGGGACTCCAGGACGGCGACGGCGTCGCTGAGTTTGACCGCGGTGTCGCCGACCGGGGTGAGATCGAGGTCGGTGTCGCCGATGATCCGGGTGTACTGGGCGTACATCGAGGCCAGCAGGGAGGTCTTCCCCGCGCCCCGGGGTCCCAGCATGCACACATCGAGGACGTACTTCTCCGTCTTGCTCATGCCAGTGCCTCCTCGGGCTCCGGGTCGTCTGCCGGTACAGCGGAGTCACCGGCCGCGGCCACGGCCGCCGTGACGGCGGCGACGGCCTCCGACCATTGGCGCAGCTGCGCCGCGTGCTGGGCGAGGGCGGCGAACCGGCCCGGCCAGATCTCGGTCCGGGCGTCCTGGTAGAAGAGCCGCCACTCGTCCTGGGAACCGGCGGCGGCGATCACCCGGTCGTAGAACTCCTCGACGATCGAGAACACGGCGGCGCTGGGGTCCGCCAGCATCTTGTCCAGCTCGCTCCGGCAGGCGAACAGGGCCTCGTCGTAGGCGACTTCCAGCATCTCCAGGACCTGGCCGGTGGTGGGGACGGGGTCGTGCGGGAAGCTCATGGCGGGGGTGTCGGCGTGCAGACCGTCCAGACAGGCCCGTACGCGGTGCTGGAGCATGCCCCGGTAGGAGAGCTGGAAGTCGGCCAGCAGGCGCAGCGCGTAGCGGATCTCGCTGCCGCCGTTCTCCCTGACCCGGGGGATGCGCTCGGCGAGCGCCAGCAGAAACTCCCGGCCCCCGGAGGCGTCGATCCCCGCGAGGCCGCCCGGTCCGCGCAGCACCTCGGCGACCTCCTCGCGCATCCGGTCGGTCCGCGCGTGGAGGGCGCCGTCGCATTCGAGGAAGCGGCGCGAAAGCCGGGCGCGTGATTCGTTGAGGTACTTTCCGTACGCCACGCTCAGTCCGTTCTCGCGGGCCGCGCGCACGGTCAGCTGTTCCGCCGTCGGGTGGCAGGGGTCCTCCGCGGCCGCACGCAGGACGTCGTCGACGGCGTCCGCGAGCAGGCCGTCGGTCAACGCCCGCTGTTCCCGCAGGTGGTCCACGAGTCCGGCGAGGGAGTTGGCGAGCTGCCCGTGGACGTCCTCGAACAGTCTGATGAAGGGCACCGACCACACATCGGCCGGCTGGGCCAGATCGGCCAGCCGTCCCGCCCGTTCGGCCAGCCGTGCCACCCGTTCGCGCAGTTCCGCGGCCCTCTCGCGGCGGGCGGCGAGGTGCCGCTCGTCCAGCTCGTCCAGATGGTCCGTCAGATGGTCGAGGACCTGGTCCATCGCCGCGGCCACCTCGGCGGGCTCGGAGCAGTCCGCGATCCGCGCCCCGGACACCGTAAACCGGGAGGCGGGCAGCCACTGTTCCAGCATCTTGCGGGCGTTGGCGGTGTTGTCGCCCTTGGTGGCCGTGACACACCGGTTCACCACCAGGAACGAGCAGCTCTTCAGATCCGCCCAGGCGAGCCCGTCGCGCACATGGTCGAACAGCTGGTGGTCGGGGGTGTCGATGGCGTCCCCGGACGCGTCGGGACGGCGTACGAACACCACCACGTCGATCTCGTCCTGGAGGGCCGACACCAGACGGCGGGCGTCCTGGAGATTGGTGTCCCCGAGTCCCGGCAGGTCGATGAGCGACAGCCCGGTCCAGTCCTGGTGCTCGAAGGGCGTGGTGATCCGCACCTGCCGAACGGCCCGGAAGGCGTGGTACGGCTCCTTCTCCTCCGGATCCGCCTGGGCGACGAAGCGGCGGATCTCGCCCGCCTCGATCGGGTGCGGGGACGGTGTGGACAGATAGTGCCGGTACGCGGGCAGCGCTGCGTGGAACGCGGCCAGATGGCTGTAACGGCTGCCGCCGACCGCGCCGTCGCCGTCCGGCGCGGGCGGCAGCGGGCCGGCGAACCGGTCGAGCGTGGCGGGCGCGGGACCGAGGCCCAGTTCGGCGTAGTAGGGAGCGATCACCTCGCGCAGAAAGGAGCGTTCGGTGTAGAAGAACACCTGGGCCTGGGTGGCGACGCCCTCCTGGTGGCGCAGCACGCTGGTCACACCGGTGCAGAAGCCTCCGTCACCGGTGGGGACCTCACGGTCCGTCAGCCCGGTGAGGCTCTTGATCATCTCGCTCTTGCCCTGCCTGGCGCGGCCGATGACCCCGACGTTGAGCGTGGGCCGCCGGAACCGGGCCGCGGCCGCCTCCAGGGCGGCGGCCTCCTGGGGCAGTTCTTCGAGCAGCGCGGTCAGCTCGGCGCCGATGCCCGCCAGATGGCTCCGCGCCTCGTCGGGCACCTGTGTCACCAGATCGGCGCGCAGTGTCCGGAGTACGCGCAGGGCCTCCAGCACCTCCGCCACCCGGCCGTGGGCCCGGTCCAGTGCCAGCGCCTGCCCGGCCCTGCGGCTGCGTATCTCCTCGATGCGGGCACGACGCGACATACCCCACCCCCCCGTGACTCGCTACCGGCGGCAGCCCCGCCGCCGGGCACAGCGATGATGTCAGCACAGATCCCGGCCTGTCACGGCTTCCCCTGACTTCCGGTGGACACACCGAGGGCCGGACGGCCGCCATGGGACAGCGGTCGACGAGGGGGACGGGTGTGGCACGAGCCGATCCGGGGTGCGCGCGTTCCGGACGGTCCCGCGGGGTCCGCGCATCCCGTCCGGCCGGCAGGGGCTCGGGTGGTGGTCGGCCCGTTGGGGACACGTGCCACCGGTGGGCCGACCGGCTCTGCGGACCTCACGCGGGGCGGCGGGAAACCGGGCTGCCGGCGGGGACGGTCCGTGCTCGCGGCGGCGGGAAACCGGACCGTCCGTGCCCGGTTCCTCACCAGGTCACCGCCCGGTCGGGGTTCGGCCACCGATCGGCCACGGCGGGCGCGAAAACTCGTTGCCCACCGGCACCGGGCACCCTACGGTCGCGCTCATGCTGCCTGCCGTGGAAACAGACGAAGAGTGGGACGCGGTCGTCCCCGACGAGACCGTGATGCGACCGGCGGTGGAGGACCTCTGCGCCCGCCTCGGGCTCGACCGGGCACCCCTGGTGCGCTTCGCCGACGGTTCGCAGCCGGTCTACGCGGTGGGTGACGAGCACGTCCTGAAGCTCTTCCCGGGGACCGCCGCGACCGACGGCATCGCCGAGGGGCGGGTCCTGACCCACCTCCAGCAGCGGCTGCCCGTACCGACTCCGCAGGTGCGGGACTACGGCGCGTACGAGAACGGCTGGCGGTACATCCTGATGTCACGGCTCCGCGGTGTGGGGCTGTCCCATGCCTGGGAGCGCATTCCGGGCAGCGACCGGGAGCGGATCGTCGCCGAGTCCGGCGGGATTCTGGCGGCGCTGCACGTGATCGACCCCGAACCGCTGGCGGATGTCCTCGGCCCCGGGGACTGGGGCGCCTTCCTGGACTCCGGACGCGCGGCCGCCGTCGCACAGCAGCGTGACCGCGGGCTCCCGGAATCCTGGCTGGAGCAGATCCCGGGGTTCCTCGACTCGGTGACCCTGCCGAGGAGTCCCCGCCGCGCCCTGCTGCACACCGAGTTCATGCGCCAGCACCTCCTGGTCGACCCGGACAACTGGCGGCTCACCGGGCTGCTCGACTTCGAACCCGCGATGATCGGCGACCGCGCCTACGACTTCGCCGCCGTCGGCCTGTTCGTCACCTGCGGCGATCCCAAGCTGCTGGCGCGCTTCCTCACGGCGTACGGCCGGTCCTTCGATCCGGCCCGGATCCTCGCCTACACACTGCTGCATGTGTACAGCGATCTGCCCTGGTTCCTGCGGGAACTGCCGGCCCCCGCCGAGGCGACGCTGGAGTCGCTGGCCGATCGGTGGTTCACCGGGCTCTGACCGCCCCGGCCCGGGATCCGTGCGACCGGAGGGACCCGGCCCGGAATCCGAGGTGTCCGGGCCGGGCCGGCGGTCATCGCCGCCATCGGCAGGGACGCTGCGCGGGACACGGCGGTCGTGGCCGTCGCGGGGCCGGCAGCTGCCGGGGCCGCCCGGGGTGATCGGACGGCCCCGGCCGGCGGAACCGGGCGCCGGACCTCACACCCTCTCGACCCGGCGCGCGCCTCCGGTGGCGACGGGCACGGAAGCGGGCACGGGGACCGCCGGGCCGCGGCGGAGCCGCCGGATGTCGGGGAGCAGGGTCACCCCTGCCAGTACCGCGAGGGCGGCGCCCAGCCACAGCGGCGCGGTCAGCCCGAAGGAGCCGATGCCGATACCGCCGATGCCGGAGCCGATCACCACTCCCATGGTGATGAAGGACGAGTGGACGGTGTTGACGAGCGGACGGGCGTTGGCCGTGCGCTGAACCCTGCTGATCATGGCGGGGTTGAGGGTGACCCCGACGAATCCGATGCCGAGCATGGCCAGCAGCGCCGGGATCCTGAGGTCCGCGAACAGGGCGAAGGCCACCAGGAAGACGGTGTTGAGAGCGAGCCCGGTGACCAGGACGCGGATGGTGTGCGCGTCGGCGAGCCGGGCCACGACGGCGTTCCCGACGACCGTGGCCGCGCCGTACGCGAGCAGGAGCAGGGGCACGGCGCTCCGGCTGAATCCGGTGACCTCGGTGAGGATGGGGGTGAAGTACGAGAACGCGGCGAAGGTCGCGCCGATGATGAGCATCGAGGTGGACAGCACCAGCCACAGCCTGGGCGCGCGGAAGGCGGAGAGCTCCTGACGGAAGTCCCCCGAGTCGTCCGCGCGGTCGAGTGGGGGAACGGCGATCCTGGTGGCCACGGCGGCGATCACCGTGATGACACCGACGGCCGCGAACGCGGCCCGCCAGCCCCAGCGTTCCCCGACGAGGGTGGAGATCGGCAGGCCGAGGAGTGTGCCGACCATCAGGCCCTGCATCGCGACGCCGATCGCCCGGCCGCGCGTCTGAGGGGTGGTGATCTGCGCGACCAGGGAGAGCGAGACACCGAAGAACGCGCCGGACACGGTGCCGGTGACGACGCGGGCCACCATCATCAGCCAGTAGGTGGAGGCGACGGCGGCCAGGGCGTTGCCCGCCAGGAAGACCGCGTAGAGGATCATCAGCGCCGTCCGGGGGCGGAATCTGAGGACGGCGGTCGTGGCGAAGGGGCCGCCGACGGCCATCGCGAGCGCGAACGCGGTGATCAGATAACCGACTTGGGGAATCGTGACGTCGAGGTCTTCGGCGATCTGCGGCATCAGACCGCCGACGAGGAACTCGCTGCTGACCATGGCGAAGATGCCGAGGGCCATCAGATGGACGGACTTGGGCACGGGGTTCTCCCTCTCAGCGTGTGACGTGCGGTGCGGCGGCTCGCCGCGGAGGCAAGTTATGAACCGTTCGGTACAAAATTAGGGCGCGGTTCGGGCGGGTACACGGCGAACGACGGGTGACTCTGGGAGGCCCTCTATCGGCACGGGGTCCCGTATCGGCATGGGGAGTACGGGAGTTCACCCGTCCGGCGGCCACTGCACCAGAGCCGGCGCCCCGGCCGGACGGCGCGTCGGGGACCGAACGGCCGAGCAGCCCGGCGGCTCAGGAACTCATGGGATCAAGGACGAAGCGGTTCGGCGGGTCAGGGGCTCAGCGCATCGACCCCGGCGGCGGCGATCTGGTCCAGTTCGACACGGCCCGCACCCGCCTGGGCGGCGACCCGCATACCGGAGATGACCGACACCAGATACCACGCGAGCCCCTCCGCGTCCCGGGCCGAGGTGATGGAACCGTCCCGTCTGCCGTCCTCGACGACGGCCCTCAGCAGGGCCAGCCGCCTGCGCAGATCCTTCTCCAGGACCTCCGCGACCCCGGCGTCGCGCGCGGCGAGGGCGGTCAGCGTGTTGACGGTGAAACAGCCGACCGAGACTCCCCCTTCCCGGCTCTCCATCTCCGAGCGGACGATCAGCGCGAGGAGGGCCCTGATCCGCTCCAGACCAGTGCCGGCCCCCTCGTCGAGCAGCCGGGCCTGCCGGTCGGTCATGGTGCCGGCGTAATGCGTGAGCGCCCGGAGAAACAGATGATGCTTCGAGGTGAAGGTGTTGTAGATGCTGCTGCGTCCGAGGCCCGTGGCGTCGCACAGATCCTGCGTCGACGTGGCCTCGTACCCCTTGGACCAGAAGACGCGTGAAGCCGCGTCCACGGCCTGGGTCTCGTCGAACTCCCTCGGTCGCCCCATGAAGGAAACCGTACCACGATTTTGGAACGCTCAGAACAAAAAATGCCGCGCCGACACACCCGGACGGAGGGCCTCGGTTCCCTTGGGGGGCACGGCCCGGCGGGCTCCCGGCCCGAACGGCCACCGCACTTATGAGTATCGTTGCGGTGCACATCCGTATTTCTTGGGAAAGCCGCACCTGTGTCGCCCGGTACCCGGGCGGTGGGCGGGGCCGGTCAAGGGCGACCGGTCGAGCGCCACAGAGCCCCAGGCTGTCCGTTCCCGAAGTGCAAGGAGCCCGATCACCGATGGTGCCACCGCCCCTGTCTCCCGCGCCGTCCGCAGGACCCCTCAACGGTTCCGAGGACCGCGTACTCGACCCGCTGTACGCGCAGGTCCTGCGCCGCAACCCCGGGGAAGCCGAGTTCCACCAGGCCGTACGGGAAGTCCTGGAGAGCCTCGGGCCGGTGTTCGCACGGCGCCCCGAGTTCGTCGACGCAAAGATCATCGAGCGGATCTGCGAGCCGGAGCGCCAGCTGATCTTCCGGGTGCCGTGGGTGGACGACTCGGGCGAGATCCAGGTCAACCGGGGCTTCCGGGTGGAGTTCAACAGCGCCCTCGGGCCCTTCAAGGGCGGTCTGCGCTTCCATCCCTCGGTGAACGTCGGCATCGTGAAGTTCCTCGGCTTCGAGCAGATCTTCAAAAACGCCCTCACCGGGATGCCCATCGGCGGCGGCAAGGGCGGCAGCGACTTCGACCCGAAGAACCGCTCGGACGGCGAGATCATGCGGTTCTGCCAGTCGTTCATGACCGAGCTGTACCGGCATCTGGGCGAGTACACCGACGTCCCCGCGGGTGACATCGGTGTCGGGCAGCGCGAGATCGGCTATATGTTCGGCCAGTACAAGCGGATCACCAACCGGTACGAGTCGGGCGTCCTCACCGGCAAGGGCCTGAGCTGGGGCGGCGCCCAGGCCCGCACCGAGGCCACCGGATACGGCTGTGTCCTGTTCACGGCCGAGATGCTGGGGACCCTCGGCCAGGACTTCGACGGTCAGCGCGTCACGGTGTCCGGCTCGGGCAATGTCGCCGTGTACGCCATCGAGAAGGCCCAGCAGCTCGGCGCCACCGTGGTCACCTGCTCGGACTCCGACGGATTCGTGGTCGACGAGAAGGGCATCGACGTCGAACTCCTCAAGCAGATCAAGAACGTGGAGCGGGGCCGGGTCGCCGACTACGCCGAGCGGCGGGGCTCGGCGGCCCGGTTCGTCCCGGGCGCCGGCGTCTGGCAGGTGCCGTGCGATGTGGCCCTGCCCTGCGCGACCCAGAACGAGCTGACCGAGACCGACGCCCTGGCCCTGGTACGCGGCGGGGTCAAGGCGGTCGGTGAGGGCGCGAACATGCCCACCACGCCGGAGGCCCTGCGGGTGCTCCAGGACGCGGGCGTCGCCTTCGGCCCAGGAAAGGCGGCGAACGCGGGCGGGGTCGCGACGAGTGCCCTGGAGATGCAGCAGAACGCGTCCCGCGACTCCTGGACGTTCGAGCACACCGAGGACCGCCTCGGGGAGATCATGCGGCACATCCACCACACCTGCCATGAGACGGCCGAGCGGTACGGGCAGCCGGGGAACTATGTCGCCGGTGCGAATATCGCGGGCTTCGAACTGGTCGCGGAGGCGATGCTGGCCCAGGGCGTGATCTGAGGCCCGGCGCCTGTCGCGGAACATACGGCCGGGAGGGGCGGGACACGCTCCTCCCGGCCGTTTCACGCGCCCGCCCGGGACGGGGCGCCTGACGCGCACCCCCGGGTGACGGCCCTGAGCCGTACTCTCCGCACCGGCGCGCACACGGTCCCTCCCCCGTCCGCCGCAATGACGGAGCGGACGGGGTGGACGGCGTGGATGACGGCCGGTTCCGGCCGACCGTTCCGAACGCGACCAACACGTCACCTTCAGTGACCTCCGGCAGGTCCGGAGCCCGGGATGTTCGGCCCCCGGGCCCGGGTCGTTCGGCCCCTGGCAGCTCCTCACCACCTGATCGAGACTGGAGGAGGGACGGCGACGGCGCCGATGCGGTCGCCGCACCGATTGAGAGGGGAATGCTGTGAGGAACGGTCCGGTCGTAGTGGGCGTGGACGGCTCGCCGTCGAGTCTCGCCGCCGTGGAGACGGCCGCCCGGGAGGCGCGGCTGCGCGGGCTGGGCCTGCAGGTCGTGCACGCCTTCATCTGGCCGAATATGCATGTACCGCTCGGCCCCTCACCGATGGGTCCCCGCGACGGCGGGCTGCGCAATATCGCGGAGCGGGTGCTCTCTGAAGCGGTGGAGCTCGCGCGTCGCGTGGAACCGGATGTGGAGGTGACCTCCGACCTGGTCGGGGGCGAGCCGCTGACCGTACTGGAAGCGCAGTCGCGCACGGCGTCCCTGGTGGTCGTCGGAAGCCGGGGCATGGGCGGTTTCATCGGTCTGCTCGTCGGCTCGACGGCCGTGCACCTCGCCGCGTACGGCAGATGCCCGGTCATGGTGGTGCGCGGCACCCCGGATCCGTCCGGTCCGGTGCTGCTGGCGGTGGACGGCTCCCCGCAGGCGGAGGCCGCGGTGGGGTTCGCGTTCGCCGAGGCGTCGCTGCGCGGTGCCGAACTCGTCGCGATGCACGCGTGGAACACCTGGACCGAGCGGGGCGACGACGACCCCGGCTATCCGCAGAACCTGGTCGACGGCGCCGAACGGCTGGAGGCGACGGAGGAGCGGCTGCTCGCCGAGGCGCTCTCCGGGTGGCAGGCGAAGTACCCGGACGTGACCGTCCACCGGCGTCTGGTCCAGGACCGGATCCGTCCTGCCCTGATCGACGCGAGCGAGCACGCCCAGCTGCTGGTCGTGGGCGCGCGGGGGCGCGGCGGTTTCAAGGGGCTGCTGCTGGGCTCGGTCAGCCAGGCGGCGCTGCACCACGCGCACTGCCCGGTCGCGGTGGTACGCGCCGGTCAGGAGTGAGCCCCACCGCCCGTACGCCACGGGTGTGACCCGTGGCGTACGCGGTCGGGAACCCTCCGGCGGGGGCCGGACGACTTCGGGTACGTCCCCCGGCGGACGGCGGGCTGGCGCCCGGGGCCGTTTTCGGACCCCCGGCCCGGGCAGCTCGGGCGACCGGGTCGACTGCCCTGTGCGGGATTCCTACGATGCGTAGGAGTTCACGGCAACGGGTCCGCGCCCGATCGGCGCCGCCGGACGTGCCGGGCATCCATCGGGGGTACACATGTCAGAGCATGCCCAGGGGCAACGGACGGCCCGTGCCGTCTGGTCCGACTTCTGCGCCGTCGCGCCCAGTCCGGAGCTGCGCGAGCGGCTGAACGCACAGCTGGAGCAGCTGCGTTCGGGGGCCGAGGAGCTGGCCGAGCAGTTCACGGTCGCACGCGGGCCGCGACGGATCGGTTTCGACGACGGCACCATCTTCCCGCCGGACGAGTTCCCGCTGGGGACGCCGTTCGAGACCATCCAGTCGGCTGCGGCCGACCGGGCTCCGCTGCGGGGGCCGGTGCGGGTGGTCGTGGTCCTCGCCGACTTCTCCGACAAGGCGATGTCGGCGTCGAAGAAGCACTTCGAGGACCTGTTCTTCTCGCTCGGGGTCCTGCCCCACGGCAGTGTCCGCGAGTACTTCCGCGAGGTGACCCACGGTCTGATCGACATCGTCGGTGAGGTCGTCGGCCCGCTGCGGCTGCCGCAGACGCTCGCCTGGTACGCCAACGGCAACTTCGGCATCGGCAGGCCGAGCGGCACACCGAGGGCGCCGGTCATGGCGCAGGACGCGGTGCTGGCGGCCGACCCTCTGGTGGACTTCGCGCCGTACGACAACGACGGCAACGGGCTCGTGGACGCCTTCATCGTGGTGCACGCGGGCTCCGGCGGTGAGGCGAGCGGCCGGCCCGGGGACATCTGGTCGCACAAGTGGAATCTGCCCGCCGTGCACACCTCGGACGGGACGCGGATCTTCGCGTATCTGACGATCCCCGAGGACGCCAGGATCGGTGTCTGCGCCCATGAGCTGGGCCATCTGGTGTTCGGCTTCCCCGATCTGTACGACACCGACGGAACCTCGGAGGGCGTCGGCGACTGGTGTCTGATGGGAGGCGGTTCCTGGGGCGGCGGCGGTGACGTTCCCGTGCATCCGTCCGCGTGGTGCAAGGTCAACCAGGGCTGGGCGACGGCGAACACGGTCACCTCCCGTGCCACCGTCACCTTCGAGGACGTGAAGACCGGGCACACGGTCCAGCGGCTGTGGAAGGACGGCGCGGGCGGGCCCGAGTACTTCCTGGTGGAGAACCGGCAGCAGAGCGGTTACGACGTCTCGCTGCCCGGGTCCGGGCTGCTGGTGTGGCACATCGACGAGCGGCAGCCGGGCAACACCGACGAGAACCACTACAAGGTCGGCCTCGTCCAGGCCGACAACCGGCGGGACCTGGAGATGGCGCGCAACCGCGGTGACGCGGGCGACCCCTTCCCCGGCAGTACCAACAACACCTCACTGACCGGTTCCACCTCGCCGCACTCGAAGTCGTACGCGGGCGCCGACACCTGTGTCTCCCTGACGAACATCTCGGCCCCGGCCGCGACGATGACCGCGACGGTCGCCGTCTCCTGCGGCAAACCGCCGGCGAAGGAGTTCAAGGATCTCAAGGACTCGCGCAAAGAGCTGAAGAAGGACGTCAAGGAACGCCTGAAGGAGTTCAAGGAGCCCTTCAAGGAGCGCAAGGACCTCAAGGACCGGTACGAGTACAAGCGTCCGGAGCGTCCCGAGCAGCCGCGCGGGGACCGGGAGGGCGGCGAAGGAGCCGGGGACACGGCGGGCGGCGCGGACACCACCGGGAGCGCGTCGGGCGGCGGGGGCGACCGGGTCGTGGAGGCCGTCGCGGAGCTGCGGGCCAGGCTGGAGGCGGTGGAGGAGGCGCTGGGCATCGGCTCGGACCCCGGGGTGCCCGAGCCGTTCATCGGGTCCGCGCTGCGGCCCGACCTCACGGGCGGACCGGTGTACGACACCGATCCCCAGGCCCTGCGGCAGGCGATGGAGGAGGGCGACTCCGGCGCCAAGCGCGCCTTCGACACCCTCCCGCCGCGGTGACGGCGGCGGTCGTCGTCCTCGCCGCATACGGCGACACGGGCGCGGCGGCGGCGGCCCGCGGCGTCGCCGCCCGGCTGGGCGGCGACCGTGTCGTGTCCGTCTCGCCCGGCGAACTGGCCCGCGCGCGCTGGAGCCACCGGGTCGGGCCGGACGGCCGGGCCGCCACACGGATCGTCCTGCCCGGCGGCCGGGTCCTGGACGACGCCGGAACCGGCGCGGTGCTCCACCGGCTCCCGTACCTCACCCAGGCGGGGCTGAGTCGGTCCTCGTCGGCGAAGGACCGGGACTACGCGTCGTCGGAGCTGCACGCCCTGGTCGCCGGCTGGCTCCTTGGGCTCGGTTCCCGGGTGCTGGGCACGGTCAGCTCCTACGGGACCGCCCACGGTCCCCTGTCGGCGACCGCTGCGCTCGTCCACGCGGAGCGCAGCGGACTGCCGGTGGCCCGCCGGGGCGGGGCCACGCGCGCCGGGCTGATCGCCGCCGTCCGGCCGGGCGAGCGCCTGGAGCGGCGGCTCGCCTGGCCGGGCGGCGATACGGCCCCGGTCCCGGTCGAACTGTGGCCGGACGTCCCGCCCGACCCGGGGGGACGCGTCCTGGTGTGCCGGGAGGAGGTCGTCGGCCCGCCGGCCGCCCGCCACGCGGAGAGCTGCCGCCGGCTGGGCGGCCTGCTGCGGAGCTCCCTGTTCGAACTGTCCTTCGCCGCCGGGGCGGTGGTGCGGATCGATCCGCTGCCGCCGCTCGGCACGGACGCGCAGCGCTCGGCCGTGGCCCGCGCCCTGACCACCCTGGCCGGGACGGCTCCCGGGAGAGACCGGTGATCCTCTTCTACGGCTGCCGGGACGACGAGCCGCTCTCCCGGGCCGTGGACGCGGCCCGGGAGGCCGGTGTCGGCCATATCGTGCTCGACCAGAACCGCCTGGCGCACTACGACCTGGTCTTCGGCCCCGGTCTCGGCGACCGGCTGCGCGCGGAGGGCCGATCGCTGTCGCTGGACGAGGTCACCGCCGTCTACGCACGGCCCCTGGTGCCGCCGGCCACGGCCGGCGGCCCGACCGCCCAGGCCCGTACGGACGCCTTCCACCGCTGGTTCACCGAGTGGCTGGATGTGGCCGGGGCACTGGTCGTGAACCGTCCGGCGGCGATGGAGTCCAACGGGTCGAAGCCGTACCAGGCGCAGCTGATCGCCCGGGCGGGCTTCGCCGTGCCCGACACCCTGGTCACCGACGATCCGGACGAGGTGCGCGCCTTCCGTGATCTGCACGGCAGGATCGTGTACAAGTCCATCAGCGGGATCCGGTCCGTCGTACGGGAGCTGACGGTGGAGGACGAATCGCGGCTGCATCTGGTGCGGGGGCTGCCGACGCAGTTCCAGGCCTATGTGCCGGGGCGGGACGTACGCGTCCATGTCGTGGACGGGCGGACGTTCGCGACGGCGGTCGACTCACCGGCGATCGACTACCGCTACGCCCATCGGGACGGTCTGGGCGCCGAACTGAGCCCCTGCGTACTTCCCGGGGACGTGGTCCGGCGGTCGGTGGCGCTCTCGGCCGCGCTCGGTCTGCCGCTGTCCGGCATCGATCTGCGGGTCCGCCCGGACGGTGAGTGGGTGTGCTTCGAGGTCAATCCGATGCCCGCGTACACCTTCTACGAGTCGCACACGGGTCAGCGGATCGCGGCGGCCCTGGTCGCCCTGCTGGCCGGGGCGCACATGGGCGGCCCCGCGCCGGCGGGGGTGTGAGTACCGTGGTCGCGCCGGTGGAGAACCTCACGGCTCTCCGGGTCCGGGTGCTCGCCGTCGGCCCTCATCCCCGGCTCGCCGGGTGGGATCTGGCCTCGGTGGACGTCCTGTCCGCCGCGCCGGTGGCGGGCCGGGCCGATCTGTTGTCGGAGCGCGCCGGCGGACGGGTGGAGCTGGCGGTCCGCCGTGAACTGCTGTCGGGCGCCGGGGGCGGCTCGGTGCTGGCCCTGCGCGCCCGGCTGTGGATGGGGGAGATCATGGCCGAACCGCACCCGCTGCCGCAGGACTTCACCATCGAGCCCGAGCGGCCCTGAGCCCGAACGGGCCGTGGTGCTCCGCCAAGGGATCGGCCGCCTTCGCGGCCCGTCTCCATTTGCTCCGGGAGCGTCGGTGCGCCGGCGGAGTGCCCGTCGGTCGTACGGGATGACGGCGGACCGCCGGGTGCGTTGGGACGGACCCGGGATCCCCGCCGCACCTCGCCGTCGCAGGCGGGTCACGGTTCCCCGGACGGATCCGCCCCGGTGCCGTGCCCCGCCTCCACGACGCCCAGCGCCTCCTGGAGCGCGTCCCGTTGCTCCCGCGACATGAGGCCGAAGAACGCGACCAGCGCGGCGGCCGGACGGTCGCTCTGCGACCAGGCTTCGCTCATCAGCGCGGCCGCGTAGTCGGCCCGGGTGGAGACCGCCGTATAGCGAAAGGCCCGGCCGTCGAGTTCCCTGCGGAGCCAACCCTTCCGATAAACCTTGTGCATCACGGTCATCACCGTGGTGTAGGCGATTGAACGATCCTGCTGGAGTTCCTCCAGGACCTCCCGGACCGTCACGGATCGGTTCAGGCGCCAAACCTGTGTCATTACCGCGTCTTCAAGCTCTCCTAATTGCGCTTTCACAGGTTCTACACTAGGGATGCGTGAGGCGAAGACCCAAATAGTCTGCGGGTATCACGCTCAGGCCGGTCGGGGCACGGGCCTGTGTCAAGTGCGACGCACCTCGACCACCATAGGAATTCGGTCGGGGTGCGCCATGGCGGCAGCAGTCTCCCGGGTGGCGTGGCCCGGCACCGGCCGCAGCCGCCAGCGGGCGAGGATGGTCGCCAGGGCAATGGTGGCCTCGGTCCAGGCGAAGGCGTCGCCGATGCACTTGCGGTTCCCCGCGCCGAAGGGGACGAACGCCTCTCGGGGGATGGACTCCCGGCGCCCGGGCAGCCACCGGTCCGGGTCGAAGCGGTCGGGGTCGGCGTACAGCGCAGGGTCGCGGTGGACCGCGTACAGGCTGAAGGCGACCTCGACACCACTGGGAATGCTGTATCTGCCGAGTTCGACCGGTTCAGTCGTGCGGCGCATCAGCAGAGTGACGCCGTGCAGCCGGATCGCCTCGTCGAGGACCCGCCGGATCGTCGCCAGCCGGGGAATGTCCTCGATGGTGACGGGCCGGGTTCCCACGACCTCGTCGATCTCGGCGAGGACCTGCTTCTCCACCGCCGGGTGACGGGCCAGCTCGGCGAAGGACCAGCCGAGGACGGAAGCGGTCGTATCGCTCCCGGCGAAGAGGATCGTGACGAGTTCGTCCCTGACCTCCTCGTCCGTGAGACCTAGGCCGGTATCCTCGTCACGCGCGTCGAGCAGCAGGGACAGCAGATCCAGCTGTCCGTCACGCGCAGCCTCACGCGTGCTTCTCACAACATCGTCGATAATCTTCCTCATGCTCCCGGCAGCGCGGTCGAACTCACGGTTCGGACGGATGGGCAGCCTGTCGAGGAACTTGGGAGAAGCGGCGCGTAGCAGCATGTTCTTCAGGATGACGGGCAGGTCGCGGCGCGCAGCCTCCAGGGCGGGTCTGCCCATGTCGGCGGAGAACATCGTCTCCGCCAGCGTCTCGATCGCGTACTCGCTCATGGCATGCTCGATGTCGACGCGCTGTCCCGGGGTCCAGCTCTGCGCCAGCTCGACGGCACGACGGCTCATGACTTCCGCGTATCCTGCGATACGGGCACGGTGAAACACCGGCTGGATCAGTCGCCGGTGGGTACGGTGGATCTCGCCGCCTGCGTTGGCGAGGCCGTTGCCGACCAGGGGGCGCACACGGTCGTAGAGTCGGCCCTTCTCAAAGGAACGTGCCTGGGCAACGGTGACCTGGTGAATCATCTCGGCACTCGTGGCGATGCATATGGGCATCGTGCCGACGTTCACCCTGACCAGATCACCCGTCGTACGCAGGGACTTGAGGAAGCCGAGCGGATCACGCCCCAGTTTGAGGGCATGACCCACCAGAGGTATTGAGCCCGGAACGCGGGGTATGTGCTGCAAACCTTTGGACGCCACTGAGCAACTCCTGTTCTGGGCGATCGGCTGAGCCAACTCGTGGATGAGATATGTGAGACGACTGGGCAGACCTGTGCGGGGAGTGTCGCGGCAAGGGCACTACGATTACGTAGGCGCGGCGATGGAGTCCGGCGGCGCGCGACCGGGACCGCAGCGCGCGCGTGAAACCACGCATCGAAACTTGAAGGGGCCGTACTCGGCCAGGGGTAGCACCGGGCCCCCTCTCCAAGGCGCAGGTCAGAACGGTGTCGTGACTGCTGGACACGAATGATCAGCTGTCCGTATCGTACGCAGACCCCACTGTCCGTCCAAGAGCGCCCGCATGTCCGATACAAGATGTGAGGCCTGGTGGGACGGAGTACGACTCTCCGTCCCACCAGGCCTCATCTGTTGTACCGTCGCTGCGACGGTGGGGCGTCACCGCCTGCCAAAGAGCGACCTCCACCAGGAGCGACGGACGGGCGGACGTGCCAGCTGCGTGGCTGGGGATGCGACGGACGTGACGGCCGGCAGCGGCTGCGACTTCGGCGGCGGAGTGCTGACGTCGATCTCCTGAACCGTCGCGGGACGCCGTGGCGTGAATCGTACGGGTAGCGAGTTCACGCGCTGGGTCAGCCATGCGCTGGTAGTCGCCAACTCGCCCTCGGAGACGGCCAGGTCGAGACTGGGGAGAATCGTCAGCAGACTGTCGATGCCGGTGTCGGCGATAGCGCGCCCAATGTCCTGGCCGGGGCATTCGTGCGGACCGCTGCTGAAGGAGAGGTGAGAACGGTTGCCGTGCACCGGCGCCGACAAGTCGGGGCGGATCTCCGGGTCGACATTGCCCGCGGCCAGCCCGAGCATCAGCAGATCACCGGCCTTGATCGGCTGCCCGCCGAGCGTGGTGTCCCCAGTGGCCCACCGCCCGGGAATCACTGACAGGGGGGGAGCATCCCACAGAACCTGCTCCAGGGCGTCCGGCAGCGTCATCTGGCCACCGGACAGATTCGCGCGGAAACGGCGGTCGGTGAGCACCAGCCGGAGGGTGTTGGCGATCAGATTGACCGTCGTCTCGTTGGCGGCGATGAGGACGAGCCGCAGATGCTCGACGACCTCGTCCTCAGTGAGGGCGGACTCGTGGCTGATCAGCCGGGAGGCGAGGTCCCTCCCGGGGTTCTCTGTCTTGCGCTTCACCAGCTTGCGCAGGGTCTCCACCACGAACTCATTGCTCGCCATCGCGGTCTCGGTGCCCTTCATCAGGTCGAGAGCCGCCTCGACCAGTAGAGGACCATTTTCCTCAGGCATGCCGAGGAGCTGGGTCATCACCAGCATCGGCAGTTTCTCGGCATAGTCCCGGACGAGGTCGGCCTCGCCGGTAGCCTCGAACTCATCGACCAACTGGCGGGTGTAGCGGGTGACAAAGCGACGCACCCCATGGCGGTTGAACTGCCCCAACCCGTCGTTGACCGCGGTGCGCAGCCGTGCGTGCTCGTCACCGTCGACGAAGATGCACAGGGGCTGCCAGGTGATCATCGGGGCAAGCGGGGAATCCGGGGCCACCCTTCCCTGCTTGAACATCGTCCAGAGCCGCGAGTCGCGGGAGAACAGGGACGGCGTGCGCATGACCTCCAGGTTTTCCCGGTGTCCCAGCACCAGCCACGCGGGCAGGTCGCCGTGGAGCAGAACGGGTGCGACGGAGCCGTACTGACGGCGCAGCCCCTCGTACATCATCCTCGGGTCCGCTTCCGCCACAGGCCCGTAGAGCCTGGTCAGACCGCCGGCTCCCGTGTTGTGAGCGGGGCAGCCGGGAGGCGGCACAGCTGCGGAACCGTCGCTGGGAAAGTCTGAGCGCGGAGTGGACACGGAGCCTCCGAAGCCAAGGTGAGGAGCGACCGGGCGGGCGGACACAGTCACGGAGGGTCCCGGAACCGGCGCTGGTGAACGTCTTTGCTGGCATCGGACCACAGAGAGCCGCAGACACCTCTGCGGTCGTACAAGATCCTGAGCCGCAGTCAGCATATCCCTGTTCGGATTCTGTCCGGCAAGCCGCCAGTTCGACAATCGCGGACGTGAAATTCACAGCCGGTGGGGCGAGTTGGCCCCCTGGACGCGCCAGTGTGGATCACTCGGTGCTGATCTCCCGCTGCCGACTCCGCGCCCCGGCGTGACCGGCCGCCGGGACGGACGTCAGCGCAGCCCCGGAACGGCCGCCAGGTGACGGGCGATACGGACCATGGCACGAAGGTTGTCCTCAAAGAGATGCCCCTCCATCCCGACCTCCCGGGCCGCCGCCACATGGCCCGGAACGTCGTCGACGAAGAGGCAGTCCTCGGGGCGTACGCCGAGCCGCGGGCACACCGTCCGGTAGTGGGCCGGGCGGGGCGGTCTCCGGACAGTTGCCGACGCGCGGTTTTGTTTTTGTGGCTCGGTTCTCCCCCAGACTCCGTCCGGGGGGACCCCCACCCGGGGGCCCTAAGTGTGCGTCGACGGTCGATCGTGCTCGACCACTCGTTCCTCGCGGCCTCCGCGCGTTCTCCCATTCGACACCCACGGCCCCCTTCGGCTCACTCGCCAAGCCCAACGGGCGAGGGATAGAGCACAGGCCCTCGTTCACTCACCCACCGGGGCGGCAGGAGGGCCAGGCCCGACGGGCGAAGGGAGAGGGAGCGGGACCTCGTCCGCTCACTCGCCACGCCCAACGGGCGGAGGGGAAGGGCACAGGACCCCTTCAGCCCAGCCACCGGCCCCCAGGGCGAAGGGAACGGTGCAGGCGCGCTTTCGGCTCAGCTGTCGGGCATGTGGGGTGACGGGAAGGGCGCGGGGCCGGGTGGGTAGGCCGGGTCAGGGGTGTTCGTCCGGGCGTCAGCTGCCCGGGGGTGCGGCCGGGACGGGCGGGGCAGAGGGGGTGGTCGTGCGGTCGTCGTTGAAGATGCCGCCGGAGCCCGCGGGCGCGGAGTTGAGGACCCAGAGCCCCGCGAGGGTGGCCAGGGTGAAGACCACGGCGACCAGCACGGACAGGATCAGCCGTCGTCTGCGCTCCCGGCGGCGCCACTCGCCCTGTGCGGTCCGGTACGCGTCGGGCGCGGCGTGTACATGCCCGGCGAGTGCCTCCATGGCCTCGCGGAGGCGTTCCTCGGTGCCGGGTCCGTCGACCGGCCGGGCTTCCTGGCTGTTCATCGGCGGTTCTCCATCACCTGGGTCAGTGCGGCGAGACCGCGCGCGGTATGGGTTTTGACGGAGCCGGTCGAGATCCCCATGGCCTTGGCAATCTCGCTCTCCTTGAGCCCCATCCAGTGCCGCAGTACGAGGGCCTCGCGCTGCCGTGGCGGCAGCCGCTGGAGGGCCCGGATCAGCGCCTGCTGGTCGTCGTGGAGCAGGGCGGTGTACTCGGCCGAAGCCACCGGGTCGGCCGCGGGGGCCTCCGCGTGCTTGCGGACGATCTGGAGGTGGCGTATCCGCATCCGGGTCAGATTGCAGACCACCGAGCGCAGATAGGACTCGGCGCGGTCGGCGTCCCGCAGCTTGCGCCACTTGCGGTAGATCTCGTAGTAGGCCTCGGCCACGATGTTCTCCGGATCGTCCGCCCCCAGCAGCGCGGCGAGCCTGAGCATCGAGGTGTAGTGGAGCGCGAAAAGGCTCGCGAGGGCCTCCTCGCGCTCGGTTTCGGCGGGATCGGTCACCGCACCGGGCGGCTGCGCGGCGGCGCTCCGCCCGTCGTCACGCGTTCCGGGCGGCTGCTCCGCCGGCCGGCCGGTTTCCTCGCCCCGGCCGACGGGCTCTTGTGGCGGGGCGAACAGAGTGCGGGCGGAGCGTGGGGTCCGTCTCATGGCGAACTCGTTCCCGTCTCGGGGCGGGGCTGGGCTGCGGTACCGGGGGACGCCGAGGTGGTGTCCGGCCCGCGCGGCGCGCCCCTCCACCGCAGCAGGACGGTGCCCACGGCGACCACCGCCAAGTTGACGAGCAGGGCCGCGAGACCCGCGTAGATCTCCGGGGAGTGGCCGCCCGGGCCGAACGGGACGACGGGTGAGAAGCCCTCCCGGACAACCATGACCGTACCGAATCCCATGCCCGCGGCCCACCCCGTGAGCAGAGCGCGCGGGTGGGGCCATCGGGTGTAGAGGCCGATGGCGACGGCCGGGAAGATCTGCAGAATCCATACGCCGCCGAGGAGCTGGAGATTGATGGCGGCCTGGTCGCGCAGCCCGAAGACAAAGGCGATGGCGCCCACCTTGGCGGTCAGGGAGACGGCTTTGGCGATCCGTACCTGCCGCTTGGGGGTGGCGGTGGGGTGGAAGTACTCGACGTACACGTTCCGTACGAACGAGGTGGCCGCCGCCACCGACATCACCGCGGCCGGGACCAGCGCACCGACCGTGATGGCGCCGAAGACGAGTCCGGCCAGCGGCGCGGGCATCAGCCGGTCCACCAGCATCGGCACCGCGGACTCGGCGCCTCCGGCCGGGGTGCGTACTCCGGCCGCCACGGCGGCGATGCCGAGCAGCCCGAAGAGCGCCAGGACGGCCGTCCATCCCGGCAGGCCCACACAGACCTTCCGCAGGGTCGTGGGCCCGGAGGCGGCGAAGGAGACGGTCAGGATGTGTGGATACATCAGCAGGGCGAGCGCGGATCCGAGGGCGAGGGACGCGAAGGCCGGCTGCTGATCGGGCGTGAGCAGCAGGGACGCCTCTCCCCCGCCCTGGGCCGCGAGCGCGCTGTCCGCCGCGTCGAAGACCCCGCCGGGGCCGCCGAATTCGTCGAGGACCAGCCACACCAGCGCGAGGACGGAGGCGAAGACCGCGACCCCCTTGAAGCCGGAGATGACGGCGGGCGCGCGCAGCCCGTGCCGGTAGGTGGCGACGGCCAGCCCGGCGAAGAGCACCACCATCAGCAGATCGCCGGTCGCGCTGTCGGCGGGGTTGATCCCGCCCGCGTCCAGGACGGCCCGGATACCGAGGAGCTGGAGCGCCAGATAGGGCATGGTCGCGAGGATGCCGGTGAGCGCGACGGCGAGCGCGAGCGGCGGTGAGCCGTGGCGTCCGCGGACGAAGTCGGCCACCGTGATGTAGCCGTGCTCCCGGGCGACGGCCCACAGCCGGGGCAGCAGGACGAACGCCATCGGACAGACGATCACGGTGTACGGGACGGCGAAGAAGGCGAGCGCGCCGTTGCCGTACGCGAGTCCCGGCACGGCCGTGAAGGTGTACGCCGTGAAGATCGTGCCGCCCAGCAGCAGCCAGGTCCATCCCGGGCCCAGACTCCGGTCGGCGAGCGCCCAGCCGTCCAGCGACGGCAGGGCCCCGGTCGTATGGAAGCGCCGGGCGCGCGCGGCCAGGAGCGAGGCCGCGCCGATGACGGCGAGGAACGCCGCCGCTACGGCACCTTCGGTCATCGGTCACCGTCCGTGCTGCGTACCGTGGGCGCCCTGTGACGCCCGGCTGTCGCCCGGCCGCTTCAGGCGGACACCCCCTGGTTGCGCGAACGGGCCGTTCCGAGGACAGGGAAGCCACGGAAATCTTCCGGCGATCCCGTGTCAACCAAACCGCGGTGACCGGCAACTCTTCCACAGACCGGCCCGTACGACGACGGCACCGCCGGCACCGGTGCCTGTGGTGGGGGACGGACGGCGCACAACGGACAACCGCGGAGGAGACCGTGAGGGGAAGAGCCCGGCGACCGGGGAACGGTGGCGCAGGTCCGGCGCGCCGGATCGCGGCCGGTATCTGTCTGCTCGCGCCGGTTGTCGCCCTGCTGTGGGTGCCCTGGTACGCGCGGGAGCGGCCGGAGTTCGCGGGGGTGCCGTTCTTCTACTGGTACCAGTTGGCCTGGGTGCCCGGGTGCAGCCTCGGCATGTTCGCCGCCTTCCTGCTGACGCGGCGCCGGCCGGATTCCTGATCCCGGTCCGCCGTGCCGGGCCCGCCGCGGTGCACCGCCCCCGGTCGTCCCCGAGTCCCCCGCCCGCCTCGATCCGTCCGCTCCGTCCCGCTCGCCCCTCCGCACTTCCGCCCCCCGGGCCCGGGCGTCAGCCGCCCCCGGGTTCCGCCCCGATCGCGGTCCCGCTCGCATCGGCCGGCCACCGCGCCGGCCTCCGTCCCCCGTTGTCCCGCCTGCATAGGAGCCAGCATGTCCCGGCCCTCCGTGCCCGTATTCCGGGCGAATCCGAAATCGGTCCTCCTGTGGACGACCGTCGCCGTCACCGGCGCCATCTGCTGGGGGGTGCTCGCGCTCGCCCGGGGTGAGGAGATCTCGGCCGTCTGGCTGCTCGCCGCCGCCCTCGGGACGTACGCCATCGCCTACCGCTTCTACTCCCGATTCATCGTGAACCGGGTCCTCAAGCCGGACGACACCCGGGCGACGCCCGCCGAACGGCTGGAGGACGGCGTCGACTACCAGCCGACCGACCGCCGGGTGCTGCTCGGCCACCACTTCGCCGCCATCGCGGGGGCCGGACCGCTGGTGGGGCCCGTACTCGCCGTGCAGATGGGCTTTCTGCCCGGCACGATCTGGATCGTCTTCGGTGTGATCTTCGCCGGGGCCGTCCAGGACATGGTCGTGCTGTTCCTGTCCATGCGCCGGGACGGCAAGAGCCTCGGGCAGATGGCCCGGGAGGAGATCGGGAAGGTCGGTGGCGCGGCGGCGCTGATCGCCGTCTTCGTCATCATGATCATTCTGCTGGCGGTGCTGGCGCTGGTCGTCGTCAACGCCCTCGCCCACTCGCCCTGGGGAACCTTCTCCGTCGCCATGACCATCCCGATCGCGCTGTTCATGGGCTTCTATCTGCACATCCTGCGGCCCGGCCGGGTGCTGGAGACCAGTGTGATCGGTGTGGCCCTGCTGCTGCTCGCGATCGTCGGCGGCGGCTGGATCCAGGACTCCTCCCTCGCCGACACCTTCACCCTCAGCCCGACCACCCTGGTGTTCTGTCTCGTCGGCTACGGTTTTCTCGCCTCGGTGCTGCCGGTGTGGATGCTCCTGGCACCGCGCGACTATCTCTCCACGTTTATGAAGATCGGCACGATCGCGCTGCTCGCGATCGGGGTGGTCTTCGCCGCGCCCGTGCTCAAGGCCGACCCCGTCAGCACGTTCGCGTCCTCGGGGCAGGGACCGGTCTTCGCCGGGTCGCTGTTCCCGTTCCTGTTCATCACCATCGCCTGCGGAGCGCTCTCCGGGTTCCACGCCCTGGTGTCCTCCGGTACCACACCCAAACTCATCGCCAAGGAGTCGCAGGTCCGGACGATCGGGTACGGCGCCATGCTCATGGAGTCGTTCGTCGCCGTCATGGCCCTGATCGCCGCGGCCGTGCTGGACCCCGGGCTGTACTACGCGATGAACGCGCCCGCGGGGCTGCTCGGGTCCACCGCCGAGTCCGCCTCCCAGGCGGTGGCGGGGCTCGGATTCACCATCTCACCCGGGGAGTTGGCCGCCGCGGCGAAGGCCGTCGAGGAGAGCACCCTCGTCGCCAAGACCGGTGGCGCGCCGACGCTCGCGGTGGGGATGTCGCAGATCTTCTCCGATGTCGTCGGCGGCACGGGGATGAAGGCGTTCTGGTACCACTTCGCGATCATGTTCGAGGCACTTTTCATCCTGACGACCGTGGACGCCGGCACCCGGGTCGGCCGGTTCATGCTCCAGGACATGCTCGGCAATGTCTGGAAGCCGATCGGCCGGGTCAACTGGAAGCCGGGGATCTGGCTGGCCAGCGCCCTGGTCGTGGCCGGGTGGGGCTATTTCCTCTACGCGGGCGCCACCGACCCGCTCGGCGGAATCAACCAGCTGTTCCCGCTGTTCGGCATCGCCAACCAGCTGCTCGCGGCGATCGCGCTCACGGTGGCGACGACGCTGCTGATCAAATCGGGCCGGCTGCGCTGGGCCTGGGTGACGGGGGTGCCGCTCGCCTTCACCGTCGCCGTCACCTTCACCGCGAGCTGGCAGAAGGTCTTCTCGCCCGACCCGAGGGTGGGCTTCTTCGCCCAGCGGACCCGGTTCGCCGACGCCATCGACGCCGGGAAGGTCCTGCCGCCCGCGAAGAGCATGGACGACATGGACACCATCGTCCTCAACTCCACGGTCGACGGGGTGCTGATCGTGCTGTTCGTGCTGCTCGTCGCCACGGTCCTCGTCAACGCCGCCGTGGTGTGCGTCCGTACCCTGCGCTCCCCCACCCCGCCGCCCACGACCGAGACACCGTATGTGGCCTCGCGGCTCGATGTGCCCGGGGAACTCGCCGGGGCACGCGAGTGAGCCGGGCCGCCGCCCTGCTTCGGGCCGTACGCCGGGGGCTCGGCGCCGTGCACTGGTATCTGCGCGAGGTCTCCGGTGAGACGGCGTACGACCGGCACTGCGAGCACCACCGCAGAAACCGTCCGGACCTTCCGCCGCCGACGAGACGGGAGTTCCAGCGGATGCGCAGCCGGCGGCTGGAGGAGGAGCCGCTCTCCCGCTGCTGCTGATCCCGGGTGTCCCGGGCGGGCCCGGGGCACCCTGTGGTGGTCCGGGCCCCGCGCCTCCCCGCCGAGGCCCGTGCGAAGGCGCCCGCCCCCGGAGGGGTGGGCGCCTGTTCGTGCGCCTCGGTCAGCACATCTTGTAGTCGGCCTTGGTCGAGTTGTACGAGCAGGTGTCCGCCCTGGCTCCGCTCGCCTTCTTCAGCGTGGCGGTGTCCTTGTCGTTGTTCCAGACGTAGGCCGCCCGGCCCTGGTAGCGGTTGGTCGCCGTGTTGGTGCCCTTGCCGGTACGGACGGTCACCGTCTTGCCCTTGCCGAGGGTGAAGGTGCCGAAGACGTACTTGTGGTTGGACGCGTCGGTCAGTGTCCAGCCCTTGAGGCTGACGGCCCCCGAGGTGGTGTTGCGGATCTGTACGTACTCGGCGTTCAGACTGGCGTTGGAGCGCCTGTCCGTGCCGGGGCTGTCGTAGTAGATCTTGTACAGATGGACCGATCCCGCGGCGGCCTGGGACGGCGCAGGCATCAGAACGAGTCCGCCGAGGGCTGCCGCGACGAAGGCCGCGGCGGTGGAACGGGTACGGAGCATGAGCATCCTTCATGTTCAGGCCGGGCACCCCCCATTTCCGGGCCCGGCAGACGGCCCACAGTAGGGCCAACCCGACCTGAGCGAAGGAGACTTGACAGAACACGCCGGACCGGACACGGCCACAGGTGCGGCGGCCGGGCCGCCGGCCGGGGGATCACCGGCGGGCCGCCGTGCCCGGGTGCTCACTCGGCCGGGAAGCTCAGCCACTCGGCGACCGCGTCGGCGATGGGCTGCTCCGTCTCCAGCTCGATGAATCCGAACTGGCCGCCCTGGTTGCACTCCAGGAACCACCAGGTGCCCTCGCCGTCCTCCGCGAAGTCGAAGGCGCCGTAGGCGAGTCCGGCGAGCTTCTTGTACAGGGCCACCGCCCGCTCGACCGTGGGCGGCACCTCCACGGGCTCCCAGAGGTGCCCCGTCCCGCCGTAGCGTCCGTCCACCTGCCCGGGCTCGGCGACCTTGCGCGCGGCGAAGGACTCGTCCCCGACGCTGGTCAGCCGGATGTCCGCCCGTTTGGCGATGTACCGCTGCAACAGGGTGGGCCCCGCCGACACATTGGTGAAGTCCGCGTCCTGCGGCACCAGTGTGGTGGGAAGGGCCATCGGCGGATCGCTGGGGGGCTTGCCCGAGACGGCCTTCACCACCACATGCCGGTACTGGTCGGCGAACTGGCGGGCGACCTTCGGATATGTGGTAATCACGGTCGCGGGCACCGGGAACCCGCTGCGGTGGGCGACGCGCAGCTGCCACGGCTTGAGGCGTGCCCTGGCAGCCGCACTCGTGTCGTTCATCCAGCGGGCCGCCGTGCAGTCCAGCATCCCGTACAGCGCCTGGCCGCTCTCGGCGGTCAGCCACGGGGACGGTTCGGCGGCGTGCGCCGCCGGCTCGCTGGGCCTGCGCACCCAGATGGAGCGCAGGCCGTCCATGCTGACCACTCGCCCGCCCGTGGACAGATAGCCGCGGAACTCCCCCCGCACGTACTCGGCGGACAGAGCGCCCTCCCCGGGGAGATCACCGGGATCGAACCGGACGAGCGGCACGCCCCGCTTGTGGAGCTGCGCCACCACCATGTCCGCGGTCACATCCTGCTCGCAGGTCAGGATCAGCACCGTCATCTGAGGGAGGTCAGTCGTCGAAGTGGGTCGCGGAACCGGCTGTCGAGGTGGTGGTTCCGACCGCCGCCAGCAGCGCCCTGTCCATGATGGCGGGGCGCCCGTCCGGGAGGACGTTCAGCTGGAGGGTGGAGTCGTACGAGTACTGGTCGATCACTGGTGACAGCTCGGCCGGACGTGCGTAGTTCCACGCGAACGGTTTCATGCTTCTCTCCCTGCCCCGCACGGGACTGTTCTCGGACCACTGTGTGGCCACGTAAGGAGCAATACGTGTCGGTGATGTAGCCAGTTCATCACATACCGTCATATTGCGGTAAACGGCGCGCCAGTCGGCGTCCGACCCGCACAACCGCGTTGTCCAATCGTGAACACGACTGCCAACACGGGCCGTTGACGCTTTCCTGACACCTATAGAGACGCTCTTCGGAGCAATTCCGTGCACTCGAAGTTGAAGTGACCTCCGTCACCATCTGTCCCACCTGCCTCTTTGGGCACGACAGCATCAATGGTCCCGCAGACAACGACTTCATGGTGAACTCTGCGTGATGAGCTGTTTCTTTTCGGTAAGTCCTGTCGGGGCGCGCCACGATGGAGCCGGAAGCCCGGTCCCGGCCGTGGCGACCGCAGGGGAACGCCCTCTCCGCGCAGGACATCATCAGCGTAGGGGAAATACCTGTGGCACGGCTGTGCGCGCCTTTCCCGAACATACGGATCCGATATACGGGCGCGGTGTTTTCCCGATGACGGCGTCCGTCCGGCGGGGGTGGGGCACGAAGCCGCGAGCCGTCGGGGTAATTACCGTGATCGAGTGCCCACAGCGCGTAATTTCATGGGCCAGTGACCCCGGCCGTCAGAGATAGGTGAGCCGCTCCAGGGTGCTCCGGAATCCCTGCCACGCCTGCTCGGTGTCGGAGGTCCTGGTGTGGGGTCCGCGGAACAGCCCGAGACAGGCGGTCACATCCTCCAGGTCCCTGCGGAGCCGGTAGAAGGCGAGCGCGGATTTGTCGGGGGTCCGGCCGGTGAGGTCCTCGTAACGGCTCAGTTCCCCGGGCTCCCTGACGACCAGCCAGAGATCGCGCTCGGGCACGGAGAGCCCCACGGTGTCCCAGTCCACCAGCGCCGGTCCGCCGTCCCGCCACAGCAGATTGCCCGGATGCGGTTCGCCGTGGGTGACGACGAGTTCCCCGCCGTTGCCCCGCCCCTCCGCGATCCGCCGGTCGAACTCGTCGAGCCGCAGCCGAAAGCGCCTCCCGGCGCCGGCCAGCAGGTCCCTGGCGGGTTCGGCGAAGGGCCCGCCGCTCCACGGCTCCGCCACCTCCCTCAGGGTCTGCTCCAGCCGGTTGCGGGCCGACAGGTCCAGCGGGGCCACGGGGGCCGGGTCCGGGGCCTTCGCGCGGTGGAGCGCGGCCAGTGCCTCCACCGTCATGGCCCGCCGTGAGGCGGTGAGTTCCTCGCCGACGTGCCCCGGCGCGCCCTCCACATGGGGGAACACACTGATCGCGTACCGGTCGTCCAGCCGCCGGACCGTCTCGCCGTGCGCGGCGCGCAGGGGCGCCACGACGAAGTCGAGCCCGCCGCGCTCCGCGAGCCAGGACGCCGTGTCCATCGCCCGGTACAGCCCCTGCCAGGCGGTGTCCGCGTCCGTGCCGCAGTGGTCCTTGTTCTCCAGGTCGGCCACCGTGACGAAAAAGCGCTCTCCGCGCGGGCCGCCGGCCGTCCAGTGGTAGTCGCCCAGGCCGAGGGGAACGTAGGCCAGTGACCGGGCCTCGATGCCCCACGCCTCCAGAGCGTGCCGTACACCGGACTCGTTCATTCCTTCCGGCTCTTCTTTCATGGCGGTGACGCTAGTCCCTTGTCTCCCGCCGGTGCATGCGTTTATCGGTACGCCCCCGGGGCGGTGCCGTGGCCGACGGCTGTGACCAGGACGCATCCGGCCACCGTGAGGAGGACCACGGCCGGTGCCACCGCGCCGCGAGGCATCCCGTCCCGTCTCGTCTCGTCCGCAGAGGGACCCGGTCAGTCCGCGGTGATACCCGGGGACGCTCCGAGGTAGTGGAATCCGGGCTTCGGGTGCATCAGAAACTCATGGTGGGAGATGTTCCACGCGTACGCCCCGGCCAGCGCGAACACCACCCGGTCGCCCGCGCGCAGCCCCGGCGCGGGGACCGCGCGCGCCAGCACGTCCTTGGGTGTGCACAACTGGCCGACCAGGGTGACCGGTCCGCCGTCCGGCGCGGCAGACCGCGGCCAGGCGTGCGGCCAGCGGTCGACGGGCAGTACGGCGCACGGCTGGTCGTGGCCCTTGGTGGCGGGGGTGCGCAGATGGTGGGTGCCGCCGCGGACGACCGCGAAGGTCTCGCCGTGGCTGCGCTTCACATCCAGCACCTCGGTGGCGTACCAGCCGCAGTACGCGGTGAGGGCCCGTCCCGGTTCGATACGCAGCACGGTCCCCGGGTGGGCGTCACCGAGGCGGGCGAGACCCTTGCCGTAGGCGGCCCAGTCGAACCGTTCGTCCGGGCGGGTGTAGTCGACGGTCATACCGCCGCCGACGTCGACCTCGTGCAGGGGTACCCCGTGGCGGGCCGCGAGCGCCGCCGACCATTCGACGACGGCCGAGGCCACGGCGAGCTGGGCCCCGGCCGTGAGCCCGCTGGCGAGATGGGCGTGGACGCCCCGCCACCGCAGCCCCGGAAAGGTGCCGTCGGTGAGCAGGCGCACCAGGTCGTCGGCCTCCGAGGGGTCCGTCCCGAACGGCGCGGGGCGCCCGCCCATCGCCAGGGCGCTCGACTCCAGCACGCCCGGGGGAACCGGGATGTTGAAGCGCAGCAGGACGGCCACCGGGGCTCCCGCGGCGAGGTGGGCGAGCATACGCAGCTCGTACGCGCTCTCCACATGGAAGCGGTCCACCCCGAGCCGCAGTGCGGTCTCGATCTCCGCGGGTGTCTTGCCGGGGCCGCCGAAGGCCAGCGGCCGGCCCGGAACGACGCCGGCCGTGTGGGCGAGTTCACCGCCCGAGGAGACCTCGTAGCCGTCGACGTACGGGGAGAGCGCGGCCAGGATCCCGGCGTCCGGGTTGGCCTTGGCCGCGTAGTACAGCTCGACCCGCCCGGGCAGGGCCGCCCGGACCGCGGCCGTGTGCCTGCGCAGGGCGTCCAGGTCGTAGAGGTAGGCGGGCAGCCCGCCCGGGGGCAGGGAGAGGGCGAGTTCGCGCACCCCGGACGGAACGTCGGCCGGGTCCGCCGGGCGGGCGGGGGCCGTCGGGCCGGGCAGGGTTCGGGCGGTCGGATTCATCGCGGGCTCCGGTCGGCGTCGGCACGGGTGGCTTGGCGGATCACGTCCTCGGCGAGCGGGGACGGCAGCCGGACATAGCCGGCGTCCCGGTCGGCCGAGCGCTCCCAGCGGGTGAGCAGATTGGCTTTGGCGGGCAGGGGGACGCCCGCGAGCAGGGCGCTGAGCCGGGGCGGGCAGCCGTGCTCGGCGGCGTACCGCTCCAGGGTGCCGCGCACCTGCGACCAGAGGGCGGGCTCGGTCCCCGGGTGCAGATCGGCGAGCGCGGCGAGCATCTCGGCGATGTGATTGACGAGGAGGCAGTACACGACCCGGTCCCAGCCGCGCCGGGCGTCGTACGTCAGCGGCCCGGCCACCTCCGGGGGCAGTGCGGCCAGTGCCGGGGCATGGTGCTCGGGCAGGAGTTTGGTGCCCTCCAGGTCGCGGAAGAGGATCTGTTCGGGGCGGCCGTCGGGGCCGGTGCCGAGGACGACGTTCTGCAGATGCGGTTCGAGGACGAGCCCGTGGTCGAAGTAGGCGGCGAGGACCGGCGGGACGAGGAGGTCCAGATACCGCCGCCACCACCGCAGGGCGGCGCCCGGGCCGTGGCCCGCCAGCCGGGACACATGTCCGGGCCCGGTGGGGTACTCGTCGGCGACGGCCGCGGCGAGCAGCGGGGTGATACCGGGGCGCAGCAGTCGTCCGAGCCCTTCGCGGACGATCACTCCGAAACCCTCCAGCAGCCGGGTGTCGGGGCGGCCGTCGGGTCCGGGGAGCGCGATGCCGCGATAGGCGGGTTCGCGGAGCATGCCGGTGCCCGGGAAGCGGGTGGCCAGTTCGGTGAGGGCGGGGGCGAGCAGCCGGGTGAGGGCGACGGCGCCGGAGAGCTCGTAGAAGGCGTTCTTGCGCACGCAGTTGGTGATGCGGACGTCGAGGCTGAACTTGAGGAAGGTCTCGCCGTCGTAGAGGGTCCGCACGGAGGCGGTGGGGGTGAAGCGCCGCTGTCCGGGGCCCAGGTCGAGTACGTCCCCGCGGCCCAGGGCGGGGCGCAGGGCGGGCAGCAGTCCGGTGTACTGCCAGGGGTGCGCGGGCAGCAGCCGGTAGCCGTCGGGGACGGCCGCCAGCCGGTCCAGCGGTGCGGCTGCTCCCGGTTCGGCGCACTCCTCGGCCACGAGGTCCTCGCGGACGGCGAGCAGCCGCAGCGGGAAGGAGACCCCGGCCTCGGGCGCGTACGAGGACCAGACGGCAGGGTCGCCGCCGTGCGCCTTGGGGGTGGGGTGGAAGCGGTGGCCGAGCGCGAGGGACTGCTCGGACGCGAGGTAGGTGTCGAGCGGGTCCGGCTCCGGAACCGGCCCCGGTCCCCCTGCCGTCCTGCCGGGCGGACGGGGGCGGTGCGGCAGGGCGGTGAGGGCCGCGGACACACCCCGGTGGCTCGCGTCGATCTGGCCCAGGAACTCGTCGTTGTGGGCGCCGGTACGCAGGCTCAGCTCGGCGTGGACGTACTCGGCGAGCCGCCGCCAGCCGACCTCGGACCAGCCGTCACCGGACTCCTCGGTGACCGGTCCGGTGAACCGGTGCGCGCCCAGCAGTGAGGTACGGCGCAGGGCGACCCTCAGCAGCACCCCCCGTCGCGGCAGCCTCAGCAGGAGGCGGCCGTCGATGACGGCGGTCTGGTGCTCGGGTCCCGACACCTCCCGGAGCAGGCAGTTGAGGAGGGTGTGCGCCACGGCGTCGTCGGCGGTGGGCAGCCCTCGCGGCGGGCCCGCGGCGGGAGTGGGGAGGTCGGGGGTGGTACTCGTCATCGCTGGTCACTCCCCCGGAGCAGATAGTTGGGACCGGTGGTGTAGTGCTTGTTGATGTCCAATGCGCCTGATCTCTCCTTGGCGAGCAGGGTCCCCGCCGTGACCATGGCCTTGACGGGCAGCCGTGCCGCGTCCAGGACGTGTGCGCGCAGGAGGGCGCCGGGCTCTCCGGGGCCGGTGCCGAGGCGTTCGGCTGCCTCGCCGAGCCGGTCGCGCACCAGCGCGAGCAGCCGGCCGAGAGGAGCGCGCCCGTGCCGTGCGAGTCCGAAGGCGTACGCCCCCGCGCAGAGGTGAACGGTGATGGTGGTGAACAGGTCGAGGACCGGGCCGTCGTCGTCGGTGACGATCCGCCGGTCGGCGAAAGCAGGCGGGTCCGTTCCGAGGGCGGCACGGAACCGGCCCGCGTGGACGCGCGGGCCGTCGTTGTCCTTGAGGAGCAGCCGCAGTCCGTGCCGCTCGTCCAGGAGCAGCGAGATGTTCTGCTGGTGGGACTCCAGGGCCACCCCGTAACCGAGGAGTGTGGTGCCCCAGTCGAACAGCAGGGTCAGTACGGCGTCGAGGAGCGTGAGCGGATCGCCGCCGAAGTGCCGCTCGGCGAGGGCGTCGGCGATGAGCCCGCCGCCCGGGGCGGGGCTGAGCAGGGCCGCCATGGGGACGACAGCGGTGTTGTCGAGATCCGGGGGGCAGCGGCGCACCAGGGCCGCGAGGAGTTCGTGTCCGGCGTGGGCGAACCGGGTCTCGTCGGTGTGCAGGACCCTGTCCCGGAAGCGGGGTTCACGGGCGATCACGGCCTCGACGAGCCGCTGCCCCGCCGCGCCGTCGACGAGACTGCCGGGTTTGATGGTGCGGCGGTTGAGCCGGCCCAGGGTGGCGGTCGCCAGGGGCAGTTTGAGATGGACGCCGGGGTCGCCGGCGAGGGCCACGGTCCGTGTCGACAGGGTCGGTACGACCTCCAGATACGGCCGGTCCGCGAGCAGCGCGCGGCCGGTGAGGCCGACGGTGTCCAGGGCCTCGCGCAGGGGCCCCGCCGCGGTGAGGGGGTGGACGGGGAGGAGGAGATGGCTTCCGTCGAGATCCCCGGGCAGGCCCAGGGCCGAGGGGGCCCCGGGACCGGCGTCCAGCGCCCGGTCCGGCCCCGGGTCACCGGTCGGCGGCACCCCGGCGGCCGGTGACGGGGTGCCGCCGGCCCCGGCCCCGGCCCCGGTCACGGTGACGGCGTCCCGGGGGACGGCGAGCCAGCGGAGTCGGAAGCGGGGGTGGAACTCGGGGGCGTACGCCCGCAGATCCGTGTCTGTGAATCCGGGCCGCCCGCGTCCGGTGGGGTAGACGGGATGGTCGAGCCGCGCGGCGAGCGTGTCGAAGGCGAGTCCGGCGGCGGGACCGGTCCAGTCCGCCGGTCTCGGCCCGTAGCGGGCGGTCAGGCGCCGGTTGGTCTCCCCGCAGGTCTCGCGGTGCAGGCGCCGGGCCGCCAGGGTCCGCCGGCACTCGGCGGCGAAGGCGGCGAAGCCGTCACGGTCCCCCGGATGGCCGGTGAGATCCGCGAGCGCCGTCAGGACGGTGTCGCAGGTGGTGAGTTCCGTGCCGTCGGACTCCCAGCGCAGCAGGGGCAGCCGGGCCTCGGTCTCGCACTGGAAGCCGGGCACGGCGCCGCGGACCGGGAGCAGCAGGGCGTCCCCGTCGCCGGTGTCCCGGCGGAGCCAGGTGCCGTCGGGCAGCTCCACGGAGGTGCTGCGGCTGCGCAGTCCGACGGCGTCCTCGCGGAGCAGGGTGCTGAGTACGTCGAGCAGCAGGGCGGGGTCGGCGGATTCCCCGGGCTCGGCGGGTGGCATGGGCTCGGCGGGCTCCGCGGGCTCGGCGGGTGGCACGGGTTCAGTGGGCTCGGCGGACTCCGCGGGCTCGGCGGGGGCCGGGAGAGCTGCGGGCCCGGCGCTGGGCACGGGTGCGGTGGATGGGGCGGTCATGGGGTGATCTCCCAGCTCTGCCCGGCGAGAAAGCCGTTCACGGCCCGGTCCACGGACTCCCGGTCCCGACCGGTGGCCCGGACGACACCCAGGAAGTCGCGGTTGGTGTGGTACAGCTCGTGTCGCTCACCGACCGATCGCACCGGACGGTAGGTCAGCCGTACGTCTCCGGAGGCCAGATCGGCGGGTCCGGGCGCGGCGGTCAGTGTGCCCGCGCGGTCGGCACAGGGGTAGTCGAGCCGGGCCGCGCCGTCCCTGCGGGCCCGCAGATCCGCGGGGAGCGGCTCACCGAGGTGGGTGCGGAGGATGTGCTCGAACAGGGGGATGCCGAGCAGTTCGGCGAGCAGCAGGTCGCACTGGTCGCCGATGGCCCGGTAGTTCACCTCGACGATGCGCGCGCGGCCCTCGCACAGGACGAACTCGGTGTGGCAGGCGCCGAAGCCGACGCCCAGTTCGGCGAGCCGCTCCAGGACCTGGGCCACGACCGGCGCGGGGAGGGCGGGCTCGTACGTCAGCCGCTCCTCGATGAAGTACGGCGGGGGCGACAGCTCGGTGCGGAAGCCACCGAGGACATGCAGGCGCCGGCCGTCCCCGAGTGTCTCCAGGGTGTGCAGTTCGCCCGGCAGGAACTCCTCCGCGACCAGCACGGCCCCGGGACGGCGGGCCCGGACGCGCTCGTAGTGCCGTATCAGCTCCGCGGGCCCCCCGGCCCGTACGACGTCCTCGCTGGCGACCCCCTCGCGGGGTTTGAGCACACAGGGGTAGGGGACGTCGAGTGCGGCGAGCGCCGGGGCGTCCAGTCCGGGGGCCAGCTCGACCGAGCGGACGGCGTCGTCACCGGGGCCGTGTGCGGCGAGGTGGCGGCGCATCTCGGCCTTGTCCTTGGTGCGGAGGGCGGCCCGCCAGTCCTTGGCGGGCAGTCCGAAGTAGGCGGCGGCGAGCGCGGTCTGTGCCTGGAGGTGGTCGCTGTTGCTGAACACCGCGCCGGGCGGCCGATGGGTGGAGATCCGTGTGATCACCGCGTGGTGGTCGCGCACATCGCACTCCAGGATCTCCAGGTCCGGATGGCGGTCGCGATGCGCCCCGGGCTGATCCGTGAGCAGTGTCGTCCTCAGGCCGAGCCGTTGCGCGGCGGGCAGGAATCCCTCGGTCACCGAATCTGTGGGATTGAGGGCGAGCACATACATCTGCGTGTTCCGCACGTTCTGCACGTTCTGCGTCGACTGAGTGGCCTGCGTGGTCTGCATGGGTGAAATACTTCCGCGCGCACATTTACCGGGCATGGGACAAACAGAAACAACGGCCGACAACGGCCGGGTGGCCGAACCGGCCCGTTCGAGGGCCGGAATTGAACTGCCTGGTGGGGGCGGCCCGTTTGCTTCGGATCATCACCCCGGAGCTTAGGTTAGGCATCCCTAAACATGCCAATGAGGCGCGCCGCGCCGTCAGTTCGCGAACAGTCGCTCGATGTGGTTAAGGTGAGCCTTACCTTCCTCTTGATCAATTCCGTTCCCCGAGGAGTATGTGTTGTCCCTGGCCCCGGCGCCGACCGGAGCTGCCCTCAGCTGCTCCACCCTGCTGGCCTCCACACACCACCGGCTCGCCGCGCACTGCGGCACGACCCCCCGCATCGAGGTGGCGCGGCCACGGAGACCGGCCGGGCAGGGCTGGATCGACGGCGCGGAACTGGCGTACCACCCGGGGCTGCTCGACGCCTTCCTCGAAGCCGAGCGGGGACGCATCCGGGAGCGTTACGGCCACAGCGCGCGGCCCGATGTCGTGGCCTCCCGCGCGCTCCACGGATATCTCTGGGCGGCCTGTCTGCTGATCGCCGGCCCCTGGTATCTGGACCGCAGGGTGCCCGCGCTCGCCCCCGCGGATGTGCGGGTCAGCCGGACGACCGACGCGCTCGCCGTCGTCCCGGGCGGCTTCACCTGCCTCCCCGAGGACCCTGCCGCGGGACTGCCCGGGGTACGGGTCGTCGTGGACGAGGAGGCCCTGCGCGCGGAGTTGCGGGCCGCGGTCGCCAGCCATGTGCGGCCGCTGCTGGCCGCGATGGGCCCCCGGCTGCGCCGGGGACCGCGCGCCTTGTGGGGCATGGTCGGCGACGATCTGGTCTCCGCGATCTGGCACCTCGGGCGGCGGCTCGACGAGGAGGAGCGCGCGGTCACCGAGGCGGGCCGGCTGCTGCCGGGGCCGGTCGCCCCCTTCCTCGGCGGCGCGGACTTCCGCCGGCTCACGGGACGCGAGGGGCGGTCCTATCCCACGCGTACCCGCATGGGGTGCTGCCTCTACTACACGATCAGGCCCGCCGAGGCGTGTGCGACGTGCCCCAGGACGTGCGACGGCGAGCGCCTGCGGCGGCTGGAGGGGCCCGAGCGCCGGTAGGGCGTACCGCCGGAATCCGCCGGTCCCCGCGAGGCCCGGCACCCTGACCCGACGACCCCGAAGGCGCGCCCCACCCGGGGCCCGGGAGCCCTTGAGCCCGGGAGGCGCCCATCACCCGGGCCCGGTGCGCCCATGAGCCACCCCCCGGCCGCGCTGCCGGGATCAGCCGAGCCCACCCCGTACGGGAGTCGACCCTCGGTCCGTCGGCCCGGCACACCGGGCCACGGGGCGCGCCCTCCCGGGCGACGGAACGGCTCGGGCGACCCGCCCCGGTCCGCCGTCGGCGACCCGCCCGCCCTCCCCCAACCGGACCACCCTCCCCAAAGGGACATTCCTGATAAATACAGCTTATGATCACGCATCCGGGAACGCTCATCCTGATCATGGCCGCCGCTGTGCTCGCCCCTCTTCTCGCCTATGGATTCGGCCGCTGGATCCGTATTCCCCTGGTGATTTTCGAGATTCTGCTCGGCATCCTCATCGGGCCCGACGTCCTCGGCTGGGCCCGGCAGGACGCCGTCGTCGACACGCTGTCCCATCTCGGGCTCGCCATGCTCATCTTCCTCGCCGGATACGAGATCGAGTTCGGCGCCATCCGCGGCGACACGCTGCGCCGCTCGATCCGGGCCTGGCTGATCTCCCTCGGACTCGGACTGGGGATCGCTCTGGCGCTCACCGGGGCGGAGCTGAGCCGGAGTCTGGTCATCGGTACCGCGCTGACCAGCACCGCGCTCGGTACCGTACTGCCGATCCTGCGGGACAGCGGCGATCTGCGCGGGCGGTTCGGGACCGTGATGCTGGCCTTCGGCGCGGTGGGCGAGTTCGGCCCGATCATCGCGATGGCGCTGTTGCTGAGCGGCCGGGCTCCCGGAGAGTCACTGGCGCTGCTGATCGGGTTCGCGGCCGTGACGGCGGCGGCGGTCTTCTGGGCGCTGCGGCCCCGCCCGCCGTGGTTCTCCCGGGTGATCGCGAAGACCCTGCACAGCAGCGGTCAGTTCGCCGTACGGTTCGTGATGCTGCTGCTGGTGTCGATGCTCGCGCTGTCGGCCGTCTTCGGCCTCGACACCCTGCTCGGCGCGTTCGCCGCCGGGCTGCTCACCCGTCTCGTACTCAACGGCGCCGCGCCCGAGAGCAGCGGAGAGATCCTCGGCCGGATCGAGGCGATGGGCTTCGGTTTCCTGGTGCCCGTCTTCTTCGTCGTCACGGGGATCCAGTTCGATCTGGACGCGCTGCTCGGCGGCGGCCGGGCGCTGGCGCTGCTGCCGTTGTTCCTGGTCCTCTTCCTGGTCGTACGCGGCCTTCCCGTGTACGCCCTGGCACCGCGCGATCTCCACGGAACGGACCGCAGGGCCCTGACGCTGTACGCCGCCACCTGTCTGCCTCTGGTCGTCGCGATCACCACCATCGGGCTGGACGAGAAGGTCATCACCACCGGGGAGTCGGCGTCGCTGGTGGGCGCGGCCATGGTGTCCGTGCTCGTCTTCCCTCTGCTGGCGCTGCGGCTGCGTGCCGGGGAGGGCGAGGCGGCGGCTTCCGCCGGGCGGGGCATCGGGTCGGAGTCATGGTGAGGACGGGTTCCCCGCCCGGGGAGGTTCCGGCGGGGAGGGAGGTTCCGGTCGGCCGAGAGGTTCCTCCGGCCCGGGAAGTTCCGCCGGCTACGGGGACAATGGCACCCGGCGGGCATACCCATGGCCCGCGGCGGATGGCTCCACGGGAGCGACAGGGGGAATGTGATGGGCGGTCAACTGCCGGCGCCGATCGTGGACGAGGTCGTCGGCTCGTCCCTGGACATCGATCCGGACGGCACCGCGCCCGTGACGGTCCGGGTACCACCGTATCCCGGTATGGCGGCCAATGATGTGATCACCGTGTGCTGGCAGGTCATGCACGATCGCCGCGAGGTCGCACTCCGGGTGCCCGGCGCCGCGGTCGGGCGCTCCATGGTCTTCCGGATCCACCACGCGTCTCTGACCTCGGTCCTGCCCGTGGAGGTGTCCTACACCGTGGAGTGGGCGGGCGGCCCGGCCGACGCCGGCGTGTCCCGGACGCTGGTTCTGAATCCTCCGGCGCCGGGCCGGTGATTTCCGGTCCGGTGGACGATCTGGCATACATCGGATAGACCGGGACAGGCACCCGAGTGGCTGAGTGGCCGCGTCCGGTGCGGAAGAACGCGCAGATGAACGAGGAGACAGCGGTGGGCGACATTCAGAAGCAGGTTCAGGCGGCCCTCGACCGACGGGTGGAGTCGGGTGCGGAACGGGGCGTTCAGGTCGCTGTCTACCGGCACGGCGAGCTGCTGGTCGACGCGGTGGCCGGGGTGACGGACCCCGCGACCGGGCGGCCGGTGACCCCCGCGACCGTCTTCTACAACTACTCGATCGGCAAGGCGGCGACCGCGACGGTCGTCCATGTCCTCGTCGAGCAAGGGCTCTTCGGATACGACACGCCCGTCGCCGAACTGTGGCCCGGGTTCGCCGCGCACGGCAAGGAGGCCGTGACCGTACGGCACGTGCTGAACCACACCGCCGGAGTGCCGGGGCTCCCGCTCGACACCACGGTCGACGACATCTGCGACTGGGAACGGATCTGCGCCACCGTCGCCGACTCCGAACTGTGGTGGAAGCCCGGCACGGCCATGGGCTACCACGCCTACACCTATGGATACATCCTCGGTGAGATCGCCCGCCGGGCCACCGGCAAGCGCATTTCCCAGCTCCTCGCCGAGGAGGTCGCCGGGCCGCTGGGGGTGGCCGACGAGCTGTACTTCGGCATGCCGGAGACCGAGCACGGCCGGCTGGCCGTGCTGGAGGAGCCGGAGGGCGCGGCCGAGATGATGGCGCAGATGCCTCAGGACCTGCCCATGTTCAAGGCCGGTCCGATGTCGCTGTTCCCGTCGGCCGCGCTGGGCAACCGCACCGACGTCCTCGCCGCGGACATCCCCGCCGGTTCCAAGACCTCGGCCCGTGCCATCGCGCGGATGTACGCGGCGCTGCTGGGACAGCTGCCCGGGACCCGGCTGATCTCCCCGGAGCGGCTGCGGGAGGCCACCGCCGTGTCCTCCGAGGGCACCGACCAGGTCTTCGGGAACGAAGCCACCTGGGGGCTCGGGTACTCCCTGGGCCTGCCGATGGCCGCGGAGCCGCGCCGGGGTGTGTTCGGCATGGCCGGAGCGGGCGGGAGTTACGCCTACGGGGACACCGCCACGGGGATCGCGTGCGCGGTGACGAAGAACCGGCTCACCATGGACTTCGACGTCATCATGGAGGTCGTCGCGCTGGTGGACGAGGAGGTGGCGGCCGGCTGAGGCACGCGGGCGCCCCGGGACGGAGGCTGCCGTGCTCTTCAAGCGGGCCGTGCTGGACGCGATCGTACGGGGAGAGGTCGATCTCGCCTACCGGACCTGGCGGGCGCCCAGGGTGAAGGCCGGAACACGGATGCGTACCGCGATCGGCGTGCTGGAGGCGGTCTCGGTCGGGCCCGCCGACGCCGCCCGTATCTCCGCGCGGGACGCCCGCCGGGCGGGCTATGCCTCCGCCGAAGCGCTCCGGGCCGTCCTGGCGGAGCGCGAGGGGACGGTCTACCGGATCGAGCTGCGCCACGCCGGCGACGATCCCCGGGTCGGGCTGCGGGCCGACGACACGCTCGGCCCGCAGGCGGCCGAGGAGCTGCGGCGGCGCCTCGGCCGCCTCGACGCGGCCTCCCGCCACGGTGCCTGGACCCTGAAGGTCCTGACGCTCATCGCCGGGAATCCGGGCGTCAGCTCCGCCGCTCTGGCACCGCGTGCCGGGCGCGAGCGCCATCTGTTCAAGGCGGACGTCCGCAAGCTGAAGGAGCTGGGCCTGACCGAGAGCCTGGACGTCGGCTACCGGCTCTCCCCCCGGGGTGAGGCCGTGCTGTGTGCGCTGCGGGCCCGTCCGAGTGAGGATGGATAGGGGGCAGGCCCGTCAGGAGGCCTCATGACGTACGCAGAGAGCTATGAGCTGGTGTTCCAGGCGGCGGCCGTGGAGGACGACGTGGTGATCGTCCGGCGCACGGACCGTGCGGGCGCGGGCGGCTCCCCCATCTACGAGGACGACACCGGGATCGTACGTGCGGAGATCAGTGACCGCGGCGAGGTCCGGATGCTCGCCAGCGGGGGCCACCAGGCTCCGGGGATGCCGGTCACCGTCCGTCCGCTGACGCCCTGAACACCGTCCGCTGACACCCTCACCACCGCGTGCGACCGCAGACCCCGTGGGTGGCACGGTCACGGCCCCGGGGGCGGGTTCCCGGTGGGGTCTCCCCCGGCCACCGGTGGTGGACCGGCCGCGGCGCGATGAGACGACGGATCGCGGTCCGGCGGGCGCCCGCGCGCCTTCGCCGGTCCGGTGACGCGCCAGGGCCACGAGACCGCGGGAGCGGCGCCCGCAGGCTCGTATCCTGCGTGCCCGGTCCGCCGGGTCCCATGGGCTCCGGTCGCTGAAAGCCCCGGCAACCGACAACCGGCGAGACGGACAGGTGCGCGCGGGCCCCGCGGGGCGCGTATCCGGGCAGGCGCGGCGCCTGTCCGGGCGGGCGCGGGCCCGGATACGCGCCCGGTGCGGACGGTCGCGGGTAATTCGGTTGCCTTCGCCGGCGACCCGCTGCTGGACTCCTCCGCGACAGCTCAACCAACCCGAGGAGTCGGTCGTGCGAGGAACTCTCATGTCCATCGAGAAGGGCTTTTCCATCCACGTGGAGGACATGAGGGTTCGTGCGAACGTTGAATCTGGGAATTCTGGCGCATGTCGACGCCGGTAAGACAAGCCTGACCGAGCGGCTTCTGTACACCGCCGGAGTCATCGACACCATCGGAAGTGTCGACGAAGGCAGCACCCGGACCGATTCCCTGGCACTGGAACGACGGCGCGGTATCACCATCACATCCGCGGTCGCCTCCTTCGCCGTCGCAGACATCACGGTCAATCTGATCGACACTCCCGGACATCCGGATTTCATCGCCGAGGTGGAGCGGGCGCTCGGCGTGCTCGACGGCGCCGTACTGGTGGTGTCCGCCGTGGAGGGAGTCCAGGCACAGACCCGGGTCCTGATGCGGGCCCTGCGGCGGCTGCGCCTGCCCACGCTCTTCTTCGTCAACAAGATCGATCGCGAGGGAGCCGACACCGACCGGGTGGTGCGGGCCGTCGCCGAGAAGCTGAGCCCGGCCGTCGTACGGCTGGACCGTGCGGTCCTCCAGGGCACCCGCGACGCCTCCTCCGTACCGTACGAGGAGACCGATCCCGCCTTCGCCGGGCCGCTGTTGGATCTCCTGACCGCACAGGACGACGCGCTGCTCACCGCGTTCGTCGAGGACGAGCGGGCCGTGTCGTGCGAACGCCTGCGGAACACGCTGGCCACCCGGACGAAACAGGCCCTGGTGCATCCGGTGCTCTGCGGATCGGCGATCACGGGAGCCGGTGTGGAACGGCTGATCGCGGGGCTGGCGGAGTTCCTGCCCGCCGAGGAGGGGGATGCGGCCGGGCCGGTCGCCGGCACGGTCTTCAAGGTCGAACGGGGCCGGGCGGGGGAGAAGATCGCGTACGTCCGTATGCGCTCCGGCACCCTGCGGACCCGCGACCGGCTGCCCGTCGGCCCGTCGGGCGAGGGGAAGGTCACGGCGATCGAGGTGTTCGACCGGGGCCCGGCGGCGCACGGCACCTCGGTGACGGCGGGCCGGATCGGAAAGGTCCGGGGGCTGGACGGAGTCCGGATCGGCGACACGGTCGGCGATCCGTCGCTGTCCGGGCCGGGCACTCCGGCACGGCAATTCCCCCCGCCCTCACTGGAAACGGTCGTCGTTCCCCGGCGCCCCGCGCAGAAAGGCGCGATGCACACCGCGCTGACCCGGCTCGCCGAACAGGACCCGCTGATCGATCTGCGGCAGGACGACCTCCGGCAGGAGATCTCCCTTTCCCTCTACGGGGAAGTCCAGAAGGAGGTCATTCAGGCGACGCTGGCGGAGGACTTCGGTGTGGACGTCGTCTTCCGGGAGACGACGACGATCTACCGTGAGCAGGTCGTCGGCACCGGCGCGGCCGTGGAATTCATCGACAAGGAACCCAATCCGTTTCTCGCGACGGTCGGCCTGCGCGTGGAGCCCGCGCCCGGCGGTACGGGAGTGGAGTTCCGGCTCGGGGTCGAACTGGGTTCCATGCCCTACGCGTTCTTCGCGGCCGTCGAGGAGACCGTGAAGGAGACGCTGCTGCAAGGGCTCCACGGCTGGGAGGTCCGCAACTGCGCGGTCGTCATGACCCATTCCGGCTACTGGCCCCGGCAGAGCCACGCCCACGGCACCTTCGACAAGAGCATGTCGAGCACGGCCGGGGACTTCCGTGCTCTCACGCCCCTGGTGCTGATGGACGCGCTGCGGCGGGCGGGTACAAGGGTCCTTGAGCCGATGCACCGCTTTGTGCTCGATGTCCCGGCCGACACCCTGGGCACCCTGCTGCCCGCGCTGGGACGACTGGGCGCCACCGTGGAGGCACCCGTATCGAACGGGCCGTCATCCGTACTGGAGGGCGAGATCCCGGCGGCCCGGGTGCACCGGCTCCAGCGGCGGCTGCCCTCCCTGAGTCATGGCGAGGGAGTGCTGGAGACCGCCTTCGCCGGCCACCGGCCGGTCACCGGAACGGTTCCGGCCCGGCCCCGGACGGATCACGACCCCCTGGACCGGAAGGAGTATCTGCTGAAGGTCGTACGACGGGTCGGCGCCGGACAGGGATAGCGCGGGCAGGTCCCCGCTCCTCCACCGGGCCGGATCGGTCAGCCCGGGGCGGGGCGACTCCCCCTGCTCCGCCACCGGGGGAAGCCGCCCGCACCCCGACGGGCGGCGCTCTGGGCCCGGAGCCCGTCGGGCAGGGGCCGGTCGGGCGGCGGCCGGTAGGGCCAGTGGGGGCAGGGCGGTGGGCGCGTTCGGAGGTGCGGGCTTGGCGGAAACCCCCCTGACGGATTAGGTTAGGCAACCCTAACTTTCTTCGGAGTGTGGAGTACTGGATGCGTCTGTTCAACACCCCTGTCGCTCTGCCGACGACCGCGGAGCGGATCCGGTCCATCCTCATGGCCGCCGATTCCATGACCGTCGTCACCGACGAGGGACGCACCGAGATCTCACGGCTGCACGGCCCGGGCGGCACCGAGCACATCCATCTGCACCCGGCGGAACCCCACCCGTGGGACTCCGGCGCCGGTGCCGCACCGGACGGACCCGTCCCCGCCCTGCTGGAGTTCACCGATATCGCCCCGACCCCGGTCCGCGACCGGGTACGGGCCCGGGTGTTCCTCGGGGGCCGGCTGCTGCCCGCCTCGGAGCACTCCGGCCCCGCGGGCAGCCGCTGCATGGAGTTCGACCGCGCCGTCCTCGAACGGGCCGGCGAACGCAGCGCGGTCGGCCTCGGCGACCTGATGGAAGCCGAGACCGACCCGCTGGCGACCTGTGAGGCGGGCATGCTCACCCATATGGTCGACGACCACCGTGACATCGTCGGCCTGCTGCTGCGCCTGGTGAAGCCCCGGCTCACCGTGGGTGCCCGGCGCGCGCTGCCCCTCGCCATCGACCGGTACGGCATCACCCTGCGCCTGGAGTACGCGCGTTCTCACGAGGACGCCCGGATCCCCTTCCCCTCCCCGATCAAGGACGTCGACCAGGCGGGGGCCCGTATTCACGCCCTCATCGCGACGGCCCGCCATCGCTCACCCCGGAGCCGTCTGCTGAGCGACTCCTGAGCCCCGGCCGGACGCACGCGGCAGCGGGACACCGGAACACCGGGCCCCGGGACTCAGTGAGGCGCGCTCAACGTCCACGCCGGCGGAGGACCGCGGATGTGCCGAGCGCCAGCAGCAGTAGAACCGCGGCCGTCCCGCCGGCGAGCAAGGCGGCGCTGTCGCCGTCCGTGTCCGCCGCGGCCCGGGCGGACCGCCCGTCGGGCGGCAGCGGCGCGGGGGTCCGAGGAGCCCCCGCGGCATCCTCGGACGAGGCATCCGCGTCGGGGCCGGGACCACGCTCCGGATCGGCGGAGGTTCCGGGATCGGCGGAGGTCAGAATGAGGTCCGAGCAGGAGTAGTACGTGTCCGGGGTGTCCGTGTTCCGCCAGACCGTAAAGAGCACATGACGGCCGGTCAGCCCCGCCGGGAGTCTGCCCGCGATGCGGTACGCGCCGTCCTTCGGCGCGGGGTCGGTCACGGTCGCGAAGGGCTCGGTCGCCAGATCCGCCCAGCGCAGCGGGGTGGCCGGATCGTACCCCTCCCTGGTCAGATACAGGCTGAACGTCCCCCGGTGCGGGATGGTGGACCGGTAGGTGACATCGAGTTCGCCGCCGGACCTCAGCGGAGTCGACGGCCAGTCCGCACGGGGCGTGTCGAGTCCCCTGTACGCGGGCAGCCCCGCGCTGCACAGCTGACCGTCCGGGATCGTCTCCCGGTCCCGGCCCCGGACATCGGGCACTCTCAGGTTGTCCCAGGCACCGATCGGCACCCCGCCGTTGGCCGCCACGGCCGCACGGCAGGCCGCCGATCCGGGCCGCTCTCCCCCGGGTCCGCACGCGGCGGCCCGGCTGACGGGATCCGTCGGCGCACCGTGCCCGTACGCGACTCCCGGTCCCAGCAGGGCGAGTACCAGAGGTACGGCGCCGACGAGGGCGAGGGCGTGGGCGGTGCGGCGGTGGGCGGTCATCCGGAGGGCCTCCTTGTCGGCCGGGCGGCCTGCCCTGTACTACGGCCGCGCGAGGGTGAGCGTTCACCCTCCGCCGACCGGCGTTCCGTTCCCTCTCGGCCGACCGGCGTTCGCGGTCGTCGCGGCGGCCGACGCCGCCGAGAACCTCTCCTCGTCAGCACCCTTCGTGCCCGGCGTACGGTCCCGTACCGCACGGGCGCCAACCCACGTGCGACGGCCAGGGGTTCCCCAGCGGCTGATCACCGGGACCGGCGGGTGGCCCGATACCTGCGCCGGGTCCGTACCGGCCGCTCCCCGCGTCTGCCTTGAGCCTTCACGCGGCCGGGCTGCCGAGGGGCGGGGCCGGCCGCACGGCGCGGCCCTCGGGACGAACGGCGCGGGCCTCCGGACGAACAGCGCGGGCCGGCCCACCATCCGGTGGACCGGCCCGATTTTTCCCACGCGTCCCTGTACGGACGCGAGTGACGCGTCGGAGCGTCACTCGGGTCGGGAGGAGGCGCGCCTGCTCCTGCCGCTTCTCATGGACGCCGCCGTGCAGGCCAGCCCCAGCAGGAAAGTGAGGCCGCCGATGACGGCATTGGTCCAGATGACTCCCTTGTCCGGGTTACTGCCCACGACCCACGGCGCGACGATCAACCACGCACCCATGACGCACATGGCCCAGCTCAGCCCGTACATGCGCTGAGGCATGACGGTGAATCCGAGCGCGAGCACGACGATCGCGGCACCCATGATCAGGTTGTGTGTCGCGAGGGCGGGCTGATTGCCCGAGAAGTGGACTATCCACGGGGACACCGCGCATGCCAGGCCGACCAGGAACACCGGGCCGTCCACCAGGGCGACATCGCGCCCTCCGAGCACACGGGCGTAGCGGTCCCGCATTTCTGTGATGTCGGGATGACCCGCCATATCTCCCCTGTGTGAGACGTCGGCCATACGACTCGCCTCCTTCTGTGCGCTGCAAGTCCGACCGCACTGCGCGTCTAGAGCCGCGCACTTTCATTTTGCTCTTATCTGTTCCTTATCGGTAGCGATACGGACGGATAGATTCCGGTTTTCGGGTGCGGCATCCGGCGGGAGTCCGCCGCCGAATGCACCTGATCAGCGCGGACGTGCCGTACGGGGGCACGAATACGGCAGCGATCCCGCCGGGCCGATCCGATGAGCCGCGGTCACCCGGTTGCCGCATCCGGCCACCTCCTCCCCGCAGGGGCAGAATGCCTGGTCAGGAGATGTCCACCCGAAGCAAACCACCGGAGTGGCGGAGTCCGGACCGGTTGCGCCGGGTGGACCGCCTTCCCACCGTGAGTGGGCACCGACCCCTCTCGGAAGGACCACCCGAATGCGTCTCGCACCGGTGACTCGTGTACTCGTGCCGTCGGCACTGTGCGCGGGCCTTGTTCTCACGGCGATCGGCCCGGCGGCCGCTCTCTCCACTCCCGCACCCGAGCCCGTGGCCGCCGTGGCGGGGGCGGATTCCCCGGTGACCGGTACCGCGCGGCTGAGCTCACACATCGAGGCCCTGCGCGCAGCCGGGGGAGTCCCGTCCGGCGTGACCGGGCTGCTCGACGAGGTACTTGCCGCGAGCGACGGGCAGTTGTCACCGGCCAGGGCCGCCCGCCACCAGGCCGAGGCCGAGGCCGCGCTCGACACCCTGGAAGCCGAACTCGCGCAGACCGGGGACACAGGAGCCGTGGACGGCCTGCTGGCCTCGCTGCGGACGGCGCTGGCACAGCTGGTCGGCGCGGCGACATCCGGTCTCACCGGGCTCGTCGGTTCGGTGAGCTCGACCGTGACCGGTCTGGTCGGCGCGCTGCTGAGCGCGGTCTCGGGTCTCGGGCTGCCCCAGGTTCCGGCGGTCCCGGCCGTGCCGGTCGACGGCGCGGTGCCCGCCGTTCCCGCTGTTCCCGCCGTTCCCGCGACACCGACTGTTCCGACGGTTCCCGCTGATCCGGGCGTACCTTCCGTACCGACCGTGCCCGGCACTCCGACCGTTCCCACGGTCCCGACCCTCCCGACCGCTCCGGCGCTCCCCTGACGGGACCCGACTGTTCCGGCGCTTCCCTGTCCGGCCCCGGCCGACCCGACGGGGACCGGCCCGTGGGACACCACCGCGTACGGCGGGCCCTCAGCGGCCCGCCGGCGGTGGGCGGTTCAGTCCCGGAGCGCGCCCGCGGACTCCGTCCGGAGCACCGCCGCGGGCGCCCCGGCGCCGGCGGTGGCCACGATCCGGCCCCGGCCCGCGTCCGTACGGCGCTCCAGGCGGCCGGAGAGCACGGCGAGGGCGAGCGCGGAACCGGCGAGCAGGGCGCCGACCCAGTTGGGGGCCCTGTACCCGAGACCCGCGGAAATGACCACGCCGCCGAGCCAGGCCGCGAGCGCGTTGCCGAGGTTGAACGCCCCGATGTTGACGGCGGAGGCCAGGGTGGGCGCGCCGGCCGCCTGGTCGAGGATCCGTTTCTGGAGCGGCGGAACGGTCGCGAAGCCGAGTGCTCCGACGAGGGCGAGCGTGACCGCCGCGGCGACCTTGTGCTGGAGGGTGAGGGTGAACAGGGCCAGAACCAGCGAGAGCCCGGCCAGGGATACGTACAACAGGGGCATCAGCGCACGGTCGGCGAACCGTCCGCCGATGAGGTTGCCACCGACCATGCCGATTCCGAACAGGACGAGAAGCCAGGTGACCGACGAGGCGGCGAATCCACCGACCTCGGTGGCCATCGGCGAGATGTAGGTGACCGCGGCGAAGACTCCGCCGAACCCGAGCACGGTCATGGCCATGGCCAGCAGGACCTGCACATTGCCGAAGGCCGCGACTTCACGGCGGAGCCGTAGCACCTCGGGGCGGGCCTGTTCCGGCACCAGCCGGGCCACACCGAGGAGCCCCAGCACACCGAGGGCGGCGACGGCCAGGAAGGTGACGCGCCAGCCCGCGCTCTGCCCCAGGAAGGTACCGAGGGGCACGCCGACGACGTTGGCGACGGTCAGTCCGGTGAACATCAGCGCGATGGCCCCGGCCTTCTTCCGGGGGGCCACGAGATCGGCGGCGACGACCGAGCCGATACCGAAGAACGCGCCGTGGGCGAGTGAGGCGACCACACGGCCGGCCAGCATCACGCCGAAGGAAGGCGCCACGGCCGACAGGGCGTTCCCGGCGATGAAAAGGCCCATCAGCAGCATCAGCATCCTCTTGCGGGAGGTTCTGGCGCCGAGCGCGGTCATCAGCGGGGCGCCGGCCACCACACCGAGGGCATAGCCGGTGACGAGGAGTCCGGCCGTCGGAATGGTCACCCCGAAGTCCGCCGCGACCTCCGGCAGCAGACCCATGATCACAAACTCGGTGGTGCCGATTCCGAACGCGCCGACGGCGAGGGCGAGCAGTGCGAGCGGCACGAGAGATCTCCAATGATTGCAGCAGCCCTTTACATGCACTCACAATAATTGCAGACGACTGTTACTTGCAAGCGCACTATATTTGGGCCCGCTCGGACAGACCTCAGGCAGAACACTCTCGACAGGCTTCGTACCGGGCCCACCCGGCATCCGGCATCCGGCATCCGGCATCCGGCATCCGGCCCATGCTGCACGGATCGGGAACCGGCCGCTGGTCGGCTGCGCGGCGTCGGGTCGTTGCCTGCTGACGGGCACCCGCGCGGTACAGGCTGTCCGCACGGCGGCGGAACGGCGGGAGCGGGACGCCTCCCACCGAAGAGGCGCGACTCGGCGCGGATTGCCCGTGGTGGTCCCGGGGATGCCGGCGTACACCTACCGGCGGCGTGTACAGGTCCCCTCACTCGCCGCCATCGTACCGGTCCCGTGAGTGGGCCATGTGTGAACGAAGTACGCGAGAATGGACGGGTGTTAGGCAACCTACCTGTGGAATCGACCAGCTTTGTCGGACGCGACTGGGAGCTGTTCCGCCTGGATCGCGCACTGGGGAAACACCGGCTGATCAGCCTCGTCGGCAGCGGCGGAGTGGGCAAGTCACGGCTGGCGCTGCGCGCCGCCCGGCGGGCGGCCGAACGATACCCCGATGGAGTGGCGTGGGTGGAACTCTCCCCGCTGGAGGGGGACCGACTGCTGCTGACCACCGTCTCGGAAGCGTGCGCCCTTGCCGACCACACCTCCCGGATGCCGGTCGACGCACTGTGCGAGTGGCTCGCGGAAAAGCGTCTGCTGCTGGTGCTGGACTCCTGTGAACACCTCGTCGCGGCGTGCCGGACGCTGATCGGGGATCTGCTGACCACCGCTCCAGGACTGACCGTACTGACCACGAGCCGGGAACCCCTCGGGCTGAGCGACGAACGCCTGATCGAGGTGGAACCCATGCCGGTCCACGGGCCGGACGGGCTGGAACTGTTCACCCAGCGGCTGGCCTCGGCGCGGCGTACCGTTGACGGCGCGGCGGCCAAGGACTCGGCCGACCCGGACGCGCCCGATCAGGAAGGGCTGGATCCGGCTGCGCCGGGCCGGGGAGGCGAGTGCGGGAGCGGTACGGACAGGTCGCGTGACGTCGGCTCACCGGACAGGGACGGGAACGGGGACACAGACCCGGCCCCGGGTACAGGTGGGGGTACGGGTACGGCGGACGTACGTACCGACACGCGTACGCCCCCGAACGGGGGGCCGGCCGGTCCGGACACGGGTGCTCCCGGAGCCGAGGGGGCCCCTGGCTCCGGAGGGGACAAGTCGCAGCGGATCGCGGCCGCCTCCGCGTGGATCTGCCGACGGCTCGAAGGCATCCCGCTGGCACTGGAACTGGCCGCGGCCCAGGCGGCCCGTACGGGTGTCGAGGAGGTCGCCGCCCGGCTCGGCTCACGCTTCGACCTTCTGGAGGCCGCCGAGGACGGCGATGTGCAACCGGAGCGCCACCGGACGATGCGGACGACCATCGGCTGGAGCCATGAACTGTGCGCACCCCTCGAACGACTGCTGTGGGCCCGGCTGACGGTCTTCCGAGGGGACTTCGACGAGGCCTCGGCGCGCGCCGTGTGCGCGGGCGGCCCACTGGAGGCCGAGCGGATCGGACCGCTGCTGGAACGGCTGGTCTCCGTGTCGGTCCTGCGGGTCGTGCGGGCCGACGACGGTGTCCGCTTCCGAATGCTCGACACGATCCGGGAGTACGGACGGCTGTGGCTGTGCGCACTGGAGGAGGAGACCACGGTGGCGCGGCGCCACGCCGCCCATCATCTGCGGTTCGCGCTCCGGGCCGAGAGTGAGTGGCTGGGTCCCGGTCAGGCGCGCTGGTACCGCAGGATCGGCGCCGCGCACACCGAACTGTGCGCGGCACTCGACCACTTCCTCACCGACTCCCCCCGGCACGCCCTCCGGCTCGCCGGGCTGCTCGGCTTCTTCTGGAGCTGCTGCGGCCATCTCCACGAGGCCCGGGACTACCTGGAGCGGACGCTCGCCGCCCACACCGGGCCGGGTCCCGACCGGACCCGGGCGCTTTGGGCCCTCGGGATCACGCTCACCCTTCAGGGCGAGTACGAGAAGGCTCAGCGCGTCAGCGACGCCTGCACCCGCTCCGCGTGCCACGACGACACCGCGGAGAGCGAGCTTTCGGCCGCGTATCTCAGCGGCCTCATCGCGCTGCTGACGGGCCGTCCTCTCGATGCGGACCGGGCGGCCGCGCAGGCGCTGAACGCCGCCGGGGGTCTCCCGTTCGCCTCGTCGTCACGGCTGCGCTGCCATCTCGTCCGCGTCTTCGCGCTGACGGCCCTGGGGCGGCTGCCCGAGGCGCGTGAACACGCACTGCGGCTGCGTCACGGCTGTGTGACCCGGGGAGAGTCCTGGACCCGTGCCTATCTCGACTACCAGCTCAGCCTGATCGCGCTCTTCGCGGGAGAGCCCCGGGTGGCGGCCGAGTACGCGCGGGCCATGCTCGCGTGCAAGAGGGGCCTCGGGGACAGTTTCGGCATCGCGCTGGGGCTCGACGTCCTCGCCGCGGCGATCGCCGCGGGCGGCGACGGTGAACGGGCGGGCCAGGTGTACGGAACCGGCCAGGCGTTCTGGAGCACGGTGGGCCACCCCCAGCGCGGCACGCCGGAGCTGCGGGCGGTCCGGGAGGCCTGTGAACGGGCGGCCCGGGCCGGTGTCGGTGACGCCGTCTACGAACGCGCCTACCGGGAGGGCACCGCCGCGGACCTCGACACCGGGCTGCGCGCCGCCCTGCTTCCACCGGGTGGCTGAGCGGTTGAGCCGGCGGGTTGTTGAGCCGGCGGGACTCCGGGGGCGGGGGCCTGGGCCGGTGGGCGGTTCGGAGAACGGGGCGGGCCCGGCCGGGCTGGTGGAGCGTTGCGGGTGACGGGGGCCCGTGCGTCGGGGTAGCGGGCCCGGCCCGGGCCTCAGACCAAGTGGGACCTGCCCGCCTCCCTGCACCCGGTTGTCGCGGGGCTCAGGCGGGTGCCGGGGCCAGGCCGGACGCCGAACGGGAGAGCGCCGACAGAACCGGACGGATCAGGGGATGCCGTTCCGCTCCCCGGCGCACCGCCGCGAACACCCTGCGGGTCGCCGCGGGGCCGGAGACCGGGCGTACGACGGTGCCCTTCAGCTCCGTACCCCTCAGCGCCGACCGTGGTACGAGCGCCACCCCCGCGCCCGCCGCCGCGAGTGCCACCACCGCGCGGAAGTCGTCGGAGGAGTGGACCAGACGGGGCTGGAAGCCGGCCAGTTCGCAGGCCAGCAGCACCATGTCGTGGCAGGGATTGCCGGGGTAGGGACCGATCCAGTCGCTGTCGGCCAGTGCGGCGAGCTCGATCCGGTCGTTCACACCGAGCGGGTGGCCGGCCCGGAGGACGGCGTCGAAGGGTTCCGCGTGGAGCGGGACGCGGGCCAGCCGTGGATCGTCGGCGCCGGGTGCCCCTCGGTACTCGACGGCCACCGCCAGATCCGCCTCGCCGTCGAGCACCAGCGGAAGGCTCTCGTCGCCCTCGGCGTCCCGGACGCAGATCCGGATCCCCGGGTGGTCCTCGGCCAGGATCCCGATCGCCGGGGCGACGACCTCGGCGATACCGGTGGCGAAGGCCGCGACCGTGACCTCGCCGCGGGTGCCGCCGGCGTACGCGGCCAGTTCGGCTTCGGCCCGTTCCAGCTGGGCCAGCACGGTGTGGGTGTGCGCGAGAAGGATCTCGCCCGCCGCCGTCAGCCGCACACCCCTGCCACCGCGGATGAGCAGGACGTGGCCGGTCTCCTGTTCCAGGGCGTTGAGCTGCTGGGAGACGGCCGAGGGGGTGAGGTAGAGGGCGGAGGCCGCGGCGGTCACCGTACGGTGGTCCGCCACGGCCCGCAGAATACGCAGCCGTCGGGGGTCGATCACGTCGTCATTCTGCCAGCGGGCACTGAGCCGTACGGGTCCGGATCAGCCCTTCAGCTCCCTCCGGGCGTCGATGAACGCCGCCACGGCCTTCTCCACATCGTCCGGTGAGTGCGCGGCGGAGAGCTGGACGCGGATCCGTGCCTGTCCCAGGGGGACGACCGGGTAGGAGAACCCGACGACATAGACGCCACGCTCCAGGAGCAGTTCGGCCATCCGGCCCGCCTCGGCCGCGTCGCCGATCATGACGGGGACGATGGGGTGGTCGCCGGGCAGGATCTCGAAGTCCGCCTCCGTCATGCGCCGGCGGAAGAGGGCGGTGTTGTCGATCAGACGTTTCCGAAGGTCATCGGCCGACTCCAGCAGGTCGAGGACCGTGAGGGAGGCGGCAGCGATCACCGGGGCGAGGGAGTTGGAGAAGAGATACGGGCGGGAGCGCTGGCGCAGGAGCGCGACGATTTCGGCGCGCGCTGCGACATAGCCGCCGGACGCGCCGCCGAGGGCCTTGCCGAGTGTGCCGGTGACGATGTCGACGCGGTCCATGACACCGGCCAGCTCGGGGGTCCCCCGGCCGCCGGGACCCACAAAGCCCACGGCATGGGAGTCGTCGACCATGACCAGGGCGTCATAGCGGTCGGCGAGGTCGCAGATCTCCGCGAGGGGGGCGACATAGCCGTCCATGGAGAAGACGCCGTCGGTGACGACGAGCCTGCGGCGGGCGTCCTGGGTCTCCTTGAGCTGCTGCTCCAGTTCGTCCAGATCGCGGTTGGCGTAGCGGTGGCGGCGGGCCTTGGAGAGCCGGATGCCGTCGATGATGGAGGCGTGGTTCAGCGCGTCCGAGATGACGGCGTCCTCGGGGCCGAGAAGGGTCTCGAACACACCGCCGTTGGCGTCGAAACAGGAGGAGTAGAGGATGGTGTCCTCCTGGCCGAGGAACGCGGAGAGACGGGCCTCCAGTTCCTTGTGTACGTCCTGGGTTCCGCAGATGAACCGCACGGAGGCCATCCCGTAGCCCCAGCGGTCCAGGGCCGCTTTGGCGGCGGCGATCACCCGGGGGTGGTCGGCGAGGCCGAGGTAGTTGTTGGCGCAGAAGTTGAGCACCTCGCCCGAGGCGACGGACACGGTGGCGCTCTGCGGCGTGCCGATGACGCGCTCGGGCTTGTGGAGACCGGCTTCGCGGATCTCGTCGAGGGTGTCACGGAGATCGTCGCGGACGGACGCGTACATGGGTGAGTGCTCCCTTGGGATGGTGGCGAGCCGGGTCGTGGGCGGAGAGTCGAGGTCGGTGGACGGAGGTCGGCCGGTGGAGGTCGGTGGGTGGAGGTCGGTGGGGCGGTGCCCGGGGCGACCGCCCGCGCGGAGCCGGCGGTCGAGCGACGGTCCACAGCCGTCGGCGTTCGGACCACAGCGGGCGGCGGACCGCGGTTCGGGGATCCCGGATCTGGATCCGGACCGCGGATCGGTGGTCGGCAGGTCCCGGATCGGCGGTCATCCGGTCCAGTCGAGGATGATTTTTCCGCTCCGCGCGGTGGCGGCCTCGTCGAAGGCGGTGTCGAAGTCCCGGTAGTCATAGCTGCCGGTGATCACCGGAGTGAGGTCGAGCCCGGCTTCCAGCAGCACGGTCATGGAGTACCAGGTCTCGTACATCTCACGGCCGTAGATGCCCTTGACGGTGATCATCGAGGTGACGATCCTGGCCCAGTCGACGGCGAACTCCTCCGCGGGCAGGCCCAGCACGGCGATACGGCCGCCGTGGGTCATATTGTCGATCATGTCCCGCATGGCCTCGGGCTGCCCGGACATCTCCAGGCCGACGTCGAAGCCCTCCTTGAGTCCGAGCTGAGCCTGAGCGTCGGCGACGGTGTGCTCGGAGACATTCAGCGCGAGGGTGGCTCCCGCCTTCCGGGCGATCTCCAGGCGGGACTCACTCACATCGGTGATGACGACGTTGCGGGCACCGGCGTGCCGGGCGACGGCCGTAGCCATGATGCCGATCGGGCCGGCACCGGTGATCAGAACGTCCTCGCCGACCAGCGGGAAGGTGAGGGCGGTGTGCACGGCGTTCCCGAAGGGGTCGAAGATCGCGGCGATGTCCAGGTCCACCCGGGTGCGGTGGACCCAGACGTTCGACGCGGGCAGGGTGACGTACTCCGCGAACGCACCGTCCCGGCCGACCCCGAGACCGACCGTGCTGCGGCACAGATGGCGGCGGCCCGCGAGACAGTTGCGGCACTTGCCGCAGACGAGGTGTCCCTCACCGCTCACCACATCGCCCACCCTGATGTCCCCGGCGTCCCGGCCCACGGCCGCGACTTCGCCGACGAACTCATGACCCAGCACCCGTGGGGTGCGCACGGCCTGACGGGCCCAGGCGTCCCACGAACGGATGTGCAGATCGGTGCCGCAGATCCCGGTGCGCAGCACCTTGATCAGTACATCCCCCGGGCCGGCCTCCGGCTCCGGCACATCCATGAGCCATAGGCCTGGCTCGGCATGCTGCTTGACAAGTGCCTTCATCAGGGCGGCTCCAGGCATGGTGTCGGACGGCCAAGGACGAGTACGGCCAGGCTGGACAGCTACGGCTGACCCCGCAAACCGTGACAGCGCCGGTCGGCGGACCCGCACCAATCTGCCGACCGCGGTCCGGGGAGTCCATCGAGGATTTCTTAAGCGGGCCCACAGCGCAGCTTCACGTCCGGCGGGAGAGGCCGGTCCCCCGGGACCGCGACGACGCCCGTGGAGTGGTGGCGCCGGGGCGCAGGGGACATCGCGAGGGAGCCGGGAGTCCGGATTTTTGCTGTGAGAGCGGCACATCGCTCGCGCATATGGCCTAGCGGTGCGAGCCTGGGAGGATGAGCTGGGCATCATGGACGACCACCGGAGTGTATTCCGGTCGTGGAGGAGTGCTCACCGACGAGGTCGGCGTACTGACCGGGGACCTCACGGTGCACACCACCTGGGCCGGGGGTGAGGCGCGCGTCGCTGTCCAGTACAGCGGCGCGTCCGACTGGTTCACCATGTCGGGAAGTCCGACGCCCTGCTCCTCGGAGGACGAGAGCCGGGCCCTGCACCAGGCCGTGGTTCAGGCAGTGGAGGACGGCGGCGGCGCCACCGTGCCATCCATACCGCACGCTACTTCTTAGCACTCTGTTCCCCTCCTCTCGTTCGGATCGTGCCCGGACTCGCGTGCCCCGGTATCGCACCTCTCCCCGTAGCCTGCCGGGCACGGGCGTCATTCCCCGCGACGTACCCGCGCGCCGCCCCGCCGCGCCGCCGGCCTGAACCCACATGGACCCGGTGGACCCGGCCCCTGTCACCGTCCGCCGGGCTTCTCCGCCGGAGCGGACGCCAGCCGGTTGTCTGGCCACCCAGGAGCACCCGGCCGAGGCCGTCCTACGGCCCTCGCGATGGTCTCCCAGCCGGGAGCCCGGCGGCCCCGTGGGTCCGGTGGGGAGACGCGGTGATGGTCCCCTCGGGGCAGCCGGAGCGGTACGGCGGGCACAGGGGCCGACTCGGAGGAGGGTCGGAGTACCACGGAACGTCTCCACCGGCGGGCGCTCACCGGAACGACAGGCTCCGGAATGGCGGGTCCCAGAGCGGCTCCGCTCTCGGCACGGTTCCCGCTCCGCAGGGCTCTGCCCTCCGCACGGGCGCGGGTGTGCGCACGTCGGCGCGGGCCGGCACCCGCCCGCCGCGGTCGGATGGTGGCGGGACCTCAGACCAGCGGCCTCCTCCGCCGGGAGCGCAGCCGCTCGATGAGCCCGCGCCCGGGCCAGGTGCGGCGCGAGGGCGTAATCCGGCCGCTGCGGGGCACTGTCTGTGGATCATGGGTTCGGCTCGTTCCCCGAGGGCTCCCCGCGGTCACGCCCGTCAGCACTTCCGGCGCGATACGCGGCGTGCGCGGGCGGGTCACGGCGTCCGTACCCGGGTCCTTTCCGGCACTGATACCGCGCCGGGCCCGGCGGGAGGTCCGGGCCGGTCGCGCCGAGCCCGGAACCGGGGCCGAACCGGCCCCGCGCGGGATCGCTCCGGGGTCAACCGGGCCGAGGAGAGGATCAGCACAGGCCGGTTCTGAGCCGACCGGACCGGCGATGGAACCGAGGACAGGGGCGGGGGCGCCAGCGCTCATGGCGTCGGACCTCGGCGCGGGGCGTGCCCGCCTCGCCTCGTTCAACTCCTGCGCAAGGCTCACCCGGTGCCACAGGACCTCGTCCGGATGGTCCGCCCGCAGCAGCCGTTCGACCACCTCATGGGCAGCAGGCGACTGAGGGCGGGCGGGAACGAGCTCTGGCCGCAGAGCGCGCAGATACGACCGCTCACCGTCGTCGGGCACCACCTCGGCGACCGTGAGGGGATCGAGCAGAGAGGCGACGGCCGCCGACCGCGCCCAGGGGTCCCGCGTCAACCGCAGACACGAACCGAGCCGTCTGCCGCGCCAGTTGCGGGCGCGCCGGTCCTCGCCTTCCTCCTCTATCGCCCGCAGCTCCCGCGGTGCTCTCCCGGTCAGCAGATCAGGCCGGGCCAGCGCGAAGGCGCTCAACTCCTCCGCGAGATAGAGCCAGACGACCGCGCGGTAGCGGTTCAGATAGAAGCGCACCGGTGTGAAATGTCCCGTGCGGGCGAGCCGGGTGAAGCGCGCAGGACTGATCGAGACGACCGCCGCGCCTTCCGCGGTGCCCACCGTGCGTACCCGTTCCCTGATCGCCTCGGGAAAACCAACGGCACGGCGCAGCCGTTCGATCTCCTCCGGGGCGACGCCGGGCGGGCCGCCGCTCGCCCCCGGGACGGTCCGGATGTGCCCCAACTGGACGGCGAGATCGAATTCCCCCCGCTTCAGACCGAGCGCGTGGGCGGCGCGGCCCGGTGTCAGCGACGCGGTCCCGGTACTCTTCCCCGGAGCCCCCGGGCCGTCCGGTGCCGTCCGGTCGCCTGGAGTCTCCCACTGCCGTGTTGCCAGTCCTGCCATGATGATCGGTCTCCCCCGTGAGTCGACGAACACTCTCGGTGACGACCATAGCCGGATGGGGCGATCCCCCGCCCGACCTGTGGACAACTCTGTGCGACGCTCCCAGTTCTCTGAGCCAACGGGAAGATATTCGCAGGTCAGACGGTTCTTCCGCCAGGATGCCTGGCCTCGACGCTGAGATGTTCCCCGACCCGGTTGACCATCAGGGTCATCTCGTACGCGATCTGACCGACGTCCGCCTCGGCCTCGCCGAGTACACAGAGACAGCTGCCGTCCCCGGCCGCGGTGACGAACAGCAGCGCCTCGTCGAACTCGACCATGGTCTGACGGGCCCTGCCCGCACGGAAGTGGCGCCCGGAACCGCGGGCGAGGGAGTGCAGCCCCGAGGAGACGGCGGCCAGATGCTCGGCGTCCTCCCGTGCCAGCCCGGTACTCGCCCCTGTCACCAGACCGTCGTTGGACAGCACCAGCGCGTGCCTGATGTGCTCGATCCTCTTCGTCAGATCGTCGAGCAGCCAGTCAAGTCCTTTGTCCAACGGCATGGTTGATCCCTCCCCGCGCGCACGCGTTCCCCGTGTTGCCCGTAAGCCTTTCGTACAGAAGACCACAGGGCAAGGTGTTGTTAGCCGGCGGAATCAAGCAGTCTTGCGGTGTACATACGACCGGCATATTCAACAAGGCGAACAAGTACCTCCTTCCCCGAGTCACGTTCCCGGGCATCGCACAGGACAACGGGCGTTCCGCCGTCCAGATCGAGCGCCCGGGAAACGTCCTCGACTCCGAATGCACGCGCCCCCGAGAAACAGTTGACTGCGACAACGAATGGGATCCCGCGGTGCTCGAAGTAGTCGACGGCGGGAAAGCAGTCGACGAGCCGCCGGGTGTCGGCGAGAACGATCGCACCGAGGGCTCCCTCCGACAGGTCGTCCCACAGAAACCAGAAGCGGTCCTGTCCGGGTGTTCCGAAAAGATAGAGGGACAGGCCGGAGCGAATGGTGATACGCCCGAAATCCATGGCGACGGTTGTCGTCGTCTTGTGGTCGACACCGCCCGTATCGTCCACCGCACTGCCCACCTGGCTGAGTTGTTCCTCGGTGCGCAGGGGCCGAATTTCGCTCACGGCGCCGACGAGAGTTGTCTTCCCCACGCCGAAACCGCCTGCAACCAGGATTTTCAAGGCGAGGGAGCCGGTCTCCCCGTCATCCGGGTGAGAGCTTTTCTGGACCATCTGTCACTTCTCTCTGAATCGGACCGGTTTCGCTTGTGAGAACGTCGTCCGGCACGGAGGCCGGACCCGCCTGATGCCGTGCTTTCGGGCGGATCCGGGCCCGTCCCGGCGGGCTGCCCGGATATTCGCTGGTGGGTGGTGCCCACAGGGACGGAGGATCGGGCCATGACCGTCCTGCTCACAACCGCACGTCTGACCCTGCGCGCCCTCGACGAGGCCGATCTCGATCAGTTGTTCGCCTTGGAGAACGACCCGGAGGTCATGCGCTTTCTCAACGGCGGACGGCCCACCACCCGCCGGGCCGTGCGGGCGGAGTCCCTCCCCCGGCTGCTGCGTCACCACGCGTGCATCGGCCGCCCCGGCCACTGGGCGGCCGAGGAACGGGAAACGGGTGCGTTCCTCGGCTGGTTCGAGTTCCGTCCGCTGGAGGACGACCGCGCGGATGTGGTCGAACTCGGATACCGGCTGGGCAGGGCGTTCTGGGGCCGTGGCTACGCCACGGAGGGCGCGCGAGGGCTGATCCGCGCCGGATTCACCGAACTCTGCGTACGGCGCGTCGTCGCGAAAACGATGGCGGTCAACACCCGGTCGCGTCGAGTCATGGAAAAAGCTGGAATGCGCTATGTCCGCACCTTCTTCGAGGACTGGCCGGATTCCATCGACGGCTCCGAGTCCGGAGATGTCGAGTACGCCCTGGCTGAAAAGGACTGGCGGCGGCTCAGCGGGACCGTGTGACCGTTTCGCCGGTTCCTGGACCGGGAGCCACGCCCCGGGAACGGGCCGGCGGCACCCGGTGCCGTTCCGCAGGGGCCCGCTAGAGCGCCCTGAGGCCCGCGATCACCTCCCTGAGAAGACGCTCGTCGGGCAGTTGCGCGGGCGGAACGGGTCGCCGGACCCGTACGTGCCCCGCTTCCAGGAGGTCCCCGAGGAGTACGCGTACGACGCCCACCGGCAGATCGGCGTCGGCCGCCAGCTCCGCAACGGACTGGGTCTCATGGCGGCACAGCTCCAGCAGGGCACGGTGCTCGGGCCCCAGCGGGCCTTCTTCCGCCTGCCCGGGGCCGTCGGGCGCGATGTCGACGAGCGCGATGAGGTCGAAGCGTACGTTGCCGGGCCCCGGACTGGTCCGCCCTCCGGTCATCGCATACGGGCGGACGAGCGGGCCGGCTTCCGCGTCGTACCAGTGGCTGCCGGGGGTGCCGGTGCCTGTCGGCTCGGTCATGGTCTGTCGCCTCGGTGCTCTCTCAGGTCGCGGTGACGCGCGGCGGGGTGCGCAGATGCTCGCCGACACGTGCGACGAGCCGGGCCATCTCATAGGCGATCAGCCCTATGTCGGCGACGACGGAGGTGAGCACGGCGAGACAGGACCCCTCTCCCGCCGCGGCGACGAAGAGGAATCCGTCGTCCATTTCCACCATCGTCTGGCGGACGCCGCCGGCTCCGAAATGCCGTCCCGTCCCCTTGGCGAGACTGTGGAATCCGGAGGCGACGGCGGCGAGGTGCTCGGCGTCCTCGCGCGAGAGCCGTTGCGAGGCACCCACCGCCAGTCCGTCGCTGGAGAGCACCACCGCGTGCCGGACCTCGCCCATACGGAGAACGAGGTCGTCCAGGAGCCAGTCCAGGCCACCGCCGAGGTGGCCCGTCGTGGCCGGGCCGACCGTGTCGTGCTCGATCATGTGCTGTCTCCTTCGGTGCCGTGGATGGTGGTGCCGGGTGCGGGCGGGCCCGGACGGGGGCCGCCCTGAAAATGGCGGCCCGGGAGGGGGGCGCCCGGCGCGGCTCCGCCGCCCCGGGCCCATCCGTTGCGGTACGCCGTCATCCGGTCCCGTACGAGTTCGGGGGTGCGCTCCTGCTCGTCTTCGCCCGTCGGAGGGCCGCCGGGTGCGCCCGGCGGTGTTCCGGCGGGGCGGCCGTCCCTCAGCTGAGGCGCGAGACTCGCCTGCCTGACCCGCCGTGGGAGTTCGGCCTCGTCGGGTGGCGGGGGCGCGCTGCGCAGCCTCAGGGTGGTGACGCCCGGGGGCTGCGACGGAGCCGGAGGCGGTGACCCCAGCGCCGGCCGGGGCGCCTGCGCGGGCACCGCGGGGCCCTCGCGCTCCCGGACGGGGGCGGGGAACGGCGGTGCGGAGTGTGCGGTGCCGCGGCCCTCCCCCGGCTGCGAGTCCTCGGAGGCGGGGAGTGCGCTCTGCAGCAGTGCGGTCGGCAGGAGCACCACCGCGGTCGTACCGCCGTAGGGCGAGGTCCGCAAGTGGACCTTGATGTCCCGGCGCAGCGCGAGCCTGCTGACGACGAAGAGGCCGAGCCGCTCGCTGTCGAAGAATTCGGGGGACTCCGACTCCCCCAGCCTCCGGTTGGCCTCGGCGAGCACATCCGGTCCCATTCCCAGGCCGCGGTCCTCGATCTCCAGGGCGTAGCCGTTGCCGACCGGCTCACCGCTGACACTCACCTTGGTGTGCGGCGGTGAGAACTGCGCCGCGTTCTCGACGAGTTCGGCGAGCATGTGGGTGACATCGGCGACCGCGGCCCCGGCGACCGATGTCTCGGACAGCCGGCGGACCTCCACGCGCGCGTAGTCCTCGATTTCGGAGACCGCGGCGCGCACGACGCTGGTGAGCGGGACGGGCATGCGCCAGGCCCGCCCCGGGGCGGCGCCCGAGAGGATGATCAGACTCTCCGCGTGCCTTCGCATCCGGGTGGTGAGGTGGTCGAGCTGGAACAGGTCACCGAGTTCGCCGGGGTCCTCGGCCCGGCGCTCCATGGCGTCGAGCAGGGCGAGCTGACGGTGTACCAGGACCTGGCTGCGTCGGGCGAGGTTCACGAAGACGCCGGAGATGCTGCCGGCGAGTTCGGCGCGTTCGACGGCGGCGCGCAGGGCGGCCCGGTGCACGGTGCCGAGCGCCTCGCCGACCTGTCCGATCTCGTCCTCGGCCGGTGGTCCCTGCGGTGCTTCGGCACGGATGTCGATCTCCTGGCCGGTCCGCAGCCGGCGCATGGCCTGGGGCAGTCTCTGGCGGGCGATCCCGAGGGCGGTGTTGCGGAGGCTGGTCAGCTCGATGACGAGCCCCCGGCCGATACGGACGGAGATGACCAGGGACGCCACGACCGCGGTGAGTCCCAGCAGGACGGCGGCTCCCGCCGGGGTGAACAGGCCGTGCTCGACCGGGTCCCCGCGGTGGGCGGCAGCGCGGTGGGCCGTGGTGCCGATGTCCCTCATGCGCTCCGCGACCGCGAGGTGGGCCTTGTCCCAGTCGGCGGCGGGGACGACCGCGGCGGCTCGCCGGCCCGCGGGGGCCGTGAGCACCTTGTCCTCGGCCGCCTGGAGAGTCCGGTAGTCACCCCGGTTGGCGAGGTCTCGCCAAGCTGCCAGCTCGGGACCCCGCAGATCGGTTGCGGCGGATACGGTGAGAGTCCTACGGGTTGCCACGGCTCCGATGTAGAGCCGGAGTCGCTGTGTGGTGATCGACTTGCGGAGATGAGCCGAGCCGAGGAGGGCGTCCTCCCGGGCGAGCATTTCGCCGGCTCGGGCGAATTCCAGGAGCACACGGGCGTCGGAGGCGGGACCGGCGTCTTGGACTCCGGCGACCGCGCCCGAGACGTCGAAGGCATCGGTGATGACAGAGGTGTACCGCTCGAAGGTGGCGTCCCAGTCCGCCGTGCGGCCGAGGACCGCGGTGCGCAACGGCCGCAGCTTCTCCGCGCGGGTGACGAAGCGCTCGACACGGGCCGCGACGGCGGGCGGAATGCCGTCTGCGGCGGCGACGGTCGTCGTGGTGTCGAGGCGGAGTTCGCGCAGGGCTTCGTCGGTTCGCCGGGCTTCCTGCCGGAGCGCGGTGGCCCGCTCCTCGGAAGGGGCGGCGATCTGGCGGACGGCTGCCCGCCGTTCGGCCTGGAGAGCGGTCACGGTGGTGGAGACGGGTGCGCGCACCTGGTCTTCGAGGCTCTGGAGCTGACGCAGCCTCGACACGTCCTGCGCGGTGGAGACGGTGGCGAATCCCCACAGGGCCAGCAGGGAGACGACAGGCACCATCAGAAGGGAGATGACTTTGGCCCGGACGGTCCGAGCGCGCGGCAGGCTCAGCCGGCGCGATTCCGCGGATCGCGGGCGCATACGGCTCACCCGTGCGGTGCGGTCGTACGGTTCCTGACCGGTGTGTTCTACCGCGGGGCGCCCGGCGTGCGCGCGCCGCCCGCGGACCGGCTCGGGGGCCGGGGCGGATGGTGGAGGCGCGGGGGCGGCGCCCTGGTTCCTGCGGGGTGTGCGCATGGCCTCCTCGTTCCGGATACGGGACTGGGGTTACGGCGAAGTGGTGGGCGGGCGGATCGATGGGGGCGGCGACCAGTCGGGAGCCGTGGTCTTCGGCCCGGATGCCTGTGGGCTCCGCCCGGCAGCCTCGGGGCCGGGGCGGCGGTTTCGGGGCCGGGGCGCCGGTTGCGACGGGCGGACAGGGTTCCCGGCCCGGGCGGATCGGGGTCAGACGGGGGCGGCGGAGGCGGAAGCAGAGGCGGTTGTGGGCGGTTCGGCGGGCAGGGGTTCGGTCCGCCTCCCGGTGGAGAGGGGGGCGGAGCGCTCCTGCGCCGTGGGAGAGAGGGCGACGAATGCCGCGGTGACGAAGAGGTAGGAACCGAGACCGACAGCGAGGGGGAAGATGAACTGCATGGCGGTGGCTCCGGACAGGGCGATATCGGTCGACTCCGTCCGTACGCTGACGGCGCGCATACCGGTGTAGTGCATGCTGCTGACCGCCGCGCCCATCACCAGGGAGGCGACGGCGACCGCGAGCGGTGACTTGATGTTGATGGCGGCCCAGAGGGCCACGGTCGCGGCGACCACGGCGATGACGACGGAGAGTGCGACGAGCAGCGGGTCGTAGTGCACCGTGCCGTGCAGCCGCAGGGCCGCCATGCCGAGGTAGTGCATGCTCGCCACGCCCAGCCCGGTGGTGAGTCCGCCGATCAGCAGGGCCCCGGCGCGGTTGCGGCCGTAGCCCACGCAGAACACACCGATGCCGACGACGAGCATCGCGACGACCAGACTGAGGATGGTGAGGGGAACGTTGTATCGGATGTCGGTGCCCCGGACGGAGAAGCCGAGCATCGCGACGAAGTGCATCGTCCAGATGCCGGTTCCGATCGCGGAGGCCGCCGTCAACAGCCAGTTACGGCGAGAGGCGCCGCTCGCAGCAAGCGCGCGTACGGTGCAGCGCAGTCCCAGGGCAGCGCCGATCACGGCCATCGCGTACGACAGCACGGGCGTCAGCAAGCCGAAAGATGCGTGGTCCAAGTGTCCCATGGCTCAGGGACGCTAGCCCTGGTAGGGGCGTATGCCGGGAGCTCATTTCGAAAGGTGATGGAATATGACAGAGATACGTTCCTGAACGATCGTGCCGGGGTCGAACGTGTGCACCGCACGGCCGGGTACGGCGCTGAGGGATCATGGCCCCATGTCCGACGACCACACGCATGTCCAGGAGTTCTTCACCCCCCGAGCGGCCGGCTGGGACGCCCGGTTCCCGGACGACGGCCCGGCCTACGCGGCCGCGGTGGGCCGGTTGGGGCTCCAGCAGGGGGACACCGTACTGGATGCCGGGTGCGGCACCGGGCGGGCTCTCCCCGCACTGAGGGCAGCGGTCGGACCGCGGGGCACGGTGCTCGGAGCCGATCTGACGCCCGCCATGCTCACCGCCGCCGTGCGGGCGGGGCCGGGACGGCGACGGACAGCTGTTGCTGGCCGATGTGACCCGGCTGCCGTTGCAGAGCGATGTGCTCGACGCGGTCTTCGCCGCCGGCCTGATCGCGCATCTGCCGATGCCGGAGGCGAACCTGGAGGAGCTGGCACGCGTGGTGCGGCCGGAAGGGAGACTCGCCCTGTTCCATCCGGTCGGCAGGGCCGCGCTCGCCGCGCGTCAGGGACGGCAGCTCACGGCGGACGACCTTCGGGCCGAGCCGAACCTCCGGCGACTGCTCGGCGCTTCGGGTTGGCGGATGACCTCCTACACCGACGAGGACACACGGTTTCTCGTACTGGCGGTGCGCCGGGGCTGAACCGGAACCGGGACCCCTCGCCGGGTGTCGACCGGGTCGGGCGTGGGGCCGGTCAGAACGTCCGGGCGGAGGCACCCGGCCAGGACGTCCGGAGGTGAACTGGAACCGGATTCCCAACCGGGGGCTCGACCGGGCCGGAGGCAACGCGGAACCGGTGAGATCGTCCGGGCCGGGGGCGCGGCCGTCGAGGCGTCCGCGGCGGAGGCGGGACCGGCAAGGACTCGGAGTCGGCGGCGGGGCCGGCGCGTCCCCCGCGGCCGGACGCCCCCGCAGTCCGAGGGGGTGCCCCGGAGGCTGCCGGAAGGCACGGTGGTCCTGAGCCGCTTGCTCCGAACTGGCGTGGAGCCAACGCTGCGCGGGGATGCAAGAGATGAAAGATCGGTGGCGGCGGCTGCCGCCCCTGGGGAAGGTGGTCCGGGTGTTCAAGAGACTTCACAGCTTCCGCAAGTCCCTCGTATCGCGCCCGGGGACGGGTCCGGTCACCCCGTCTCCCTCGCGGCAGCACAATGTGTTCGAAGCCGCCGCCTCCTATGTCTCCGGGTGCGCCGAGGACGATCAGGAGCAGATGGACGCGGCGATGACCTGGGTGTCGCCGGAGGCGCTGTCCTTCGGGATAAACGAGCTGGCGTGCCGTGCGGTCATCGCGCTCGCCCGGGAGCGGGACGAGTCCCCGCAGGAGGTCGCCCGGAACCTCCTCGGCCTGCCCACCGGCTGAAACTCCCGCCCCGCCCGGGTGGTTGTGTCCTATTCGCCGTACAAGAGGTCTCGACGTCCGGGTTACTCACTGGTTAAGGTGCGCCGACGAGCGGTCGGACAGGGACGATCGGGCAGGGAGAACGATGTGACCGGGCCGGAGGAAGTCGTCGACGACGACGCGCTGTATGTGCTGACCGCGGTGCTCCTGACGCCGGCGCAGTTCCCGAGCGTGCTCGGTGACGACTTCCCCGCCGCGTGCGCCGCGCTCGGCCTCGACGCGTATGCCGATGGATACGGGCTGGTGCTGGGCCAGGACTCCGGTGGCGCGCGCTGGACCGTGGTGATCGACGATGTCTCGCTGGTCGCCGTCGCCATCGCGTCATGGGACTGCGGTATGGACTACGACCTGTCTCCCCACGAGCGCACGGTGGTCAGCGCTCTGCCGGGCTGGCCACTGGCACTCGCGGTCGCCGCGCCGGGGCTGCCGGAGCCGCATGACCCGGCGCCCGGGGAGTGTGACGGCCGGACTCCCCTCGCCCCGCCGGACAGTGCGGACTGGGGACCCGCGCAGCGGAGGCTGGGAGCCGACGAGATCGCACTCCAGTGGGCCGAGTGGCGTCGGCAGATCGCCGACGAGGTCGCGCTTCCCCAGGCCGGATCGCCCGGGGGTGACGGCGGCCAGGACGTCCACGACGAGCCGGGGCAGCCGCATCCCGGGCTGCGGCGGGCACTGGAGTCGGCCCGCGCCTATGTGGAATCGCCTCCGCCGGTGGGACGGATCCGCTCCGGCTTCGCGCCCGGCGGCGCACGTACACTGCGCGCCGACGGTCCCGGCTGGTCCATGGTCGCCAGAACCGATGACATCGCCTTCTTCCTGCTCGACGAGGAACCCGGCGAGGTGCTGCCCCTGGGCCGCGGGCCCGAGCTGCCGGGACTGCTCGAAGCGCTCGACGCGATGGCCGTCCGGCCGTACTAGGGTGCGGTTCCTCAGTGGATCTCGACGTGTCGAGATCCACTTCACAAGGAGGCGCGATCTGACGAGCGCGCAGTGGGCGAACCCGGAGCCGCTGCTCCCGCTCGGGAGAAGCTCGGACGGCCACCGGTGCACGCCAAGCGGCAGTTGATAGACGGCATACGCCGACGCACCCTCAGTGGTGCTCTCCGGCGGGACGTGCCCCAGCGGTACGGCCCGTGGGGAACGGCCTACGGCCCCTTCCCGCGTTGACAGCGGGACGGCACCTGGCACGGCGTCTTCGAGTAACTCCAGGCCCGGCGGCCGACGCCGAGGAACTGATCACCTCGGACGTCCGGTGGACTCGGCAATCACCCGCGCCCACCAGCATGCGGCCGGTGCCCGCAGAGAGGGGATCTCCAGGCCGATCCGCCCGGTGGCGTCGTCACCGAGCCCGCCGACCACGGGCTCGCGGCGCCCGGGGCGGACTGACGACCACGTTCCACCTGGCGGTCGAGCAGGCCCAGAAGCCGCTGTCACTGCTGATCACGGCCGGGCTACGCGGGTACTCCCCGCGGTTGCAGTGGTCCTGGGGCGTATCCGGGTGCCCGGAATCGGGCCGGGCCGCCGTGCACCCGCCCCGACAGGGTTCGTGTCGGCACGACGTACGGCTCCCGCGCGACACGCGCCTACCTGCGCAAGCGCGGTATCCGCTGTACGATCCCGGAAAGCGCGACCGGATCAGATCGCCGACCGTCAGAGCGCGGTGCCCACGGTGGCCGACCTCCGAAGTCCGCCCCCGAGGCATACAAGGCGAGGCACGCGGTCGAGTCGGTATCAATCGCCTCGAAAGGCACCGGGCCGTGGCCACGAGGTGCGACCTGCTCCCGGTCCTCTATCAGGCGACCGTGCTGGTCGCGGCCATCCACAAATGGCTGTGACCTGTGATCTCTTCGAGACCCGTCCTGGCTAAGGGCTGTCCCGCAATCTCCGGCGGGCGCACGACGACAGCTACGGCACCTCGCTTCGTTGTCGAAACGCCCAAATACGCCCAGTATGCGGGCGCTCCTCCGCCTTGCGATGCACCGCATCTGACGCCGCGCGCTGATCCACCGCCGATTACGGGACAGCCCTTAGACCAGCCACTTTCCGTCTCGCATCAGAGTCCGTCCGGCCATCTCGGATACCGTTCCCCACGCCTGCAGCACCTGCGGGGTGACCTGGAAGAAGACGTATGAGGGGTGGTCCTCGCGAGGGTCCCAGCCGTCCTTGGCGGCGAAGGCGTCGCCAACCTCGGCCGGGAGCTCCTCCCGGGTCAGCATGCGCGCGGTGCCGTGGATCAGGACCACGTCCCGGCTGTGGCCGAAGCTGAGCCGGACCCGGCCCGATGAGCACAGGTTGCGCCCGGTCGGGTTGGTGTCTCGGGTGGACAGCCACACCGCCTCGCCGTCCCACCAGAAGGCCAGCGGAACGAGGCACGGCTCCCCGGTGGCGTCGGCCGTGGCGACCCATACATCGTTGTCCCGCGCGAGCCGTTCAAGTGCCTCGCGCTTGCGCCGCTCGGAGCTACGGGGGCCGCTGGGATGAGTGTCGACTGCCGTCATGGAGGCAGGTTATGGCGTGCGGCGCCCGGCCACATCCGACGGCGGACCTACGTCGCCCGGCGGAGGGCCGTTCTCGAAGGGTCCGGTGCGGTTCCGAGGCTGACCACGGTTCCGGACCGCTGTCGGCGCGAGAGCCATGGGCTGGTCCCGCCCCGAGGCCGCCGGATCACAGGCCGACCGACCGCCTGTCGTCCGCGGAACGGACACCGTGGTCCGGCCGCGCCCTCAGCGGCTGGGCGGCGGCCTCGTCCGGGTGCCTCAGACACCTCGCGCGGGCGCCGCCCGGCGGGACCGCCCGCCGGGGCGGACAGGTCCCGCGATGGGCGGACCGGGGACGGGCGGGCTGCCTCGGCCCGGGCTCAGCGGCCGATCTCCTTGCGGGAGATCCGGCGCAGCCTGCGGCGCTGGCTGGGGTCGAGCGCCAGATACGCCACGGTGGGCACCCCGAGGACGACCAGCAGGGAGAACCAGAAACCGATCAACGGCATCAGAAGAAGGCCGACTGCCACTCCCCCGATGATGATCTTCGTACGTGTCGACATCTCGACGCCTCCTCGCGCGGCCTTGGGCCGTTCCTGCCGTGGGAACGTACGGGGATACCGCACAGTTCCACTATGCGTCGGTCCGCAGCGGTTCGCCGACCTCATGCATATGGTTCAGCGCCTGCCGGTAGGACTCGACGAGCCCGGTTTCCGTGTACGGGATGGAGAGCGACCGGCAGTGGGCGCGTACGAGCGGCTGGGCGAGCCTGAGGTGGGGGCGCGGCATGCTCGGGAAGAGATGGTGCTCGATCTGGTAGTTCAGGCCGCCCAGCAGCCAGTCGGTGAGCGGGCCGCCCCGGACATTGCGTGAGGTCAGGACCTGCCGGCGCAGATGGCCCCAGCGCTCGCCGCTCGCCTCGTCGGGCATCTCCATGCCCTTGTGGTTGGGCGCGAAGGCCATGCCAAGATGAAGCCCGAGCAGCATCTGGTGGACGAGCGCGAAGACCAGGGCCTGCCCGACGGTCATGGTGGTCAGCAGCAGTGCGGCGTACCCGGCGACATGGACGAGCAGGAGCGCGCCCTCCACGCCCCGGTTCCGGGCCCCCCGGCCGGGTCCGCTGCCCTCGCCCGCCGTGCCCCGGGAGAACACGGCACGGAAGCCGTACACCTTGAGCGCGATGCCCTCGAGAGTGGTGAGCGGGAAGAACAGCCATGCCTGGTGGCGGGTGAGCCAGCCGCGGAACCCGGTGCGCCCGACGGCCTGCTTCTGTGTGAACACGAGGATGTCCGCCACGACATCGGGGTCCTTGTCGATGTGATTCGGGTTGGCGTGGTGGCGGTTGTGCTTGTCGTTCCACCACTCCTGGCTCATCCCGAGCAGCAGATTGGCGTGGACGAGCTGGATGATCCGGCTCCTGTTGCGGTTCCCGGTGATCTGCGCGTGCCCCGCGTCATGGCCGAAGAAGGCGGCCCGGGTGGAGAACAGGGCCAGCGGCGGCGCCAGCAGGATCACCCACCACGAGCCTCCGACGAGCGCCATACCGGTGACGACCGCGGCGAGGGCGAGCAGATTGACGGTGATACCGCGCAGGTACCAGCCGGTGCGGTGCTCCAGGAGACCTTGTTCCCTGACGGTCCGCAGCAGAGGGGTGAACTCGCTGCCGGTGTTCCGCGCGGTCGTCTCCGCCCTGGCGGTCGGGACCAGGGGTGGTTCCGTGGCGGGGGCGGCGGTGGCCTGGGGCATGGAAGTCTCCGGTCTTCTGGCCGTGCGCGGTACCCGCGCGACTGCTCTGACCTGAGCAAACGTAGGTTTGCGGGGCCCGGTCGGGGAATGACGCCATCCCCCGGCCCCATCGGGGGCAATCCCACGGCAGGGGGTGTTGCTGAGTACACCCGGGCCCTCAGCGGGGGATCTCGTGAGCCGAATCACAGCGAAGCAGGCCACGCCGGAGCAGGTGAGCGAGTACCCTCGGCGGCTCTCGGTTGCTCCAGTAGTCAAATTTGAGGAAATCGGTCATCGCTGTGCACAGACCCTCCGCGGCACCTTCCCTCCCGGCCGACGGATCCCCTCTTGCCCCCTCGCCGTCCGACACCTCCCCCACAGACCCCCGTACCCGCTCCGCGCCGTCCGCCGGACCTCGGGCCACCCCCGGCAGGTCCCACACGCCGGCCGACGGCCCCCCGGCCGCTCTCAACCGCTGCCAGGCCGTCTTCCTGCCGGGCGATCCGGCCCGCTCCGGCCGGATGGCGTTCTGGCACCCCGGGGCGACCCCACCCGGACTCCCCGGTGCGGCGGCCGGATCCCCGACCGCGTCCGCCGCCACCCCGACCGTGTCCACGGAGCACCTGACCGTGGTCGGGGACGACGTTCGCCCGCACACGGTGCCCGCCCTGGTGATGCCGGTACGGGACGCCCTGCCGTCGCTGACCAGGGCGCGCTTGGACACCGACGCCTCCCCCGCCGTCGCGTTCTGGGGCTCCGCGGCCGTCCTCGCGCTGCAACTGGTGGCCCGGGGGCTGCTGTTGCCCGGACTGAGCCCCTCCGATCACGACGCCTGGCGGGTCGGGCCGCTGACACCCGAGGACGTGGAGCGCATCCGTACGCTCGCCGCGTCGATGCCGCCGGCGGCCCACTGCGTACCGCTCGGCGCACAGCCCGCCATCTCTCCGGACACCCGGGCCGCGGACGGAACCGAGCCCGAACGGGACGGGCCCGTGCTGCTGCCGGAGCCCGAGCGGCTGCTGCGGTCGTTCCTGGACGCCGTCGCGGACTGTCTGCCGCGTTCGCCCGCGGCCCCGATCGCGGCGGGCGGCCCCGCCTTCGCGGCCCGCGAGCCGATGCGCCTGCCCGCCCGACGGGCCTGGGCGGCCGATATCGCCGCCGGTCACGACGCCGGTGTCCGGCTCTCCCTGCGTATCGAACTCACCGGCACCGGGGCGGGCGACGTCCTTTCCGAGTACGCGGACAACGGGACCGGACCGGCCGGCACCGGGACCGGGCGCCTCGGGGCGGACGCACAGGACACCCCCGGCGAAGCGGCCCCGGGATTCCGGGCCGTCCTCCAGATGCACAGCGTCAGCGATCCGGGCGTGATCGCCGACGCCGCCGACGTCTGGGCGGGCGGCGGCCGGAAGGCGGCCCCGGGAGCCGGCTTCGGGCCGCGCGCCCGCTTGGACGCGCTGCTCGCGCTGCGCCGTGCCGCGCGGGCGTGGACTCCGCTCACCCCCCTCCTCCAGGCCGCGGTTCCCGACGCCGTCGAACTCGTCGACGAGGAGACCGCCGAGCTGCTCGGCGACGCCGGCCGCGCCCTCGCGACGAGCGGTATGCAGATCCACTGGCCCAGGCAACTGGCGCACCGGCTCACCGCGCGCGCCGTGATCGGCCCGCCGGGGGACGACTCCGGCACCGCCGACGAGTCGGGGCTGCCGTCGTTCCTGTCGGCGGACGCGCTGCTGGCCTTCAACTGGTCGTTCGCGCTGGGCGGCCGACAGCTGACCCGTACGGAACTGGACCGGCTCGCCGAGGCGAACCGTCCCCTCGTCCGGCTGCGCGACCAGTGGGTCCTCGTCGATCCGGAGGAGGTCGGGCGCGCCCGCGCGAGCCGGGACCGGAAACTGTCCCCGATGGAGGCCCTGGGCGCCGTACTGACCGGCTCGGCCGAGGTCGACGGCCGGCGGGTGGACGTCGGGGCCTCGGGCTGGGTGGCCCGGCTGCGCGACCGGCTCGCCGACCCCGAGGGCGGCGCCCAGGAGATCGGCCCGCCCGCCGCACTCGCCGCCACCCTGCGCGACTACCAGCTGCGCGGGCTGAACTGGCTCAACCGGATGACCTCCCTCGGCCTCGGCGGCTGTCTCGCCGACGACATGGGACTCGGCAAGACGATCACGCTCATCGCGCTCCATCTGCACCGGCAGACCGACCCGTCGGCCGCGGGCCCCACCCTGGTCGTCTGCCCGACGTCGCTGATGGGCAACTGGCAGCGGGAGATCGAGAAGTTCGCGCCCGGGACGGCAGTACGCCGCTTCCACGGCGCGTCCCGCGATCTGGAGGGCCTCGGCGAGGGAGCGGCCGGCGAGTTCGTCCTCACCACGTACGGCACCATGCGGCTCGACGCCGCCCGGCTCGGCGAGATCGCGTGGGGCATGGTCGTCGCCGACGAGGCGCAGCACGTCAAGAACCCGTACTCCGCGACGGCCCGGCAGCTCCGCACCATCGGCGCCAGGGCGCGCGTGGCCCTGACCGGCACACCGGTGGAGAACAATCTGTCCGAGCTGTGGGCGATCCTCGACTGGACCACCCCCGGACTGCTCGGCCGCCTCGCCGGTTTCCGTACGCGATACGCCCGTGCGGTCGAGGGCGGCGATCCGGCGGCGGCCCAGCGGCTGGCCGCGCTGGTGCGGCCGTTCCTGCTGCGCCGGCGCAAGTCCGATCCCGGCATCGCGCCCGAACTGCCGCCGAAGACCGAGACCGACCGGACCGTCTCCCTGACCGTCGAACAGACCGGCCTGTACGAGGCGGTGGTACGGGAGACCCTGGACGCCATCGCGGCTGCCGACGGGATGGAACGGCGCGGTCTCGTGATGAAACTCCTCACCGCGCTCAAGCAGATCTGCAACCACCCGGCGCAGTATCTGAAGGAGGAGCGGCCGAGGATCCCGGACCGCTCGGGCAAGCTGGAACTGCTGGACGAACTCCTCGACACGATCCTGGCCGAGGAGGCGAGTGTGCTCGTCTTCACGCAGTACGTACAGATGGCGCGGTTGCTGGAGCGGCATCTGTCGGCACGCGGTGTCCGGACGCAGCTGCTGCACGGAGGTACTCCGGTCGCGGAGCGCGAGGCGATGGTGAACCGGTTCCAGGACGGTGAGGTTCCGGTGTTTCTGCTGTCGCTGAAGGCCGCGGGCACCGGGCTCAATCTCACCCGTGCCGGCCATGTCGTGCACTTCGACCGCTGGTGGAATCCGGCCGTCGAGGCGCAGGCCACCGACCGGGCCTACCGCATCGGCCAGACCCAGCCGGTGCAGGTCCACCGGCTGATCGCCGAGGGGACCATCGAGGACCGGATCGCCGGAATGCTGGCACGCAAGCGGGAGCTGGCGGACTCGGTGCTCGGCTCCGGCGAGGCGGCGCTGACGGAACTGACGGACGCGGAGCTGGCGGAGCTGGTGGAACTTCGAGGGGGCGGGGCACGGTGAACGATCACTTCGACGAGGACGACACGCTGACCGAGTACGGCGAACCGGGCGAGGACGGCGAGCTGAGCGGAGACGGAGACGACGGTCGCGGAGGGTTCGACGGTCCTGAGGGGGCCGACGGCCCGGACGGACACCACGGTTTCCGGGGGGACGACGAGAAGACGTTCGCGGCGCTGCCCCCCGTCCACGGCCGGGGTTTCGCCCGGTCGTGGTGGGGCCAGAGCTGGCTCAAGGCCCTGGAGGACACGGCTCTCGACCTGGCACAACTGAAGAAGGGCCGCCGGCACGCGCGGGAGGGCTCGGTGGGAGCGGTGTCGGTTCGTCCGGGCCGGATCACCGCGGTCGTCCGGGACCGGGACGGCACCGGGCAGCGCTGCGATGTGCTGTTGCAGGAGCTGACCGATACGGAGTGGGACCGTTTCCTCGACATGGCCGTGGACCGGGCGGAGCACATCGCCGCGCTGCTGGACCGGGAGATGCCCCCGCATCTGGTCGAGGACGCGGCGACCGCGGGTGTCGAACTCCTGCCGGGGATCGGGGACCTGGAGCCCGAGTGCGGCTGCGGTGCCTGGGACCTGTGTCCGCACACGGCGGCCCTGTGCTACACGGTGGCACGGCTGCTCGACGAGGACCCGTTCGTGCTGCTGCTGATGCGGGGGCGCGGTGAACGGCGCCTGCTGGACGAACTCCAGGCGCGCAGTGTGTCGCGGGCGGCCGTCGGCGCGCCCGAGGAAGTGCCGGTGCCGGAGGGGGTGCCCGCCGAAGAGGTCTTCGCGGCGGCGGCCGTCCTGCCCGCGCTGCCTCCTCCCCCGCCGCTGCCGGACGCGCCGGGGCAGCCGCCCTCACTGGACACGGAGGCCGACCCGGCGCCGGGCATCGATCCGGACGCCCTGGAGTTCCTGGCCTCGGACGCGGCCGTACGGGCGCACCGGCTGCTCGCCGAGGCGCTCGCACCGGACCACGGCCGGCAGCCCGTGGAAGCGGTGCTGACGCCGGACCAGGACGCGGTGCGGATGGCGGCCTCGGTTCCCGGGCCGGTGATCGCGGGCCGTCTCGCGGGGGGCACCGGACGGCAGCGGACCGAGCTGGAGCTCGCCGTACGCGCCTGGAACACGGGCGGTCCGGCCGCGCTCACCGTACTCGACGACACCTGGGCACCCGGCCCGGAGGCGCTCGCGCGCGCGTCGGCCGTGCTGGACGGTGCCTGGGAGGAGGCGGACCGGCCCCGGCTGCGGGCGTCCGGCGCAGGCCGGTGGACGGTGGTGGGAGCGGACGCGCAGTTGCGCCTCGGCGGCGACGGCCGCTGGTGGCCGTACCGCAAGGAGAAGGGCCGGTGGGCCCCGGCAGGCCCCGCGGACCACGACCCGGCGGCCGCGCTGGCCGGGGTGGTGGCCGGGAGCGAGTGACCGCGCGGACGCCGTGCCGACCGGCCGGGGGCCGAGCGCCGGTTATGCCCGCGCCGCTCCGACCGAAGGGGTGCCGGTACGGACGTGGCTGGCGGCACTCGGTGGCGGAGCCCCGTCCGGGCTGCCTCGGGATGAGCGCCGCGGTGTGTCCTGGCGTTCGCGCCGGGGCACCACCCGGCTGGTCTCGGAGCCTGAGAGCGGCGCGGAGACCGCGCGTGTGTGTCCGTGCCGACCGGTCGGGGGCCGCGTGTGTCCGTGCTGACCGGTCGAGGGCCGGTGGCCTGGTGTGCGTCCCGGGCCGCGACGGACGGATGCCCGGACGACCGGCCGCTCGCCGCTGGTCGGCCCCGTATCCGGGCCGCCTCGGGCCATGGCCGGGGTGTCCCGGTGTGCACGCCGGGGCACGGCCCCCAGCCGCGGTCGCGGGGGTGGGGCCGGAAGCAACGGAGCACGCACGGGCATCCGTACGAGCGAGCCGGGTGCCGATGACCGGGTGCGTCCGCACGGCTCCGGCCCAGGCGCTGCCGCCGCGAACCGGCTGCCGCCCACGGTGGTGGACCGGGTACGGAGACGGACGCGGCCCGGCCGGGTACTCGCGGACAGTTCCGCGGCGCCGTTCCGGTCCGCCCAATTCGCCGCTGTCCCGCGCAAATTGATGTGTCATCAACTCTTTCCCCGGGCTTCCGCCGGACGCGTCACAGTCGTACCGTGGACCCGCTCGGGCCGGACCGGTCGGGACCGGCTCACGCCTCCCGCCGGACCGGCCCGGGACCAGATCGCGCGCGGCGCCGGAAGCCGGAGTGCTCAGCGTCCTGGCACCGGAAAGACCCTCGCCCGAACGGGGCGCGAAGCGCCGCCGGCTCGTCCCGGAGGCCCCGTCGACGTCATCGGCTCGTCCCGGGAGGCCCCGCCACGGCCCGCGCGGCTCCGTCTGGGCCGGTCGGGCGAAAATCCGGCCCCTGCGTGCGACACCGGCGTCGTCCGCACCGCGCCGACGCGGGGAGGGACCGCCCGCGCGAGATCCTCGGGGCGGCCTCCGCGCCGATACGGAGGGCTGTTCCGCTCCCCGCTTCCGAACCCCGCCAGGAGACGCCCGATGGACCGCAGAAGACTGCTCCGGGGTGCCGCAGCGGCTGCCGCCGCCGGTGTGCCGCTGACGACGGCCCGTGCGTGGGCCGCCGGCAGCCCGGGCCCCGAGCGCGCCACCGCCCGTGACACGGCCCGGGCCAGGGCGGATGTCGACCATCCCGGCGCCCTCTGGATGCCCGCCACACCGGACAACTACACGGAGGCCGAACGTCCATCCGGATATCGCGTCGACTTCGTCGTCGTCCACGTCACCCAGGAGACCTTCGCCGACACCGTCGCCATCTTCCGGGATCCGGCGCGAGCGGTGTCCGCGCACTATGTGGTCCGCTCGGCGGACGGACAGATCGCCCAGTGCGTACGGGAGCGGAACATCGGCTGGCACGCGGGCAACTGGGACTACAACACCCGCAGCATCGGCATCGAGCACGAGGGCTGGATCGACCGGCCCGCCTACTTCACCGGCGCGCTCTACGAGAAGTCGGCGGCGCTGACCGCCGCGATCTGCGACCGGTACGCGATTCCCCGGGACCGTGCGCACATCATCGGCCACCAAGAGGTACCGGGTTCCACCCATGCCGACCCCGGTCCGCACTGGGACTGGGAGCGCTATCTCCGTCTCGTGAGCGCCTCCTGAACGCCGGATCCTGCGCACAGAGTCACCCGAAACGTTTCTGAAGGTTCCTCAAACGCTTGTCGCGCCCGCCCGCCTGGGTCACGATATGGGCCTGGGAGGCGAGTTGAGCGACGCATGGGTGGCTCTGGAGCCGGGCGTGGATCCGGCGGAGCGGATCGCCGCGCTCCGCCGTGCGCACGACGCGTATCTGACCGCGGGCAGGGTCGAGCGGCCGGTGCGTTCCGTGGTGGCCGACTCCTGGCGCCGCTCGTCCCGTGCACGGGTGGGCCCGGAGACCACGGTGGGTGTCGAACTGGACGACGACGCGCTCACCGCGTACCGCGAGAGCCATCCGCTGGCGCGGGTGATGCCGCTGGTCCGGGAGCTGATGGGCGCCTATGCGACGGACGGCGAGCATCTGGTGGCGGTCTGCGACGCGCTCGGCCGGCTGCTGTGGGTGGAGGGCCCGCTCACCACCCGCCGCAAGGCCGAGGCCATGAACTTCGTGCCCGGCGCCCGCTGGGCCGAGTCGGTCGCCGGGACGAACGCGCCCGGTACGGCGATCACGGTGAACCGGCCCGTACAGGTGTTCGCGGCCGAGCACTTCTGCCGTCCGGTGCAGGCATGGACCTGTGCGGCCGCCCCGATCCACGATCCGGCGACCGGGAGGGTCCTCGGCGCGGTGGACATCACGGGCGGTGACCGGCTCGCCCATCCGCACAGCCTCGCCTTCGTCGCGGCGGTGGCGCGGGCCGCCGAGTCCCAGCTCGCGCTGCTCGCGCCCGCGCCCGCGGCGGGGAGCGTGCAGTTATCCGCGCTGGGCCGGGACGAGGCGCTGCTGGTCGTGGACGGGCGCAAACTGCGTCTGAGCCGGCGCCACAGCGAGATACTGGTCCTCCTCACACACCGTCCGGAGGGCGCCGGCGGTGACGAACTGCTGACGGAGCTGTACGAGGACGAGTCGGTCACCCCGGTCACCCTGCGGGCGGAGCTGTCCCGGCTGCGCGGTCTCCTCGGCTCCGAGCTGCTGCGCTCCCGGCCGTACCGGATCGCCGCCCAGGTCGACACGGACTTCGACACGGTGGCGCGGCGGCTGGCCTCTGGCGCCGTCACGGGCGCGCTCAGCGCGTACACCGGCCCGCTGCTGCCCGCGTCGGGCGCCCCCGCCGTGATACGGCTGCGCCGCCGGCTGGAGGACCAGCTGAGGGCCGCCCTGATCGCCCGCGGCGATCCCGGACTGCTGGCCGACTGGGCGTACAGCCCCTGGGGCGAGGACGATCTGCGCGTCTGGCGTGCGCTGGCGTCCGTGCTCCCCGCCTCCCAGCGCCCGGCCGCGCTGGCGCGGGTGCGGGAGATCGACGCCTGGCAGAGCCGGTGACGGCTTCCGGACGCCGGTGTGCGGCCGGGCGTACGACGCCTCACGGCCGTCCGGCGCCGGGGGACGGCTCGGCGTCCCGGCCGTCCAGGGCCCCGTGACCGCACGCACGGCGACCGGGTGGGTGCAGGGCGCCGTCACCGCACAGCGGACAGGCGGTCCGGGCCGCCGTCATTACACCGCCGAGGCCCGGCCCGGGGCCGCCGTCACCACGCGGACGACCTCTCCCGCACTGCGCTCGGCGCGCGGAGTACTTACTGTCGGCTGATGGAGTACCGGGCGCCTTCCGGGTCAGAAGACCGGGTGCCCGAGTGTCCGAGACCGGAGGAGTCACGCATGCCGGAGCTGTTCATCGGAGGCCGCTGGACCTCAGCGCTCGACGGGCAGGTGCGGGAGATCCGCTGCCCCGCCGACGGCACACTCGTCGCGACCGTCGACGAGGCCGGCCCGAAGGACGCGGCCGCCGCGATCGCCGCCGCCCGTGACGCGTTCGACCGCGGGCCGTGGCCGCACACCCCGGCCGCAGAGCGCGGGAGACTGCTGCTGCGGGTGGCGGAACTGCTGGAACGGGACAAGGACACGTTCGCGCGGGCGGAGTCCCTGGACACGGGGAAACGGCTCGTCGAGAGCGAGTACGACATGGACGACATCGCGCGCTGCTTCCGCTACTTCGGCGAACTGACGGCCTCGGGCAACGGGGGCCGGATCGTCGACACGGGGAACCCGGAGGCGGACAGCCGGGTGGTGCACGAACCGGTGGGCGTCTGCGCGCTGATCACCCCGTGGAACTATCCGCTGCTCCAGACCGCGTGGAAGGTCGCCCCGGCGCTCGGCGCGGGCAACACCTTCGTCCTCAAGCCCAGTGAGCTGACCCCGCACACCGCCGTCCTGCTGATGCGGACGCTGACCGAGGCGGGGCTGCCCGGCGGGGTCGCCAATCTGGTCCTCGGCCCGGGCCCCACCGCGGGTGCCCCGCTCACCGAGGACCCGCGCGTGGACCTGGTGTCCTTCACGGGCGGGCTGCTCACGGGCCGCCGGATCATGGCGGCGGCGGCCCCGACGGTGAAGAAGGTCGCGCTGGAGCTGGGCGGGAAGAACCCGAACATCGTGTTCGCGGACGCCGACTTCGACACCGCGGTCGACTACGCCCTCACCGCCGTCTTCCTCCACTCCGGCCAGGTCTGCTCGGCGGGCGCGCGGCTGCTCGTCGAGGACGGGCTGCACGACCGGTTCGTGGAGGCGGTGGTGGCGGGAGCCGGGGAGATCCGGCTGGGCGGCCCGTTCGACCGGAACGCCAGATCCGGGCCGCTGATCTCGGCGGCGCACCGGGAGAAGGTCGAGGCGTATGTGGCGGCCGGGATCGCCGAGGGCGCGGTGCTGCGCTGCGGTGGCGGGCGCCCGGACGATCCCGGTCTGCGGGACGGCTTCTACTATCTGCCGACCGTGCTCGACGAGTGCGCGCCGGACATGTCGGTGGTGCGGGACGAGTCGTTCGGTCCGGTGCTGACGGTCGAACGGTTCCGGGACGAGGAGGAGGCCGTCGCGCTCGCCAACGACACCGTGTACGGGCTGGCCGGGGCGGTCTGGTCCCAGGACGTGGGGCGTGCCCACCGGGTGGCGTCCCGGCTGCGGGCGGGCACCGTATGGATCAACGACTTCCATCCGTACGTCCCGCAGGCGGAGTGGGGCGGGATGAAACAGTCCGGCTTCGGGCGGGAGCTGGGCCCCTCGGGCCTGGCCGAGTACCAGGAGTCCAAACACATCTGGCGTAATCTCGCCCCGCGTCCTCAGCGGTGGTTCTCTTGAGCGGCCATGACGGCGCCGGCGCCCGGAAGACCGCCGGCCCCGGGGAGCCGGGGGACCGGGAGCGGCGGGGCCGTGAGGACGACGAGGCGCTCGGCGCACTGGGCTACCGGCCGGAGCTGAAACGCACCCTCGGCAACTTCCACACGTTCGCCGCCGGGATCAGCTATATCTCCATCCTGACCGGCACCTTCCAGCTGTTCTACTTCGGGGTCGCGTTCGGCGGGCCCGCCTACTGGTGGTCGTGGCCGCTGGTGTTCGCCGGTCAGCTGATGGTGGCCCTCTGCTTCTGTGAGCTGGCCGCCCGCTATCCGGTCGCCGGTTCGGTCTACAACTGGGCCAAGAGCATGGGCGGACCCCATGTGGGCTGGCTCGGCGGCTGGATGATGCTGACGGCCACCATGGTGACGCTGGCGGCCGTGGCCCTCGCGTACCAGATCACGCTGCCGCAGATCGACGACTGGTTCCAGTTCGTCGGGGACGGCTCGGGTGGCTCGGATGCCGCGAAGAACGCCGTCCTGCTCGGCTCGGTCCTGATCCTGTTCTCCACACTGGTCAACGCCTTCGGGGTCAAGCTGATGGCCCGGATCAACTCGGCGGGCGTCTTCATCGAACTGATCGCCGCCGTCACCCTGGTGGTCCTGCTGGCGGCACACATCACCCGCGGCCCGAGCGAGGTCCTCACCGACACCTACGGGCTGGGCGGCGACTACAGCCTCGGCTACTTCGGCGCGTTCCTGACGGCGTCGCTGGCCTCGGCGTATGTCATGTACGGGTTCGACACGGCGTCCTCCCTGGGCGAGGAGTCGCACGACCCGAGCCGCAACGCACCCCGGGCCATTCTGCGCGCGCTGATCGCGTCCTTCCTCATCGGCGGGCTGATCCTGCTGTTCGCCCTGATGGCGGTGCCGGATCTGGCCGCGAAGGAGCTGTCGACGGGCGGTCTCCAGTACGTCGTCCTGGAGACCCTGGGCCCGACGGTCGGCGAGCTGGTGCTGTGGTGCGTCGTCATCGCCATCACGGTCTGTGTGCTCGCGGTCCAGGCCGCCGGCATCCGGCTGATGTTCGCGATGGCCCGCGACAACAACCTCCCGGCCGGGTCGCATCTCGCCCGGGTGAGCCCGCGCTTCCGGACTCCGGTGGTGCCCGCCGTGGTCATAGGCATCGTGGGTGTGGTCATCCTGGTGATCAACATCAATCAGCCGCAGATCTTCTCGGTGATCACCAGTATCGCCATCATCATGATCTATCTGGCCTATCTGCTGGTCACCGTGCCGATGCTGATCCGGCGGCTGCGCGGCACCTGGCAGCCGGCCGAGGGCAAGTTCTCGCTCGGCCGCTTCGGACTGCCCGTCAACGTCCTCGCGGTGCTGTGGGGGGCGGCGATGTCGCTCAACCTCGCCTGGCCGCGCGCCGAGGTCTACAACGCGACGGGCCCCCAGCACTGGTATCTGCGCTGGGGGGCCTTCCTGTTCATCGGTGTCGTCGCGCTCGGCGGCTTCGCCTACTACTGGTTCGTGCAGCGGCACCGTACCGGCGTGCTGGAGGAGCACCGCGCACTCGCACCGGGGGCCTCCGCGTCCCCGGAGCCCCCCGAAGCCACCCTGCCCTCCGTCTGAGGCGACCTCCGTCCGGAGCGCCGTCCGTCCGAGCAGCCGTCCGTCCGAGGCGTTCCCCACCCGTCCGGTCCCTTTCACCGGACACCCGCGATCCCGTTTCAGGAGACACGATGCCCTCACAGAGCAACCCTGGCGACGAGTACGACTATGTGGTGGTCGGCGGCGGTACGGCGGGAGCCGTCATCGCCGCCCGCCTGTCCGAGGACCCCGGGGTCAGCGTGTGCGTACTGGAGGCGGGGCCGTCCGACGTCGGCGACGAGAGCGTGCTGCGGCTCGACCGGTGGATGGAGCTGCTGGAGTCGGGCTACGACTGGGACTACCCGGTCGAGCCGCAGGAGCGCGGCAACAGCTTTATGCGGCACGCCCGCGCCAAGGTCCTCGGAGGCTGCTCGTCGCACAACTCCTGTATCGCGTTCTGGGCCCCGGCCGAGGATCTCGACGAGTGGGCGGCCCTGGGCGCCACCGGCTGGAGCGCCGATGAGTGCTTCCCGCTCTACCGGCGGCTGGAGACCAACGACGCGCCCGGCGCGCACCACGGCCGCTCGGGCCCGGTCACCATCCGGACCGTGCCGCCGAACGACCCGTGCGGCGCAGCGCTGCTGGAGGCGTGCGCGGCGGCGGGCATCCCGGCCACCCCGTTCAACAGCGGTACGACGGTGGTGCGGGGCGCCCACTGGTTCCAGATCAACGCCCTGCCCGACGGCACCCGCTGCTCGGCGTCGGTCGCCTATCTGCATCCCGTGATGGGCGGCCGGCCCGGGCTCGATGTACGGACCGGGCTTCAGGCCAAGCGGCTGCTGTTCTCCGCCGACGGGCGGTGCGAGGGTGTGGAGTATCTGGAGCCGGACACCATTCACAGCGGCTCGGTACGGGCCCGGCGCGAGGTGATCGTCAGCTGCGGGGCCATCGACTCCCCGAAGCTGCTGATGCTGTCGGGCATCGGGCCGGCGGAACATCTGCGGGAGACCGGGGTGGAGGTCCGGGTCGACTCCCCCGGTGTCGGCTCCCACCTCCAGGACCACCCGGAGGGGGTGATCATGTGGGAGGCGAAGCGCCCCATGGTCACCTCGTCCACCCAGTGGTGGGAGATCGGTATCTTCACCGGCACCGAACCCGGTCTCGACCGGCCGGATCTGATGTTCCACTACGGCTCGGTGCCGTTCGACATGAACACCTACCGGCGCGGCTATCCGACCTCCGAGAACGCGTTCTGCCTCACCCCGAATGTGACCCGCGCGCGGTCGACGGGCACGGTACGGCTGCGGACGCGGGACTTCCGTGACAAGCCCAAGGTCGATCCCCGCTACTTCACCCATGAGCACGACGTCCGCGTGATGACCTACGGGCTGCGGCTGGCTCGCGAGATCGTGGCGCAGTCCCCCATGGCGGGGTGGGCCGGCCGGGAGCTGGCCCCGGGCCCGGCGCTCACCTCGGACGACGAACTGTTCTCGTACATCCGGGAGACCCACAACACGGTCTACCACCCCGCGGGAACGGTACGCATGGGCGCGGCCGGCGACTCCGCCTCACCGCTCGACCCTCAGCTGCGGGTGAAGGGGGTCCGGGGGCTGCGGGTGGCGGACGCCTCGGTGATGCCGTTTCTGCCCGCGGTCAACCCGTGCATCACCACGATGATGATCGGCGAGAAGTGCGCGGACATGATCCGTACGGGCTGAACCGGACTGGACCGAACCGGACCGAACCCTACGGGTGGAAACGGACCTGACCCGTACAGGCTGAGCCCGGCACGCGTCGGACGCGAAGTCCCCCGCCGGCGGCTTCCGCCGGGGCGACGCCCGAGGAGCGGGGCACCCGGGGTGCCCCGCCCCCGTGGGATCAGGATCCGCCGGATGACAGCTCCGAGCGGATCTCGCGGGCCGCGGCGACCAGGTTCTCCAGCGAAGCACGCGTCTCCGCCCAGCCGCGGGTCTTCAGGCCGCAGTCGGGATTGACCCACAGGCGTTCCGCGGGGATGGCCTCCAGCCCCGTGCGCAGCAGGGCGGCGGCCTCCCCGGCGCTGGGGACCCGCGGGGAGTGGATGTCGTAGACACCCGGTCCGGCCTCGCGCGGATAGGCGTGGGCGGCGAGTTCACGGGCGATCTGCATATGGGACCGGGCCGCCTCCAGGCTGATGACATCGGCGTCGAGATCGTCGATGGCGTCGACGATGTCACCGAACTCCGCGTAGCACATATGAGTGTGGATCTGGGTGCCCGGGCGCGCGCCGCCGGTGCTGAGGCGGAAGGACTCGGTGGCCCAGGCGAGGTACCGGGCGCGGTCGGCGGTACGCAGCGGAAGGGTTTCCCGCAGGGCGGGCTCGTCGACCTGGACGACCGCGATGCCCGCCGCTTCGAGGTCGGTCACCTCGTCGCGGAGAGCGAGGGCGACCTGGCGGGCGGTGTCGCCCGGCGGCTGGTCGTCGCGGACGAAGGACCAGGCGAGCATGGTGACCGGGCCGGTGAGCATGCCCTTGACGGGCCGTCCGGTGAGCGACTGGGCGTAGGAGGTCCAGCGGACCGTCATCGGCTGCGGCCGGGAGATGTCACCCGCCAGGATCGGCGGGCGCACACAGCGGGTGCCGTACGACTGGACCCAGCCGTGCCGGGTGGCGACACAGCCCGTGAGCTGCTCGGCGAAGTACTGCACCATGTCGTTGCGTTCGGGTTCGCCGTGGACGAGGACGTCGATGCCCGCCTTCTCCTGGAAGGCGACGACCTCCCGGATCTCGTCCTTGATCCGCTCCTCGTATCCGGCGGTGTCGATGCGTCCGGCCCGCAGATCGGCGCGCGCGGTCCGCAGTCCGGCCGTCTGCGGGAAGGAGCCGATGGTGGTGGTCGGCAGGAGGGGCAGGCCGAGGCGGGCGCGCTGGGCGGCGGCCCGCTGGACATAGGACTCCGGGCGGCGGCCGTCGGCGGCGGTGACGGAGGCGGTACGGGCCCGGACGGCCGGGTCGGAGGTGAGGGCCGATTCCGCGCGGGAGGCCAGGGCGGCCCGGTTGGCGGCGAGTTCGGCGGCAATGGCGCCGGTTCCCTCACTCAGTCCGCGGGCGAGGGTGACGATCTCGCGGGCCTTCTGGCGGGCGAAGGACAGCCAGCGGGCGATCCCGGGGTCGATCTCCCGTTCGACCTCGGCGTCGAGCGGGACATGCAGGAGGGAACAGGAGGCGGAGACGTCGACCCGGTCCGCGAGCCCGAGGAGCGTGCCGAGGGTCGCGAGGGACTTCTCGTGCCGGTCGATCCAGATGTTGCGGCCGTTGACCACCCCCGCGACCAGGCGCTTGCCGGGCAGTCCGCCGGCGGCGGCCAGGTCGTCGAGATTGGCGGCCGCCCGTTCGGTGAAGTCGAGGGCCAGCCCGTCGACGGGGGCCTTGGCGAGAACGGGCAGGGCATCGCCGAGCCGGTCGAAGTACGAGGCGACCAGCAGTTTGGGCCGCTCGGAGAGGCCCCCGAGGTCCCGGTAGGCGCGGGCGGTGGCGTTCAGCTCGGCCGGGGTGCGGTCCTGGACGAGGGCGGGCTCGTCGAGCTGGACCCATGCGGCTCCCGCGGCCCGCAGATCGGCCAGGATCTCCGCGTACACGGGCAGCAGCCGGTCCAGCAGGGTGAGCGGTTCGAATCCGGCGGCGACGCCGGGGGCGGGCTTGGCCAGCAGGAGATAGGTCACGGGACCGACGAGAACCGGGCGGGCGGTGTGGCCGAGTGCGAGGGCTTCCTCCAGCTCGGCGACCTGCTTGGTGGCATCGGCGGTGAAGCGGGTGTCGGGGCCGAGTTCCGGGACGAGGTAGTGGTAGTTGGTGTCGAACCACTTGGTCATCTCCAGGGGCGCCACGTCCTCGGTGCCCCGCGCCATGGCGAAGTAGCCGTCGAGCGCGTCGGCCGAGAAGGCTTCGCGGTGCCGGGCCGGGACCGCGCCGACCATGACGCTGGTGTCCAGGACGTGGTCGTAGTACGAGAAGTCCCCGGTGGGCACCTCGTCGATGCCCGCGTCGGCCAGCTGCCGCCAGTTCGTCCTGCGCAGCGCGGTCGCGGTCTCCCGGAGGGCGGCGGCGGTGACGCGTCCCCTCCAGTAGCCCTCGACGGCCTTCTTCAGTTCCCGGTTCTGGCCCTGGCGGGGGTAGCCGTACACGGTGGACCGCGCTGTCGCGGCCGCGGGCTTGGCTGTCACGGAACTCTCCTTCGCGAGTGTGTCTCCGTATGTCCCGGGACGGCACGCGAACGCGAAGGCTGAGCGAATCCCGTGGACCGGATGCGCACCATGGGTGCGATCGTCCACCGGACAAGCACGCCGACCCGCCCACGAGGTCACCGGGATCTCCGCGCACGGTCGTCCGTACACGGGCAGCAGGCAGGTCTTCGGACTCGCGGGCACGTCTCGACGGGCGAAACACCTACTGGCCGTCGCTTCCCGGACCCGTCGTGGATCCAGTGCGTATGACGGCGGTCGTTCCCGCTCACCGCTGCGGGGCAGTCCCGGATTCCCACCGGGTTCCCTCTTGCGACGCGCCTGCCTGGCGGGCAGGGCGAACCGGCTGCGTCCGCCAGCCTAGTCCTGTGATCGGAAACGTTCACCGCTGTTCACCATCCGGACCTCGTCAGGAGACGGGAGACAGGAGGCGCGGGGGCGGGAGACGGCGGGCGGGAGTCACGTGACGGGGGACGGCGGGCCGAGGGAGCGGCCGGACGGGGACGCGCGGAGACTCGCGTTCCCCCTGCGCGCCGGGCGCCGCCCGGGGCACCCCCGGAACCCCGGGTGCCACTCGCGCTTGTGTACGGAGCCCTTCCCGGACCTCGCATCACCCGTACGGTCCTTTCCGTCCGGCTCCTGGACAACGGCGGGCTTCCCGGGGGCATCCTGGCCCTCCAGGGGGATCCCGGGACCGGGACCGCCGGGCCGGGTGGCGTCACCGGAAGGCACGGGTGGCCGGAGTGGAGCCGGGCCCGGTTCCCCGACGGCCGAGCGGTCGAGCGGTCGGCGGTCGGCGGTCGGCGGTCGGGAGGATCCTCACCGAGTCGTGCGAAGGAGAACAGTTTGCGGAGCCTGACCTTTGTCGTCGGTACGGGGCGCAGCGGATCGACCGCTCTGTCCCAGATCGTCAACCGGCATCCGGACGTCCTCAGCCTCAATGAGCTGCTGGCCTCGGTGGGCAGGGCGGGACTCCCGCCGGAACGGCTCGACGGCGGCCGGTTCTGGCAGTTACTCGCCCGGCCCAACCCGCTCTTCGACACCATGATCCGCAGCGGGCTCCCCCTGCCGGAGTTCCTGTATCCGCTGCGGCCCGGGCGGTTCTCGGCCGGGACCACGGGCATTCCCGCGCTCTGTCTGACGGTGCTCCCCCATCTGACCGACGCACCCGACGCGCTGTTCGACGACCTCGGGAACGAGGTCACCCGGTGGCCGATGCGGACCGCCGCCGGACACTACGAGGCACTCTTCGACACCCTGTGCACACGGTTCGGCCGCAGTGCCGTGGTCGAGCGCTCGGGATACTCCACCCACTGGGTCCCGCGGCTGCGTGCGGCCTTCCCCCGCGCGAAGTTCGTCCATCTCTTCCGGGACGGCCCCGACTGCGCCCTGTCGATGAGCCGCCATACGGGGTTCCGGCTGATCCTCCTCCTGAGGGAGATCATCGCCCGGACGGGGGTCGCCGATCCGGCCGCGCTGACCGAGGACGACGTGCGGTCGCTGCCCCCGGAACTGTCGGGACTGCTCGGGGACCCCATCGATCCCGCCCTGGTCCACGGCCGCGAGCTGCCGATCGGGGACTTCGGCGCCCTGTGGTCCCAGCTCGTCGTCGAGGGCGTGGAACTGCTCGGCGCGGTGCCCCCGGACCGGCGTACCACGCTCGCCTACGAGCACCTGCTCGACCGTCCCCGCGACGAGCTGGCCCGCCTCGCGGAGTTCATCGGCGTCGCACCCGACCCCGGGTGGCTGGACACCGGATGCGCCCTCCTCGACGGCACCCGCCGGGGAGCCTCCCGGCGGCTGTCGCCGGAGCACCTCGCCGTGCTGGAGGACCGGTGCGCCCCCGGAGCACGGGCACTCGCCCTCCAGTAGCACGAGTCCGCCGACGGCGCCCCTGCCCAGGTACGGTCCCGCGGAACCGGAACCGGAACCGGAACCGGAACCGGGCGGGGGCGGGCACGACGACCGTGTGCCACGGGCGCCGTACCCCGGTGGGCACTGGGCGGCCCCGCCGAGCGTCGGAGGCCGGGCACCTGGCCGGCGTACTGACACCTGCCGCTCGCTACGGCGCCGGAGCACGGGCGGCGGGAGGGCGGCCCTGCGCCCGGCCGGGACGTCCTGCCCGCCGGGGCACCGGCCGGGCCGTCCGCCGGGATCAGACCGCGGGCGCCGGGTAGGTCGGGTACTCCACCCCGGACACGTACTGGACGACACGGATGACCTGGCAGGAGTAGCCGAACTCGTTGTCGTACCACAGGTAGAGGATCGCGTCGTCGCCCTCGACCTTGGTGGCGCCCGCGTCGACGATCGAGGCGTGGCGCGAGCCGATGAAGTCGCTGGACACCGCGTCGGGAGCGCTGGTGAAGTCGATCTGGCGCTTGAGCGGCGAGGTGAGGGACACCTTGCGGAGGTGGTCGAGGACCTCCTCGCGGGTGGTCTCGCGCGCGAGGCGCAGATTGAGGATCGCGATCGAGACGTTCGGCACCGGGACCCGGATCGAGCTGCCGGTGATCCTCGCCTTCAGATCGGGCAGCGCCTTGGCGACGGCGGAGGCGGCGCCGGTCTCGGTGATGACCATGTTGAGCGGCGCCGAGCGGCCGCGGCGGTCGGACGAGTGGTAATTGTCCAGCAGGTTCTGGTCGTTGGTGAACGAGTGGACGGTCTCCACATGGCCGCGCAGGACACCGTACTCGTCCGCCATCGCCTTCAGCGGCGGGACAATCGCGTTGGTGGTGCAGGAGGCGCAGGACAGGATCCGCTCGTCCGGCTTGATCATGTCGTGGTTGACGCCATGGACGACATTGGGGACGTCGCCCTTGCCGGGCGCGGTCAGGACGACCTTGGCGATACCGGGGCGCAGATGCTTCGACAGGCCCTCGCGGTCGCGCCATTTGCCGGTGTTGTCGATCAGGATGGCGTCCTTGATGCCGTACGCCGTGTAGTCCACCGACGTCGGGTCGTCGGAGTAGATCACCTGGATCTCGTTGCCATTGGCGATGATCTTGTTGTTGGCCTCGTCCACGGCGATCGTGCCCTGGAACTGGCCGTGGATGGAGTCGCGGCGCAGCAGCGAGGCGCGCTTGACGATGTCCTGGCCGGCGCCCTTGCGGACGACGATGGCGCGCAGCCGCAGGCCGTTGCCGGAGCCGGCCTTCTCGATGAGCAGACGGGCGAGGAGGCGGCCGATGCGGCCGAATCCGTAGAGGACGACGTCACGGGGCTCGCGGCGCTCGATCTTGCCGGCACCGGTGGCGCCGGCGACGGCCTCGGCGGTGAACTCGGCCACCGGGAGACCGCGGTCGTCGCTCCGGTACATCGCGGCGAGCATGCCGATGTCGATCTGGGACGGGCCGAGATCGAGAGTGGTCAGCGCCTGGAGGAACGGCATCGTGTCGGTGACCGAGAGTTCCTCACCCGCGATCTGCCGGGCGAACCGGTGGGTCTTGAGAATGCTGACCACCGACTTGTTCACCAAGGAGCGGCTGTGGAGCAGGACGGTGACATCCCGCTCCCGGTGGAGCTTCCCGACTATGGGGATCATCGATTCCGCGATTTCCTCGCGGTTCTTCCAGTTGGTGAACGAGTCCTCGTTGACAGTCACAGGTCCATCTTTCGAGCTAGGGAGCGCTCATATGCTAACCCGGCACCGTTCGGCTCCCGCCTGCGGTGCCGTCCGAGCGGTGCCCCTGCCCTGACGGTGCGGACCTCGCGCTGCGGGGGCCCGACCGGCGGCCCTTTCCCTGGTGGCGTTCCCGCCGTCCCGTACGGGCCCGGGGCGTGCTCACCGGACCGGGGCCGCTCCCCGGTCCCGGCCGTGCCCTGATACACGACGACGGCCCGGGCGGCCGGGCAGGTCCCGCCGGGGGCAGCGAAGCGTTCGTCCGGGCGTACCGGCGGGGCCCGGCCCCGGGAAGCGGGCGACGGCTGCTCCCGTACACCGGCGCGGCCACACCGGCCGGCCCGCGGCACCCCTCATCATGACCTGCGGCGGAAGGGGAGAGCCATACCGTTTTCGATGCTGAGCCATGAATAGCTTCATCATCTTCCGTTCCGTACCGCCCTGCTGCCAGCATCTGCGCAAGTTCACCGCGCAAGGAGAAACAATGACAAACCGCAGACGGGCCGGATCCCTGGCAGCCCTGACCCTCGCCGCTCTCGTGACCGTCTCCTGCGGGCGCTCGGACCAGGGCGGCACCTCCCCGGGCGGCGAGTCCGCCGCCGGGGGCAAGACCGCGACCGAGCTGCTCCCGGCCGATCTCAAGAAGAAGGGCGTGCTGCGGGTCGCCACCGCGGTCGGCTATCCGCCCATGGAGATGTACAAGCCGGGCACCACCGAGCTGACGGGGGTGGACCCCGATCTGGCCCAGGCCGTCGCCGACGAACTCGGCCTGAAGCTCGAACTCACCAACGCGGCCTTCGACGGGCTGATCCCCGGCCTCACCTCGGGACGGTTCGACCTGGTCATGTCCTCCATGACCGACAGCCCCCAGCGCCGCCAGGCCGTGGACTTCGTCGACTACTTCCGCACCGGCGGAGTGATCATGACGCAGAAGGGCAATCCCGAGGGCATCAAGACCCTGGAGGACCTCTGCGGCAAGGCCGTCGTCCTCGCCAAGGGCAGTTCGAACCTCGACATCGGCCAGCAGCAGAACGCCAAGTGCGCCGACAAGATGAAGATCTCGCAGAGCGAGGACGCCCCCTCCGGTCTGCTCCAGCTCGACAGCAAGCGCGCCGTCGCCACCATCGTCGACTACCCGGTCGCCGCGATGTTCGTGAAGGAGAAGGGGACGTACGAGGCCCTTCCCACGCAGTACGGCGCCGCGCCATGGGGCATCGCCGTCGCGAAGAACCAGAACGGGCTGCGCGACGCCGTCCAGAAGTCGCTCCAGAAGCTCATCGACGACGGCGGCTACAAGAAGATCCTCGACTCGTACGGCGTCGGCGGCAGCGCCGTGCCGAAGGCCACCGTCAACGACGGCCAGTAGGGCGTGGGAGCACTGATATGACCCGCCTCAGCAAAAACGATTCACCAGAGAGTGGCCCGGTGCCGTCCGACGGGCCGGGCACCGCCGGGGCCGCAGTGGCCGCCGACATCACCAAGGCGGAGCTCGCCGCGCCCGCCGGGGACGACGGACTCACCCTCAAGGTGACCCGCCGTCCCCGCCCCGGGCGCTGGTTCGCCGTCGCCGCCGCCCTCTTCGTCGCGGTGTGGCTCGCGTACACCGTCATCGTGAACCCCAACCTCCACTGGGACGTCATCGCCGACTACCAGTTCGACGGTGTGATCCTCGGGGGTCTGTGGGTGACGGTCCAGCTCACCCTGGTCTCGATGGCCGTCGGTATCGCCATCGGTGTGCTCGTGGCGGTGATGCAGCTCTCCGAGAGCCCCGTGCTGCGCCTGATCGCCAGCGCCTACACCTGGTTCTTCCGGGGCACTCCCCTGCTGGTCCAGCTCATCTTCTGGTTCAATCTGGCGCTGCTGTTCCCGGTGATCAGCATCGGCATCCCCTTCGACGGGCCCAAGCTCGTCGAGTGGCAGACCAACGCGGTGATCACCAGCTTCGTCGCGGCCCTCCTCGGCCTGTCCATCAACGAGGGCGCCTATATGGCCGAGATCGTGCGCGCCGGCATCCAGAGCGTGGATCCGGGCCAGCGCGAGGCGGGCGCCTCCATCGGTATGTCGAACCGCCGGATCCTCACCCGTGTCGTCCTCCCCCAGGCGATGCGCGTGATCATCCCGCCGTTCGGCAACCAGTTCATCTCGATGCTCAAGACGACCTCCCTGGTCTCGGTCATCGCCGGAGCCGATCTCATGACCGTCTCCCAGCATCTGTATCTCGCCAACTTCGAGGTCATCGCGCTCCTGATGGTGGCGTCGATCTGGTATCTCGTGCTCACCACGGTCGCCAGCGTCGCCCAGCACTTCATCGAACGCCACTACAGCCCCGGCGCCTCCCCGCTGCGGCGGCGGATGCTGGCCAACCTCGTACCCGGCCGCACCGGCAAGGGAGCCGCAGCGTGAACGACATCGTCCTCAGTGCCCAAGGGGTCCGGAAACGGTTCGGCGAGACCGAGGTGCTCAAGGGCATCGATCTCCAGGTCGCCGCCGGCGAGGTGCTCTGCGTCATCGGCCCCTCCGGGTCCGGCAAGTCCACGCTGCTGCGCTGCTTCAACCACCTGGAGAAGATCGACGCCGGCCGCATCCGGATCGACGGCGAACTCGTCGGCTACGAGCAGCACGGCCCGTCGGGCACCGTCCTGCGGGAGCGCCGCCCGCGCGACATCCGCAGACAGCGGGAGCGGATCGGCATGGTCTTCCAGCGGTTCCATCTGTTCCCGCACCGGACCGCCGTGCAGAACGTGATGGAGGGCCCGCTCGTGGTCAAGGGCCGCCCGCGCGCCCGGGCCGAGCGCCAGGCCCGCGAACTCCTCGACCGCGTCGGGCTGGGAGACCGCGCGGACCACTATCCGGCGCAGCTCTCCGGCGGGCAGCAGCAACGGGTCGCGATCGCCCGTGCCCTGGCGATGGAACCGACCCTCATGCTCTTCGACGAGCCGACGTCGGCGCTCGACCCCGAACTCGTCGGCGAGGTCCTCGGCGTCATGCGGGATCTCGCCCGCAGCGGTATGACGATGATCGTGGTCACCCATGAGATGGGGTTCGCCCGCGAGGCCGGCGACCGGGTCCTCTTCATGGACCAGGGGGCCGTCGTGGAGGAGGGCCGCCCCGAGCGGGTGTTCGGTGAACCGCGGCACGAGCGCACGCGGGCCTTCCTGTCGACGGTGCTGTGATGGGCCGTCCCTCCCGCGGCCGGGCGACCGGCCGCCCGGCCGGCGGTCCCGCGGCGCCACGGGTGACGCCCGCCCCCGGGCCGGACCGGGTGCCGCCCCGCTCCGGACCACAGCCTCCCTGCGATCTCCTCCTGCGCGGCGGCACCCTGGTCGACGGAACCGGCGCGCCGCGCCGCGCGGCCGACATCGCCGTCACCGGCGGCCGGATCACCGTCCTGCCCCCGGGGGGACGGTACGAGGCGGCCCAGGTCGTGGACGCGACCGGGCGGATCGTCACCCCCGGCTTCATCGACGTGCACACCCACTCCGACGCCCTCGCCGTACCCCGGCAGGACGGCGCCCCGGACGCGGAGACCGAGGAACTGCGCCTCGCACCGCTGCTCCAGGGCGTGACCACCGAGATCAGCGGCAACTGCGGTACCAGCCTCTTCCCCGCGCTGCCGGAGCGGCTGGCCTCTCTCGCCGAGTATCTGCGGGTGACGTTCGGCCTCGGACCCGTCCGGCCCGCCGAGGACTTCGACGCCTTCGCCGCGGGACAGGACCCGGCACTGCGCCGTACCCATATCGCCTCGCTCGTCGGCCACGGCACCCTGCGCGCCGGGGTGATGGGCTTCGAGGACCGCCCGCCGACGGCGGACGAACTGGGCGCGATGTGCCGGCTGCTCGACGGGGCCCTCACCCAGGGCGCGGCCGGACTGTCCACCGGGCTGATCTACCCGCCGGGCGGCTATGCCGGTACGGAGGAGATCGTCGCCCTCGCCGAGGTCGCGGCCCGGCACGGCAAACCGTATGTGACCCATCTGCGCGACGAGATGTCCCAGGTGGAGTCCGCGCTGGAGGAGGCCCTGGAGATAGCCCGCCGCTCCGGCGCCCCCCTCCAGGTCTCCCACCACAAGACCGCCGGGCGCCACGCCTGGGGCGCGACCCTGCGCACCCTGCCCCGGCTGGAGCGCGCCCGGGCCGAGGGCGTGGACGTGCTCTGCGATGTCTATCCGTACACCGCGGGCAGCACCGTTCTGCACGCCCTGCTGCCGCCCTGGGCGAACGAGGGCGGTGTCGGCGCCCTGCTCGCGCGGCTGCGCCTGCCGGAGGTGCGCGACCGTATCCGCACCTCCATCGCGGAAGGCGTCAAGGGCTGGGAGAACACCGTCGGCAACGGCGGCTGGGACCTCATCGCCGTCGCCGCCGCCCCCACCCACCCGGCGGCCGAGGGCCACCGGATCGCGGAACTGGCCTCGGCGGCGGGCCTCGACCCGGTCGACTACGTCTGCGACCTGCTCCTCGCGGAGGGCGGCGAGGTGACCATCATCAGCCACTCCATGCGCGAGGACGACGTCCGCCGGGTGCTCACCAGCCCGCTGGCGATGATCGGTTCGGACGGTGTGCCCAAGCCGGGCCGTCCGCATCCGCGCTGGGCGGGCAGCTTCGCCCGGGTGCTCGGACACTACGGACGGGACGAGGGGCTGCTGACCCTGGAGAGCGCCGTGCACAAGATGACCGGTCTGCCCGCCCGGCGGTTCTCTCTCACCGGGCGCGGCACGGTTCACGACGGAGCACTCGCCGACCTGGTCGTCCTCGATCCGGACGCGGTACGCGACACCGCCACCTTCGACCGCCCGCTGCTCGCTCCGGAGGGCATCGGTACGGTCGTGGTGGCCGGGCGGATCGCGGTACGGGACGGCCGCCCGACCGAGGAGCGCGCGGGAGTGGTGGTGAGGGTGCGATGACGCTGGCCCGGGTGGCGGCGGCGGCACGGCGTTCGGCCGCGCTGCCGCTGGACCTCGCCGTCTGTGCCGTCGATGTGGACGGCGGAGCGAGCGTCGGCGTCGACGACACGGCCGTCCTGCCGGTGGCGTCGGCCGCCAAGCTCCTGCTGCTCGCCGAGGTCTCCCGACGGCTGGACACCGGAGAGCTGCGCCCGGATCAGCCCGTCACGGTCGACCCGGCCGACACGGCGGGCGGCACCGGTCTGCTGGGCCGGCTGAGCCGGCGCGGCTGGACGGTCGAGGACCTGTGCTGGCTCACGGCGGCCGTCAGCGACAACACCGCGACCAACGCGCTGCTCCGGCTGGTCGGCCTCGACGCGCCGGCCCGGCTGGAGGAGAGCCTCGGTCTCGGCGGGCTGACCGTCCACGACCGCGTCCGCGACCAACGCGGCCCGGACGACCCGCCCGTGTTCGCGACGGGCACGGCCCGCGCACTGGCACGGCTGGTGGCCCATGCCGTACGCGGCACGATGACCTCTCCGGAGGCGTCCGCGCGGCTGCTGCGCTGGATGCGGTCCAACACGGATCACGGTCTGGTTCCCGCGCTGGTGCCCCACGACCCCTACGCGGACTGCTTCCCCGCTCCCCTGCCGGGCGGTCTGCTCGTGGCCAACAAGACCGGCACCGACACAGGTGTCCGTGCCGACGCGGGTGTCGTCATCGGGGAGCGCCGGCTCGCATACGCGGTGGTGGCGCACTGGGACACGGCTCTGGGCAGCAGTACGGAACGGGCCGCGGTGCACGCGATCCGGGACGTCGGCCGGACCCTGGCGGACTACGCCGCCCGCCCGGGGCCGGGCTGAGGTCCGCTCCCGGAGCTGAGCCGGTCCGTACCCCCGACGGGACGGACCGGCTCACGGCGTCCGGGGCGGCGGGAGCGGGTCCGGCCCCGGGCGGAATCCGGAGGCATCCGGTGCTCTCGGTCCGAAGCGCTCGGCCGGGCCGGGGCGCGGGCGCGCCCGCGGAAGGGGTCGGCCGTTGTTCCCGCAGAAGCGCCGTTTCACCAGGCCCGCGGTGGGCGCTTCCACCACACCCGTGTGACCTGCCCCGAGCCCGGGCGTCGCAGCCGTCCCGAACGAAAGGGTGACCCCACATCAGGGGCCGACGCGCACACCGTCGTCGCAGACAGCGTCAAGGCACATCGCCGCCAGGTCACGAGAGGGGCCGGGGGGACGCGGCCGGAGCCGTACGGCCGGTGGCGTCCTCTCGTCGCTCGGGCCCTTGCCGCCCGTCGTCGCTGGGGCCCTTGCCGCCCGCCCCCCGTACGTGTCACCGGAGCGCCGACCCGCCGCCCGTCGGGACCGCGACAGACCCATGGACCGAACCGGGGCGCTTCTCCTTGGCCCGGTCGGCTGTCCGGCGGCGGGAGGGCCCGGGCGGAACGGACCGGTGGTGTGCCGGGCCGTGGACGCCGGGACGGGACGGCCGCCGTCACGCCCACTGGGTCCCCAGCAGCGCCCCGACCTCCTCGGCCGCCGACCGCAGATCCGTCAGAAAGGCCCGCAGCAGGGGGTTCTCGTTCGTGGGGCGGGTCGCGACGCCGACGCGCCGGTGCAGTTGGGGGTGGTCGAGCCGGCAGACATGCACACCCGCGGTGTCACCGAGACCCAGCGCGGGCACCAGGGCGATGCCCATACCGGCGCGGGCGAGGTTGATGGTGACCTGGTAGTGGTCGCTGCGGCAGCGGACGCGCGGCAGGAATCCCTCGGCGGCGCAGGCCCGTTCCAGCACCGGTTCGCCGGTGTGGCCGCCGCGGGTGCCGATCCAGCTCTCGCCCTCCAGCGCGGCCAGCCGGACCACACTGCGGCGGCCGAGCCGGTGCCGCAGCGGTACGACGATCAGCTGCGGCTCGTCGAAGAACATCTCCACATCCACGCTCGCCTGGCGGCACCACGGATCCAGCGGATGCTCGAAGACGACCACGGCGTCGAGCCGTCCCGCCTCCAGATCCGGTACCAGCTCGTGCGGCTGCCCCAGGATCAGCTCCAGCTCCACATGGGGCCGGGTCGCGGCGAACGCGGAGAGGGCCCGGGGCAGCAGCTCCAGACCGGACGAGGCGAAGAACCCGAGCCGCAGCACCCCGGCCTCACCGGCCGAGTGCCCGCGCAGGTCGTCCTCCGCCACGGCCATCAGATCGGCCACGGCCTGGGCGTGCTCGGCAAGCCGCCGGCCTGCGGCCGTGAGCCGCAGACTCTGCGGGGCCCGCTCCACCAGCGCCACCCCGACCTCCTGCTCCAGCCGCGCGAGCTGGTGGGAGATCGCCGAGGGGCTCAGATGCAGCGCTTGGGCCGCGGCGACGATGGTGCCCTTGCGGGCGATCTCCAGCAGGACGAGCAGACGCGCACTGTTCAGCATCGCGCCAGGTTAGGCGGTGGCGGGCCGCCCGGCCGCCACCAGGTCCGCGGGCCCGGTCCGGGTCGCCCCGGAGCCCGGGTCCGCCGGTTCGGTGACATCCAGCCGCAGCAGGTCCTCCTCGCTCTCGCGGCGTACGACGACCCGGGCGTCGCCGTCGCGCACGAAGACCACGGCGGGTCGCGGGAGCTTGTTGTAGTTGGAGGCCATCGCGTAGCCGTACGCCCCGGTGACCGGTGTGGCGAGCAGATCGGACACCCGCAGATCTGCGGGGAGGGCCGCGTCGTCGATGATCACGTCGCCGCTCTCGCAGTGCTTGCCCACCACCCGGGCGCGCAGCGGGCGGGGCGCGCGGGGATCGCGCGGCAGGAAGGCCTCGTACCGGCTGGCGTACAGGGCGGGGCGCATGTTGTCGCTCATCCCGCCGTCGACGCTGACATACGTCCGTACGCCCTCGATCCGCTTGATCGTCCCCACCCGGTAGAGGGTCATACCGGCGCGCGCCACGATCGAACGGCCGGGCTCGACCGTCAGCTCGCGGGTCCAGCCCGCGCCGCGCGCGGCGTCACGCACCCGGGCGGCCCAGTCGGCGATCGACGGGACGGACTGGCCCGACTCGTAGGCGACCCCGAGCCCGCCTCCCACGGTGAGCCCGCGCACTCCGCTCCCGACGGCGAACCGGGCGACGGCCGCCGCCCCCTCGGCCAGCTCGGCCGCGTCCAGCACCTGGGAACCCACATGCGCGTGGACGCCCTCCAGGACCATGGCCCCGGACTCCCGCGCCCGCCGCACGGCCGCCGCGGCGACACCGCCCGCGAGGCCGAAGCCGAACTTGGAGTCGCTGCCTCCGGTACGGATGGCCTGGTGCGCCCCGGCGGCGACACCGGGCGCCACCCGCAGTTTCACGGGCACCGGGGGCAGTCCTTCCGCCGAGTGCAGCCGTTCGATCCGGTCCATCTCGTCGAAGCTGTCGACCACCACATGCCGTACGGCCGCGGCGACCGCCGCCCGCAGCTCGGCGTCGTCCTTGTTGTTGCCGTGCAGCACGATCCGCCCGCCCGGCACGCCCGCGCGCAGCGCGACCCGCAGCTCCCCGCCGGACGCGACGTCCAGCAGCAGCCCTTCCTCGTGGGCGAGCCGGGCCATCGCCGTGCACAGGAACGCCTTGGAGGCGTAAGCGACATGGTCCGCGCCGAAGGCGGCGACCGCCTCCCGGCACCGGCGGCGCAGATGCTCCTCGTCGTAGACGAACAGCGGTGTTCCGAACCTGCGCCCCAGCTCGACGAGCGGGATCCCGCCGACGGCCAGCCCCTGAGGACCGTCCTCGGCGGTGAGGGGCAGCAGGTCCGGAGTGATGGCGCTTGACATGGTTCCTCCCCGTGGACGGTTGCACTGCCATCCTCGGCGCTGGGAGGGGGAGACAAAAGCGCATTCTTCTGTGGGTGAGCCTCAGGAATTCCGCTGCTCCCACCGTCGTCGGCCGGAGCGTCGGCGCCCCCGGGCCGGACCGTTGTCCACGAGGAAGAAGCTCCGCCGATACCCGCTTTCCGGGTACGCCCGGTCGTCAGCTCTCCTCGCGGACGCGTGCCAGAACGTCCCGGGTCCTGCGCGGTGATGTCGCTCTGACGATCATCTGGTCGAGGACCTCCCGGTAGACGCTGACCTCCTCCGGTCCTTCGATATAGGCCGAGCGGGTCAGACTCTCGCAGTACAGGACATCGGGAAAGTCGATGCCGTCGAACCGGAAGAGGGCGAACGGGCCGTAGGCGCCGGGGTGGGCACCGCGGCGGAACTCGGCGATCTGCAGGGCCACGTTCGGCAGCTCGCACGCCTCCATGAGCCGGTCGATCTGGGCCCGCATCACCTCGGGACCGCCGACGGGCCTGCGCAGCACGGTCTCGTCCATGACGACCCACAGCCGTGGCGCGCCCGGCCGGGTGAGCACGAGCTGGCGTTCGAGACGGAGTGCGGTGCGCCGGTCCAGTTCCTCCCGCTCGACGCGGGGGAAGCCGAGCCGCAGAACCGAGCGGGCGTAGTCCTCGGTCTGGAGAAGCCCCGGGACGAAGTGGGGCTCATAGGTGCGGATCTGGGCGGCCGAGGCCTCCAGGCTGACGTAGAGGCTGAAGATGTCCGGCAGGACGTCACGGTAGTCCTGCCACCAGCCGGAGATGTTCGCCTTCTCGCTCAGATCGAGGAAGTCCTGCTTCTCGGCGCCGTCGACTCCGTAGACCTCCAGCAGCGCCGACACCGTCACATACTTCAGCGCGACGTCGGCCCGCTCGATCCGGGTCACCGTCGTATGGGCCAGGCGCAGCCGGCGGCCGACGTCCTGCGCCGTCATCCCCGCCGCCTTGCGCAGCTTCTGCAGTCGTCTGGCCAGCACCAGCTGCAGAACCGTGGGAGCGGATCGCGGCTCACTCACGGCTCGTGCTGTTCCCTTCCGCGGCGGCTTGTCGGGAGCAGTGTGCCATGGCACGCGGAGCCTGAACAGAACACACGCACGACTGTGCACCGTGCAGAGTCCCTGGGCATGTAGACACCCCGCCGGGTCATCCGGGGTCGGCGGCGGGTGTCTCCCTCCCGCCGGAACGGTCACCCCTGCGCGGGCTTCCGCCCTTGTTCCCGCGCCCGGGCTCCGCCTGCCGGATCCGGGGGTGGGATCCTCGTACGCGTGAGTGAATCGTGGGTGCTCAAGGACGGCGCCGTACCGGTGTCGTGCGAGGTGGCGCTGGAGACTCTCCGGGCGAGGATCGCCGAGGGGCGGCTGGAGACATGGCTGACCAGTTCCCGTGGGAGGCTGCTCGCCTTCGTGACCAACACCGAGCGGGCGATGGTGATGCTGCTCGACGGCGTGGGCGATCCCGGCGAGCATGCCGTGGATCCGGGCGCCGACGGCTGGAGCGAGGGTTTCATGCTGTCCGGCGGGCAGGACGACGAGTATCCGGACCAGGACACCGTGCCGCTCGACGAGGCGTTCCGGATCGTGACGGGCATCCTCACCACGGGCACCCCGCCCTCCGACGCCGCCTGGGTGGTCGACCGCTGAGGTGCCGTCGGCCCTCTGGTTCCGTCGTACGGGCGGCGCGCGGCCCGCACCGGGCGGTGGGCCCGGTCAGCCGGCCGGGGCCGTGCCGATGCGGTAGCCCACCCCGGGTGTCGTCGTGATGACCGGCGGGCCGCCCAGCTTCCGGCGCAGCCGGCCGACGGTGACGGTCACCGTATTGGTGAACGGGTCGGCGTTCTCGTCCCACACCTGTTCCAGGAGTTCCTCGGCGCTCAGGAAGCCCGGACTGGCCCGCAGCAGCGCCTCCAGAACGGCGAACTCCTTCACCGACAGCTCCATCGGGCAGCCGTCGCGGAAGGCGAGGCGGCGCAGCGGGTCGAGTTCGAGTCCGGCGGCGCGCAGCGTACGCGCCCGGGCCGCGGGTTTGCGGCGGGCCAGGGCACGGATACGGAGGATCAGCTCGGGAAAGTGGAAGGGCTTGGCGAGGTAGTCGTCGGCGCCGAGGGTGAGACCGCTGACCCGGTCACCCGGCGACCCGGCCGCGGTCAGCATCAGCACCATCGCGCGGTCGTCCCGCTCGGTGATCATCTGGCAGAGCGTGTCCCCGTGGATGCCGGGCAGGTCACGGTCGAGGACCACCACGTCGTACGCGTGGACATCGAGCTTGGCCGCGGCGGCCAGCCCGTCGTGCGCCACGTCGACGGCCATCCCCTGGTCCCGCAGCCCCTCGGCGACGACCTCGGCGAGCGAGCGCGCGTCCTCGACGACCAGCACCCTCACGGCCTCACCCCTTCGAACGGGCCCGTCCCCTCGGACCGGCCCATCCCCTCGAACCGGCCCGTCCCCTCGGACCGGCCCATCCCCTCGAACCGGCCCGTCCCCTCGGACCGGCCCGTCCTCACGGACCCGCCGGTCCCTTCACCTCCGCGAGTCCGTTCGGACGGGCCCCTCCCGTCGGACCCGCCGGTCCCTTCGGACCGGCCGCCTTCCGCCCCGGCCGCCGACGGCACCACGGCCGTGACCCGCAGTCCGCCCTGAGGCCGGGCCAGGAGGGCGAGTCCCCCGCCGTGGGCGGCGGCGATCGCCGCGACGATGGACAGCCCCAGCCCGGAACTCTCCTCCGATCCGGTCCGGTCGGCCCCGAGCCGCTCGAACGGCTGCCCCAGACGGTCCACCCGGTCCTGGTCGAGGACGCGCCCGCCGGTCTCGACGACGAAACGCGCCTCGCCGCGGCCTTGGGCGGTGGCGACCCGGATCCAGCCGCCCTCCTCGTTGTGCACGATCGCGTTGTCGATCACATTGCCCACCAGCCGCGACAACAGCGCCGGACTGCCCCGCGTCCAGGACTCCCGCCGTACGTCGATGCCGACGGTCAGGCCCTTCGCGGCGATGTCCGCGGCCCGGGCGGTCAGCGCCTCCTCGGCCAGCTCGCCGAGCGACACCAGGGCCCGGTCGGCGAGAGCGCCGTGCTGTGCCCGGGCGAGAACGAGGAAGCCGTCCAACAGACGGTCCACCCGGTCGAGTTCGGTGCGCAGGCGATCGGCGAGTGCCACGGTCGGCGCCGCGGTACCGGGCTTGGCGACGGCCACGTCCAGCGACGCCCGCATCGTCGCCAGCGGCGTACGGAGTTCGTGTGAGGCGTTGCCGACGAACCGGCGCTGCGCGGCGAACGACGCCTCCAGCCGTTCCAGAAGACCGTCGATGGTGTCGGCGAGTTCCTTGACCTCGTCGGCGGGTCCGGCCACGGCGAGCCGCCGGTGCAGATTCTCCGCGGAGACCCGCCGCGTCGCCGCGGTGATCAGCCGCAGCGGGCGCAGCACACGGCGGGCGAGGACCCTGCCGAGCAACAGCGACACGGCCGCCATCACCACCAGCGCGATCAGCGAGCCGGCCAGCAGCCTGCGGGACTGCCGGTCCCGCACCTGTGAAAACTCCCCCTCCAGGCGGCGGATGTGCTGCTCCGCGGCGGCGAGGCCGCTCTCCCCGGGCGGGCGGTGACCGGGAACGACACGGGTCACCTCGGTGCCCGACGACAGCACGTAGGTCAGGGCGAGCAGTCCGATCGCGGATACGAGAAACACCGTCGCGTACAGGATCGTGAAGCGCCGTCCGACGGTCCCGTGCCGCAGCTTGCCCATGGGTCGCTTTCCCTGTCGGGGTCCGGTCGCACCCAGGATGCCGCGCCGCGCCTAACAACGGCATGACAGCGGCCGTTCGGACGACGTTATGGGTGAATCCGTAGAACCGGACCATGCTCACGACCAACACACTGCTCCGGCGCGAGTGGACCCGGTTCTGCCGTCCGGGCCGGCTGATCGCGATGGCGGCCGCCGCGCTGGCCGTCCTCGCCCTCGGATTGCTCTACGCGTCCGGCAACCAGGCGTCCTGCGGCGGTTCGTGCCCGGCCCGGCCGACCGGACCGGACGGCTCCCCCGTCAGCGACCGGTTCTATTTCCTGCACCGGGATCTCGGCGAGAACGGCAGTATCACCGTCCGGTTGACCTCCATGACCGGCACCATCACCTACCCGCCGCCGGACCATGACCGGATCGTCCCGGGGCTGGTGCCCTGGGCGAAGGCCGGGATCATCATCAAGGACGGCGTCCGTCAGGGGTCCTCCTACGCGGCGCTGATGCTCACCGGCGACCACGGTGTGCGCATGCAGTACGACTACCGCCATGACATCGCCGGCCGCTCCGGCGGGGTCTCGGCGGCATCCCCGCGCTGGCTGCGGCTGACCCGGTCGGGCGAGAGCATCACCGGCTACGAGTCCGCCGACGGCGAGCGGTGGGCGAAGGTCGGCACGGCGAAGCTGTCCGGGCTGCCCGCGACCGTACGGGTCGGTCTGTTCGCCACCTCCCCGGGCGACCTGACCCTGCGGCCGACCGGCCTCGGCGGCGCCACCACGGAAACGCGCTTCACCCAGGCCGGCGGCGTGTTCGACCACATCGGTCTCCAGGGCGCATCCTCCGCCCGGGGGTGGCGCGGTGAGGCCGTCGGCGAGATGAACCGCAGCGAGTGGGAGAGGCGCCGCAAGGCGTCCGGGGCGGTGGTCGGGACGAACGGCACGATCACCGTGACGGGCACCGGCGACATCGGGCCGGCGGGAAGCGAGGGCAGCCGTCCCGTGGAGCGCACTCTCACCGGCCTGTCCCTCGCACTGACCGTCGTGCTGGTGGTCGCGGTACGGTTCGCCGCGCCCGGACACCGCCGCGAACCCGCGGGCGGCGCACCGATCACACGCCGGATGCTGGCAGCGCGGGCGGCCGTCGTCGGAGCGGTCACGCTGATGACCGGTCTTCTCACCGTGGGGACGGTGCTCCCGGTCGGCGCGGCGATGCTGAGATCGAACGGGATACGTGTCACCGAGGTGTCCACGCTCACCGAAGTGCGGGTCGTGGTCGGTGTCGCCGCGGTGCTCGCCCTCGCGGCCGTACTCGCCCTGGCTTTCGGTGCCGTGCTTCGCCGGTCCTGGCTCGCGATCCTCGTCGCCGTCTCGGCGATCGCGGTCCCGTACGCGGTGACGTCCGTCCCGCTCCTGCCCGACGGTCTGGCCCAGTGGCTGCTACGGGTCACTCCTGCCGCCGGGTTCGCCGTCCAGCAGACCCTCGTCGAGTATCCGCAGGTCGTCGACCACTACGCGCCCTTCGCCGGGTACTTCCCGCTTCCGTGGTGGGCCGGGACGGCCGTGCTGTGCGCGTACACGGTGATCGCCCTGGGGGTTGCTCTGCGCCGTCTGCCGCGGGGAGGTGAGCGGGCCGAGCGGGCCGTCGACTGGAGGTGACCTCCAAAGGCCCGGCTGCCGTGAACCCGTCCCCGCGCCACCCCGCTGCCGGGGCATCGGGTACGCGCGCCACGGGCGGCCGGACCCGTACCGGTGTGCCCGGTCCACCCGACCGGCCTACCATGACAGAAGAAGCACATACTGTACGGTCCGGCTGATCGATCGCCCGTATCGACAGAGCGCTCCCCGTGCCACGCCTGCGCCGACGTCCCGAGGGTCGAGCCACGCCGGATACACACACGTACGAGCGCCCATCAGGACGGGAGCGAGCCATGCCCATCAATCCTCCGAGTTCGCAGGACGGTGCCACCGGCTACAACCCGATTTATGAGGACCCGCCGATCAAGTTCGGTGTCTGGGGCGACAGTTCACGCGGCAGTGGGGTCATCGGCAGCTCCAGCCTGGCCGGTACGAACGCCTCGGGGACGGTGACCACCGGAGCCCCGGGGGTCCTCGGCCTCAATCACAAGTTCCAGGGCGTCGGTGTGCTCGGCAGGGCCGATGCGGCGACCGGCACCGGTTTGCTGGGCACCAGCAAACTCGGTACGGGGGTGACCGGCAGAAGCGGCGGCACAGAAGCCGGTGTCACGGGAGCCGGCACACAGGGGCCGGGAGTGAAGGGTACGAGCGGTGGAGACGTGGGGGTCGCCGGGTTCGGCGGGGGCGTGAAGCCCGGGGTGGCGGGAACGGGGGACGAGGGCCCGGGGGTGATGGGAATCAGCAGAGCGAATGCCGGGGTCCTCGGGCGGGGCGGCGGCGATCTGCCCGGAGTCTCGGGCACCGGAGCCAACGGTCCCGGCGTCAGGGCCACCAGTAATCAGGGCACCGGTCTCTGGGCCACCACCACCAACGGCAGCCCCGCCGTCAAGGCCGAGGCCACCAACGCACCGGGCATCACCACCACCAGCACCCAGGGCACCGGCATCACCGCGACGGGCGGCGGCTCATCCCCGGGCGTCTCCGGAGCCGGCGCCTCGGGACCCGGGGTCATCGGGACCAGCACATCCGGCCCGGGCGTCACGGGCACCGGCGGCGGCACCTCCCCCGGAGTCTCGGGCACCGGCACCAGCGGACCGGGCGTCTCCGGGACCAGCTCATCGGCCCCCGGCATCACCGGAACCAGCGCCGGAAACGCAGGAGTCCTCGGCCAGGGCAGCGGTTCCTCCGCGGGTGTCGCGGGCACCGGCACCAACGGACCCGGCGTCAGAGCGACGAGCACAAGCGGACCCGGCGTCACCGCGACGGGCGGCGGCTCATCCCCGGGCGTCTCCGGAGCCGGCGCCTCGGGACCCGGGGTCATCGGGACCAGCACATCCGGCCCGGGCGTCACGGGCACCGGCGGCGGCACCTCCCCCGGAGTCTCGGGCACCGGCACCAGCGGACCGGGGGTCATCGGCTCCGGCGGCTCGGGCCCGGGCGTCAAGGCCACCAGTAACCAGGGCTCAGGGCTCTGGGCCACCACCGCCAACAGCAGCCCCGCCGTCAAGGCCGAGGCCACCAACGCACCGGGCATCACCACCACCAGCACCCAAGGCGCGGGCATCACCGCCACGGGCGGCGGCACCTCCCCGGGCGTCGTTGGCACCGGCACCTCGGGACCCGGCGTCAGAGCCACCAGCAGCCAGGGCAGCGGTCTCTGGGCCACCGCCACAGGAAGCAACCCCGCGGTCGAGGGCAACGCCACCGGCGCACCCGGCGTCAGGGGCACGAGCGCCACCGGCCCCGGGGTGAGGGCCATCAGTACCCAAGGCACCGGGCTCTGGGCCACAGGCGCGGGATACTCCTCGGGCGTCTACGCGGAAGCGGATGTAGCCGCCGCCGTGTCGGGCGTCTCCAAGCAGCGTGAGGGGGTGTACGGGGAGAGCGCGACGTACTACGGAGTGCGCGGCCGGGGTGGCGGCGGTTACGAGGCGATACGCGGTGACACCGTGGCCGGACCGGCGATCTTCGGTCTCAGTGAACAGCACACCGGTGTGTGGGGTGAGTGTGCTCCCGGTATCGGTGTCTTCGGCCGTGGGGCGCGTGGGGTGGTCGCCGAGGGAGGTACTCTCGCGGCGGAGCTGTTCGGTGATGTGTATGTGGGTGAGCGGCTGATGTACGGGGGTGCCGGGTTCA
>NZ_JBITFN010000027.1:0-101489 GCF_044456085.1 Streptomyces sp. NPDC051018
CCCGACACCCCCATCATCACCACCGACGCCCGCCACCGCGCCGACGCCAAAAGCGCCCTCATCACCCTCGTCGAACACGCCCTCATGGCCCGCCTGCGCTGATGCGGTGACGCGCCGCGGTATGCGCGCCCCCGGCCCCTGGTCGCACCAGGGGCGCGGGGGCGGTTGTGTGTCCGGGCGCGGACGGGCCGGTGGCCGCACCCCCCGGGCGGCCGCACCCCGCTCGGCGGGCGCGGCCCGTGCGCAGGTCCGTCCCCGAACGCCGGACGGGCTGAACATGCCCGCACCCCACCAGGCGGGCCGGGGCCGTCCTGTGGGGTGCGGGCAGGGAAAGGCCCCGGCACTCCCTCGTGGTGCCGGGGCCCTGGACAGGGGTGGTGGTCAGCCCTGCCAGCTGTGGGAGGGCTGGAAGCCCCGCTGGCGCTCCAGACGGCGCCAGCCGGCCGTGGAGCGGCCCTGGACGGGCTCGGCGGGGACGGCCGCGGCACGGGCCAGCAGAACCGCGGTGATGGCGGCCAGTTCCTCGGGCTCGCAGTGGCCCTTCTCCACGCGCAGCAGCGACGCGGCGGACTCGGCAGGACGGGTGCTCATGATGTTCGGGCTCCGTTTTCTCCGCAGGGTCACTGCGGGGGGTTGCCGTGCTTACGGGACGGCAGGTCGGCGTGCTTCGTGCGGAGCATCGCGAGAGAGGCGATCAGCACCTCGCGCGTCTCGGTGGGGTCGATGACGTCGTCGACCAGACCGCGCTCCGCCGCGTAGTACGGATGCATCAGCTCGGACTTGTACTCCTTGACCATGCGCGTCCGCATGACCTCGGGCTCCTCGGCCTCGGCGATCTGCCTGCGGAAGATGACGTTGGCGGCACCCTCGGCGCCCATCACCGCGATCTCGTTGGTGGGCCAGGCGTAGGTGAGGTCCGCACCGATGGACTGGGAGTCCATGACGATGTAGGCACCGCCGTACGCCTTGCGCAGGATCAGCGAGATCCTCGGCACCGTCGCGTTGCAGTACGCGTAGAGCAGCTTCGCGCCGTGCCGGATGATTCCACCGTGCTCCTGGTCGACGCCCGGGAGAAAGCCGGGTACGTCCAGAAGAGTGATGATCGGGATGTTGAAGGCATCACACATCTGGACGAAACGCGCGGCCTTCTCGGACGCCTCGATGTCCAGCACACCGGCCAGCGACTGGGGCTGGTTGGCGACGATGCCGACCACCTGGCCGTCGAGCCGGGCGAGCGCGCAGATGATGTTGCGGGCCCAGCGCTCGTGGATCTCCAGGTAGTCGCCGTCGTCGACGAGCTCCTCGATGACCTTGTGCATGTCGTACGGGCGGTTGCCGTCGGCGGGGACGAGGTCCAGGAGGACGTCCGAGCGGCGGCCCGCGGGATCGTCGGAGGCGACGGCCGGCGGGTTCTCCCGGTTGTTGGAGGGCAGCATCGCCAGCAGATAGCGGACCTCGGCGATGCAGGTCTCCTCGTCGTCGTACGCGAAGTGCGCGACGCCCGAGGTCTCGGCGTGCACATCCGCCCCGCCGAGGCCGTTCTGGGTGATCTCCTCGCCGGTGACCGCCTTGACGACGTCCGGGCCGGTGATGAACATCTGCGAGGTCTCACGGACCATGAAGACGAAGTCGGTCAGCGCCGGGGAGTAGGCGGCGCCGCCCGCACAGGGGCCGAGCATCACGCTGATCTGCGGGATGACACCGGAGGCGCGGGTGTTGCGCTGGAAGATCCCCCCGTAACCGGCGAGCGCCGAGACGCCCTCCTGGATACGCGCGCCCGCACCGTCGTTCAGCGACACCAGCGGCGCCCCGGCCGAGATGGCCATGTCCATGATCTTGTGGATCTTGGTGGCATGGGCCTCGCCCAGCGCGCCGCCGAAGATCCGGAAGTCATGGGCGTAGACGAAGACCGTGCGGCCCTCGACCGTGCCCCAGCCCGTGATGACACCGTCGGTGTACGGCTTCTTCGACTCCAGGCCGAAACCGCTCGCGCGGTGCCGCCGCAACTGCTCGACCTCGTGGAAGGAGCCCTCGTCCAGGAGCAGCGCGATCCGCTCGCGCGCGGTCAGCTTGCCCTTGGCGTGCTGCGCCTCGGTCGCGCGGTCGCTCGGCCCGCGCCGGGCCTGCTCGCGCAGATCGTGCAGCTCGGCCACGCGCCCTCGCGCGTCGGTCGGCTCGCTGGAGGTCTCGTCCACAACGGTCATGCATCGACCCTACGGATCGGGACAAGAAAACCCTGCCGTTGACTCTGTACAGTCTCCGGACGTTTCTCCTGTCAGCCTTGAACAGAACCGTCCTGCGCGGCAGCCCAACCACCAGCTCCGGACCATCGCTGTTTGTAGGGGATGAACAAGAAGTTCAGCGAAGGGTTACCTCACAGCGGTGGCTCGCCCCCGCCGTGCCGCCGTTGAGCCGCAGCCGCAGGGCCGGGCCTGTGTCGAGTACCTCAAGATCCGGGTCATGGCCGGAGACGGCCCGGACGGGGTGCCGCCAGGTGATCTCCAGCGGTTCACCGGTGCGGGCCGGATCACTGAGATGGATCACCGCGGTACTGCTCCGTTCGCGTACCAGCACGGCGGCCGGACGGGTCGCGGTGAGCGCTCCCACCGTACCGGGCCGCCAGAAGTTCGCCGCGACCAGCCCCAGCCGGGGGACGGCGACGGCCTGCCGGGCGGCGGTGTTCGCGAGGACGACCGGGCGGCCGGGGCCGGCGGCGCGGGCGGCGACGGCGGCGCGGTCCGCGCCGGGCATCAGCAGATAGCGGTAGGCAGCGCCCGCCGGATCGGTCCCGTGGTCCAGCCACAGGGTCTGGTAACGGCGGGTGGCGCGGTCGGCGGCCCCCGCGGTGTTGATGTCGCTCCAGGCTCCGGTGCGGTCCTCGCGCAGGGCGCGCAGGTCCCGCGTACCGTGCGGGAAGATCCATCCGCCGTGGCCTTCGAGATGGGCCCAGTGCCGGCCGGTGGTGAAGGCCGCGCGCCCGCCCTCGCCCAGATTGCGGTTGTCGACGACCGTCTCGACGGGTACGCCGTCCGAGCAGTTGATATCCGCGCCGAGGCAGACGATCGTGTCGTCGAGGCAGAACCACGACTTACGGGCGCGCAGGGTGGAGCAGAGCCCCAGCAGATGCTGGCCGACGGCCGCGTACTCCCCGTCGGTGACCCCGCCGACCCAGCTCGCGGCGGGCCTGGGCTCACCCCATTCGCCGCCCGCGCGATCGGGCAGGCGCAGGGTGGAGACGGTCGTCCCGGGCAGCCGGCCGGGGTCGACCGTGGGCCAGAACCAGTCGGTGTACTGGGCGTCCTGGACACCGCCGGGCCACCAGTAGAGCATTCCCGAGCCGGTGTGCCAGCCGCGCGGATTCTCGCCGTTGCCGCACTCGTAGTACGCGATGCGCTCGGAGGCCATCGCGATGTTGGCGGTCCAGCCGGGGCGGCGGTGGACGGCACGGTCCATGGCCGCGTACAGGGTGTGGCCCACGGGGTCGGGCGCGGCGGGCACCGGGGACGCGGCGATCGTGTGCAGCCGGGAGAGATCGGCGACGCCGAACTGCGGGGAGGAGAGGACGGGGCTGACGGTCTCCCGTTCGATCCAGCCCTTGATCCGGGCGTGCAGACGCTCCCGGCAGGCGGGGTCCGCCGCGCCCGCGAGCAGGGCGACGGCGGCGATGACGGCGTGCCCGTGGAAGTGGTCACCGCGCAGAAGGCGCTGCTCGTCGTCCCTGAGAAGCCCCCGGCTGACGGCGCGGCCGTTGACGCTGTCCATCATCAGCCCGTTGTGGATCAGGGGCGCGAAGCCGTGCTCGACGCTGTCGAGAACGGTACGGCGGCCGGAGTCGGCGATCGCCCACGGGGAACCGTCGAGCAGTGCGAACAGACGGCCGAGGCCGTCCAGCAGGACCTGTCCGTATGTGCCGGAGTAGGCGACGCGGGTGTGCTGGACGAAGGAGCCGTCGGCGTAGAGGCCGTCGCCCTCGGTGACGTACCGCAGGACGGGCGGGAGTGCGTCCCGGGCGAGCGCGATCCTGGCGGGGTCGCGGCCGAGCACTCCGCCCAGGAGGACCGAGCGGACCAGGTCGACGCGGTTGGCCCCGGTGGAGACGCCGGTGTAGTCGCCGAGGAGTGTGCCGGGGACGAAGTGGCCGACGGCGGCGAGGGCGGCGGCGCGGCGGTCGGGGGTGAGCCGGTCGTGGAGGACGGCGACGATGTCCAGGAGCGTACGGGGGCTGCCGATCCGCCACTCCCACCAGTTGCCGTAGGGGGTGGTGGCGGGGTGGTACACCGTGGCGGCGAGATGGTCGAGGCCCCGGACCACCGCGCCGAGCAGCTTCTCGTCGCCGCCGTATGCCCAGGCCAGGGCCATCGTCCACAGCCGGCCGTAGCTCCGGGTGATCCCCGCGGGCGGGTCGTAGGGGCAGTCGGGCCACAGCGAGCCGGGGGCGGGTGCCATGGCGGCGAGACGGTCGCCCGCGAGCCGGACCGTCCCGGCGATCCGGGAGGCGTAGGGCTCGGCGGCGGGGTCGTATCCGGTGCCGAGGGTGATCTCCAGCCAGCGGGCGCGAAGGCTTTCGTACGGGTCGGAGGGCGCCGTTTCCGGGGTCCGCGCGGAGCCTTCCGCACGAGCTACCGTGGACAGGGAGAGGGCGAGAGCGCTTGCCCCGGACACGGTGAGAAAGGCTCGGCGGGACCGGGCCGGCGACGGTGACACGGGAGCCTCCTGAAGGGACTGTCGCGGCGGCGCGGCCGGCGCGGATATCCGCCCTGGGTTTCTTGCCGCGGCCTCCGCTCCCCCCCGTACGGGCCGGGCAGACTCACCACGGACGCGACCTCCCGGGACGTTCGTCCGGCCGGGCACGGGAAACGGTGCCGCCGAGCACGGTGGGTGCGGAAGGCGCGAGGGCGGAAAGCGCTTGCGCCGATCCGTCACCGTATGCGACTCCCCGCCCTCCCCGGAGGCGTCTTCCGGGTGAACCTCCCGGGCAATCCCCAGAAGATGTTGAACTTTAAACGGATCGACTCTAGAGTGATACTCGTTGAAGCTTAAACAACATCACGCCCCGTCCCCACCGAGGAGTTCCCATGGGTCTGTTCAACCGCGGCAAGTCCCACAGCACCGCCGCCACCGCCGCTCCGGTCGACCCCGCGCTCGCCGCGCTCACGGGTGAGTACACGATCGACCCGGCTCACAGCAGGATCGGTTTCACCGTGCGGCACGCGATGGTCACCAATGTGCGCGGCTCGTTCCACGAGTACGAGGGCAAGCTGGTCCTGAACGGCTCCGAGCCGGCCACCTCGGAGGCCGTGCTCGACATCAAGGTCGCCGGGATCGACACCGGGATCGCCGACCGTGACGCCCATCTGCGGGGCTCGGACTTCTTCGACTCCGAGAAGTTCCCCCTGATGTCGTTCCGCTCCACGCACGCCGAGCAGCTCGGAGGCGACAACTACCGCGTCACGGGCGACCTCACCATCAAGGACGTGACCCGCCCGATCGCCGTCGACCTGGAGTTCAACGGCTCCGCCACGGACCCCTACGGCAACGAGCGCGTCGGCTTCGAGGGCAGCGCGGAGATTGTGCGCTCCGAGTGGGGTCTGACCTGGAACACGGCGCTGGAGACCGGCGGTGTGATGGTCAGCGACAAGGTGAAGCTGAACCTGGACATCTCCGCGATCAAGACCGCCTGAGGCCGGACTCCCCGGCCGGCTGCCTGACGCCGGCCCCGTCACCAGGACCTTCGCGCCCCCGGGTCACCAGGACCTTCCCGGGTGTCCGGCCGCCACTCGGCCCCGGACACCCCCGGCGGGCATCCAGAGCGCGCCCGTCCCGCCGCACTCCCCCCAGCGGCCGGGGCGGGCGCTCCGCTGTGCGGGACCGGGCCGGCACGCGGGGATCGGGGGTACGCAGGCGAGGCGGGTGCCGTGGCACCCCCGGGACCCGCGTCCAAAGTCGGAAACCGGGGTCAGAAACCGCCGCCGTCGAAGCCCCCGCCGCCGCCCCAGTCGCCACCACCGCCGAAGTCGGACGGATCGAAGTCCGCTCCGGAATGGTCGCCGCCCCCGACATCACCCGGGCCGAAGTCCCCGCCGCCGTACTCCGCCGAGTACGCCGGGGTGGCCAGCATGCTGCCCAGCAGCGTGCCCGCCAGCAGGCCGGGGAGGAGGCCGCCGCCGAAGTAGCCGCCCGCCCAGGGGCCGTACGCCGGGCCCGCCTCCCAGTACGGGCGGCGGCCGGTCTCCGTCTCGACCGTGCGGGCGGCCGGGTCCACTCCGTCCTCCAGCCGGGTCGCGTCCGCCTGGCAGACGGGGACCTGGCGCGGGACACCGCCCGCCGGGGTCCAGGTGGCGTCGGTGACCGAGGGGCCGTGGCGCGGGTCGAAGAAGCAGGGGGCACGGCGTTCGGGCACGGGTGTGCCGGTGCGGCGGGCGTCCAGCACGGCCAGGCTGAAGCGGCCGTCCTCCAGGGCCCGGGTGACTCCCCGTACGTCGGAGGGGTGCTGGGCGGCGCCCATCCGGTACTTCGCCGTCTCGTAGGAGTCGAGCGCGCGCTCGTAGTCGGCGCGCATGGCGTCGTCTGCGCCCCTCTCCGAGGGGTGGAAGTCGAGACGGTCCAGCTCCTCGCCGTACGCGGTGATGTCCTCGTCCACGACGACCCGCAGCTTTCCGAGGGCCGCCCGCTCCTCCTCGATCTTCCTGCGGCGGTTGCGGCGCACGACGGCGTACGCGCCCGTGCCGCCGGCCACCAGCAGGGCGCCGAAGGTGATCAGCGCGCCTGTGTTCATACTGCCGCCGTCACCGGAGACACCCCAGGAGGCCGGGGCGCTGCCGCGCAGCTGGGGCAGGGCCTGGTCGGCGAAGTTGTTCAGCTGGGTGGCGGCGTCGGTGCCCGGGGGCGACGTGACCGCGGTGACCAGGTTCCGTACGGCCGGGCCGGACATCACCGCTCGGTCCGCGCCCGCGTTGAAGCCGTCGCCGAGCCGGACGGCGTACAGGCCCGTGACACCGGTCTCGGTACGGATATTGCGCAGCACGGTGTCCGGGGAGAACTCGGGGGCGTTGGGCAGCACCGCCACGAAGAGCGGCTTGTCCGCGTCCTTGATCTTCTTCGCGAGGGCGTCCGCGTCGGCCCGGGAGAGCTGCCCCGAGGCGCGTGGATCGACATAGACCGGGCCGTTCTGGAACGCCCGCGCCACATCGGCGGGGCCGGCGGCCGCGGGAGCCGCGGCCACCGTGACGGACCCGGTGTCCGCCTGCGCTCCCGGAGCCGTGACCAGAGCGGTCGCCGAGAGCGCCAGCAGCAGACCGGACAGTGCGGGAAGCAGCCTGGTCCTCATCCTTCGACGCTACCCGAAAGGGGTTGTTTTCGGACAAGCGCCAGCGGTGCTATTCGGCCGGTTCGACGCCCGCGCGCAGCAGCCCGTAGGTGTACGCGTCCTCCAGGGCCTGCCAGGAGGCGGCGATGACGTTGTCCGCGACACCGACCGTGGACCACTCCCCCGCGCCGTCACCGGTGGTGATCAGGACCCGGGTGGTGGACTCGGTGCCGTGGCGGCCTTCGAGGATCCGGACCTTGTAGTCGACCAGCTCCAGCTTGGCCAGCTGCGGGTAGAAGCGCTCCAGGCCGACCCGCATGGCCCGGTCGAGGGCGTTGACCGGGCCGTTGCCCTCCGCGGTGGCGACGATCCGCTCGCCCTTGGCCCACAGCTTGACGGTGGCCTCGTTGGCGTGGGTGCCGTCGGGCCGGTCCTCGGCGATCGCCCGCCAGGACTCGGTACGGAAGTAGCGCGGCGCCCGCCCCTCCGCCTCGGCCCGCAGCAGCAGCTCGAACGACGCGTCGGCGGCCTCGTACGTGTACCCCTGGAGCTCCCGCTCCTTGACCCGCTCGACGACCCGGCCGACCAGTTCGCGGTCGCCGCCGAGGTCGATGCCGAGTTCCTTGCCCTTCAGCTCGATGGACGCGCGGCCGGCCATGTCGGAGACCAGCATCCGCATGGTGTTGCCGACCTGCTCCGGATCGATGTGCTGGTACAGATCGGGGTCGACCTTGATCGCGGAGGCGTGCAGTCCGGCCTTGTGGGCGAAGGCGGAGACACCGACGTACGGCTGGTGCGTCGACGGGGTGAGGTTGACGACCTCCGCGATGGCGTGCGAGATCCGGGTCATCTCGGTCAGCGAGCCCTCGGGCAGCACCCGCTTGCCGTACTTCAGCTCCAGCGCAGCGACCACGGGGAAGAGGTTGGCGTTGCCGACGCGCTCGCCGTAGCCGTTGGCCGTGCACTGGACGTGGGTAGCGCCCGCGTCGACCGCGGCGAGGGTGTTGGCGACGGCGCATCCGGTGTCGTCCTGGGCGTGGATACCGAGGCGCGCGCCGGTGTCGGCGAGCACGGTGGAGACCACGGCCTGGATCTGCGCGGGCAGCATGCCGCCGTTGGTGTCGCAGAGGACGACGACGTCCGCCCCGGACTCGGAGGCGGCCCGGACGACGGCCTTGGCGTACTCGGGGTTGGCGCGGTAGCCGTCGAAGAAGTGCTCACAGTCCACGAAGACCCGGCGGCCCTGCTCACGCAGATGGGAGACGGTGTCCCGGACCATCTCCAGGTTCTCTTCGAGGGTGGTGCGCAGGGCCAGCTCCACATGCCGGTCGTGCGACTTGGCCACCAGGGTGATCACCGGGGCGCCGGACTCCAGGAGCGCCCGTACCTGGGGGTCCTCGGCCGCCTTTCCGCCGGCGCGGCGGGTGGCGCCGAAGGCCACGAGCAGGGCGTTGCGGAAGGTGATCTCCTGGCGGGCACGGGCGAAGAACTCCGTGTCCCGCGGGTTGGCGCCGGGCCAGCCCCCCTCGATGAAGCCCACGCCGAAGTCGTCCAGGTGCCGGGCGATGGTCAGCTTGTCCGCGACGGTGAGGTTGATGCCCTCGCGCTGGGCGCCGTCACGGAGGGTCGTGTCGAAGACGTGGAAACCGTCGCCGGTCTTCCCGTCCGCGCCCTTGTCCGTGGACTGAGTGGTCATGGCTGTGTTGCTCCTGTCGGATGAGTGGCTCCCGGAATTTCTGGCTCCACTTGCCCCATCTTCGCGTGCGGTTCGCTCCCGGCCGGGGTCGGGGCCGGAAAACGAAAAAACCCCTCGCGGGTGCGAGAGGTCTGCGCGCGGGTCTGGGGCACGGTGAGCGCGTCGTACGGGGTGGTACGAGGCTGTCACTGCGGACCGGCGCGCCTGCTGCCGATAATCATGGCGAACGAAAGCACCATGGCAGTGTGCCATACGGCTGTGGTATCCGGACCCACGGTCTCACGATCTGGTCACCGGTTCGCGAGGGGGCCCTGCGGGGTGCGGGTCCCTGCGTGGTGCGGGTCGCCTGGCGCCTGGGGCGCGAGCCCCTGCGTGGTGCGGGCCCCGTGGCCGGGAGGCCGCCCGGCGCGCGAGCACCTCAAGGGCACGCCCGCTTGCGGGGCACCGCCCCGGACCCCGCCCCTCAAACGCCGGAGAGGCTGAAAAATCCCGAGCACGGACCCCCACGCCCCAGAAGCCACCCGGCGCCCGGGCCCCTCACAATCACGCCCACTCGCGGGCCACCGCCCCGGACCCCGCCCCTCGCGAAAACCGGAGAGGCTGAGGGGTTACGCAGCAGGCACCTGTGGCTTGGAGAGGTCGGGCGTGGGGGCGGGAGAGGTGGAGGGGACACGGGCCAGGTCGATGTCCCGGGTCTCACGCATCGAGAGGTACACGATCAGCGACACCGCCGCGCACCCCGCCACGTACCAGTAGAAGCCCGACTCCCTCCCCGCGTCCTTGAACCACAGCGCGACGTACTCCGCCGTGCCGCCGAACAGCGCGTTGGCGATGGCGTACGGGAGGGCGACACCGAGCGCCCGCACACCCGTGGGGAAGAGTTCCGCCTTCACACACGCGTTGATGGAGGTGTAGCCCGTGATGACGACGAGCGCGAGGAGCGAGAGACCCAGCGCGGGCCAGAAGGACCCGGCGTGCTTGAGCATCGTCATGATCGGAACGGTCAGAAACGTCGAGCCGAGCGCGAAGGTGATGAGCAGCGGCCGGCGGCCGACGCGGTCGGAGAGCCGGCCCGCGAACGGCTGGAGACACGCGAAGATGATCAGGGCGCAGAAGGAGACGAGCGTCGCCGTCTGCTTCGGCAGCCCCGCGGAGTTGGACAGATACTTCGTGAGATACGTCGTGTACGTGTAGTACGCGACCGTCCCGCCCATGGTCAGCGCGATGACCAGGAACGCCTCCCGCTTGTGGGCCAGCAGGGCCCTGATCGTGCCCCTCTCCCCCGCCGGGGTGCCCGCGCCCGACTCCTCGTACACGTCCGTCTCCAGCATGTTGCGCCGCAGATAGAAGACGACCGCGGCGCCGAGCGCGCCGACGATGAACGGGATGCGCCAGCCCCAGCTGTGCAGCGCGTCGGCGGACATCGTGCGCTGGAGAATGATCTGGATGCCGAGGCCGAGAATCTGCCCCGCGGTCATCGACACATACTGAAAGCTGGAGGCGAACCCCCGCTGTCCGGGCGCGGAGGCCTCGGTGAGATAGGTCGCGCTGGCCGCGTACTCGCCGCCGACGGACAGGCCCTGGAGCAGCCGGGCGATCAGCAGCACGGCGGCGCCGCCGTATCCGGCGACCGAGTACGTCGGCGCGACGGCGATGAGGATCGCGGAGGCGGACATCAGGGTGACGGTGAGGGTCAGCGCGGCCTTGCGGCCCTTGCGGTCCCCGACCCGGCCGAGCAGCCAGCCGCCGACGGGGCGCATGAAGAAGCCGACGGCGAAGATGCCCGCGGTGTTCATGAGCTTGGCGGTGTCGTTCCCCTCGGGGAAGAACGCGCCCGCGAAGTACGTGGCGAAGCTCGCGTAGACGAACCAGTCGAACCACTCGACCATGTTCCCGGCGGAGCCGACCCAGATCTTCTTCCAGTGCTCTCGTCCCATGGGCGGAACCGTGCCGGAGGGCCCGACGGACGGACAAGGGTTGCCATGGCAACGATCGGGATTACTTGCGTTCTTTGCGTTCCCGCCCTGGAAAAGGGCCTCTGAGCACGGCAGGCATATTCCGTCAGACTTTCGGCAGCAGGAGCGAATCAGCCAGAAATTCGCTTACGTGAGCGAGCACCCGGGAACGTCCCGTACCGGGAATCCCGACCGCGACATGGACGCTGAACCCGTCGAGGAGAGCGCGCAGCCGGGTGGCGAACCGGTCGGGGTCGACCGCCCGGAACTCCCCCTGCGAGATCCCCTCGGCGAGCAGCGCCACCAGGTCCCGGTGCCAGGCCGCCTCGATGGCCGCCTGCCGGGCGCGGGCGTCGTCGTCGGTGCTCTGGGAGCGGTTCCAGACCTCCAGCCAGAGCGACCAGTGGGGGTCTCGGGGCCCCTCGGGGATGTACAACTCCACGTATCCGCCAAGGCGTTCGGCAGCCGGGGTCGGCCGGGACAGCAGCGCGCCGCGTTCCGCGCCGAGGCGGCCCTCGCTCCACTCCAGGGTCCGCAGCAGCAGTTCGTCCTTGGTGCGGAAGTAGTAGAGGAGATGTCCGCTGCTCATCCCGACGTCCCGTCCGAGCCCCGCCATCGTGAGGCCGTCGAGCCCGTGTTCGGCGATGGTGGCCATGGCGGCGGCGAGGACGGACTCACGGGGCGGCGCGATATTCCGCCGCCGGGACCCCTCCCGGCGGGTCATCCGCCCGCCTCCCCTCGGTCCGTGCGCCCGATACCGCTCTCCCGGTGACCGGTCCCGTCACGATCCTTCCCGTACTCGTCCGCCCGGCCACGCCCGGCCCGGCCGCACTCTTCGCCGTAACCGGTCGCGTCACGGGCGGGCCCGCCCCGGCCCGCAGAGTTCCGGTCGGCCCGTTCCGGGCCCATCGGATTCCGGTCGGTCGGGTAGGGCCGCCGGCGGACGTCTCGTGGCAACAGATTCACCCGTACGTTGTACCGGATCCGGCGCCCCGCCTCGCGACGGATCCCACCGGCGGCCGTCGTCCGAAACCGAGGGACCAGGTGTCCGGCGCTCAACCGGGCGGTTTCGTGATCCTCAACGCGGGGTCCGCACCCGAAACGGCTCCATGGCGGCAATCACGCGGGTCCTAGTGCCGGACGGAGGAGCAGTACTGGTTGCCGGTGTTGTAGGTGCACGCCTTCACCACGACGTTCCTCACCTTTACCCGCGAGTGCACGCGGTTGGACGCGGTGTCGTTCAACCCGCCGTTGGTGAATGCGATCGTACGGGTCGTCGGTTCCCATGAGTTTCCGTCCCAGTAGTCGTATCCGACCAGGGCGAGCGCACCTCGACCGTCCGCGGCCGTGTCCTTCACGTCTGCTCCGACGCTCGCGTCCCAGGAGTCGTTCCACGAGATGCCGAACTCGACATAGGCCCCCGGGTAGGTCGCGACGCCACCACGGCTGCGCGAAGTTGAACCAAGGAGCGTCCCAGTGATTGGTCGGGGCGGCACTGGCCTGTGGAACCGATGACCAGTCCGACGGAGGCCAGTGGCACGGCCAGCGCGCGAAGAGTCGTCTTGGTGTTCACGATGGAGTCTCCCGATCTGATCACGACTGCACGGAAGTGGACGCTGATACAGGTCGCGCAGGACCCGCAGCGGCAAGCCTTCCGGCACGGCACGGAACAGTCGTTGGCCGTACGCGACAGAGCATTGCCCTTTTGCGCCGACGGCCCCCGACTCCTCGTGAACATCACCACCGGCCGCCCCCGGCTCGTCACGCGTCCGCGCCCGGATCACCGAACTCCAGGCCGTCGCCTCCCTCGCCGAGTACTACCCCGAGCCCGCCGGGAATGGCGCCGTGCAGAGACCGTCAATCGGTGTGCACGGATCTCCATGGAGCGGGACCCCAGCTCTCCAGGATCCTCTAGGGCGCCGGGACCTTCCCGGGCACCATCCCGCAATCAGGAGGACCATCACCGTGCGAAACCGCCTACGCGCCCTCGTCGGCACCAGCGCCACAGCCCTCCTGGGCACCCTGCTCATGGCAGCACCCGCCGGCGCGGCGGACTCAGCCCCCGCACCGGCCGCGCCGAAGGCCGCCCTCAACTGCACCCCCACCTATGAGTGGCACAACTGGGACACAAACGGAACGGGCACCATCAACAACGCGAACACCCCCATCCGGCACGATCCCACGTCCAGCTGTACGGCCCACGACCACCTGGGGGCCGGCCACAACTTCAGCATCGACTGCTCCGAGACAAACGCCGTCGGAAACCTCTGGTACCACATCACCTACACCAAGTCCGGCATAACCCGATACGGATGGGTTTACTCCGGCAACGTCACCGTCTCCGGCCACAGCCGCCCGTCGGAGGACTGCGACCAGTTCTGAGTCCCTGACCAGGTGCGCGCCACAGGCAACGAAGCCCCGGCTACGGCCGGGGCTTCCGCCCCCTCGCTCCTCCCGCCCCCAGCAGAGCCATCTCCTTGATGGCAGACCTCAGGTCCCCACGTCAGACGCCGGTCATCGGCTGCTGTTGTGTGATGCAGTGGATCCCGCCCCCGCCCGCGAAGATCGTACGGGCGTCGACGAGGGTCACCTCGCGGTCCGGGTAGAGCCGGCGGAAGAGTGCCGCCGCCTCCTCGTCGCGCGGGTCGTCGAAGGCGCAGAGCACCACTCCGCCGTTGCAGACGTAGTGGTTGATGTACGAGTAGTCGGCCCAGCCGCCCTCCTCGTCGCGTACGGCCGTCGGCGCCGGGACCTCGACGACCTCGATGGGGCGGCCCCGGGCGTCGGTCTGCGTACGGAGGAAGGCCACATTGCTCCGGCACAGTTCGTGGTCCGGGTGGGCCGGATCGGGCTGGGTGTGGGCGACGATCACTCCCGGGCCGGCGAAGGCGGCGACGATGTCGACATGGCCGAGGGTGCCGTAGCCGCCGGGGGCGCCCTCCTGCCGGTCCCGGAGCGGGGGCGGGTAGTCGGCCGTCAGACCGCGCTCCAGCCAGATCGCCTTGCTCGTGCCGAGCCGGGCGTGGATCTCCGCCTCGACCCCGGCCCTGGTCCAGCCGGGGTTGCGCTCCGGGCCGAGTTGCACGGTCTTCGTCAGCAGGACCGTGCCCTCGCCGTCCACATGGATGCCGCCGCCCTCGTTGACCAGGGGTGAACTGTGGACGGGCACGCCCACGAGGCCCGCGATCTCCCGGGCGATCGCGGAATCGTGATCCCAGCGGGCCCACTCCTGGGCACCCCAGCCGTTGAACACCCAGTCCACGGCCGCCAGCCGGGTGCCGTCGGTGACGAAGGTGGGGCCGATGTCCCGCATCCAGGCGTCGTCGAGATCGCGTTCGACGAGGTCGATGTCCGGACCGAGGAGCGCCCGCGCCTCCGTGCTCTGGCCGGGGCCCACGACCATGGTGACCGGCTCGAAGCGGCGTACGGCACGGGCGACCTCGGCCCAGGCGCGGCGGGACGCGGCGAGGTCGTCCTCGCCGCCGAAGGTCTGGTTGGGGACCGGCCAGGCCATCCAGGTGCGCTCGTGCGGGGCCCATTCGGGCGGCATACGGAACATGCTGCGTCGTCCTTGAGGGAGAAAGCGACCCGAGAAGGCGCCGGGCAGAGAGGGCAGCGGGTCGAGAGGGCGGGCGGGCGGTCGGGCGGTCGGGCGGTCGAAGACTCGGTGGTCGGTCAGCCGGTCGGTCGGAGGAAGTAGTCGGTCAGAGGAAGTAGAGGCGGTTGAGGGCCACGGAGTCGGCGGCCTCGGAGCGGATCGGATCTCCGTCGAGACTGACCAGTCCGGTCCGGTTGTCGACGTCGACGTCTCCGGTGCGGGTGTTGAACCGGAGGTCGGCCGGTCCGATCCCGCGCGTGCCGGTGACCGCCACCCGGCGCCGCCGCGTCGGCATCCGGTCCGCGCCCAGCTCCACGGCCGCACGGGCGACGAACGCCACGGAGAGATCGGCGGGTGTCGCTCCGTACGCCCCGAACTGCGGCCCCAGGACGAGCGGTTCGCAGGTGTCCGTGGCCGCGTTGGGATCGCCGGTCACCCCGTACGCCGGGAAGCCCGACTTCAGTACGAGCTGGGGCTTCGCGCCGAAGTACCGCGGCTGCCACAGCACGATGTCGGCGAGCTTGCCGACCTCCAGGGAGCCGATCTCGTGCGCGAGGCCGTGGGCGACGGCAGGGTTGATGGTCAGCTTGGCGAGATAGCGCAGGACGCGCGCGTTGTCGTCGTGCGGGCCGTCGCCGTCCAGGGGTCCCCGCTCGGCCTTCATCTTCCCGGCCATGGCGAAGGTTCGGCGTACGGTCTCGCCCGCCCGGCCCATGCCCTGGGCGTCGGAGGAGGTGATGCCGATCGCCCCGAGGTCGTGGAGCACGTCCTCCGCGCCCATCGTCCCGGCGCGGATGCGGTCCCGTGCCATGGCGGCGTCGCCGGGGAGGTCCGTCTTGAGATCGTGTACGGAGACGATCATCCCGTAGTGCTCGGCGACGGCGTCCCGGCCGAAGGGAAGGGTCGGATTGGTGGAGGAGCCGATGACGTTCGGCACGCCCGCCATTCTGAGCACATTGGGGACGTGGCCGCCGCCGCAGCCCTCGATGTGGAAGGCGTGGATCGTACGGCCGTCCAGGACGCGGAGGGTGTCCTCGACCGACAGGCACTCGTTCAGGCCGTCGCTGTGGAGGGCGACCTGCACATCGTGGTCCTCGGCGACCCTCAGCGCCGTGTCCAGCGCGCGGGTGTGGGCGCCCATGTCCTCGTGGACCTTGAAACCGGAAGCGCCTCCCTCGGCCAGTGCCTCCACCAGCGGGGCGGGATCGGAGGACGAGCCCCGGGCGAGGAAGCCGATGTTGACGGGCCAGGCGTCGAAGGCGCCGAACGCGTGCTTCAGGGCCCAGGGCGAATTGACCCCGACACCCCAGACCGGGCCGAACTCCTGGCCGATGACCGTGGTGACCCCGGAGGCGAGCGAGGCCTCCATGATGCGCGGCGACAGCAGATGGACATGGGTGTCGACCGCTCCGGCCGTCGCGATCAGGCCCTCGCCGGACACGATGGTCGTACCGGTTCCGGTGACGACGTCCACGCCGTCGAGCGTGTCGGGGTTCCCCGCGCGTCCGATGCCGGAGATACGGCCCTCGCGGATGCCGATGGAGACCTTGCGGATCCCCTGGACGGCGTCGATGACGAGGACGTTGCTGATGACGACGTCGCAGGTCTCGCGCACGGCCGCGGCCTTGAGGTGCAGTCCGTCGCGCGCGGTCTTGCCGAAGCCGGCCAGGAACTCGTCACCGGGGTGCTGGGAGTCGGACTCGACCCGGACGACCAGCCCGGAATCGCCGAGGACCACCCGGTCCCCGGCGCGGGGGCCGTGCACGGCCGCGTACTCATGGGGGTCGATGGCGGTCATCGGCGGGTCTCCAGTGGGGTGGCGAGGGGCACGGTGGTCATCGCATCCGGCGTCCCGGTCGTCACGGACCCGGCGGTCGCATCGGTCACATCCGTCGCGTCGGTCCCGGCGGTCAGCTCGGTCGCGTCGGTCGCGGAGCCGTCCGACGGGGACACGCCCGTCGTGGAGCCATCCGGGCGGAGCCCGGCGGACACCGTGTGGTCCGGACTGCGGGTACGCATCCGGGCCTCCGTCCCGGCCCGGGGCGAGAGCAGCCCCGTCGCCGCGACCACTCCCATCACCCCGAACACCACGAGCAGCAACGGCACCAGGGGCAGCTCCGGCACCGGGAACGACGCGGGAACCGGCAGCACGGCCGAGTCGGGGCCCGAAGGACGCTCGGCCACCGCGACCAGGGCGACCAGCGGAATCACCGTCCGGTCCCGAGGTATCCGCAGGCAGCCGCCCTCCGCAGGGCCTCCTCCTTGGCGCCGGGGGCATCCAGCGGACCGTCCACCAGGCCCGCGAAGCCGATCGCCACCCGGGCGCCGCCGATGGGGACGAGTCCGACCTCCGACGTACCGCCGGGGTCGAAGCGGACCGAGGAGCCCGCGGGGACGGACAGCCGCATGCCGTACGCCGCCGAGCGGTCGAAGTCGAGGCGGGGGTTGGCCTCGAAGAAGTGGAAGTGGGAGGTGACGCTCACGGGGACGGGCGCGGTGTTGTGCACGGTCAGCCGCACCGCGGGCGCCGGCTCGGGCCGGGCGGGCCCGGGGAGCACCGCACCCGGCGCCGCGGCACCCAGTCCCCCGCCGCCGATCGGGTCGGCGACCACGGCGAGACGGGAGCCGTCGTCGAAGACCGCCTCCACATGGACCTCGGTCACCACATCGGCGACACCCGGCAGGACATCGTCCGGCCCCAACACGGACCGCGCCGCCTCGATCGCCTCCGCCAGTCTCCGCCCGTCCCGGGCGGCCTCGCAGACCGTGTCCGCGATCAGCGCGGTCGCCTCGGGCACATTGAGCCGCAGGCCCCTCGCCCGGCGCGCCCGCGCCAGCTCGGCCGCGCCGAACAGCAGCAGCCGGTCCCGCTCCGTGGGGGTCAGTCGCATCCCGCCGCACCTCCTTTAGAGCGCCACTCTAACCTTGTGGCACACCGAAGAGAAGGATCGGGCCAGTGCGTTTCTGGCAATGCTCGGCAGAAGGGAGCCGGGAGAAGCTAGGAGACGGTCCGGTGCAGGTCCGCCGCGTATGCCTCGATCGCCCTGCGGTACGCCCGTACGGACGGGTCCTCGCCCGTCTCCGCGACCAGTTCGAGCAGCAGCCGTACGGACTCCTCGTACCGGCCGGTGTTGTAGAGCGCCATGCCCAGGAACGCGCGCAGCCCGCCGTGCCCGGGAAACTGTGCGACGGCGCCCCGCAGTGTCTCCTCGGCCTCCTCGTACCGCCCGAGGACGCGGTAGGTGCTGCCGAGGCCGAGCAGCGCCTCGCACCGGTCCGCCTCGGTGAGGCCGTCGCCCGCCAGCGCGCGACGGTAGTACGGCACCGCTTCCGCCTCCCGTTCGAGGACGTCGTGCGCCCAGGCGGTCTGGTACGCCACCTCGGCGTCGTCGGGCCACCGCTGCGACAGTGCGACCAGCCGCCGCCGGGCCTCTTCCCGCTTGCCCTCGTCCCCCGACGCGCGCAGCCGTATCGCTTCGGCCAGTTCGAGATCCCGCTCAGATGCCGTCATGCCCCCCATCCTCACCGATGCGGGGACGGGGGCACGAGGCGGCGGCACGGACCGGCTCCGGGCGGACCGGACCAGGCCCGACCATCCCGGACCGGGTCGGACCGGGCGAGACCGGGCCAGGTCGAGTCGGGTCACGAGGCGGACCCCGGACGGCGCCCGGCCCGCTCTCCGTGTCGGATCGAGCCGGATCGGGTCTGATCGAGTCGAGTCGGGTCTGATCGAGTCGAGTCGGGTCACATCGGACCGGACCGGATCAGCCCAGTTGGTGCATCCAGCCGTGGTCGTCGGCCGCGACTCCGGTCTGGATGTCCAGCAGCGCCTTGCGCAGCTTCAGGGTCACCTCGCCGGGCTCCCCGCCGCTCTGGGTCCACTCACCGCCCGCGGACTTGACCAGCCCGACCGGGGTGATCACCGCGGCCGTTCCGCAGGCGAAGACCTCCGTGAGGGTGCCGTTCTCGGTGTCGCGCCTCCACTGGTCGGTGGAGACACGCCCCTCCTCGGACTCGTAACCGAGGTCCTTGGCGAGTTTGAGCAGCGAGTCACGGGTGACGCCCGCGAGCAGGGAGCCGGTCAGTTCCGGGGTGACGATACGGTTCCCGTACACGAAGTACAGGTTCATGCCGCCCATTTCCTCGACCCACTTGTGCTCCAGCGCGTCCAGCCAGACGACCTGGTCGCAGCCCTCCGCGGCGGCTTCGGCCTGGGCGAGGAGAGAGGCCGCGTAGTTGCCGCCGGTCTTGGCGAAGCCCATGCCGCCGGGGACCGCGCGGACGTAGTTCTCGGAGAGCCAGACGGAGACCGGGCGGACGCCGCCGGGGAAGTACGCGCCGGCCGGGGAGGCGATGACGATGAAGAGGTACTCCTTGGCCGGACGGACGCCCAGGCCGACCTCGGTCGCGATCATGAAGGGGCGGAGGTAGAGCGACGCCTCGCCACCGTGGGCCGGGACCCAGGCCCTGTCCTGCCGGACCAGGGCGTCACAGGCCGCGATGAACGTTTCGGCGGGCAACTCGGGCATGGCGAGGCGGCGGGCGGAGCTCTGGAAACGCTCGGCGTTGGCGTCGGGGCGGAAGGTGGCGACCGAGCCGTCGGGGCGGCGGTAGGCCTTCAGCCCCTCGAAGATCTCCTGCGCGTAGTGCAGGGTCATATTGGCGGGGTCGATCGACAGCGGCGCGTACGGCGTGAGCTGGGCGTCGTGCCAGCCACGGCCCTCCGTCCACTTGACCGTCACCATGTGGTCGGTGAAGTGGCGGCCGAATCCGGGGTCGGCCAGGATCGCCTCGCGTTCCGCGTCGGACAGCGGGTTCGCGGACGGCTTCAGCTCGATCGTGGGCGTCGTCATGAGTGCAATGTCCTTCACCGTTGAATTGAGGGACCGCGCCAACGCCACCGGTGGTGCTAGGACGTCCAAGCATTCCCGCATGCCACGGCCCGGTTCGATTATCGCCTGAACGGGTCGGTGCGAGAAACGGGGTGCGAGGGGCTGAAAGCGGCGGTCCTGGGATTTGATGGTGCGCCCGGCGGCCGCATGAAGAAGCCGCCGGACGCGGAGTGCGACCCGGCGGCTTCTTCGAGAATCGTCGGGTCAGCTCGCTACTCGTACCGCGAGCGCGTCGCCGATCTGCTCCGTGGTACGGACGGTGTCACCGCGCTCCGCGAGGTCGGTGGAGACGGCTTCCTCGATCCGCGCCGCCTCGGTCTCGTAGCCGAGGTGCCGCAGAAGGAGGGCGACGGAGAGAATCGTGGCCGTCGGGTCGGCCTTTCCGGTGCCGGCGATGTCGGGCGCCGAGCCGTGGACGGGCTCGAACATCGACGGGAAGGCGCCGCTCGGGTTGATGTTCCCGGACGCGGCCAGACCGATTCCGCCGGTCACGGCGGCGGCGAGGTCGGTGAGAATGTCGCCGAACAGGTTGTCGGTGACGATGACGTCGAAGCGCTCCGGCTGGGTGACGAAGAAGATCGTCGCGGCGTCGACGTGCAGATAGTCGGTGGTGACCTCGGGGTACTCCCGGCCGACGGCGTCGAAGGTGTTCTTCCACAGATGGCCCGCGTGGACGAGCACGTTGTTCTTGTGGACGAGGGTCAGCTTCTTGCGGGGGCGGGAATTCGCGCGCTCATACGCGTCACGGACGACCCGCTCCACTCCGTACGCCGTGTTCAGGCTGACCTCGGTGGCGACCTCGGCGGGTGTGCCGGTGCGCAGCGAGCCGCCGTTGCCCGTGTAGGGGCCCTCGGTACCCTCGCGGACGACGACGAAGTCGATGTCGGGACGGCCGGCCAGCGGGGTGGCGGTGTTCGGGAACAGCTTCGACGGACGCAGATTGACGTAGTGGTCGAAGGCGAAGCGCAGCTTCAGCAGCAGGCCGCGCTCCAGCACGCCGGAGGGCACGGTGGGGTCGCCGATGGCGCCGAGCAGAATGGCGTCATGGCCCTTGAGGGCTTCCAGTTCCGCGTCGGGAAGGGTCTCCCCGGTGCGGTGCCAGCGCTGGGCGCCGAGGTCGTACTCCTTGGTCTCCAGCTTCACATCCTGCGGAAGGACGGCGGTCAGGACCTTCAGGCCCTGGGCCACGACCTCCCGGCCGATGCCGTCACCGGGGATCACTGCGATGTTGAGGCTGCGAGACATGGTGGCACCCTACTCGTCGTCCCAGCCCATGACATCGCACGTCCACGTTGTGGACAACGGCGGGTCGCGGCGGGGTCCGGGCGGGCCCGGGGGGCGGTTATGGCATCCGGGAGCGGAAACGGGGCTACGGAGCGGCAGCTCGGCACGGGGCCGACCCCCGTACGGCGGCGGGCCGACATCCACGGGACGACCCATCCGGCGATCCAGACGGGAGATCCGGCAATCCGGACGACACATCCGATCCGGGCGAAACATTCAGACCCGGCGGAACAACAGACCCGGCGGAACAACAGATCCGGCGGGACATCCGGTCCTGGCGGGCCGGCGCATATGAGGGGCCGGTAGCCCGGATGCCGGTTGTGTCCGGATGCCCGTGGACGGCGCGGTAGGTGTCAGTGCCCCGTGGCGCCGCCGTTGTCACGGCGGTCGAGCGCGCGCTGGAGAGCCGCCGCGGCGTTCTTGCGGTCGGACTCGTTCGGACGGCGGGCGGCGTGGCGGACACGGCGGACGGTCTCGGCGGGCATGGTGATCGACTCCTTGAGATCACGGGGATTTCGAGGCGCCGGATGGGGCGGGGAGCGTGCCGCAGGGGTTGCCTGCCGGGGGCACTGGCTCACGACCGCCATTCGCTGGATCGAGCGAGACGTTCGGCTCCTACAAAAGTAGGGCAGGTACGCGCTTCTGTCTCTACAAATAGTCGGACTTCCTACTATCTGAGACGGAGATCATGGGACCCGCTGGTCAGCGCCTCCTACGACGTCATGCTCTGAAGGCCCACCACCCGCAGCAGCCGCAGCCGCTCATACGACTCGGTGCCCGGCCGCGCGCTGTGCACGATCAGCAGCTGGCCCCGGTCCGCGCCGATCAGGACCTCGCAGTCCAGCTCCAGCAGTCCGACCACCGGATGGACGAAACGTTTGACCGAAGCCCGGCGGACCGCCACCTCATGGCGCTCCCACAGGTCGGCGAACTCCGCGCTCCCCGCGAGCAGTTCGGCCACCAGCCCGGCCGGCCCCGGATCGTCGGGCCGGGAGGCGAGCACCGCCCGCAGCTGGGCCGCATGCATCCGCGCGTGCTGCTCGCGGTCCTCGGGCGGGAACAGTTCCCGCACCGGAGGGTCGGTGAACCACTGCCGGATGATGTTGCGGCCCGGCCACCACTCACCCGCCAGCGCGTCGGCCATCGCGTTCTGCGCCAGCACCTCACCCCAGTCACTCATCACCTGCGCGGGCGCGTCGTACAGCCGGTCGAGCACCAGCAGCAGACCGGGCCGTACATGACCGACCGGACCGTGCGGGGCGCGCGGCGGCTCCTCCCCCACGAGATGGAAGAGGTGATCGCGCTCGTCGTCGCTCAGTCGCAGCGCCCTGGCCAGGGCGGACAGCATCTGGCGTGAGGGACGGGAGCCCCGCGACTGCTCCAGCCGGGTGTAGTAGTCGGCGGACATTCCGGTCAGCCGGGCGACCTCCTCCCGCCGCAGTCCGGGCGTACGGCGGCGGGCTCCCTCGGCCAGGCCCACATCGGCAGGCGCCAGCCGCGCACGGCGGCGGCGCAGAAAGTCGGCGAGTCCGTTCCGGTCCACTCCTTCAGCATGATCGGGCCGCCCGTCCGTATCCAGTGCGCAGCCCGGGAGCGCCGCTCCCTGGATACGCGCGTCCCTCCCGCCCCGCGCCCCGGCGGCCCACGGTGGGGACAGACGCCCCGGCGGTGGTGACCCCCGCCGGGGACGGACGAGAGGAGAACACGATGCTGACTCTGGTGACCGGCGCCACGGGCGAGGTCGGGCGGCGCTTCGTCCCCCGGCTGCTGCGGCGCACGACCGTACGGACCGGTGACGCCGTCCGGATCCTGGTGCGGGACGAGGAGCGGGCCGCACCGTTCGCCGCGCTCGGCGCCGAGGTCGCGGTGGGGGATCTGCGGGACGGGGCCGGCGTACGCCGGGCGCTGGAGGGAGCGGACGCGGTGGTGAACATCGCGGCGGCCTTCCGGTGGGTACCGGACGAGGAGGCGTGGGAGGTGAACCGGGACGCGGCCCTCGCGCTGGGGCGTGCGGCCCTGGACGCGGGCGCCCTCCGCTTCGTCCAGGTGAGCACGAATCTCGCGTACGGCGAGGGGCGCGGCCGGCCGCTGGTGGAGGACGACGCGACCGTGCCCGGCGGCGCGCTCTGGGGCGCGTATCCGGCGGCGAAGGCGGAGGCGAGTGCCGGGCTGCTGGCGCTGCACCGCGAACACGGCCTCGACGTCCGGATCGGGAGCCTCTCCTTCGTGTACGGGGAGGGTGATCCGCATCTGGAGCAGTCACTGATGTGGGCGAAGGACTGGGCCGCGCACAAACGGCTCCAGATGGTGCATCACGCGGATGTGGCCCAGGGGCTGATGCGGCTGCTGTACGCGCCGGGCGCGGCCGGGCGGATGTACAACATCGCGGACGACGCCCCTGTTTCCGCCGCCGAGCTGCACCAGCTGAACGGGGTGCCGCTGCCCGGGGGCGCGTCGGAGCGCGACGACCCGGACCCCTGGCACGGAATGGTGTCGAATCTGCGGATCAGGGAGGAGCTGGGCTTCCGCCCCCTGTATCCGTCGGTGTGGACGGCGCGGGACGCGGGGGCGCTCTGAGGTGTACGGGGGTGACGCGGTCCGGGCCGACCGCGTCTCCGCCCGGCCGGAGAACGGCGGCGGTACGGGCCCGCCAGGGCCCCGGGGATACGGTACGGGCACGGCGAAGGCCCCGGGGCTGCCGGACCGGGCTCGGTGTAGGGACCCCACCCGGGAGCCCCGGGAGCGGACGACGGTCGCGTCCCGCACACGGGGCACACCACCGACCCGACGTCATGACGAAGCGTCAGAACACATCCCCGTCACGCCAGTCGAAGGACAGCGTGCCCGGCTCGTCCGAGCCCGGAACAGCGCCCCACACATAGGTGGTGTCCTCCTCGTCGGGAAACGGAACGACACCGTCGGGTCCCAGCGCTTCCAGCCGCCCCGGCCAGAGCCGCCAGCCGCGCGAGACATACAGCCCCGCGCCCTCGGGCGACGCCGACAGCGCCCCGAACACATAGGCGCGCTCGACGACCTGCTCCAGCGCCTCCATCAGCCGTCCGCCGAGGCCCCGGCGCCGGTGCTCCGAGTGGACCGCCACGCCCTCGACGTATCCCACGCGGTACGAGCGCCCCCGGTGGCGCACCCGGCGCATGACGACGGAGCCGTGGCCCACCAGCACGCCGTCGGAGTCGCGGACGAGGGCATGGACCCCGCCCAGCGTGTGCTCCCAGTCCTCGTCCGCGAAGTCGCCGTCGAAGGCGTGGTCCAGCAGTTCGCGGATCTCGGTGAGTTCGGCGGGGGTGAGGAGATGGGTGTGGGCGGTGCGCGGCGACTCGTACATACGCGGCAGCCTCGCAGGCCCCATGCCTCACAGCTACTCATTTTCACCTGAGTATCTGCTCCGTGGTGAGGAATCCGTCACACGGCCAGAGTTGGCCGCATGAACGGCCTCTACGCTCTCAAGCCCTGGTACGCGGCCCGGCTGGCCGGAGTGCGCGGCGCGCTCGTCCGCCGTGAGGTGTCGCCCGACACGCTGACGGTCCTGGGTGTGGTGTGCGCGGGCGGCGCCGCGGCGGCCCTCGCCTGGCTGCCCGCCCCGCTCGCCGTGCTCCCGGTCGCCGTTCTCCTCGCGGCACGGCTCGCCTTCGCCAATCTCGACGGTGCGCTCGCCCGGGACACCGGCCGCACCACCCCGCGCGGCGCGCTCCTCAACGAACTCGGCGACCGGGCGGCCGATCTGGTGGTCCTGGCCGGGTTTCTGACCCTGGCTCCCCTCTGGCTGGTGGCACTCGCCGCGCTCGGCGCGACGCTGCCGTCCTGGGTGTCGCTGGCGGGCGCGGCGGCCGGTGCCCCGCGCCGCAACGGCGGCCCGGTCGGCAAGACCGAGCGCGTGCTGCTGGCGGTGGTCGCCGCGGCCACGGGCTGGGCGGTCCCTGTCCTGGCCGTCATCGCCGCCGGGTCCGCGCTGACCGCCCTCGTCCGTATCGGACAGCTCTGGAAGGAGCTGGGCTCATGAGCGGCGCATTGGTGGCGGGCGAGGCGGCCGGACGCGCGATCCCGCTGGTCGCGGGCGCGCTGGGGGCGGGAGGTATCGCCGTCGCCGCGCTGCCGTCCCGGGTGCGGATGCGTGCGGAGCTGCGCAGGCGCTGGCGCACCTGGGCGATCGCCGCGCCCCTCTTCCTCGGCTCGCTGTACCTGGGCGCGGCCGGGGCGTTCGCCCTGGCGGCGGCGCTCGGCGCGGTCGCGGTGGGCGAGTACGTACGGATGGCGGGGCTGCGGCCCGTGGACCGGGCCGTACTGACGGTGGCGGCGGTCGCTCTGCCGGGGCTCGCCTGGCTGGCCCCCGGGTCACTGGACCTGCGCACGGCGGGGCTGCTCCTGCTCGTGGCCGTGCTGCCGCCGCTGCTGTCCGGCGACACGTCGGCCGGGTTCACCCGCGCCACCCGTACGGTCTTCGCCCTCCTGTGGATCCCCGTCTCCCTGACCGGTCTGGTGACGCTCGGGGACACCGCGGTCGCCGTCGGCCTCGCGGTGGCCCTGGGCGATGTCGGCGCGTGGTGCGGCGGTACGGCACTGGGCCGGCGCGGCCCCCTCGCCCGGCCGCTGTCACCGCTGTCACCCAACAAGACGTGGGCGGGGGTGGTTGGCGCCGCGGTCGTGACCGGCGCGGTGCTCCTCGTCCTCGGGGTGTTCTCGGCGGCCCTGTGGGCGGCGGTGCTGGCGGGCTGTGTCCTGGGCGATCTCCTGGAGTCGATGGTCAAGCGGGAGGCCGGGGTCAAGGACGCGGGCCGCTGGCTGCCGGGCTTCGGCGGCCTGCTCGACCGGATCGACTCCCTGCTTCCGGCACTGCTCCTGGCGATGGTGGTGAGCTGATGAGCAACGCCGGGACGGCCTACTCGACACCGCGGGGCCTCGGGAACCTACGTGCCCTCCCCTCCACCCCACGCACCTGGTGGCTGAGCCGACGGAAGCCCGCACCTTTCCCCTTCGCCCCAGGGACTCGGCGTCTGAGTGGACGAGGTCCCGCTCCCCTTCCCTTTCCCTTCACCCGCTGGGCCTGGCGGCTGAACCAGAAGGAAGCCTGCGCCCTTCCCCTCGCCCGCTGGGCTTGGCGAGTGAGCCGAAGGGGGCCGTGGGTGTCGAAAGGGAGAACGCGCGGAGGCCGCGAGGAACGAGTGGTCGAGCACGACCGACCGTCGACACACACCAAAGGCCCCGGTGGAGGTCCCCCCGGACGGAGCCCGGGGGAGAGAACCGAGCCACAGAACAAGACGGAGTCCGGGGCTCCGCCCAACCCACCGTCCCAGCACGATCCCCCCTCCCCACACACCAAGCCCCCCGCCGGGGCCCGGGGAAAGACTGACCCACAGAAGAACCCACCCGCCCGCTCCCGTACCGCCTCCCTCGTCCGGCGTGCGCTGTGGTGGTGTGTGCTGACCCTCACCGGCGGGATCGAGCGGCGGGGACGGCTGCCGCGCGGCGGTTGTGTCGTCGTCGCGAATCACTCCTCGCACGCCGATACGGCCGCGCTGCTGGCCGCGCTGGACGCCCGGCACACCCCCGCGATCGGCGCGGCGGCCGACTACTGGTTCGCGTCCCCGTGGCGCAGCCGGGTCTGCCGGCGGCTCGCGTCCGGCTTTCCCGTCCGCCGTACCGGCGGCGGGCTGGACGATCTGCTCGCCGTGGCGGGTGAACTGAGGGCCGGGCGCGCGGTCGTCCTCTTCCCCGAGGGCACCCGGGGCGGTGACGGCTCGGTGGGATCCTTCCACCGGGGCGCGCTCGTGCTGGCCGAGCGGGCGGGCGTTCCGGTGGTGCCGGTGGGCATCGCAGGTACGGACCGGCTGCTGCCCAAGCACGGGCGGCTGCGGTCCTCCCTCGTACGGGTGCGGATCGGCGCACCGCTGCCGTCGTCGGTCAGCGCGGAGGAGGCGCGTTCCGCGGTCGCCGCACTGCACGCCCGTACCAACGCGGAATCCCTGCGCGACTCGCGGCTCCGGCGCCGGGTCGCGGCGGTGGCCGCCTCACGCGTGGGACTGCTGATCGCCTTCGTCTGGGCGTTCGCGGAGGCGCTGAGCTGGCCGCTGATGCCGGAGCTGCTGCTGGGCATCGCCTGTGCGGCCGCCCCCTACGCCGCCCTGCGGCTCTCGCTGACCGCCCTCGCGGGCGGCCTGGCCGGTTCGCTGCTGGCCCTCCAGCTCGCGGGCGCCGGTGTGGGGCTGCCCGCACCGCTGACGACGGACCGGATGCGGGCCCAGGTGCGGCACGAACTGTCGCTCGGCTCGCCGTCGCGCGCCTCGGCGGACGCGGTCAGGAACCAGCCGTGGAACGGTATTCCGTTCAAGGTGTACGCGGCCGAGGCGGGCCGGGCGGACGTTCCCGCGGGCGACTGGCTGGTGTCCGCGGCGGCGGCGCGCGGCTCCCGGACTCTGACGGTGGGCCTGGCCTTCGCCGCGCTGGGGGTGCTGCTGCGCCGGTACCGGAGGTTCTACCGGGCCTATCTGGTCCTGCTGGGCAGCGGATTCACGATCGGTCTGGCGCTGATCGTGTCCGGCTGGCGGTAGCGGGGATCGTACGGGCCCTGGCACCCCGACACCGTACGCGGGGAACGCCCACCGCCCCCGTACGGACGGCTCGGCGGACCTCAGCCGTACGCCGGAACCGCACACCCTGCGACACCACCCGCCACCCACCGCCCGCCCGAGCCCCACACCCGACCACACCACCCACCGCTCACGGGAACCACCCGCCCGGCCGCCCCCGGGCGGGCACGCGCGCGGCCGGTCATCCGAGCGGGACACGCTCAGCCGTACCGGAACTCCCACAGCGGGCTGCGGAGTCCGATCGACTGCACATAGCCCCCGGGGCGCCCGGTGCCGTGGTTCACCCGGGCGCTGGCCGGGAGGTACTCGGCGACCTCGTCCCGGGGATGGCCGAAGAGGTCGACGCCGTTGTGGACCACCGGGGCCAGTGAGGGGTAGACCGGTTCGGCGCCCGTGCCGTCCCGGGGGACGCGGGCGAGTTCCACATAGCCGAGACCGTTGGCGTGCGGGCCCTCATCCGCGCCACAGGCCCGGATGGTGAGCCCCAGATACTCACCGGAGAAGGCCCACGCGGCACCGGGAACATGCCCCGGGCGGAGTTCGCAGAGCATGGAGACGGCCCACTGGGCGGCGTATGCGCTCATGCCGAATCTCAGCGTGCCTGCTTGGTGCGGCAGGAGCAGTCCGGTCCCGGGCAGGAGTTCGAACACGGCCCAAGTCTCGCACCGGTCCGGCCGGTTCTTCCCGGCGCATTGATCCGATGTTCAGTTCGTCACAGGCCCGGTTCCGCCCGGCGGAACACTGTCCTCAACGTCCTGCAACTTCCCGCAACCGAGCAGTTGCACCTCATTCCCTGACGTGCAACCATTGAGTAGCACGTCAATGAAGGAGGCAGTCACCATGAACAAGGACCGCATCGAGAGGGAGATCACCATCGCGGCCCCCGTGGAGCGCGTCTGGGCGGTGCTCACCGAGCCCGAGCACGTCGGCTCCTGGTTCGGCCAGGGCGAACCGACCCCGGTCGATCTGCGTCCCGGCGGGACGATGATCCTGGACCACGGGCAGTACGGCGTGTTCCCGACGACGATCGTCGAGGTGGACCCACCGCACCGCTTCTCGTACCGCTGGGCGTCCGCGTACCCCGGCGAACAGGCCGTGAACGGCAACTCGACCCTGGTGGAGTTCACCCTCACCCCGGAGGGCGACGGCACCCGGCTGAAGGTCGTGGAGGCCGGATTCGCGTCGATCACCATCCCCGAGGAGCGCAGGGACACGGCGTCGTACGAGAGCCACGAGGGCGGCTGGACCGAGCAGGTCGTCAACATCCGGAAGTACGCGGAGCAACTGCCGGTATGACGGACACCGGCACCCCGCCGACCGCCGGCTCCCCCGGGCCTTCCATGTCCCCCGGCTCCCCCAGGTCACCCGAATCCGTCGGACCCGGGTCACCTGGGTCTCCCGGGTCTCCCGGGTCTCCCGGGTCCGTCGCCGCCCAGGAGGCCGCGGCCTCCGAGGTCCTGTCCGCGCTCGCGGACCCGACCCGCCGCCGGATACTCGACGCGCTCGCCGCGCACGGCCGCGCCACCGCCACCGTCCTGGCCACCGAAGTGCCCGTGAGCCGTCAGGCGATCGTCAAGCACCTCGCGGTCCTCGCCCGCGCCGGCCTTGTCGTCGGCACCCGCGAGGGCCGGGAGGCGCGCTATACCGTCCTGCCCGAGCGGCTCGGCACCACGGCGCGCTGGATGCTCCAGGTGGCGTCCGACTGGGACACACGCCTGTCGTCGATCAAACGTCTGGCGGAGGCGGACCCCTCAGACCCGCACCGGGTCCCGCCGACCGCCCCCGCCCCGTACGCGGGCACCGAACCCCCACCGGACAACAACCCCCCACCGGAAACCGACCCCACACGGGGCTCGGGCCAGCCGCCCCCGGACGCCGGCCCGGACCCGGTCACGGCCCCGCCTCCGCACCCCGCCCCGGCCTCCGCCCCACCCGAGCCGACCCCGCGGACGTAACCGGGCATGAAACCGCCCCTCTCCGGCAATGGAACCGCCCCCGTTCCGGCGTGGGGACCGGAACGAGGGCGGGTTCAGGAGGGCGGACCCGGCGGGTGGGCCGGGCTCAGCCCATGTGGGGGTACGGATAGTCGGTCGGAGCGACCAGCGTCTCCTTGATCGCGCGGGTCAGCGTCCAGCGCATCAGATTCTGCGGCGCGCCTGCCTTGTCGTTGGTGCCCGAGGCCCGGCCGCCGCCGAAGGGCTGCTGGCCGACCACGGCACCGGTCGACTTGTCGTTGATGTAGAAGTTGCCCGCGGCGTACCGCAGCTTCTCCATCGTGTGCGCGGCGGCGGCGCGGTCGTTGGCGACGACCGAGCCGGTCAGGGCGTACGCCGACACCGACTCCATCTGCTCCAGCATGGCGTCGTAGCCGCCGGGGGTCTCGTCCTCGTACACGTGCACCGCGAGGAACGGGCCGAAGTACTCGGTCGTGAACACCTCGTTGGCCGGGTCCGAGCACACGACGACCGTCGGGCGGACGAAGTAGCCGACCGAGTCGTCGTACGTACCGCCGGCGATGATCTCGCAAGCCGGGTCCGCCTTCGCCCGGTCGATCGCGGCCTTGTTCTTCGCGAACGCGCGCTCGTCGATCACGGCGCCGATGAAGTTCGACAGATCGGTGACATCGCCCATCGCGATCCCGTCGACCTCGGCCGCGAACTCCTGGCTGAAGCCGGAGTTCCAGATCGAGGCGGGGATGTACGCGCGGGAGGTGGCCGAGCACTTCTGGCCCTGGTACTCGAAAGCACCCCGGGTCAGCGCGGTCTTCAGCACGGCGCGGTCGGCGCTCGGATGGGCGACGACGAAGTCCTTGCCGCCCGTCTCACCGACGATCCGCGGGTAGGAGCGGTACTTCTCGATGTTGGCGCCGACCGTCTTCCACAGATGCTGGAAGGTCCGGGTCGAGCCGGTGAAGTGGATACCGGCCAGCTCGGGGTGGTTCAGTGCCACATCGGAGACGGCGATCCCGTCGCCCGTCACCAGGTTGATGACGCCCTCGGGCAGCCCGGCCTCCTCCAGCAGCCGCATCAGCAGCACGGCGGCGTGGGTCTGCGTCGGGGACGGCTTCCAGACCACGACATTGCCCATCAGGGCCGGGGCGGTCGGGAGATTGCCCGCGATCGCGGTGAAGTTGAAGGGCGTGATCGCGTAGACGAAACCTTCGAGGGGACGGTGGTCGAGCCGGTTCCACACGCCCGGGGAGTTCGCCGGGGGCTGCTCGGCCAGCAGATCGCGGGCGTACTTCACATTGAAACGCCAGAAGTCGACCAGCTCGCAGGGGGTGTCGATCTCCGCCTGCTGCGCGGTCTTGGACTGCCCCAGCATGGTGGAGGCGGCGAGCGTCTCCCGCCAGGGGCCGGCCAGCAGCTCGGCCGCGCGCAGAATGATCGCGGCGCGGTCGTCGAAGGACATCGCGCGCCACGCGGGCGCGGCGGCCAGCGCGGCGTCGATCGCGTCCTGCGCGTCCTGCCGCGTGGCTCCGGCGAAGGTGCCGATCACGGCCCCGTGGTTGTGGGGCTGAACGACGTCGACCCGCTCGCCGCCGCCCATCCGCCGTACGCCGCCGATGGTCATCGGAAGGTCGATGGGGTTCTCGGCCAGCTCCTTGAGCCGGGCCTCCAGGCGGGCGCGCTCGGGACTGCCCGGAGCATAGGAACGGACCGGCTCGTTGACCGGCGCGGGAACCTGGGTCACTGCGTCCATGACTGCCGAATCTCCTTAATCAGTAGGTCAGTTGAGGGTTCAGCCGCGGCTGACCAGCGAACGGAGGAAGAACGCCAGATTGGCGGGGCGCTCCGCGAGGCGGCGCATGAAGTATCCGTACCAGTCGGTGCCGTACGCGATGTAGACGCGCACCCGGTGGCCCTCGGCGGCCAGCCGGTGCTGCTCGGCCTCGCGAATGCCGTAGAGCATCTGGAACTCGTAGTCGTCGAGCTTGCGGCCGGCGCGCCGGGCCAGCTCCTGGCTGATGGAGATGATGCGCGGGTCGTGGGACCCGACCATCGGGTACCCCTCGCCGTCCATCAGGATCCGCAGACAGCGGATGTACGCCTTGTCGACCTCGGTCCGGTCCCGGTGCGCCACGGACGCGGGCTCCTTGTAGGCGCCCTTGACCAGCCGCACCCGCGCGCCCGCCTCGGCGAGCGTCCGGCAGTCGTCCTCGGTGCGGAAGAGGTACGACTGGACGACCGCGCCCGTCTGGGGGAAGCGCTCCCGCAGCTCGGCGTGGATCGCGAGGGTCGAGTCGACGGTGGTGTGGTCCTCCATGTCGAGCGTGACCGTGGTGCCGATCTCGGCGGCGGCCTCGACGACGGGGGTGACGTTCCGGAGGGCGAGGTCGTGCCCGCCGGGCAGCGCCTGCCCGAAGGACGACAGCTTCACCGACATCTCCGCGCGGGTGCCGAGGCCGAGCGGCCGGAGCGCCTCGGTCAGCTCCAGATACGCGTCACGGGCGCGCAGCGCCTCCGCCGGGTCGGTGACGTCCTCACCGAGGACGTCGAGCGTGATCTCCAGACCACGGGCGGCGGTGTCCCGGACGACGGGAACCGTCTCCGTGACCGACTCACCGGCGATGAAACGGTTCACCACGGGCTTGGTGACCGGAGCGGCCGAGACGACACGGCGCATCCTGTCGCTGCGGGACGCGGCGAGGATCACGGGACCCAGCACGGGGACCTCCATGGAGACATACGACCGGAACCGCCGCGGACCCGGGTAACCGGAACCGGAACGGCACGAAGAACCACCGTGAAATCTAAGGATCGCTCCGATCCTCAGCCATCGACAGCTGTCACGCATCCGTGGCCGGGATCTCAGACATATGTCTGAAGGGCGTGCCAGAATGGTCGGGGTGAAGGGCGATTACCAGGATCTGGTGGACGAGATCTCGACGCTGCTGGCGGCCCCGGCGACGTTGGAGAACCGCGATTTCGGGCTGATCTCCTTCGGCGCCCACGACAGCGACAGCGCCTTCGACGAGACCACGCTGGACCCGGTCAGGACCCGCTCGATCCTCACCAGGAAGTCCACGCCCGCCGTGCGCGCCTGGTTCGAGGGCTTCGGCATCGCCCGGGCGACGGGTCCGGTGCGCATTCCGGCGGCGCCGGACGCGGGCGTGTTCCGGGACCGGCTCTGCCTCCCGGTACGCCACCGGGGGATCGTTCTCGGCTATGTCTGGCTCCTGGACACCAGCCCCGGCCCCACGGAGGCGCAGCTGACGGCCGCGATGGAGGTCGCCTCCCGCATCGGCACACTCCTCGCGGACGAGGAGCGCGCGGGCGCGGATCTCTCCCGAGAGCTGCGCGCGGCGCTGACGGCCGAGCGCGGCTGGCAGTACGACATGGCGGTCGCCGCACTCCACTCGGCCCTCGGCGGCACGGACCGGGGCGCGGACGGCCCCCATACGGTGGTGTGCGTGATGCCCTGGCCCTCCCAGGACGTTCCTTCGGCCCGCTCGCTCCCGGGCGCGGCTGCGGTATGCACCGTACGGGTGACACGGCCCGGCTCCGCCCCGACGACCGCCGCCGGAGGCCCTGGCCCTGGCCGGGGACGGGTGGGAGCGGGACGGGTGGGAGCGGGGGGAACGGGAGCGGGGCGAGGGGGGTCGGGCGGAACGGGAACGGAAGCCGGGACCGGGCCCTCCGAACCCGGAACTTCCAGAACCGGAACCTCTGGGACCGGGAGCGGAACCTCCGGGACCGGAGTAGGAGCCGGGCCTGGAGTAGGAGCCAGGACTGGAGTGGGGGCCGGCACTGGAACAGGAGCCGGAAGCGGGCACTCCCAGTCCGGAACCGGAACCCCCGGGCCGGGAACAGGAGCCGGGAACGGGCACTCCGAGCCCGGAACCGGAACAGACATGAGCGAGACCCGACCCTCCGGGTCCACGACCGGTACGGACGCCCCGGCGGGTACGGCGTCCGGCGTGTCCCGGCGCCCGTCCCCCGGTGACTCCCCCGCTCCCCCGCCCGGGCGCCCGGCCACCGGCAGGCGCGGGCGGGGGGCGTCCGCTCCCGGTGGCGACGGCGCACGGTCCGGTACCGCCACACTCGCATCACCCGCCCCCGCACACGCACCCGGCAGGACCCCGCCCCCGGCGGAGCCCGTACCGCCGGGAACCCGCCCGCTGCTGGCGACGGCGTCCCGGGCGGGCCGCCCCAAGGTCACCGGCCGCCTCACGGCCGACGCTCCGGAGACGGAGGCCACCGGCCCCGGCGCCCATGCCCTGGCCGTGCTCGTACGGCTGCGGGCACCGGACTCCCTCGCTCCGGCCCTGGCCGCCGCCGAACGGCTGCTGCCCTCCGGAACGCCCTCCGCCACCTGCGGAGTCGCGGCGGCACGGCAGGGCCTCGCGGAGCTGAACACCGCATGGCAGGAGGCGACCTCCGCGGCGCGGGCAGCCCGGGCCGAGTCACGGTTGGGCCCGGTGGCACAGTGGTCGGACATCGGCCCCTACCGCATGCTGACGGCGCTGCCCGGCCGTCCCCCGGGCGACGACCCCGCCGTACGGCCCCTGCTCGACGCCGCCCACACCGAACTGGCCCGCACCGCCGAGGTCTTCCTCGATCTGGCGGGTCAGGCGGGCCGGGCGGCGTCCGCGCTCGGCATCCACCGGCAGACCCTCTACTACCGCCTCTCGCGCGTCGAACAGCTCACCGGTCTCGACCTGGCGGACGGCCAGGACCGCCTCCTGCTGCACATCGCCCTCAAGGCCGCACGCCTGTAGACGTGCCCGGACCACACTCGCCCCCTGCGCGGGCACCGGACCGCACGCTCCCCGCCCTGGAACACAGGACGACAGGACGACAGGACCACCGCGTCACTGGAGCGGACGGGCACTCAGCGGGGCAGTGCGACCAGGCCCGATTCATAGGCGATGATGACCAGTTGCACCCGGTCGCGGGCGTCGAGCTTGGCGAGAAGTCTGGTCAGATAGGTCTTGGCGGTCGCGACGCTGATGTGCAGCCGCTCCGCGATCTCGGTATTCGACAGCCCGCTGCCGACAAGCGTCAGCACCTCCTTCTCCCGTTCGGTGATCCCCGGGAGCTCCCGCTGGACCGTGGGAGCGGCCGGCCGCTCGGCGAACTCCCTGATGAGACGCCGGGTGATACCCGGGGCGATCAGTCCGTCCCCGGTGGCGACGACCCGGACCGCCGCGAGGATGTCGTCCAGGGCCATGTCCTTGACGAGAAACCCGGACGCGCCCGCACGCAGGGCGCCGTACACGTAGTCGTCATCGTCGAAGGTGGTCAGGACGATGACATGGGACCCGGCGGTTCCGGCGGTGATCCGGCGGGTTGCCTCGATGCCGTCCATTCCGGGCATCCGGATGTCCATCACGACGACATCGGGCACGAGTGTCTCGGCCAGCCGGACCGCTTCGGCGCCGTCCGATGCCTCGCCGACGAGTTCGAGGTCGGGGGCGTCTGCGATGACCATCTGGAGGGCGGTACGAACCAGTGGCTGATCGTCGGCGAGGACGACGCGGACGGTCACCGGACCACCTCCGGTACGGGCAGCCGGGCCGCGACGCGGAAGCCGCCTCCCGGGCGTGGCCGCGCGGAGAACTCCCCGTGCAGCAGACCGACTCGCTCACGCATGCCGATCAGTCCGTATCCGCCTCGCGCACCACCCTCGTGCCGACGTCCACCCTCGTACCGTCGTCCACCACCGTGCCCGAGACCGCCGTCGATGACCTCGATGGACAGTTCCTCGTCACGGCGGTCGAGAACCACCCGGCAGGAGTGGGTACCGGCATGACGTACGACATTGGTGACCGCCTCCTGAACGATCCGGTACGCGGATATGTCGATATCCGGTGGCAGCGGCCGCCGTTCACCCCGCCACTCCACATCGACCCGCAGGCCCGCCGCCGTGGTCGACGCCGCCAGCCGGTCGATGTCCGCGAGACCGAGACCGGGACCGGACCCCGGTTCGGCGCCGGTCTCAGGGCCGGGTACGGGGCCGGGTACGGCCCCCGTCGCATCCGGTATCCGCCCCGGCTCGGGTGTGCGGAGCGCGCCGAGCATACGGCGCAGCCCCGACAGGCACTCCCGGCCCGTGAGTTCGATGGTGTTCAGCGCCTCGCGCGCCCGCTCCGGCTGGGTTTCGATGACCCGGCTCGCCGCACCGGCCTGGAGGGCGATGATGCCGATGCTGTGGGCGACCATGTCGTGCAGTTCGCGCGCGATCCGGAGCCGTTCGGCGGTGACGGCCTGGGCGGCGGCCTGGGCGCCCAGCCTCTCCGCGTACTCACGGGCCTGATGTATCGAACGGCCGATGAGCCAGGCGATGACCGTGGTCAAGGACACGATCAGGGTCACCGATGTGCCGGCGGTCCAGCCGGCCAGCAGCCTCACCGTGACGTATCCGGCGAGGACGGCGAGTGCCAGGCCGAGCGCGACGACCCCGGTCCGGCGCGGTCTGGTGGCCGCGATGACGCAGAGCGCTACATCGACCGCCAGGAACTGCGCCAGCGGAATCTCCGTGGCGCCCAGCGGAGTCGTCCCGAGCGCAGCTCCGGCGAGCAGCAGAGCGACGGCGGCGAGCGGCCGGCGGACCAGCAGCGCGCAGCCGCCCAGCGTGAGGGCGCCGGCCACCGCCAGAGTCAGCAGGCCGTCCCACCGGAAGATGAGCACGCCGGGAACCACGGTGGGCGTTTGCTCGCCCGGCAGTTCGGAGCGCATGAGGAAGGTGATGACCAGGCTCACGACCCAGACCAGGGCCGTCCAGACACCCGGGGACACTCGCTTCAGGAGCGGCGGTGGCGATACGGCGGACATGCTTCCCGATCGTAGGCGCGTGACCGGGAACGTGCATCGGGCCACGGGTGTACAACCGTGGCTGACAGTCGCGCCCGCGATTGTCACCGGTGGCCCGATGACGTGCGGGGATGGCCGACGGCACCGTTGACGGTGTGATCGAAGTCGACGAACTGACCAAGAAATACGGGAAGACCACCGCGGTCAACCGCCTGAGCTTCACCGTCCGGCCCGGACACGTCACCGGGTTCCTCGGCCCCAACGGCTCGGGGAAGAGCACGACCTTGCGGCTGCTCCTCGGTCTGCACGATCCCACCAGCGGCTACGTCACCATCGACGGCCGCCCTTTCCGGGGTCACCGGCGCGGCCTGCGGCATGCGGGCGCGCTGCTGGACGCGGGCGATGTGCACGGCGGGCGCACCGCCGGGGCACATCTGGCCGCCCTGGCGCGCGGGAACCGCATACCGCGCGGCCGGGTGAGGGAGGTGCTGGAGGAGGTCGGTCTGGCCGAGGCAGCGCGGCGCCGCATCGGCGGGTTCTCCCTCGGTATGAAGCAGCGCCTCGGCATCGCCACCGCACTACTCGGCGACCCTCCCGTACTGTTGTTCGACGAGCCGCTCAACGGCCTGGACCCCGAGGGCGTGACATGGGTCCGCGGGCTCTTCCGGAGACTGGCCGCCGAGGGGCGCACGGTCTTTCTCTCCAGCCATCTGATGTCCGAGATGGAGCACACCGCTGACCAGCTCGTGGTGATCGGCAGGGGTGAGCTCATCGCCGCGGAGAGCCTGGCGGAGTTCTCGGCACGCGGGACCCGGCTGAGCGTGGTCGTGCGTACCCCGGAGCCGGAGCGGCTGTCGGCGCTGCTGGCCGCCCAGGGCGCCGATGTGGCGCCGCGCGGTGACGGAGTGCTCACGGTGACCGGCCTGGAAGCGCCCCGGATCAGTGCGATCGCCTACACCCACGCCGTTCCGCTGCACGAACTGACCACCCGGACCTCGTCCTTGGAGGAAGCCTTCATGGAACTCACCGCCGGCAGCGTTGAATACACCGCGGGAGAGCGCCCATGACCACGGCGACCATGCCCGTGAGGGAACCGCGCGCCCGGTTCGCCGATCTCGTCGCCGCCGAGTGGATGAAGCTCTGGTCGCTGCGCTCGACCATATGGTCGCTGCTGGTCTGCGCCCTGGCCGTGGTGGCGTTCAACGCGGGTACCGCGTACGACACCTATCGCTACTGGCCGGGGGACGACGCGGGCTTCGCCGAGCAGTTCGTCCGGGACGGGATGCCCTTGCAGCAAGCCTTCACCTCGAACGCCTCCATGGTCCTGATACTCGGCACGGGCGCCATCGGTGCCCTCACGGTGGTCGGCGAGTACAGCACGGGAATGATCCGTACGACGTTCGCGGCCGTCCCGGCCCGCCGCTCGGTGACGGCGGCCAAGGCGGTCGTGGTCGCCGCGCTGATGACGGGCTTCGGCACGGTGGTCGCCTGGGGCTCGTTCGCGCTGACCCAGGCGATTCTGTCCGGGCGGGAGGCGGGGGTTCCGATCGACCACCCGGGGGCGCCGCGTCTCATCGTGGCGTCCGCGCTGCTCGCGCCGGTGTGCGCACTCACCGGAATGGCCCTGGGCGTGATCCTCCGGCACGTGGCGGGCACGATGACCTCGATCGTGGTGGCTCTTCTCCTGCTGCCGATCGCCGTCACCGAAGGCCGCCACTGGTCGGCCGTCCTCAACCACACACTGATCCACAGCGCGTGGCAGCGCCTGACCTCCGTGCACGCCACCGGAGGTGAGTACCCATGGACGACTACGGGGGCGTGGACGGTCTATGCCGCCTGGACGGTGGCCACCATCACCCTGACCGTCACGGCCGTCCACCGCAGGGACCAGTGACCGGGCCTGTCCGGGCCACAACGGCTCCGGCGCCCGGCAGCGGGACCCCCGGTCCGCCGCCGGGAGTGGCGAGCCGCACGGGGGCATCGGGTCCCTCCCCCGAGGACAAGAAACAGGTCCCCCGGCGGACAAACCCGGACGAACCCCCGGCGGAGAGCATCGCACGAGGTCCCGGCGGGAAGAACCGAACGACTGCCCTGGGCGGAGCCCCTCGCCTGGATCAGCCTGGCTGCTCCAGGCCCTCCAGGACACCCCACGAACCCGCCTGGCCCGGCGGGAGGCGGCGCTGTGTGCGATCCCCTGCCCTCACGCCCCCACTACCGTCCGACAGGCTCATCGGCTTGCCGCGCACAGGTCCGGCGCCGTACGACCCCGGGAGTGAGCGGGCCGGGTGGGGGACGTACGCGGAAGAGCCCGGCTCGATCGAGCCGGGCCCCTCTACCTATACAGGGACGACGTCAGTCCGACAGATTCACCGACCGCGCCGACGCCGCGCCGATCTCCTCGGCGATCTCCGCCACCACGGGCGCCGGAACGGTGTCGTCCACCGTCAGCACGACCAGGGCCTCGCCGCCCTCCTCCGCGCGGGAGACCTGCATGCCCGCGATGTTCAGACCGGCCTCGCCGAGGATCCGGCCGACGGTGCCTACGACACCGGGACGGTCCTCGTAGCGCAGGACGAGCATATGGTCGGCGAGCGCCAGATCCACATCGTGCTCACCGATGCCGACGATCTTCTGAAGGTTCTTGGGGCCGGCCAGTGTGCCGGAGACCGAGACCTCCTCGCCGCCCGCCAGCGTGCCGCGCACGGTGACGACATTGCGGTGGTCCGGGGACTCCGAGCTGGTCGTCAGCCGCACCTCGACACCGCGCTCCTGCGCGAACAGCGGGGCGTTGACATACGACACGGTCTCGTCGACGACGTCCTCGAAGACGCCCTTGAGCGCGGACAGTTCGAGCACCTTGACATCGTGCTGGGTGATCTCGCCGTAGACCTCGACATCGAGCCGGACCGCGACCTCTCCCGCGAGCGCGGTGAAGATCCGGCCGAGGCGCTCGGCGAGCGGCAGACCCGGCTTGACGTCCTCGGCGATCACACCGCCCTGGACGTTGACCGCGTCCGGGACCAGCTCACCGGCGAGCGCGAGCCGCACGGAGCGGGCGACGGCGACGCCCGCCTTCTCCTGCGCCTCGTCGGTGGACGCGCCGAGGTGCGGGGTGCAGACGACCTGGTCGAACTGGAAGAGGGGGGAGTCCGTGCACGGCTCCTTCGCGTACACATCGAGGCCCGCGCCCGCGACCCGGCCCTCCTTGAGCGCCGAGTACAGCGCCTCCTCGTCGACGATCCCGCCACGCGCGGCGTTGACGATCCGGACGGTCGGCTTCACCTTGTGCAGCGCCTCGTCCCCGATCAGACCGAGCGTCTCGGGCGTCTTGGGCAGATGCACGGTGATGAAGTCGGAGACCTCCAGCAGCTCGTCGAGCGACAGCAGCCTGACGCCCATCTGCGCGGCACGCGCCGGCTGGACATAGGGGTCGTACGCGACGATCTTCATACCGAAGGCCGACATCCGCTGGGCGACGAGGACCCCGATCCGGCCGAGGCCGACGACGCCGAGCGTCTTCTCGGCCAGCTCGACACCGGTGTACTTGGAGCGCTTCCACTCACCGTTCTTCAGGGCCGTGTTCGCCTGCGGGATATTGCGCGCGGTGGCGACCAGCAGACCGCAGGCCAGCTCGGCCGCGGTGACGATGTTCGACGTCGGGGCGTTGACCACCATCACGCCGGCCTTGGTGGCGGCGGAGACATCGACATTGTCCAGACCGACGCCGGCGCGGGCGACGACCCTGAGCTTCTTCGCGGCGGCGATGGCCTCGGCGTCGACCTTGGTGGCGGAGCGGACGAGGATCGCGTCCACATCGGCGATCGCGGGAATCAGCTCGGCGCGGTCGGCGCCGTTGCAGTGCCGGATCTCGAAGTCCGGACCGAGCGCGTCCACGGTGGCGGGCGACAGCTCTTCGGCGATGAGTACGACAGGTTTACGAGCAAGCTCAGCGCTCACAGGAGTCCTCACATGTCCAGTGCGGACGGCCGTCCCGACGGCCGCAGGCGGTGGAGGGGGCTAGCCGCGTGGAAGACGCACGACACTGTGGGCCTGACGCGTGTTGTTGAGAAGTGTAGTGGTGCGTCGGGCCTCGTCCTGCGCCTTCGCGGCAGGATCACCCGTCCGTGGCTGGACGAAGTGGCGTAGCGGAGCCCCCGGGGCTGGGGGTACTGGGGTGGTCACACGGCGAGGGGCCGGGACACCGCTGTCCCGGCCCCTCGCCCACGGCTCACGCCTCGTCGTTGTCGACCCAGCTCATGAGCTTGCGCAGCTCCTTGCCGGTGGTCTCCAGCAGGTGGTTCTCGTCCTGCGTCTTGTACTCGTTGTACTTCTTCAGACCGCCGTGGTACTCGTCCATCCAGTTCTTGGCGAAGGTGCCGTCCTGGATCTCGGCGAGGATCTTCTTCATCTCGGCCTTGGTCTGGTCGGTGATGATGCGGGGGCCGGTGACGTAGTCGCCCCACTCGGCGGTCTCGGAGACCGACCAGCGCATCTTCTCCAGGCCGCCCTCGTACATCAGGTCCACGATCAGCTTCAGCTCGTGGAGGCACTCGAAGTACGCGATCTCGGGCTGGTAGCCGGCCTCGACCAGGGTCTCGAAGCCCGCCTTGACCAGCGCGGACGTGCCGCCGCACAGCACGGCCTGCTCGCCGAAGAGGTCGGTCTCGGTCTCCTCGGTGAAGGTGGTCTTGATGACACCGGCGCGGGTGCCGCCGATGCCCTTGGCGTACGAGAGCGCCAGCGCGAAGGCCTTGCCGGTGGCGTCCTGCTCGACGGCGGCGATGCAGGGAACGCCGCGGCCCTCCTCGTACTGGCGGCGGACCAGGTGGCCCGGGCCCTTCGGGGCGACCATGGCCACGTCGACACCGGTCGGGGGCTTGATGAAGCCGAAGCGGATGTTGAGGCCGTGCCCGAAGAACAGGGCGTCGCCGTCCTTGAGGTTCGGGGCGATCGACTCCTCGTAGACCTGGGCCTGGATCGGGTCCGGGACCAGGATCATGATGACGTCGGCCTCGGCGGACGCCTCGGCGGGCGTCACCACGCGCAGCCCCTGCTCCTCGGCCTTGGCCTTGGACTTGGAGCCCTCGTGCAGACCGACCCGGACGTCGACACCCGAGTCACGGAGCGACAGCGCGTGGGCGTGGCCCTGGCTGCCGTAGCCGATGACCGCGACCTTGCGGTTCTGGATGATGGACAGGTCGGCATCGTCGTCGTAGAACAGCTCGGCCACTGGGATATCTCCTTGGGGTGCAGATGTTGCGTCCCACCGTACGGCGGGGGGAGGCGGGAAAGTTTTCGGGTCTCGCTATGCGAGCAATGTGACGGTCGGGGGTGCGCCGGTACGGCGGCCTCCGTGCGAGTGCGAGTGCGGCGGCGGTGCGGCTGCTGCCACGCGGACGGCGGGTGGGCCGCCGGTACGGACGGGTCCGGCCGCCGCGCGGGGGTGGCGTCACCGGTGGCGCCGGGCGCCGTCACGGTCCCGGGGCCCGCGACGGCGCACCGCCCGCTCAGGCGCTGCGGTCGAGAGCCCGCAGGGAGCGGTCCGTGATGGACCGCGAACCGCGCCCTATGGCGATCGTGCCGGACTGGACGAGTTCCTTGATGCCGAACTGCTCCAGCATCTTGAGCATGGCGTCCAGCTTGTCACTCGAACCGGTGGCCTCGATCGTGACCGCCTCGGGTGACACGTCCACGGTCTTGGCGCGGAAGAGCTGGACGATCTCGACGATCTGGGAGCGGGTCTCGTTGTCCGCGCGGACCTTCACCAGGACGAGTTCGCGCTGGATCGCGCCGCCCGGCTCCAGCTCGACGATCTTCAGGACGCTGACCAGCTTGTTGAGCTGTTTGGTCACCTGCTCCAGCGGAAGGTCCTCGACATTGACCACGATGGTGATGCGGGAGATGTCGGGGTGCTCGGTGACGCCGACGGCGAGTGAGTCGATGTTGAAGCCGCGACGGGAGAACAGGGCGGCGATCCGGGCGAGGATGCCCGGTGTGTTCTCCACCAGGACGGAGAGCGTGTGCTTGGACATGGGGTGGGTCTCTCGTCTCTCTCTTCGCTTCAGTCGTCTTCGTTGTCGCCGAAGTCGGGACGGACACCGCGGGCGGCCATGACCTCGTCGTTGGAGGTGCCGGCGGCGACCATGGGCCACACCATGGCGTCCTCGTGGACGATGAAGTCGATCACGACGGGCCGGTCGTTGATCGCGTTGGCCTCGGCGATGACCTTGTCCAGCTCGTCCGGGGACTCACAGCGGATCGCGTGGCAGCCCATGGCCTCCGACAGCTTGACGAAGTCCGGGACGCGGGTGCCGGCGCCGGGCTCCTTGCAGTCGGCCCCGGGGCCCGAGTGCAGCACGGTGTTGGAGTAGCGCTGGTTGTAGAAGAGGGTCTGCCACTGGCGGACCATCCCGAGCGCGCCGTTGTTGATGATGGCGATCTTGACCGGGATGTTGTTGAGCGCGCAGGTGGTGAGTTCCTGGTTGGTCATCTGGAAGCAGCCGTCGCCGTCGATCGCCCAGACGGTCCGGTCCGGGGCCCCGGCCTTGGCGCCCATCGCCGCGGGGACCGCGTATCCCATCGTCCCGGCGCCGCCGGAGTTCAGCCAGGAGGCGGGCTGCTCGTACTGGATGAAGTGCGCGGCCCACATCTGGTGCTGGCCGACGCCGGCCGCGAAGATCGTGCCTTCGGGGGCCAGCTGGCCGATCCGCTGGATGACCTGCTGCGGGGAGAGGCTGCCGTCGTCGGGCTGGTCGTAGCCGAGCGGGTAGGTCTCGCGCCAGCGGTTCAGATCGCTCCACCAGGCGGTGTAGTCGCCGGTGTGGCCCTCGCTGTGCTCGGCCTGGACGGCCTGGACGAGATCGGCGATGACCTCGCGGGCGTCCCCGACGATCGGGACGTCCGCGGTACGGTTCTTACCGATCTCCGCGGGGTCGATATCGGCGTGCACGATCTTGGCGTACGGGGCGAAGCTGTCCAGCTTGCCGGTGACCCGGTCGTCGAAGCGGGCCCCGAGGGCGACGATCAGGTCGGCCTTCTGCAGCGCGGTGACGGCGGTGACCGAACCGTGCATGCCCGGCATTCCCACGTGCAGCGGGTGGCTGTCGGGGAAGGAGCCCAGCGCCATCAGGGTGGTGGTGACGGGGGCCCCGGTCAGCTCGGCGAGGACCTTCAGCTCGGCGGTGGCCCCGGCCTTCATCACGCCGCCGCCGACGTAGAGCACCGGGCGCCGGGCCTGGACGATCAGCTTGGCGGCCTCGCGGATCTGCTTGGCGTGCGGCTTGGTGACCGGACGGTAGCCGGGCAGGTCCTGCGTCGGCGGCCAGCTGAAGGTCGTCTGTGCCTGGAGAGCGTCCTTGGCGATGTCGACGAGGACGGGCCCGGGACGGCCGGTGGAGGCGATGTGGAACGCCTCGGCGATCGTCCGCGGGATGTCCTCCGCCTTGGTGACCAGGTAGTTGTGCTTGGTGATCGGCATGGTGATGCCGACGATGTCCGCCTCCTGGAAGGCGTCCGTACCGATGGCCTTGGAGGCCACCTGGCCCGTGATCGCGACCAGCGGCACGGAGTCCATGTGCGCATCCGCGATCGGGGTCACCAGATTGGTCGCGCCCGGACCGGAGGTGGCCATACAGACCCCGACCTTGCCGGTGGCCTGCGCGTATCCGGTGGCCGCGTGACCGGCGCCCTGCTCATGACGGACCAGGATGTGACGGACCCGGGTCGAGTCCATCATCGGGTCGTACGCGGGAAGGATGGCGCCGCCGGGGATGCCGAATACGGTGTCGGCACCCACTTCCTCGAGAGAGCGGATGAGGGACTGCGCGCCCGTGACGTGCTCAACGGCGGCGGTCTGCTGTCCGCCAGTACGGGCCCGCGGCTGGGGATGGTGGGCCCCGGTGGCCTGCTCGGTCATCGGCATTCTCTTCTCGAAGCTGAGGGTTGACGCTGAGGGGTTCTGCGGAGGTGCTGCCGGTCGTGATACGGGAGTGGTGCTGGGGGTTTTGCCTGGTGTTTCTACGTTTGGCACAGGTGCCGGTGCAACAAAAAACCCCTCGTGCCGTGAGGCAAGCGAGGGGAGCGCGTCGGGAGGGGTCTGCGGGTTCCTTGCGGAGTCCCGCTCAGCCGACGCGCTTTCCAAGTACGAGAATTCGGGTGCGCATGGCAAAGACCCTCTCCCTCCCGCGGCATCACTGTCAAGCCGGTGGGACGCGCGTCTCACTATTCGAACCGTTGTGGATACTGAACGCGCCACCTTTCGAGCCCCCCGCGAGCACGGGCAGCACGCCCCCTCGTGGAACCGGGAAATGGCCTCTGACCAGGGACCTTCGCAGCCGGTACTCGTCCAGGGCGCCGGAGAACGCCATGCCCTGACCATGGGTACATCCCATCGTCCGCAGGGCGATCACCTGCTCCGGAACGTCGACGCCCTCGGCCACGGACTGCATCCCCAGGTCATTGGCGATCCTGAGCAGCCCGCTGGTGATCTTGTGGAGCCGGGCGGACTCCACGATGCCCTCGACCAGTCCCCTGTCGAGCTTCAGTACGTCCACGGGCAGTCTGCGCAGGGCGTTGATCGCGGCGTAACCGCTGCCGAAGCCGTCGAGCGCGATCCTCACTCCGAGCCGGCGCAGGGCGACCAGGCGCTTCTCCAGTTCGTCGAAGGAGATCCGGGGGTCGCTGTCCGCCAGCTCGATGACGAGCGCGCCGGACGCCAGCCCGTGCCGGGTCAGCAGGGCCTCGACACTGCCGAGCGGCAGCGATCTGTCCAGAAGCCTGCGGGCGGAGAGCCGGACGGAGACGGGCACCGGGTGGCCGTTTCTGCCGCGCTCGGCTGCCTGCTCCACGGCCTCCTCCAGCAGCCAGCGTCCCAGTTCCGCCGTGCGGTCACTGTCCTCGGCGACGCGCAGGAACTCGGCGGGGGTGAAGAGGATGCCCTGGGCCGAGCGCCAGCGCGCCTGGGCGGCGACGGCCTCGATACGGCCGGTGGCGAGGCTCACCACGGGCTGGTGCAGCAGCGCGAACTCGCCCTGGTGGAGCGCGCTGCGCAGCCGGGCGGCCAGCTCGGTGCGGCGGACCACCTCGGCCTGCATCTGGGGGGCGTACAGCTCGACGCGGTCCTTGCCGCCCGCCTTGGCCCGGTACATGGCGAGGTCCGCGTTACGCATGAGGTCGGTGGGGGTGAGGGACGGCTCGGCGAACGCGACCCCGATGGAGGCGGCGACCCGTACGTCGCTGCCGTCGATGCGGTACGGCTGGGAGAGCGTGAGGCGCAGCCGGTCGGCGATCTCGGCGACCTGGGACTCGCGGGCGGCCCGGTCGCGGGTGCCGTCGCCGAGGATGAGGGCCGCGAACTCGTCCCCGCCGAGCCGGGCCGCGGTGTCACCGGTCCGTACGGAATCGGCGAGCCGCCCGGCGGCCATGACCAGCAGCTCGTCGCCGGCCTGGTGGCCGAGCCGGTCGTTGACGGCCTTGAAGCCGTCGAGGTCGATGAAGAGCACGGCGGTGCCCGGATCGCCGGAGCGCCGGCCGCCGAGAGCCTGGCGGACACGCCTGGTGAACAGGGCGCGGTTGGGCAGGTCGGTGAGCGGGTCGTGTTCGGCGTTGTGCTGCAACTGGGCCTGGAGCCGTACCCGTTCGGTGACATCGCGGCTGTTGAAGATCAACCCGCCCTGGTGGCGGTTGACGGTGGACTCCACATTGAGCCAGTCGCCGCCACCTGATCTGAATCGGCACTCGATACGGGTGGTGGGTTCGTCGGCGGGGGGCGCGGCCAGAAACCGCCGCACCTCGTGGACGACCCGTCCGAGGTCTTCGGGGTGGATCAGACTGGCCAGCTCGGAGCCGATCAGCTCCTCGGCCTCCCGCCCGTAGACACCGGAGGCGGCGGGGCTCACATAGCGCAGCACCCCGGTGGGGGCCGCGATCATGATGACATCGCTGGAGCCCTGCACCAGCGAGCGGAAGTGGTTCTCCTTCTGTGCCAGCTCATGGGTGAGGGCGATGTTGTCCAGGAGCATGATCCCCTGCCGGACGACCAGGGCGAGCACGACCGTACAGCCGGTGAGGACGACGACGCGGTCGACCCGGCGGCCCTCGACAACGTTGTAGAGGATGCCGAGCGTGCAGACCGCGGCGGCCAGGTACGGGGTGAGGGCGGCGAGTGAGCCGGCGACCGGACGGGTGGGGTGGCGCTGTCCCCTCGGGGGCCTCGCGGTCTCCGTCTGGCGGCGTGCGCCCCAGGGCGCGTACGCCAGCAGCAGGGATCCGGCGAACCAGCCCGCGTCCAGGAGCTGTCCCGAGCGATAGCTCTCCCGCAGCAGCGGGGAGGTGAACAGGGCGTCGCACAGGACGGTCAGGGCGAGGGCCGCGATGGCGGTGTTGATGGCCGAGCGATTGCCGCCCGAGCGCCGGAAGTGGAGGGCGAGCACCATGCTGACGAGGACGATGTCCAGCAGCGGATAGGCGAGCGAGAGCGCCGCCGGAGCCACGCTCTCCCCCCGGGCCTGCGCGGTGTGGGCGAGCGCGAGGCTCCAGGAGATCGTCAGCAGGGAGCCGCCGATCAGCCAGGCGTCGAGGCCGAGGCAGACCCAGCCGGCCTTGGTGACCGGCCTCTTCGCCAGCACGAGGAGGCCGACGATGGCGGGCGGAGCGAAACAGAGGAAGAACAGATCGGCGATGGAGGGGCTCGGTACCTCACGGCCGAGAACGACCTCGTACCACCCCCAGACCGCGTTCCCCGCCGCCGCCATGGCGGAGGAGAGCGCGAACAGCAGCCAGGCGGGCCGCAGCCGGCGGGGCCCCCTCCTGGCATAGAGGAAGCAGGAGACGGCTGCGACGAGGGCGCCGGCGCTCAGACCGAAGTCGCCCATGATCAGCGCGAGCTCGGGAGAACCCCAGCCGAGGCCGGCGCCGATGGCGTACCCGGCGCAGATGAGCGCCAGAACGAGCTGGGAGGCCAGTCCGGCGACGCTGCCGGAGGCGGACCGACGGGCCGTGAGCGCGTCCGGGGCGCTCACCGGGCCGCTCCTCGCGGTGTCGTCACCGTCGTGTCGGCTGGCATCCCCGGCCCCCGGGATGGTGTGATCGCTTCCGGGCCGCGCCTGCGTGCGGGGCCGCGCCCGCGCGCGCCGCCGCCGGGTGTCCGGGCGGGGCCTCGCTTCGGTGCGCGCGAGGGTCGTCGTCGGCGTCCCCGCCGCGTCGGATCGGTCGTCCATCGGCCGTGCATCGCCCGTCGCCCCCCTCGAAGTCTGATCGGCAGTCAGGTCCGCGTCACCGCACCGCCGCATGCCCGGTGCAGCCCCCAAGTCGGGACGATACACCAGGATGGTCACTCAGGGACATAGGTCCTCTACTCTCAGTGACCATCTTTTCGGGTGCAGGCACGCGGAGCGATCGGATGACTTCGCGGAATTTTCGGCTGTGACGGAGTGCGGCGGTGTCCGGATCACTCCCTTCCGCGCCGGACCGGCGACTGACTGTGACGACGGCCTATTCGGTTGTACGTACGAGATTCGCCAGGGGTTCCCCGGCGGCGAACCGGGTGAGCTGCCGGGCGAGCAGCCGTGTGGCGCGGGGCATGAACGCGGAGGTCGAGCCGCCCACATGAGGGCTGATCAGCACACCAGGGGCATGCCAGAGCGGATGGCCCGCGGGCAGCGGCTCGGGGTCGGTGACGTCGAGCGCCGCCGTGATGCGCCCCCGCTCCACCTCCGCGAGAAGGGCCTTGGTGTCGACGACCGCACCGCGTGCCACGTTCACCAGTAGCGCGCCGTCCTTCATTCCGGCCAGAAAGTCGGCGTTCACCAGGCCCCTCGTCTGCTCGGTGAGCGGGGTGGAGAGGATCACCACATCCGCCTCGGGGACCAGGAGGGGCAGTTCGGTGAATGCGCGCACTTCCCCGCGCGCGGTGGTGCGGGGGGAGCGCGCGACGCGCGCCACCCGCGCGCACTCAAAGGGCGCAAGCCGGTCCTCGATGGCCGAGCCGATCGATCCGTATCCCACGATGAGCACCGACTTGTCCGCCAGGGCCGGATAGAAGCCCGCCCGCCACTCCTCGCGGTCCTGGCCGTGGGTGAAACCGGGGATTCCGCGCAGGGACGCGAGGGTGAGGGCGAGCGCGAGTTCGGCGGTGGACGCCTCGTGAACCCCTTTTGCGTTGCAGAGGCGCACACCGCTGTGCAGCGAGTCGAGGCCCGGCTCGACATGGTCCGTCCCGGCGGAGAGGGTCTGCACGACCCGCACCGAGGTCATCGCGGGCAGCGGGCGGACCGCGACCTCGGGCCTCATATACGGAACCGTGTAGAAGACACACCCGGCCGGATCGGCGGGGAACTCCGCCTCACCGTTCCAGAAGCGGTACCGGAAGCCCGACTCCTCGGGGGACGGCAGCCCCTCGATCTCGTCGGCGGGAATAGGAAGCCATATGTCAGAGGTCATGGTCAGGAGGTTAGGCCGTGTTGTCGCCGGGGCACCGTCCGGCCGTGGGCCCGGACCCCTCGGCGTCGGCCCCCTCGGGGTCCGTCGCAGGACGCCCGGCGGAGGGGCCGTCCCGCCCCGGGTACCCGTGGACGATCCCGGCCCAGGCGGCGCCCATGCGTACCGGAGCCGGGTTCTCGGCGATACACACCAGGGGCCCGCGTCTGGGAACGGGCGGGGGCGGGAGGCAGGCGGCCATTGGTTAGGTTGGTGGGCGGGCGAAGGAGGGGTACGGCAGGTGGAGCGCAGGGCGATCGGCGCGGGGGCACTGCGGGTGGGCGCGGTGGGGCTCGGCTGTATGCCGATGAGCTGGGCGTACACAGGCTCCCAGCAGCGCGGTGACCGCTCTCTGCGCACCGTCCACGCGGCCCTGGACGCGGGCTGCACCCTGCTGGACACGGCCGATGTGTACGGCCCCTTCACCAATGAGCTGCTCATCGGCCGTGCCCTGAAGGGGCGCCGGCGCGACGCCTTCGTCTCGACGAAGGTCGGGCTGCTCGCCGGGGACCAGCATGCCGTCGCCAACGGCCGTCCCGGCTATGTGAAGCGGGCCTGTGACGCCTCACTGCGGCGGCTGGGGACCGATGTGATCGATCTGTATCAGCTGCACCGCGCCGATCCGGAGGTCCCGGTCGAGGAGACCTGGGGAGCGATGGCGGAGCTGGTCGGCGCGGGGAAGGTACGGGCGCTGGGCGTGTGCGCGGTGGGGGCGCCCAGAGGTGCGGCGCGCGCGGGGAGCGTACGCGGCGGTACGGGGCAGGGCGCCGTGGGGCCCGACCGTGCGGTACCAGGGGTGCCGGGGCAGGGCGATGCTTCCGGGGCGGCACGAGGTCCTCGGCGCTCCGGTGCGGGCCCGGTACGCGGCGTCCGCGCGTCCGAGTACCTGTACGAGGGAACGATCCGCCAGCTGGAACGACTCCAGCAGGTGTTCCCGGTGAGCGCGGTCCAGGCGGAGTTGTCGGTCTGGTCGCCCGAGGCACTGGAGCGGCTGCTTCCCTGGTGCGGCGCACGGGGTGTGGGCTTCCTGGCCGCGATGCCCCTGGGAAACGGGTTTCTCACCGGGACGCTGACGCCGGGCCAGGGCTTCGAACCGGACGACCTCCGGGCGCACCACCCCCGCTTCACGGCCGAGATGATGGCGGCCAACCAGCCGCTGGTCGCGGGACTCCGCCGCGTCGCCGCCCGCCATGGACCGGCCATCACCCCGGCCCAGGTGGCCCTGGCGTGGGTCCTGCGCCAGGGCCCGCAGGTGGTGGTCGTGCCCGGTACGAAGCGCCCGGAATGGGCGCGGGAGAACGCGGCCGCGGTGGATGTCGGCCTGTCGGACCACGACGTGTCGGAGATCGCCCGCCTCCCGGACGCGCTGGGCTCCTGGGACTGACCGGGAGGGCCGCTCCGCGCGGGACGCTGTCCCGGCCCGGGAAACTTCGTGAGCGGGCGGGGCCGGTGAAAGGGGGCTCGGGAGCCCGTGGGACCGGTCGATGCGGGCGAGTGGAGCGGACGGGCAGCGGCGGTCGAGCCGCCCGGCGGGGTCGGCGGAGCCGTTAGGGGCGGCGGAGCCGGTGGGCGGGATCTTCGAGCCGCCGGGCGCCCGAGCGCGGCACGGGCCTCTGCGCATGCCGCGCGGTTCGGCGACGGGTCGTGGGCCCCGGGTCTGCCCGGCCCATCGGTACGGACGGAGGGACCACGGGTCCCACGCCCGTGTACGCCCTCGTGCGGCGGGCCTCTCAGCGCGCCGGGCCCTCGATCGTCGGCGCCCGAGCGTCGGCTCCCGAGCTCGCGCGCCGCTCCGGGCCCGGGGGCCGGACGCGGGCGCCGGACGGATACGCCGGACGCGGGGTCCGGTATGGAAACGCTGCTGCAACCGCTCCTGGAACCGGCCGGGAAACAGGGACGGAAGATCGGGAACCTGAGCGGCCCGGGCGGTGTAAGAAAGGTAGACACGTGCTCACACGGAGCCGTCGAAGGGATCAGAATCGTGCGACGTCCTGGTATGACGGCCGTCCTGGCCGCTTCCGTGCTGCTGTTCGCCGCCGGGTGCTCGTCCGGCGGCGACAAGACGCCGGACGGCCCGGAAGGGACGGCCTCCACGGCTCCGAAGCCGTCCGGATCCGCCTCGGGCGGCGCCTCGACACCGTCGGGACCGCCCGCGAAGGGCTCCGTGAAGGTCGTGTCGACCCTGACGGAGGGGCTGAAGTCACCGTGGGGCGCCGCCGCGCTCCCCGACGGTGATCTTCTGGTCGCCTCGCGCGACGAGGGCACGGTCACCCGGGTCGACGGCGAGAACGGCAAGCAGACGGTCATCGGCTCGGTGCCTGGTGTCGCCCCCGGGGGCGAGGGCGGTCTGCTGGGGCTCGCCCTCTCCCCCGAGTTCGCCTCCGACCGCCAGGTGTATGTGTACTTCACCACCGAGTCGGACAACCGCATCGCCCGTCTGCTGTACGACGAGCAGAAGCCCGCCGGCCAGCAGCTCGGCGCTCCGGACACGATCCTGCGGGACATCCCCAAGGGCATCGTGCACAACGGCGGAAGGATCGCGTTCGGCCCCGACAAGATGCTCTACGCGGGCACGGGCGAGACCGGCGACACCGGCCTGTCCCAGGACCGGAAGTCGCTCGCGGGGAAGATTCTCAGAATGACCTCCGACGGTCGGCCCGCGCCCGACAACCCCGAGGCGGATTCCCTCGTCTATTCACTGGGGCACCGCAATGTGCAGGGCCTCGCCTGGGACTCGGAGAAGCGTCTCTGGGCCTCGGAATTCGGTCAGAACACGTGGGACGAGCTGAATCTGATCGAGCCGGGCAAGAACTACGGCTGGCCGGAGGTGGAGGGCAAGGGCAGAAAGCCCGGATTCGTGGACCCGGTCGTCGAGTGGAAGACCTCGGAGGCGTCACCCAGCGGTATCGCGTATGCGGAGGGCTCGATCTGGATGGCGGCGCTGCGGGGAGAGAGACTCTGGCGAATCCCCCTCGCGGGGAAGGAACCTCTGGCAGCTCCCCAGTCGTTCCTCCAGGGAGAGTACGGCCGACTGCGCACCGTCATTTCGGCGGGCGGCTCCAAGGTTCTGCTGATCACCAGCGAAACGGACGGCAGGGGCTCGCCCGAGGCGGGGGACGACAAGATCCTCCAGCTGGAGGTGAAGTAGGGATGTGCCGCTGGTGTTCAACATATTCGAACAGCTCTTCGCGCCCGGCCGTAAGCATACGGACGACGAGCGCAACCGCCTGGCTCTGACCCGGACGGACGTCGGCGACGGCGACCCGGGCCGCGGCCCGATAGACCTCGCCTCGGGCAAAGTCACCGTGCGCGCGACCCGGCGCCGGACGGAAGACACCCCACCTCCACCCGACCAGCCCGACCAGGCAGCCTGAGCGGTCCGCCCCGGCCGTCCGACAAGCCCCGGCGCTGACGGAACCCGGCCGTCTGGTGAGGCGGGCCCTGACCGGCTGCCCGCCGTCCGGTCCGACCCCACCCGCCGTCCAGCGGGCCCTGCTCCGCTTCCGCCGCCCCCGGAGCGGGCCGACGGCGGAGACCGCGTACACGGTGAGCCCGTACGGGAATCGCCACGGCCCACAAGGTCCCCAGGGACCCGGCGCATACCGAGCCTGGCGCCCCGGAGGGCGTCCGCCCCGGGGCACTCCGCCGCCTCCGGAGCGCTGACCGGACAGCACAGCCCGGGCAGCGCCGGGGACGGCTGGGGGACGCGGTTCGTTCGGTGCGGCTCAGTTGCCCGCGGCGGGGGCCGGGGTCGGGAAGAGCCGGAGGCGGTGGGCGAGGGCTGCGGCCTCACCGCGGCCCGAGACACCGAGTTTGGACAGGATGTTCGAGACATGGACGCTCACCGTCTTGGGTGAGATGTAGAGCGCCTCGGCGATCTGGCGGTTGCTGCGGCCCACGGCGACCAGCCGGAGGACGTCCTCCTCCCGAGGAGTCAGGCCGAGTGCGAGCCCCGGGGCCGGTTCACGGGCGGTCGAGGCATCCGTGGAGGCCGTCGATGAGATGTCCGGGGTGAGCGGGATCCGGGCGCGCTGAGCCAGGAGGGCGATGTCCTCGGCGAGCGGACGCGCGCCCAGGGCACGGGCGGTCTCGGCGGACCGGCGGAGCAGTTCCGTGGCTCGGGTGCGGTCCGAGGGGAGCAGCGCCTCGGCCCAGCGGTAGCCGACCATCGCCAGCGGGTGCGGGCAGTCGGTCTGCTCGAACGCCTCGCCCGCCTCCTCCCAGTCCGCGGCGGTGTCCCGGCCGTCGGCGCGGCGGAGTTCGGCCCGGACCCAGCGCTCATAGGCGTTCCACCGCTGTGCGCCGGTGATCAGGGAACGAGCCAGTTCGCCCAGCCGGTCCAGGAACGCGGCGCGCCCCGGTTCCGCCGAGGGCAGACCGCGGGTGTCGGCCTCCAGCGCGGCGGCGAGGCGCAGGAGAGGCCAGGCATAACGCTGGGTGCCGGGCGGAAAGCCGTTCGCCACCGCTCGCTCGAACGCGGCACGGACGTCCGGCACCCGGCCTTCGGCCGCCGCGATACCGACGGTGATGGTATCCAGCATCAGAGAGCTGTGAGGCAGGGGGTCCTTGGAGCCGAAGTGGCCGTGGGCCGCCTTGAGATACTCTCCGGCTCCGGCCGTGTCACCACGGGCCAGGGCCAGTTCCGCGAGGCGCGTGGCCGCCCAGCCCAGGGGCTTGGGCCCCATCCCGATGCGCAGGGACCGCTCGGACGCCTGGAGGCTGTCCTCCCAGCGTCCGAGGGTGAAGTACGACTCCGACAGATTGCCCAGCACCCATGCCTCGGTGTCGACGAGGCCGTGCTTCCGGGACAGTTCGATCCCCTGGAGAAGGACGTCGACGGCATCCTCGGAGCGGCCGACCCCCTCCAGGGAGTTCGGCAGATTGACATGGACGCGGGCGATGAGGGAGGGCAGCTCCAGGGCGACGGAGCGCTCCTTGACCACGTACATCTCGGCGAGTCCCTCGTCGATCTGTCCCGCGTCGACCATCAGGGCGCCCAGGGAGAGGCGGGCGTCCAGTTCGGTCTGCTGCTCGCCGACCATACGGGCGTACTCCACGGCACGCTCGGCGGTCACCAGACTCTCCGGTCCCGGCTCGGCGAGCCGGGCCCAGCCCGCCACCTCGGCGAGCACCTCCGCGTGCACGGCGGACGGCGGCAGCCCGCGTACCAGTTCCTGCGCCTCGGCCAGTTCGTCCCAGCCGTCGCCGCGGCCGAGGGCGTTGACCAGCCGGGAGCGCTGCACCGAGAACCAGGCTCCGCGCAGCGGGTCCTGCTCCGCCTCCGCGAGGCGCTGCCCGCGTTTGGTGATCTTCAGCGCCCGTTCCCGGTCGCCGCTGAGCCGCCCCGCGACGCTGGCCTCGGCCAACAGATCGAGAAAGTGCAGCGGAGTCGCCGCGGGATTCCCGCCGTAAGCCGGGTACACCTCCGCGTGGTCGAGTGGCCGCAGTTCCCCCCGGACCTCGGCGGGGGCGCTGTCCCACAGCTCCATCGCCCGCTCCAGCAGCCGCAGTTGCTCGGCGTAGGCGTGCCGGCAGCGGGCCTCGACGGCCGCTTCGAGCACGGCGGGGAGCGCCTTGGCCGTGTCGCGCGCGCAGTACCAGTAGCTCGCGAGCCGCGCGGCCCGCTCCTCCTCCCGGACGAGCGTCGGATCGGCCTCCAGCGCCTGTGCGTACCGTCTGATGAGCCGGGTGCGCTCGGGGGGCAGCAGATCGTCGCTGACGGCCTCGCGGGCGAGGGCGTGCCGGAAGCGGTAGCCGTCGCCGTCCGGGGCGGGCTGGAGGATGTTCGCCCCGACGGCGGCCCGCAGGGCTTCGATGAGATCGTCCTCGGGCAGCCCGGCGACGGCGCGCAGCAGTCCGTACTCCACGGTCGAGCCGCCCTCGGCGACGATACGGGCGGCACGCTGGGCGTCCTCCGGGAGCGCCTCGACCCGGACGAGCAGGATGTCGCGCAGGGACTCCGGCAGGGCGCGGGGACTGCCCTCTGCGATGCTGCGGGCCAGCTCCTCGACGAAGAAGGCGTTGCCGTCGGAGCGTTCGAAGACGCTGTCGACCACTTCCGGTTCGGGCTCGGTGCCGAGAATTCCGGCGAGCTGCCGTCGGACCTCTCCGCGGTTGAAGCGGGTCAGCTCGATGCGCTCCAGGGTCCGGGTGCGGTCCAGCTCGGCGAGGAAGGGCCGCAGCGGGTGACGGCGGTGCACATCGTCGGAACGGTAGGTCGCGACGATGACGAGCCGCCCGCGGCGCAGGGTACGGGTGAGATAGGCGAGCAGATGGCGTGTGGAGGCGTCCGCCCAGTGCAGATCCTCCAGGACGAGCAGAACCGTACGGTCGGCGGCTATGCGCTCCAGCAGCCGGGTGGTCAGCTCGAAGAGGCGGGCCATGCCCTCGTCGTCGTATCCGCTCCGTGCGCCCTGTGGGCGCTCGCCCAGCTCGGGCAGGAGCCGGGCCAGTTCCTGCTCCTGCCCGGCAGCGGCGGCGGCCAGCTCACCGGGCAGCTGGCGGTACAGCGAGCGGAGCGCGGCCGAGAACGGCGCGAACGGCAGCCCGTCGCCGCCGATCTCGACGCAGGCGCCGAGCGCGACGACGACATCCCGGCGCCGCGCCTCCTCGTGCAGTTCCTCGACGAGGCGCGTCTTGCCGACACCGGCCTCACCGCCGATGAGCAGCGCCTGCGGATCCCCGGGATGGTCCGCGGTGCCCTCGCCGGAAGCGCGGAGCAGCGCGCGGGTGAGCACCGACAGCTCACTCGCGCGTCCCACGAACACCGGACTGACAGATCTCGTCTCCACACCGCCGAGCATCGCACAGGGGTCCGACATCGAGGCGGCCCCGGACACCGCGCCTGTGGACAACGCGTGCGGCGCCGGGCCGCCCGGGAGGACGGTCATCGGTTCAGGCGGCCCTGGCGAACCGTTCACCGGGTTGACTCACCCGGCCCTCCGCTTCCTTTCCGGACTTCCTTGCGGCCCGGCGCGCCCGGCGGATCCTCCGGACGAGGCGGTAGTTGTCGGCCTCCTGGACCAGCTCGGCCCGGCGGATCCGCTGGAGCTCGTACGCGAACATGTCGTACCCCCTGATGGTGAGTGTTCCGGCGCTGCTGTGCCGTATCACCAGCCTCGCTTCCCAGAGGGGTCCGCCACATCGGGAGAGTTCCGCATCTTCGGGCGCGGAGGGCCTTAGACCGGACCCCGGCACCGCGGTGTATTCCCGTCACGGTCCTCAGGTCCCCGCTCGCCGTCGTCCTCAGAGTCCTCAGACGCCCCCGGACCCCCGGCCGGTCCAGGTCCTCCGGCCGGTCCGGGTGCTCCGGCCGGTCCGGGACCTCCAGGGCCTTCGAACGCGCTCCGGCCTTCAACGAACGCAGCCTGTTGACGGTGGTCTGTCACGGCCCCGCAGACATCACGGATATACGGGGTCGTCGTCGCGAGCGCCCGGAAGCCGAGGCGCTCAAGGATCGGGCGGCTCTCGGCGGACGCGTCGACCTGGAGGAAGCGGCAGCCGCTCGCGGCGGCGATACGGGCCCGGTGGGCGACCAAGGCGCGGTAGATCCCGCGGCCCCGCCAGCCGGGGCGGGTGCCGCCTCCCCACAGAGAGGCGAACCCGGTCCCGGGGTGCAGATCCATCCGCGCGGCGCACACCGGCACCTCACCGGCCATCGCCACGGTCATGACCCGGGTGTCCCGGCCCAGCTCCCGCAGCAGTTGTTCCCTCATCGGGCCGGCTACCGGGCCGAAGGCCAGATCGTGCACCTCCGTCATCAGGGCCACGCCCTCGGGGTCGGTGACGTCCCTGAGCCGTACGCCGGCGGGAAGTTCGGGTTCCCGGGGCAGAGCGGTGATCTCCGCGATCATCAGCGTCTCGGCGGGTTCCGTGGTGAAACCCGCCGCCAGCAGCCGGGCGCCGAGGTCGGCGGGCCGGTCGTGGGAGTACAGCTTCCACTCGAAGTCCTGCCCGAGGGCCGTGAAGTACGCGACCTGCGCGGCGACGGCGGCATCGGCGGTGGTCTCGTCCAGGCCGGACCAGAGGACGCCGTTCCAGTCGGCCCCGGTATGCCGTACGACGTCACCGACCCGTTCGACACTGGTTCCGGGACTGTCGTCGGCGAAATCCCTGCGAAGCCGGCGGTCGAACAGGGCGAGCAGCTCGTCATGGTCCATCCGCACATTGGAGCACCGGCCCGAGGCCGGTACCACCGGCTTTCCCCGGCCCGCGGGCGTCAGGAACCCGCGCTGGGCAGGGACAGCAGAAGATCGAAGTACATGCCGAGCGAGACGAGCAGCCCGAGGCCGCCGAAAGCGGTTCCGGCGACGGCGAAGGCCCGTACCCAGCCGGGCTTGCGCGGCCTGGTGAGCACGGCGACACCGATGAGCAGCGCGACGAAGGCGAAGATGCCGTTGACGAAGGCGGTGGTGTGCCAGGCGTCACCGTAGATCGCGGAGATCTGTTCGGCGGGGCTGCTGCCCTGGGAGGTTTCGAGCTGACCGATCAGCGTACGGCGTTCGGCGGCGACCCGGCCGACCCAGGTGCCGCTGAGGCTCACCACGCCGAGTCCGGCGGCGATGACACCCGCGGCGGCGGACAGCAGCCCGGAGGACACCCGCGGGGCCGCCGAGTCACCGTCGCTCTCCAGCCGGCCGTCGTCCTCCAGCCCGTCTTCGTCCTCCGGCTCACCGCCGCTCTCCGGCCCGTCGTCGGCCATCGGCCCGCTGCTCCCGGACGGCCCGGCGGGGTCGCTGTTCCCGGCCGGCCCGGCGCCCTCGGCGCCCTCGGAGTCGGAGTGCGCGTGGCCGCCGGCGTTCCCGGTGGGACGGGATCCGGCGTCGGCGGACTCCACGGTCCCGGTGCTTCCGGCCGCCGTCCCGGTGGGCTCGGTGGTCTGCTCCCGCTCCCCGGGCGGGGTCGTCGTTCCCGTGGTCTTCTCGGTTTCTGTGGGGTTCATACGGCGCACGCTAGGCGGCCTGTCTGAGAGTCCCCTTAACGCCCCCGCCGTTCCCCTTCGCCGCCCCGCTCCGAAAGGTTTCCGCCACGGCTCAGAAGGCCGCCCGGGAAGCCGCCCGCCGCTCCCGCCACTCCGGGGCGAGCACCGACCAGACCTCCATGTCGTGCCGTACACCGCCGTACGCGTATGCCTCCCGGAGAATCCCGTCCCGCCGCATCCCCAGCCGCTCGGCGACCCGGACGCTGGCGCTGTTGCCGGTGGCGACCACCCATTCGACTCGGTGCATTCCGCGTTCCTCCACCGCCCAGTCGATGATGAACTCGGCCGCGCGGGTGACGAGTCCGCGGCCCACACCGGCGGGTTCCAGCCAACAGCCGGCCTCGCAGTTGCCGGCGGCGGGGTCGAAGACCCGGAAGAGCACACCGCCGACCAGGGTCCCCTCCCGCCAGATGCCGTAGATCCGGCCGCCGTCGGCCGCCTGCTTCTCGGCGTACGACTGGAGGAAGGCCCTCGCCGACTCCAGGTCCTTCGCGGCGTCCGCCAGGCCGATGAAGCGTCCGATGAACGCGCGCCCCCGGTCGATGTGGGCGAGGAACTCCTCGGCCTGCCAGGGCTCCAGGGGGCGCAGTTCCGCTGCCCCGGCGCGCGTCGGATCCGGTTCGCCCGCCGGATCCAGGGGGATCGCGAACATCGCCTTGTCTCTCCTCACTCCATAGGTCACGGCACCCGCCGCACGGTCAGGCACGGGCTCCACGGGCCGGGCAGGAACCGCACGGATCAGGCACGAGCCCCGCCGGTCACGGCACGGGCCCCGCGCGTCACGGCACCAGCCGGGTGCCGCCGCTCGTGTGCTGCTGTTCGGGGATCCTCGCATCCACTCCCCGGCCGGGGTTCTCGATGCTGATCCGGGGAAGGCGCCGGTCCAGCCAGCGCGGGAGCCACCAGTTCGCGCCACCGAGCAGATGCATGAGAGCCGGGACGAGGAGCGTACGCAGGACGAACGCGTCGAGGGCGACGGCGGCGGCCAGCGCGATCCCGAACATGGCGATGACCCGGTCGCCGCTGAGCACGAAGGCGAGGAAGACCGAGATCATGATCACGGCGGCGGAGTTGATCACCCGGCCGGTCTCGGCGAGGCCCACCCGGACGGCCCGGCGGTTGTCGCCGGTCTCCAGCCACTCCTCGTACATCCTGCTGACCAGGAAGACCTGGTAGTCCATGGAGAGCCCGAAGAGCACCGAGACCATGATGACCGGCAGGAACGGCTCGATCGGGCCCGCTCTCCCGAGGCCCAGCAGTTCGCTCCCCCAGCCCCACTGGAAGATCGCGACGACGACGCCGAAGGAGGAGGCGACGGCGGCGATGTTCATTGCTGCGGCCTTCAGCGGGATGCCGATGGACCGGAAGGCGAGCAGCAGGAGCAGACAGCCGAAGGTGATGACGACACCGACGAAGAGGGGCAGTTTGCCGACGATGATCTCGGCGAAGTCGTCGTACCCGGCGGTGACACCGCCGACATGGACCTTCAGGGGCGTACCGTCCGCGGCGGTGTCGGTCGCCGCGGGCAGCAGATCGTCGCGGAGCCGGTCGACGAGCGCGCTGGTGTCCTTCGACTGGGGCGCCGAGTCGGGTACGACGGTGAGCAGGGCCGTGTCACCGCTGTCGTTGTACGTGACCGGGCCGACCGACGCGATGCCCTCGGCGCCCCTGAGCGCCTCGGGGAGCCGGTCCATGGTGAGCCGGTCGGCGGCGCCGTCGAGCCGGGCGACGAGGGTCAGCGGGCCGTTGACGCCGGGGCCGAAGCCTCCCCCGGAGCCCTCGCCCTGGTCCGGGCCGCCGTGGGCCAGCAGGTCGTACGCCTTGCGGGTGGTGGACGAGGCCGGGTTGTTGCCCTGGTCGGAGGTGCCGAGGTGGAGTGAGAGGGCGGGCAGCGCGAGGACGGCCATCACGACGACGGCGACGGTTCCGAGGAGCTTGGGCCGGCGTTCCACGAACGCGGACCAGCGGGCCGCGAAGCCCGTCGGCACCTCGGGCCGGGGCCCGTGCTCGGCCAGCCTCCGGCGCTCACGCCCGCTGAGCGCCCGCATGCCGATGTACGAGAGCAGCGCGGGCAGCAGGGTCACGGACGCGGCCACCGTGAGGACGACGGTGAGGCAGGCGGCGATCGCCACACCGTTGAGGAAGCTGAGCCGCAGGATGAGCATCCCGAGGAGCGCGATACAGACGGTGGCTCCGGCGAAGACGACGGCCCGGCCGGTGGTGGCGACGGCGTTCCGGGCCGATTCGGCGACTCCCAGCCCCGCGCGCAGGCCCTTGCGGTGGCGGGTGACGATGAAGAGGGCGTAGTCGATACCGACGCCGAGACCGATCAGCATGCCCAGCATCGGGGCGAAGTCGGCGACGGTCATCACATGGCCGAGGAGGACGATTCCCGCGTACGCCGTGCCGACGGACACGACGGCGGTGGCGATCGGGAGCAGGCTGGCGGCGAGGGAGCCGAAGGCCAGGAAGAGGACGGCGGCGGCGACGGCCACGCCGACGACCTCGGCCAGGTGGCCGGGGGACGACTCGGTCAGGGCGATCGCCGTACCGCCCATCTCGACCTGGACGCCATCGGTCCGGGCCGCCTCCGCCGTGTCGATCACCGCGGTGACATGCGATGCGGGGATGGCGTCGGCGCCCTGGTCGAAGGTGACGGTGGCGTAGGCGGTGTGCCCGTCGTCGCTGATCTGCGCGGCGCCCTCCGCCGCGTACGGACTGCTGACGGAGGCGACCGAGTCGAGCCGTGCGACCTCGTCGAGCATGTCCGACATGCGTTCCTGGACGGGCGTCGCGCGGACGCTGCCCTCCATGGTGTGCCAGACGATGGTGTCGCTGTCGCCGCTCTGCCCCGGGAAGCCCTCCTCGATGAGGGCGGTGGCCCGGCCGGACTCGGTGCCCGGTACTTCGTAGTCGTTGGAGTACGAGGTTCCGGCGATGCCCGCCGCGACCGCGACGCCCGCGCAGGTGAGCAGCCAGATCAGTAGAGCGACGAGGCGGTGCGTGATGCACCACCGGGCGATGGCTGCCAACGGACGTGCTCCCTGGGTGGTTCGCGGATCTTTGACTGGGAACAGCCCGCAAAGATTCTTGGAACGCGATGATTCTTGGAACGCAAAGAACTCATGGCCTACGAGAACCACTCTGGCAGCCAATCGTGATCGTTTGCCCCTTTCAGGCCCGTTTCGTGGGCTTACTCACAGGCTCACCCCGGGGGTCCGCTCCAGCGCGCCGCTGAGTTTGCTCCGAGATTTGCTCATGGGATTACTCCGGGTCCGTACCCCCACTCAGGCCATCGGCTTGATCATCGGCTTGATCACGGGGGTGCGGCACGGTGGGGCGGCGTGGCGGTCCGGGCGTCCGGGGCGCCGGGCGGGGCCGCCGTACGTCCGTGACTGTGGCTCGTCACGGGCCGGTCGATTGTCGGTGGCGGCTGGCACGATGGAGGGCATGGAGACCACGGGGACCAACCTGCCGGCCCTTGACCACGGCCGCGCCGCGGAGTTCGCGCTGATGCTGCACGACACACCCGAGGCACATCTGGGACGGGCCCCGGTGCCGGTGCTCGCCTATGAGCCACGGGCCTCGCTCCGGGAGCGCCGTGACGCCTTTCACGGTGTGTACGCGGCGATCGTCGCCCGCGTCGGGGAGCCGACGATCTACGGCGGCTCGGCGTCCGGGCCCAATGTCCGCTGGCGGGATGCCGGAAGGACCGTCCTGCTCCACGGGACCGCGCACTGGGCCCTGCTCTCGGTGCACGACACGGACGAACTGGAACGGGCGGAGCACCGCAGCTTCGCATGGACGGGGGGCTGGTCGGCGGCGGAGCCGCACGACTTCGACCTGCTGCCGTATCTGTGGCAGCTGGACCGCGGCGGCCCCGGCGAACGGCCGGCGGAGCGCACGGGCGGCCGGATGGCCTCCTGTCTCGAACACTTCGAGAGCGCGCTGGAGTTGATGCTCGCCGCCTGGGTGGAGCAGCTTCCGGTGCAGGTCGGACGCGACTGGGCGGGCTTCAGTCTGACCAGTACGGCCGACCGGGGCCGTCAGCTCCAGGTCTCGTACGCCCTGGGGGACGGTCTGCATGTCTCGGTGGACGACCGCGACGGCGGGGACAGCTCCGAGCACGCCCGCATGATGCACTCGCGCGGCTGGCACTCCCGGGACCGCGGCTGGTGGCAGGCCGAGTTCCCGGAGCCCGAGCGGGCCGAGACGACCGAGGCGGCCCGGCTGGCGATGGCGGAGCTGCGGGCACGGGGCACACGCGAGCCGAAGGAACTGCGGGCGCGGGACGTCAGCTGCAAGGACCGCGGCGAGCTGCTGCTTCCGGGCCTGGGTATACGGCACTGACGCCGTCCGTCCTGCCCGGCCGGACGTCCCGGACCGGCGGGAAAGGCTGTCCGGGACGGGAGACCGGAGCAGGGGCGGGTACGGGGAGCCCTGGCGGGAGGCGGCCCGGTACGAGGGCCCCGGGCCGGCGGGGGTCCGCACAAGCGGCGATCCGGGTGGCACGAGGGGTTCCCGAGCACCGGGACACGCAGGGGACGGACTGCGCAAGGGCCATACGAGCCAGTGCGTACGGACTCCGTGGACGGCGGCGCGAATCGGGACGGACCGCACAAGACCCCGTACACACCGCCGTTCGGGGCCCGGACCCCAGGAGCCCGACCGGTGTTCAGGGCCGGGCCGGGGAGGTGTCGCGGGACGGGTGACGGCCGGGGGCCGCGGGCGCAAGAGCCGTACAAGCCAAAGCGGTACGCACCGGAGGCGGGCCGCGACCGGATGGCGCGGGCCCGCCCCTGGGGTGTCACTGCGGCTGTTTCCGGCGGAGGCCACCGTGTGTTCACGGAGGCCCACCGCCGGGCGGAAGCCGACGTCTGCCGACGTCTGTCGACGAAGGCCGTCGCTTTCCCGGCGACGGCCACCGCCTGCTCACGGAGGCCGTCGGCGGAAGGGCCGTCAGCCCTCGGACACTCCGAGCTTCTCCAGGATCAGCTCCTTGACCCGAGCCGCGTCCGCCTGGCCCCGGGTGGCCTTCATGACCGCGCCGACCAGCGCGCCCACGGCGGCGACCTTGCCACCGCGGATCTTGTCCGCGACGGCCGCGTTGGAGGCGATGGCCTCGTCGACGGCCGTCCCGAGGGCGCCCTCGTCCGAGACGACCTTCAGACCGCGCTTGTCGACCACGGTGTCCGGGTCACCTTCACCGGCGAGCACACCCTCGATGACCTGACGGGCGAGCTTGTCGTTGAGATCGCCCGAGGCCACCAGCGCGGTGACCCTGGCGACCTGCTCCGGCGTGATCGGCAGCTCGTCCAGCGGGCGGCCGGACTCATTGGCGTTCCGGGCCAGCTCGCCCATCCACCACTTGCGCGCCTGGTCGGCCGGGGCGCCCGCGTCCGTCGTGGCGACGATCAGATCGACCGCGCCCGCGTTGAGGATCGACTGCATGTCGTGCTCGGAGACGCCCCACTCCTCGCGGAGGCGGTTGCGGCGGACCCGCGGCAGCTCCGGCAGGGACGCCCGCAGCTCCTCGACCCACTCACGGGACGGTGCGACGGGGACGAGGTCGGGCTCCGGGAAGTACCGGTAGTCCTCGGCCTCCTCCTTCACCCGGCCGGAGGTGGTGGAGCCGTCCTCCTCGTGGAAGTGACGGGTCTCCTGCACGATCGTGCCACCGGATTCGAGCACCGCGGCGTGCCGCTGGATCTCGTACCGGGCGGCGCGCTCGACCGAGCGAAGGGAGTTGACGTTCTTGGTCTCACTCCGGGTACCGAAGCGGTCCGCGTCCTTCCGCATCAGCGACAGATTGACGTCGCACCGCATCTGGCCCATCTCCATACGGGCCTCGGAGACGCCGAGCGCCCTGATCAGCTCGCGCAGCTCGGCGACGTACGCCTTGGCGACCTCGGGCGCGCGCGCACCCGCGCCGGTGATCGGCTTGGTGACGATCTCGATCAGCGGGATGCCGGCGCGGTTGTAGTCGAGCAGGGAGTGGGACGCGCCGTGGATACGGCCGGTGGCGCCGCCGACATGGGTCGACTTGCCGGTGTCCTCCTCCATATGGGCGCGCTCGATCTCCACACGGAAGGTCTCCCCGTCCTCCAGCTGGACGTCCAGATAGCCGTTGAAGGCGATCGGCTCGTCGTACTGGGAGGTCTGGAAGTTCTTCGGCATGTCCGGATAGAAGTAGTTCTTCCGGGCGAAGCGGCACCACTCGGCGATCTCGCAGTTCAGCGCGAGACCGATCTTGACGGCGGACTCCACTCCGATCGCGTTGACGACCGGGAGGGATCCGGGCAGACCGAGACAGGTCGGGCAGGTCTGGCTGTTGGGCTCGGCGCCCAGCCCGGTGGAACAGCCGCAGAACATCTTGGTCTTCGTACCGAGTTCGACATGGACCTCAAGGCCCATGACGGGGTCGTACCCGGCGAGAGCCGCCTCGTACGACACCAGTTCAGTGACGGTCACGGTGAAAACAATCCCTCTCAGCCGAACAGGACGTCGTCGTCGCCGATGCGCTTCAGCTCGCGCACCAGCAGAGCGACGCCCGTGATGATGGCGGCGGCGGAGATCGCTGCGTCGACGAGCCGGAGCGTGTCGTGCTCGCTGCGGGCCTTCTTCGCCTGCTTCAGCACATTGACCGCGCCGAACGCGGTGGTACCGATCGACAGGTAGGTCCCCGTCTTCGACTTCTTGAAGCTCTTGGCCTTGTTCAGTGCGCTCATGGTGTCCCTCCGTTCGCTTCTCCGCCCGCACGGCGCAGAGGCACGGCGTTCATGGTCGTCCGCGGGCCGGCGGCCGTGGATGTGTCCTTCACAGTGACGGGGCCTCCTCCAGCAGCGCGTGCCCCCACCTTTCCACGAAGGCGGCCTCGACGGCGGCGCCGACCTTGTACAGCCGGTCGTCCTTCATGGCGGGGGCGATGATCTGCAGACCGACCGGAAGGTTGTCCTCCGGGGCCAGACCGCACGGCAGCGACATCGCGGCGTTGCCCGCCAGGTTGGACGGGATCGTGCACAGATCGGCGAGGTACATCGCCATCGGGTCGTCGGCGCGCTCGCCGATGGGGAACGCGGTCGTCGGGGTCGTCGGCGAGACGATCACGTCGACCTGCTCGAACGCCCGGTCGAACTCCCGCTTGATGAGCGTACGGACCTTCTGGGCGCTGCCGTAGTACGCGTCGTAGTAGCCGGAGCTGAGCGCGTACGTACCGAGCATGATGCGGCGCTTGACCTCGTCGCCGAATCCGGCCTCACGGGTGAGGGCGGTGACGTCCTCCGCGGACCTCGTTCCGTCGTCGCCGACTCGCATGCCGTACCGCATGGCGTCGAAGCGCGCGAGGTTCGAGGAGCACTCGGAGGGCGCGATCAGGTAGTACGCGGAGAGCCCGAGGTCGAAGGACGGGCAGTCCAGCTCGACGATCTCCGCGCCCAGCTCCTTCAGCAGGGTGACGGCCTCGTCGAAGCGCTGGACCACGCCTGCCTGGTAGCCCTCGCCGCGGAACTGCTTGACGACGCCGACGCGCATGCCCTCCACGCTGCCGTTGCGGGCGGCCTCGACGACGGACGGAACCGGGGCGTCGATGGAGGTGGAGTCCAGCGGGTCGTGCCCGGCGATGACCTCGTGCAGCAGCGCGGCGTCCAGAACCGTACGGGCACAGGGGCCGCCCTGGTCGAGCGAGGACGAGAACGCCACCATGCCGTAGCGCGAGACCCCCCCGTAGGTGGGCTTCACACCGACCGTTCCGGTGACGGCCGCGGGCTGGCGGATCGAGCCGCCGGTGTCCGTGCCGATGGCGAGCGGGGCCTCGTACGAGGCGAGAGCGGCGCTCGACCCGCCACCGGAGCCGCCGGGGATCCGGGCCAGGTCCCAGGGGTTGCCCGTGGGGCCGTACGCGCTGTTCTCGGTCGACGACCCCATGGCGAACTCGTCCATGTTCGTCTTGCCGAGAATGACGACGTCCGCGTCCTTCAGCCTGCGCGTGACGGTGGCGTCGTACGGCGGGATCCAGCCTTCGAGGATCTTGGAACCGACGGTCGTCGGAACGCCCTCGGTGGTGAAGATGTCCTTCAGCGCGAGCGGTACGCCCGCGAGGGGGCCCAGCTTCTCACCGGCGGCGCGCTTGGCGTCCACGGCGCGGGCCTGGGCGAGCGCGCCCTCCCGGTCGATGTGCAAGAACGCGTGCACCTTCTCGTCGACCGCGTCGATACGGGCCAGATGGGCCTCGGTGACCTCGACGGCCGTCAGGTCGCCCGTGGCGATCCTCGCGGCGATCTCGGCCGCGGTGAGCTTGATGATGTCCGTCATGGCGGTTAGTCCTCCCCCAGGATCTGCGGCACCTTGAAACGCTGCTGCTCCTGGGCCGGGGCGCCCGAGAGCGCCTGCTCGGGGGTGAGCGACGGACGGACCTCGTCCGCGCGCATGACATTCGTCAGCGGCAGCGGATGGGAGGTCGGGGGCACGTCCTGGTCGGCGACCTCGGCCACGCGGGCGACCGCGCCGATGATGTCGTCGAGCTGACCTGCGAAGTGATCGAGTTCCTCGCCGGACAGTTCCAGGCGTGCCAGCCGGGCGAGGTGGGCGACCTCCTCGCGCGTAATGCCAGGCATGCAGCGATCCTCAGGGGTGAGTGAATGTGGTTTGGCCCCAATCCTATGGGGCGGGCCCGCATGGTCACGAAACGGCCGGTCGGGCGGACGGCCGCACGGACGGCCCCGCGGCCCGGCGAAGGCGCGGGGCACGGGTCCCGCGGCCTGCGGCCTGCGGTGCCGGAGGGTTCTGCGGAGCCTGGAGGGTACGGCGGGGGTTCGGCGGGGCCCGGCGGGTTCGGGAAGGTACGGCGGGACGCCCAGGGTCCGGCGGGGGCGCTGCCGGACCGGGTGAACGTGCGCCGGGACGCATCCGGCTCCGGTCCGTTCCTGCTGTCTGCTGTCTGCTGTCTGCTGCCACTACCCTGCTCCGGCCGTCCGGGCCCGGCCTCAGCCCTGGGAGGGGCGCTCTCCGCCTCCTGAGCCTTGCCGCGGCCCGTAGCGGCACTGCCCGTACGCCGGTCCTTCAGGTCGTCGCACGCGGACCCGCGGTCACCGGACCAGGCCCTCTACGGTCGTCGTTACCCGGTCTCGCGTCGACCGGACCAGGCGCTCGGGCGTCGGAGGGGAGGGCCCTCGGGCGGAGCCCCGGCCGGCCTTTCCCATGACCCCAGTAACCGCTGTCCGCGCCCGGCTGACCCCTGCGTACGGCATGAGGCACCCGACCCGGAGGCCCCCCGCAACCTGGAGGCCCCACGCCAGCGAGCGCCGCCGTTGCCTGGAGGCCCGCATCCGGCGGGGCGGGGCCGACTGGGAGAGACCTGCACTCGGCATGGGACTCGCGCCCGGCAGGCAACCGCGCCCCGGAGCGGCACTCGGCACTCGGGATGGCACGTGTGGGACCCGCGCCCGGCGGGCGACGCCGCCCCCGCCGGAGACCCCCGTCATCGGGACTTCTTGGATCAGGGGACCGCCTGGCCCGAGGGCTCGCCGGCCTCCGCCGGGGCCGGGGCCGGTGCCGCCGCGGGCTCGGCCGGGGACGACTCGCGCTGGCGGTGCCAGCCCCGCTCCCCCCGTGCCCGCAGCCATGCCGTCGTCTCCTGCGGCGGCATCGCCGCGGCGACCAGCCAGCCCTGGACCGCGTCACAGCCGAGGTCCCGCAGCCGTTCCCAGGTCTCGTCGTCCTCGACGCCCTCCGCGACGACAAGGAGGCCGAGCGAGTGCGCCAGGTCCACCGTGCAGCGGACGATCTCCGCGTCCTGGTTGTCGACGGCGAGCCGGGCGACGAACGAGCGGTCGATCTTCAGCTCGCTGACGGGGAGACGGCGGAGGTGGACGAGTGAGGAGTACCCCGTGCCGAAGTCGTCGAGGGACATCCGCACCCCGTGGTCGGTGAGTCCGGCCAGGGTGTCCGCGGCACGCTGCGGATCCTCCAGCAGCACATGCTCGGTTATCTCCAGTTGGAGCGCCCCCGCCGGGACACCGTGCCGGGCGAGGCGCGCGGCGACGGACCCGGCGAATCCGGGGGTGTGGACATCGCGCGGGGAGACGTTCACGGCGACCGGCACGTTCAGCCCCTGCGCGCGCCACTTGGCGACCTGGCCGAGCGCCGTGTCCAGGACGTACTCGGTGAGGTGCGGCATCAGACCCGAGGACTCGGCGATCGCGATGAACTCGTCGGGAGGCACCCTGCCGCGCTCGGGGTGCACCCAGCGGACCAGTGCCTCCAGCCCCGCGACATGGCCGTCGAAGCGGACCTTCGGCTGGTAGTGCAGCTCCACCTCGCCGGCGTCCAGCGCCCGGCGCAGATCTCCGAGCAGACCCAGCCGGTCCGGGGTGTTGCTGTCACGCTTGGACTCGTACACCTCGACGCCGGTGCGGTCGCGCTTCGCCTGGTACATCGCCACATCGGCGCGGCGCAGCAGCCCTTCCGCGTCCAGCGCGTGCTCCGGGAAGACGGCGACTCCGGCGCTGGCCTCCAGAACGAGGGTGAGCCCGTCCAGATCGAGCGGGGAGGACAGTTCGGCCGCCAGCTGCCGGGCGATGCGCTGGGCGCTGGTGATGGAGTCGGCCGTCGGCAGCAGTACGGCGAACTCGTCGCCCCCGAGCCGTGCCGCCTCCGCACCGCGCGGCAGGGCGTGCCGCAGCCGGTGCGCTATCTGCAACAGCAGCCGGTCGCCCGCGAGATGCCCGAGGGTGTCGTTGACGGAACGGAACCGGTCGAGGTCGATCAGGACGAGCGCGGCACGGCTGCCGTTGCTCTCCGCCTCCTCCAGGGCCGCCCAGGTCCGCTCCAGCAGCCACTGACGGTTGGGGAGCCCGGTGAGCGGGTCCCGCAACTGCTCCTCGGCCCGCGCCCTGGCGATCCACAGGGTGGAGTCAAGCGCGATCAGCGGTATGGCGAAGAGAGGCAGCGCCAGCGGCAGCGCGACGGCGACGACGCAGATGAGCGGTGCGATGCCGAGGAGCGCGACCGCGACAAGGCCCTGCCGCAGCAGGGCCGTCCGGGCGACGGTGGGCAGTCCGCCGCCCTGCGGTGCCAGGACGTACCAGAGCAGCAGTCGGGTGACCGCGAGATACGTCATGGCCACGAGGACCACTTCCGGTACGGCCCCGATCCCCCAGTCGAGTGGGGACCAGGGCCGTTCGACGCTGGGCTCCCGCCCGAAGAACGAGAGCACGAGGGCCGCGGCTCCGATGCCGAGGATGTCCACGGAGCCGTGCAGCAGCCCGTTCCGCCAGCGGTTGCGTCGGGCGGCGCCGACCAGGGTGACCACGGCCAGGCTGACGAGTCCGGCCGGGACCCATCCGTAGAGCAGGAGGACGGCGATGGTGAGGGCCGCGCCGGAGCCGGTACCGCCCCACCAGCGGTCCCGGCCGAGGGCGACCAGATGGCCGACGATGATCCCGGTGAGCAGGGCGAGTGCCCAGCCCAGTGTGGAATCCGGGAACAGCGCGCGGCCGTCGCGCACCGTACTGACGACCCCGGTGACGAGGACGAGCGCGGCGCCCGCGGCGGGCAGTCCCGGCGACATGCCCGCAAGGCCGCCGGCAAGGGCCGCGAATCCACGCGGCCGTGAGACCGGGGCGGCGCTCTCGGTCGGTTCCATTCCCGTCCCTCTCACAGCCGGCGGTGCCGATGTCTCGCGATGGTTCCCGTTGTCATGCCACCACGACTGAAATCCCACCACGCAGCCGTGCACGACAGGCGCACGTCTCAACAGTAGGCGGCAGGAGGCTTCGACGGGCAGCGCTCTACAGCTCTTGCCCGAATGAGACCCGGCCACCCTTCTCCATCTGCTATGCGCTGAACGGGTGACTGTTACCGGTCGTTCCCGCTGGCCGAAGGACGTCTTGTTCTCTCCCTGTGCGCCCCATTCGCCTCCCTGTACAAGCCCGGACCACGCCCCGCGTACGCCCCCTTCGTCACGCCTCCTCAGGCACAGCGGCCTCACGGGCCGCATCCGGTCCCTGTTCGAGGAGGACCACCAGGCCGTCCTCGTCCAGAACCGGCACCTTCAGCTGCATCGCCTTGTCGTACTTGGAACCGGGGTTGTCACCGACCACGACGAACGCCGTTTTCTTGGAAACAGATCCGGTCACTTTCGCGCCACGGCTCTGAAGGGCTTCTTTTGCGCCATCCCTGGTGTAGTTCTCCAGCGTTCCTGTAACGACCACGGTGAGACCTTCGAGGGGACGGGGCCCCTGATCCTCGCCCGCGCCCTCCTCTTCCATACGGACCCCGGCCGCCCGCCACTTGCGGAGGATCTCCTGGTGCCACTCCTCCGCGAACCACTGCTTGAGGGAGGCCGCGATGATCGCACCGACCCCGTCGGTGGCGGCCAGCTCCTCCTCGCTCGCCTGCTCGATCCGCTCGACGGACCGGAACTCACGGGCCAGTGCCTCCGCCGCCACCGGCCCCACATGGCGGATGGAGAGCCCGGTGAGGATCCGGGCGAGCGGGCGGTTCTTCGCCGCTTCGATGTTCTCCAGCATCGCCGCCGCGTTCTTCCGGGGCTCCCCCTGCTGGTTGGCGAAGACCGTCGCGATCTTCTCCTCGCCCGTCTTCGGGTCCCGCTTGGGCAGTCCGCTGTCCTGGTCGAGGACATACGCCTTGATGGGCAGCAACTGCTCGACGGTGAGGTCGAAGAGATCCCCCTCGTCCTTCAGCGGCGGATCCGAGGGCTCCAGCGGCTTGGTGAGCGCCGCCGCGGCGACATAGCCGAAGTGCTCGATGTCGAGGGATCTGCGGCCCGCGAGATAGAACAGCCGCTCCCGCAACTGGGCGGGACAGGAGCGGGCGTTGGGACAGCGCAGATCGATGTCGCCCTCCTTCATGGGCCGCAGGGCGGTCCCGCACTCGGGACACTCCAGGGGCATCACGAAGGGTGTCTCCGTGCCGTCCCGCAGATCCACGACGGGCCCCAGGATCTCCGGAATCACATCACCCGCCTTGCGCAGCACCACGGTGTCGCCGATGAGCACGCCCTTGGCCTTGACGACGTCCTGGTTGTGCAGGGTGGCGAACTCCACCTCGGAGCCGGCGACCTTCACCGGTTCCACCTGTGCGTACGGAGTGACACGGCCGGTGCGGCCTACGCCCACCCGGATGTTGACGAGCTTGGTGTTGACCTCCTCCGGCGCGTACTTCCAGGCGATCGCCCAGCGCGGGGCCCGGGCGGTGGAGCCGAGCCGCCCCTGGAGCGGGATCTCGTCGAGCTTGACGACGACGCCGTCGATCTCGTGCTCCATGGAGTGGCGGTTCTCGCCGAAGTGGGCGATGAACTCCCGTACCCCTTCCAGGGAGTCCACGGCCTTGTTGTGGCGGGCGGTGGGCAGACCCCACTCGCGCAGCAGGCCGTACGCCTGTGACAGACGGTCGATGTCGAAGCCCGTGCGAGCGCCGATTCCGTGCACCACCATGTGCAGCGGAAGGGTCGCCGTGACCTTCGGGTCCTTCTGGCGCAGCGATCCCGAGGCGGAGTTGCGGGGGTTGGCGTAGGGCTGCTCGCCCGCCGCGACCCGTCTCGCGTTCAGCTCCTGGAACTTGTCCATGGGGAAGAAGACCTCGCCGCGGATCTCCACCAGCTCGGGCACCCTGTCGCCCCGCAGCCGCTCCGGGATGTCGGAGATGGTGCGGATGTTCGGGGTGATGTCCTCACCGACGCGGCCGTCGCCCCGGGTCGCCGCGCGGGTCAGGCGCCCCTTCTCGTAGGTCAGATTGACCGCGAGGCCGTCGATCTTCAGCTCGCACAGGAAGTGGAAGTCCGAGGTGCCGACATCGCGCTCGACGCGCTCGGCCCATGCCGTCAGTTCGTCCTCGTCGAAGGCGTTGTCCAGGGAGAGCATGCGTTCGCGGTGCTCGACCTTCGTCAGGTCCGTCTCGTAGTGCCCGGCGACCTTCTGGGTCGGCGAGTCGGGCGTACGCAGCGCGGGGTACCGCTCCTCCAGCTCCTCAAGGGAGCGCAGCATCCTGTCGAACTCGCCGTCGCTGATGACCGGCTGGTCCTTCACGTAGTACCGGAAGCGGTGCTCCTCGACCTCTTCGGCCAGCTGGGCATGCCGCTCCCGTGCCTGTGCGGGCAGGTCCGCGTCGTCCTGCGCGGGCAGCTCCGTGCGCTCTTCGCCAGTCACCGTCTCATCCTCCCGATTTCCCGGCATCTTCCCCATCACCCATCACTCAGGGTTGTCGGCGAGTGATCTCGCGGCCCGAACGCAGTGGGCGAGCGCGGCCCGTGCGTACGCCGGGGAGGCGCCCGCGAGGCCGCAGTCGGGTGTGATCACCACGGACTCGCTCAGAGTCCCCGGATCCAGCCCCAGCCTGCGCCACAGCATCCTGACACCCATGACGCTACCTGCCGGGTCCGACAATGCCGTGTCGGTGGCGGGCACGACTCCCGCGAAGAGCGTGGTGCCGCCCTCGACCGCCTCGCCGATCGACTCCTCATCACGCTCGGTGAGCAGACCGAAGTCGAAGGAGATCGCCGCCGCCCCGGCCCGCCGCAGCAGGGCGAACGGGACATCGGCGGCACAGGAGTGGACGACGACGCGTTCACCCGCGATGACCTCCCGCAGCGTGGCCTCGACGTGCTGCCGGTCGACGGCCCGGTGGGTGCGGTATCCGCTGGCGCTCCTGATCCGCCCGCGCAGCACGGCGGTCAGCGACGGTTCGTCGAGCTGGAGCACCACCTCGGCCCCGGGCACCCGGTGGCGTACCTCCGCCAGATGCGTACGGAGTCCTTCCGCGAGCGAGCCGACGAGATCGCGGCAGGCGCCGGGGTCCGAGAGCGCGGCCTCGCCGTTGCGCAGCTCCAGCGCCGCCGCGAGCGTCCAGGGACCCACGGACTGGACTTTCAGCGGGCCCTCATACCCCTGGGTGAACTCCTCAAGCGCGTCGAGGTCCTCGCCGAGCAGGGAGCGGGCGCGCCGGGTGTCACGCCCGGGCCGGTCGCTCACGCGCCAGCCGCTCGGCTCGACATGGGCGTACATCTCGACGAGCAGTCCCAGGGTCCGCCCGATCATGTCGGAGCCGGGCCCGCGGGCGGGCAGTTCGGGCAGATGCGGAAAGTCCTCGAAGGACCCGGTGACGGTCTTCGCGGCCTCGCGTGCGTCGCCGCCGGGCATGGAGCCGACCCCGGTGGCCGGGCCCCAGCTGAACTCGGTCTTCTCACTCACCCGGGAAGCGTACGTGCCCCTCCGGCCACGGCGGCCGGTGGCTCGGCGACCGGCGGCTCGGCGGCGGGTGGCGAACGGCCGGGAGCACGGCGTCCCGGCGTCCCGGCAGGCAGCGGCACACGGGCGAGCCGGCTCGACGGCCCCACGGAGGGCGATCCAGGGGCCCGCCGGTCCGGGCGGCCCCGCGTCGGCGAGGCCCGCTCGTGCCGGCCCCGCCCGGCTCCCGGAGGATCGTCGTCCACGCCGGAGGTCACCCGGAGGACCGGCGTCCGCGCCGGAGGTTCAGCGTCCCGGCCGTACCGTCAGATCGTTGATCTCCGCGTCACGCGGCAGATCGATCGCGGTGAGGATCGCGGTGGCGACCGAGTCCGGGGAGATCCAGCGGGACGGTTCGTACTCCTTGCCCTCCTGGGAGTGCACCTTCGCCTGCATGGGGGTGGCCGTGCGCCCGGGGTAGACGGAGGTGACGCGTACCCCGTTGCCGTGCTCCTCCTCCCTGAGGGAGTCCGCCAGTGCCTTGAGGCCGTGCTTGGAGGCGGCGTACGCGCTCCACTGGGCACGGGCCCGCAGACCCGCGCCCGAGTTCACGAACACCACGTGTCCCCGGGAGGCGCGCAGTTGCGGCAGCATCAGCCGGGTCAGCTCGGCGGGTGCGACGAGGTTGGTGTTCAGTTGCTGGTGCCAGGTCCGGGGCCGCAGTTCGGCGACCGGGCCGAGATCGACGACTCCGGCCACGTGGAGCAGGGAGTCCAGCCGGTCCGGCATGGGCTGGTGCGAGAACGCCCAGGAAATGCGGTCGGGGTCGGCGAGGTCCGCGACGAGGGTCCGGGAGCCGGGGTACCGCGCGGTGAGTTCCTTCGCACGCCCGGCGTCACGCGCCAGCAGGACGAGATCGTCGCCCCGTTCGTGGAGTAGGCGCGCGACGGAGGCGCCGATTCCGGAACCGGCGCCCGTGATCAGATGGGTTGGCATGGCGGCCATGCTCGCACCCCCGAACCGGTCGCCCAAACCGACCGAGCGAGCCCTTGGGCGCTACCGCACTCCCGCCGACTCCTCCAGATACGCGAGCGCCGAAACCCCGTCCTCGGCGAAGAACACCAGCTCGGTGAGGGGAAGCGGGAGGAAGCCCTCCTCCTCCATGCGCCGGAACTGCGCCTTCAGGCCGTCGTAGAAGCCCGCGGTGTTCAGCAGGACGACCGGCTTGGTGTGCTTGCCGTGCTTCTTGAACTCCAGGATCTCGGTGGCCTCGTCCAGCGTTCCCGTACCGCCGACCATGATCACCACGGCGTCCGACTTGGCGAGCAGCAGGGCCTTGCGCTCGGCGAGATCCCGGGCGACGACCATCTCGTCGGCGTCGGCACGGGCCACGGCGGAGAGGAAGTCCACGGAGACGCCGACGAGCCGTCCGCCCGTCTCCCGTACACCGTCGGCGACGACCTTCATCAGGCCGCTCTCGGAGCCTCCCCAGACCAGTGTGTGGCCACCCTTGCCGACCAACTCGGCGAATTCACGGGCGGGGCGGGTGTAGCGCTCGTCGAGGTCGGCGGCGGAGAGGAAAACGCAGATGTTCATGGCGTCACCGTACGGTGCCGTGCCGCATGCCCAGTGCCGCCTTCCGGGCTCGCTCTTCGTCCTTCCCGAACGGTTCGTCTGTCAGGCGATGTCGGCATCCGACGTCCGGCACCGGCCCGCCGGAGAAATTCTCCGTCCGGCGATGAGTTCCGCTCGGAGCCGCGGTCAGCACTCGCATGGACAACATGAGCCGTACGCTCAACAAGGCCCGGTCGGCGGACGGCACGGTCATCGCGTACGAACAGCGGGGCGAGGGCCCCTCCGTGGTGCTCGTCGGCGGCGCCCTGTGCACGGCGGCGACGGATGCACCGCTCGCCGCGCTCCTCGCGTCGCGTTTCAGCGTCTTCACCTACGACCGCCGGGGCCGGGGCGGCAGCGGTGACACCGTTCCGTACGCCGTGGAGCGCGAGATCGAGGATCTGGCGGCCGTGATCGACGAGGCGGGCGGCAGCGCCCGTGTGCACGGCACGTCGTCAGGAGGCGCTCTCGCGCTGCGGGCGGCCGCCGCGGGGGTTCCCATGGGCCTGCTGTCCGTGTACGAGCCGCCTTTCGACCCACTGGCCCGACCCGGACGGCAGCACTCCCCGGCCGTGACACGGATGCACGGGTTGCTGGCGGACGGCAGACGCGGTGACGCTCTCGCGGACTTCCTCGGCGAAACCGGGATGTCCCCCGAGATGGTGGCGAGTATGCGCCAGTCCCCCGGCTGGACCGACCTGGAGGCGGTGGCGCACACCCTCGCGTACGACGGCGCGGTGATGGGCGACGGCGCGGTTCCGGTCTGTCTGCTGCACGAGGTCGCCATGCGGGTGATGATCGTCGACGGCGGCGCGAGCCCCGCCTGGAGGCGTGAGGCCGCCCGACTGATCGCCGACGCCCTCCCCCGCGGCCGCCACCGCACCCTGACGGGCCAGACCCACGAGGCGGCACCACATGTGCTGGCACCGGTGCTGGAGGGCTTCTTCAGAGGGTGAAGGGCGGGCCCGTTGCCCACGGGTCCGAGCCGCCGGGCGGTGTACCGCACGGGCGGCCCCGGTCCTGGTCCCCGTGTGCCCGGGCGGGGGGGGGCCGAGTCTCAGGCCAGGGAAGCCGCCGCCCGCCGGGTCGCCGAGATGGTCGCCGAGCCCACCACGCGGGTGCCGTCGTAGAGCACGATCGCCTGACCGGGGGCCACACCCCGGACCGGCTCGCTGAAGTTCACCGTCAGCTCGTCGCCCTCCATGGCTGCCGTCACGGCCGTCTCACCGCCGTGGGCGCGCAGCTGTGCGGTGTACGTGCCCGGGCCGGAGGGGGCGGCTCCGCACCAGCGGGGGCGGATCGCGGTGAGCCCGGTGACATCGAGGGCTGCCGCCGGACCGACCGTCACGGTGTTGTTCACCGGGGAGATGTCCAGGACGTAGCGCGGCTTGCCGTCGGGGGCCGGGTGGCCGATGCGAAGACCCTTGCGCTGGCCGATGGTGAAGCCGAAGGCGCCCTCGTGGGTGCCCACCTTCGTACCGGACTCGTCGAGGATGTCGCCCTCCTCTGTACCGAGGCGCGCAGCGAGAAAGCCCTGGGTGTCTCCGTCGGCGATGAAGCAGATGTCGTGGCTGTCCGGCTTCTTCGCCACGGCCAGGCCCCGGCGCTCGGCCTCCGCACGGATCTCGTCCTTGGTGGTGAGGGTGTCGCCGAGCGGAAACATCGCGTGCGCGAGCTGGCGCTCGTCGAGCACCCCGAGGACGTACGACTGGTCCTTCGCCATGTCGCTGGCGCGGTGCAGCTCGCGGCTTCCGTCCTCCTTGAGGACGACGGTGGCGTAGTGGCCCGTGCAGACCGCGTCGAAACCGAGCGCGAGCGCCTTGTCGAGCAGCGCCGCGAACTTGATCTTCTCGTTGCAGCGCAGACAGGGGTTGGGGGTGCGGCCCGCCTCGTACTCCGCGATGAAGTCCTCGACGACGTCCTCACGGAAGCGCTCGGCGAGATCCCATACGTAGAACGGGATGCCGATGACATCGGCGGCGCGGCGGGCGTCACGCGAGTCCTCGATGGTGCAGCAGCCGCGCGCGCCCGTGCGGAACGACTGCGGGTTCGCGGAGAGTGCCAGATGCACACCCGTGACATCGTGTCCGGCCTCGACGGCACGGGCGGCGGCGACGGCGGAGTCCACGCCGCCCGACATGGCGGCGAGCACACGGAGCGGGCGCTGGGAAGTCTGAGTCATAGCCCTACCAGGGTACGGGCCCGGGGAACCGGGGGCTCGCGAGTATGCGTTGAACAGCGCATGGGAAGCGATGCGAAGCGCGAGGGGGACCGGTCCGGCGGCAGGGCCCGGATCAACAGGAGGGCGGTGCTCGCCGGAGGCGCCGCCGTTCTGGTGGGCGGTGGCGCGCTGGCCCAGGACGAGCTGCGGCGGCTGTGGTGGCGGATGCCGGGAATGACGAAGCCGCGCAAGGAAGGTGAGCTGGACCACATCGGCGCGGAGTGGACGGCGGCCGCCCGGGCGAACTGGCGGCTGGCGGACCGTCCCGGCGACTACCGCATCGACCGGGTGATCATCCACGTGGTGCAGGGCAGCTACCGAACGGCCCTGCGGGTCTTCAAGAATCCGGGGCACGGGGCCGCGACCCACTACGTCGTACGCAAGGACGGGCATGTCGCCCAGATGATCCGCGAACTGGACGTGGCCTTCCACGCCGGCAACCGGGGGTTCAACGAACGCAGCATCGGCATAGAGCACGAGGGGTTCGTGGACCGGCCCCAGGACTTCACGGCCGCGATGTACGCGGGGTCGGCGAGACTCACGGCGGGCATCTGCGTGCGCTACGACCTCCCGGTGGACCGGGAGCACATCATCGGGCACGTGGAGGTGCCCGGCACGGACCACACGGATCCGGGGCCGCACTGGGACTGGGACCGGTACATGAAGCTCGTACGTGAAGCGGTGCCGGCGGCCCGGCAGGCGGCGAGCCCCAAGGCCGAGTAGAGACGGCGGGCGGCGAGGCCCCGACGCGGAGTGGACGGCGGGCAGCCGCCCCCGGGCGGAGTGCCGGCGCCCAGGGGGAAGCGGCGGCTGAGCGGGCGGGGCCGGGTCGAGGTCCGGGGCGGTCGGGGGCGGGCGCCATCCGGGCAGGGGCTGGGACGGGCGACCTCCCGGGAAGGGTCCGGGGTGGGCCTCGCACGCCGGGCGGCCGGACGGCAGGTCCGGCCAGGCACCCTCGCGGCCCGCGCTGGTGGGGGCGATTCCGGTTGTGGCGTACGGACGCCAGGCGCTGGTGGCGGGCGAGGCGGGGTGTCAGGCTTAACTCAGACCCGCCGTACGGGCCCGTTCCACCGCCGGGCCGATCGCCTTCGCGACCGCCTCCACGTCCGCCGTGGTGGAGGTGTGACCGAGGGTGAAGCGGAGGGTCCCTCGCGCCAGGTCCGGGTCGGTGCCGGTCGCGAGAAGTACGTGGCTGGGCTGGGCCACTCCAGCCGTACAGGCCGACCCCGTGGAACACTCGATGCCCTGTGCGTCCAGGAGCAGGAGCAGAGAGTCGCCCTCGCAGCCGGGGAAAGTGAAGTGCGCGTTGGCGGGCAGCCGGTCCTCGGGGTCGCCACCGAGGATCGCGTCCGGGACCGCCGTGCGCACGGCGGTCACAAGCTGGTCCCGAAGGGAGCCGATCTCTCGCGCGAACTCCTCACGGCGTTCGGCGGCCAGCTTGCCGGCCACGGAGAAAGCTGCGATCGCGGGGGCGTCCAGGGTCCCGGAGCGTACATGCCGCTCCTGGCCGCCGCCGTGCAGGACCGGTACCGGGGAGTGGTCCCTGCCCAGGAGTAGCGCGCCGATGCCGTACGGCCCGCCGATCTTGTGGCCGGAGACCGTCATGGCGGCGAGCCCGGACCCGGCGAAGGCCACATCGAGCTGGCCGACGGCCTGGACGGCGTCGGAGTGCAGCGGGATGCCGAACTCGGCCGCCACGGCGGCGAGCCCGGCGACCGGCATCACGGTGCCGATCTCGTTGTTGGCCCACATCACGGTGGCGAGGGCGACATCGTCGGGGTTGCGCTCGATGGCGTCCCGCAGGGCATCGGGGTGCACTCGCCCGTAGGCGTCGACGGGCAGGTACTCCACGGTGGCGCCCTCGTGCTCGCCGAGCCACTCCACCGCGTCGAGGACGGCATGGTGCTCGACGGGGCTCGCCAGGACCCGGGTCCTGGCGGGGTCGGCATCGCGCCGCTGCCAGTACAGGCCCTTCACGGCGAGGTTGTCCGCCTCGGTCCCGCCCGAGGTGAAGACCACCTCGCTGGGCCGGGCGCCGAGGGCCTCGGCGAGGGTCTCCCGCGCTTCCTCGACGGTGCGGCGGGCCCGGCGGCCGGCGGCGTGGAGCGCGGACGCGTTGCCGGTGACGGTCAGCTGGGCGGACATCGCCTCAACGGCCTCCGGCAGCATCGGAGTGGTCGCGGCGTGATCGAGGTAGGCCATGGTGGCCTCGATTCTACGAGGCGGATCGGGGGGCGCGGACGGGGAGAGGCGGTGGACAGGGGGATGCCCCCGGGCCCCGGTTCCGGGGCCGGGTGACGGCTCGGCTCCGGCGCCGGGTGCGCGTGCGCGGCTCGGCGCCGGGTGAGGGTGCGATTGCCCTTGCGGGCGCAGTCGCGGTTGCGGGCGCCGGGTGGGGGTGCGATTGCTGTTGCGGGCGCGGTTGCGGTTGCGGTTGCGGGAGTCAGCAGGACAGCGACGGCCAGGGACCGGGTGGGGTCCTCCGGGGGTCGGGGTCCGCGTAGAGACCGGCTACGGCGGCGGAGGTGTCGGCCAGCAGTTCGCGGACCTCGGGGGGAGAGAGCACCACGACGTCCGTGCCGAAGGTGAGGAGGGTGCGGGTTTCCATGAGGGAGGTGTAACCGAGTTCGAGACGGGTCCATTCTCCGTCTTCGGTATCCGGGACGGGATCGGCGGTGAGGCGGACACCATTGAGCCGTACAAGGAGGTCAAGACTGGCACTGCGTACGAGTGCGGTGACCCGGAGTTCCCGGGGGCGCTGTTCGAGCCGGACGCGGAGAGTTTCCCAGACATCGGCGAGTTCCAGGCCGGGGCGGCGGTGGACGGGCTCGTCGACGACCTTGGCGGAGTCCAGCCGGTCCGCGCGGAACAGCCGTGGCGAGCCCGCCTTGTCGGCGACGAGGTACCAGACACCCGCCTTGACGACCAGGCCGTAGGGGTCGAGGAGGTAGCCGGCGGGCTCGGACGCTCCGCGGCGGCGGTAGCGGATACGCAGCCGCCGGTCGGTGAAGACCGCGGCGCTGAGAACGTTCAGGTCCACGGTGGGCTGCCGGGTGAGCCAGGGGGCCTGATCCACCAGGATCCGTCGGCTGGTCATTTCGGCGGCGGGCCGGTGCGGTTCGGGCAGCGCGGCCATGACCTTGCGCAGGGCCGACCCGAGCGCTTCGTCGAGGCCGAGGTCGGTGTGCGCCCCCTGGGCCGCCAGCACGAACAGGGCGCGGGACTCGTCCTCGGTGAGGCCCGTGACATCGGTGCGGTAGCCGGGCAGCAGCGCGATACCGCCGTGCCGGCCGCGCTCGGCGTAGACGGGAACGCCCGAGGAGGAGAGGGCTTCGATGTCGCGGTAGATGGTCCGTACGGAGACCTCCAGGCGTTCGGCCAGCTCGGCGGCGGGCACGAGGCCCCGGGTCTGGAGGAGCAGCAGGATCGACAGCAGCCGTTCGGACTTCACGGGATCAGGATCTCCGAAAAATATGACGGTAGTTGTCAGGTTATCCGGGAACAGTCCACTGCGCCGGTTGGAACGGACCAGGTGGGACAGGGTCCCCGAGGGTCCGTGCGCCGGCCGGCCGGGCTCGGCGAAGCCCGTACGACACGATGATGCGCACCAAGGAGATGGACCTATGAACGACCCTCGCCCCCAGTACGAGCGGGCCGCCGAACAGTTCGCGGCCGTGCTGAAGACCGTGACGCCGGACCGGCTCGGCGACCCCACGCCCTGTTCGGAGTACGACGTCCGGGCCCTGCTGTCCCATGTGGTGGGCGGGGCCCACCGGATCGCGGATGTGGGTGAGGGCGGCGAGGCGACGGCGACGCCCCTGGATGTGGAGGGGGTCGCGGACGACGGCTGGAGCGCGGCGTACGACGAGGCCCGCCACCGGTTCGCCGGGGCGTGGGCGGACGACGCGCGGCTCGGGCAGGAGGTGACGATGCCGTGGGGCCGGGTACCGGGAGCCGCCGCGGTCGGGGGCTTTGTGATGGAGGTGGTGGTCCACACCTGGGATCTCTCCAAGGCCCTCGGGCATCCGCTGCCGCTGGACCAGGCACTGGCGGAGGCCGTACTCCCGGTCGCCCAGGCGTCGCTGCCGGCGGGCAGCCGGGGAGGGGAGGTGCCGTTCGAGGCCGTCCGGGAGGCGCCGGCGGGCGCGGACGCCTACGGACAGCTGGCGGCCTGGCTGGGCCGCGAGGTGTAGCGTCCACCGCCCGGGGCGGCTGGGGCGGAATCGTCTCGTGTCCGGTATGGGCACGGCCCCGGGCACGATCGGCACCGGCACGATCCTCGCTTGGCCCCCAGCCTCGGGAGGGTCTGTGCTTGGCCCGGGTGCCGGCGGGGTCCGCTCGCACGGTCGGTGGGGTCGGCCCCCGGTGCCGGCAGGGTCCGCCCCGGGGTGTCGACAGGTCGGCCCGCATGGAGGGAACAGCGGGTCGGCCCGCCGCTGCCGTCGTCGGGGGCGACGGGTCAGCGGGGGGCCTTGGCGAGCTGGCGGGACTGGGCGACCAACCGGTCGCGAATGTCCCAGACCTCCGCGTCCTCCTCCAGGAAGCCGCCGGCCAGATTCCGGGTCGTGATCGCGACCCTGAGCGGACCGGGAGCCGGGCGGCAGCGGACATGGGTGGTCAGCTCGACCGTGGGCGTCCAGCCCTTGAGGCCCAGCTCGAACGAAGTCGGGGGCAGCGCGTCGACCGTCAGCAGCAGGGAGAGCGGATCCGCGTCACGGCCGTCCGCGAGGGAGAACCAGCCGCGCATCTCCCCCTTGCCGGAGGGCGCCCCGATCGCCCAGCCGACGGTGGCCGGGTCGAGCTTGATGTCCAGCCGCCGGGTGATGGCGGAGACGCGGGCGAAGGTGGGTTCGGGTGCGTCCTGAGGGCCGAGGCAGTTCTCGTACGGCGGGATGGCCGGGGGCCTCGCGGAGGTGCGCACCTCGTCGGTCAGCCCGTCGAGGTCGCCATAGGTGGCGAGGACACGGATGCGCTCGGTCTCGGTGCCGTCCTCGCCGTACTGAAAGAGGGAGGCCTGTCCCGTGGAGAGCGTGCGGCCGGTGCGGATGGTCTGGGTGCGGATCACCGCCGGACCGGGCTGGGAGGCGCTCAGATAGTGCGCCGAGACGGTGAAGGGGTCGGGGTGCGGCAGCGTGTCCCGCAGGGACCGGCCGAGGAGCGCGAGGAGATAGCCGCCGTTGACCGCCTGGAGCACCGTCCAGCCCGCTGAGAGTTCTGCGTCGTAGACGCCGGGTGAGCGCAGGGTGACCGCGGTGTCGCGGTCGAACTCGCTGTCGCCGATGGATGCCTGAACCGCCTGTGCCATAGCGGCACGATACATCGAGAAGATACTAAGCGGTAGCTTTTTTTGGAATGGCTGCTCCGGCCCGGATGCACCGCCTTCCCGGACGCCCCCGCCTTCCGTTGAACCTTCCCGGACGCCCCCGCCATCCGTTGAACCTTCCGGGATGGTCTGCGTTCCGCCCGGGCTGCCTTCCGGGGCGGGCGGTCTCCACCGGCATGGGGGCGGTCAGGGTTCTTCGGTCGCGGACGAGCGACGGTTCCAGGCCCGGGGCGCGCGCCAGTGGTAGCGCATGGCCAGCAGCCGCAGCAGGAAGGCGGTCACGGCGGCGAGCCCGCTGGTTACCGCGTTCAGCGTGTCGAACCGGATGAAGAGCACGGTCATCACCGCCCCGACGATCGCGGGAACGGCGTAGAGATCGCGGTCCCAGCGCAGCAGCGAGGGGACCTCGTTGGCGAGGACGTCCCGCAGCACACCACCGCCGACGGCGGTCGCGAGACCGAGCGCCGCCGAGAAGGTGAGGCCGAGACCGTACTCGTACGCCTTGGTGGTACCGGTCACACAGAACAGCCCGAGGCCCGCCGCGTCGAAGGCATTGACGCCGGTCTGGATGCGTTCGACCTCGGGGTGGAGGAAGAAGACCAGGGCGGCCGCGACCAGGGGCATCAGAAAGTACCCGAGATCGGTGAAGGCGGTCGGCGGTACGGCCCCGATGATCAGATCACGCAGCAGCCCTCCGCCCAGCGCGGTCACCTCGGCAAGGACCGCGATACCGAAGACATCGAAGTTCTTGCGTACGGCGAGCAGTGCGCCGGAGATCGCGAAGACGAAGATTCCCGCGAGATCGAGCGCGTGCTGGACGGACGGCGTGAAGAGTTCTTGGAACACCGAACGATTGTGCCGGTTCCGCTCCCCGCCCCCGCCGTGGCCGCCCGCTCCTGGATCCGGGGCCCGTCACCCCCCGTCACCCTCCGCCCGGCTCCCGGCCCCCGCGTCCTCCGTCCGACCCACCGGACCCGCCCGGCTCCCCGCCCCCGGCGGTCGCCTCCCCTACCTCCTCTGCCTCCCCCGCCTCGTCCGCCGGATTCCCCGCCACTGGAACCGCCGCCTCCGACCCCACCGACTCCGAACCGCCCACCGGGGGCCCCGCCACCGGAGCCCCTGCCTCCAACCCCACCGACTCCGTACCGCCCGCCGTGGGCCCCGCCACCGGAACCGCCGACTTCGGAACCGCCGTCACCACCTCGATCGCCTCGCGGGCCGATTCGAGCACGGTCTCCTCGGGAGCCTGGTCGGGCGCGTTCTCCGGGTGATGGCAGGCGACCTGCCGGCCGGGCCGCAGGGCCAGCAGAGGCGGCTCCCGCCGGGTACAGATCTCGGTGGCCTTCCAGCACCGGGTGTGAAAGCGGCAGCCCGCCGGAGGGGAGATCGGCGACGGCACATCGCCCGTGAGCAGAATCCGCTCGCTCCTGGCACCCCGCCGCCGGGGGTCGGGCACCGGCACCGCCGAGAGCAGCGCCTTGGTGTAGGGGTGCATCGGGGTCTCGTACAGCGCCTTGCGGTCCGACAGCTCCACGATCTTGCCGAGGTACATCACCGCGATCCGGTCGGAGACATGCCGGATGACGGACAGATCGTGGGCGATGATCACATAGGTGAGCCCCAGCTCGTCCTGGAGGTCGTCGAGGAGATTGACCACCTGCGCCTGGATGGAGACGTCCAGCGCGGAGACGGGCTCGTCCGCCACCACCAGCCGGGGCTTCAGCGCGAGGGCCCGCGCGATACCGATGCGCTGCCGCTGGCCGCCGGAGAACTCGTGCGGATAGCGGTTGTAGTGCTCGGGGTTGAGGCCCACCAGTTCGAGCAGCCGCTGGACCTCCTTCTTCACCCCGACCTCGGGCGTGATGCCCTGGAGCCGGAAGGGCGCGGAGACGATCGTGCCGATCGTATGGCGGGGATTCAGCGAGGAGTACGGATCCTGGAAGATCATCTGGATGTCACGCCGCAGCGGACGCATCCCCCCGACCCCCAGGTGGGTGATGTCATGCCCCTCGAACGCGATCCTGCCGCCGGTCGGCTCCAGCAGCCGGGTGATCAGCCGGCCCATCGTCGACTTGCCGCAGCCGGATTCGCCCACCACCCCCAGGGTCTCGCCGGGGCGTACGTCGAAGGTCAGCCCGTCGACCGCCTGCACGGCCCCGGTCTGCCGCCGGAGCAGCCCCTTCCTGATGGGGAAGTGCTTGACCAGGCCCTCGACCTTCAGCAGCGCGTCCGGGGCGGCCTTCTCCTCCCCGGCCGACTGCCGGGGGATCCTCACATCGTCACTCACAGCTTGGGCGCAATCTCTTCGGTCCAGATCCGCGTCCGTTCCTCGCGCGCCATATGGCAGGCGGAGAAGTGCCGGCTGCCCACCTCGCGGAGTTCGGGGCGGAGGGTACGCGTCACGTTGTCCCGGGGCACATCGGCATACGGGCAGCGGGGGTTGAAGGCACAGCCCTCGGGGACGTTGATCAGGCTGGGCGGGGAGCCCTTGACCGGGATGAGCCGTTCGGTCTGGTCGCGGTCGATCCTCGGCATGGAGCCGAGCAGCCCCCAGGTGTAGGGGTGCTGGGGCTCGTAGAAGATCTTCTCGGCGGGCCCCCGCTCCAGGCACCGGCCGCCGTACATCACGAGGATGTCGTCGGCGAGTTCGGCGACGACGCCCAGATCGTGGGTGATGACGATGACCGCCGAGCCGAACTCCCGCTGGAGATCGCGGATGAGGTCGAGGATCTGGGCCTGGACCGTGACGTCCAGCGCGGTCGTCGGCTCGTCGGCGATAAGCAGTTCGGGGTTGTTGACCAGTGCCATCGCGATCATCGCGCGCTGACGCATCCCGCCGGAGAACTCGTGCGGGTAGCTGTCCAGGCGCCGGTCGGGCTGCGGAATGCCCACCCGGTCGAGCATGTCGACCGCCCGCTTGCGTGCGACCTTCCTGTCGACGTCGTGGTGGACGCGGTACGCCTCCGTGATCTGACGGCCGATCGTGTAGTACGGATGGAGTGCGGAGAGCGGGTCCTGGAAGATCATCGCCATGTCACGGCCGCGGAGCCTGCGTACCTCGTCCTGGTCGGCGCTCAGCAGTTCCCGGCCGTCGAGCCAGACCTCGCCGGAGATACGCGCCCTGCGGCGGCCGTACTGTCCCGCGGTGTGCAGGCCCATGATGCCGAGTGAGGTCACGGACTTGCCGGAGCCGGACTCGCCGACGATGCCGAGCGTCCGCCCCTTCTCCAGCCGGAAGCTGAGGCCGTCGACCGATTTGACCAGGCCGTCGTCGGTGGGGAAGTGGACCTTGAGGTCACGTACTTCGAGGAACGCGCGGGGCGGGGGCGATCCGGCCGCGGCGACTTCGCCCGGCGCCGTACCGCCGCCCGGGAACAGACCGTCGTCGTCGGTTGCGGCACAGCTGCCCCGGCCGGAGGCGTCACCCGGGCCGGACCGGTCACCGCAGGCGCCCGCCGGGCCGCCCCCACCGGAACGGTCACTCCCGGAACCGGCCTCCGGGCCACCCTCACCGGAACCATGGCCCCCGGAACCAACCGCCCGGCCACCACTACCGAGGCGGTCGTCACCGGCCCCGTCCCCGCCGGAGCCCCCCGTCGTACCACCGGGCTTGTCGAAATGGTTCATCCGATCCTCACTCGCGGGTCGACGACGGCGTACAGCAGGTCCACCACGAGGTTCGCGACACAGATGAACAGGGCCGCGAAGAGAGTCACCCCGAGAATCAGCGGCAGATCCTTGGTCTGGATGGACTCGATCGCGAGCCGCCCGAGTCCGGGCAGGTTGTACGTGGACTCGGTGAGCACCGCCCCGCCCAGCAGCGCCCCGAGGTCCAGTCCGAGAAGGGTCAGCACGGGAGTCCAGGTGGAGCGCATCGCGTGCCGCCCGATGACGATCCGCTCCGTGAGGCCCTTGGCGCGGGCGGTGCGGATGTAGTCCTCCCCCATGATCTCCAGCATGGTGGCGCGGGTGAGCCGCGCGTACATCGCCGCGTACAGGAAGGCGAGGGTGATCCACGGCAGGATCAGCGTCCGGAACCACTGGGCAGGATCCTCCCCCAGGGCGGCGTACTCACCGCTGACCCAGTCCAGCTGATAGCTGAAGACGGCCAGGGAGAGCAGTCCGGTGAAGTAGATCGGGAGCGAGACACCGGCCAGCGCGGCGGTCATCGCGGCCCGGTCCCACAGGCTGCCCCGGCGCAGCGCCGAGACGACGCCCGTACTGACACCTCCGACGACCCAGAGCAGACAGGCTCCCCCGGCGAGCGAGAGGGTGACCGGGATGGCGTCGGTCAGCTGCGGCCACACCTCCTGCTCGGTGCGGAAGGAGTATCCGAAGCAGGGCGCGGGACACCGGGTGACATCCGCGCCGTTGGCGTACTCCCGGCCGGCGAACAGCCCCTGGACGAAGTTCCAGAACTGCACCAGCACCGGATCGGCGAGGCCCAGCTTCTGCCGGATGCCCTCGATCGCGGCGGGGTCGGTCTGCTTGCCCGCGAAGAGATACGCCGGATCGGACCCGGCCCACTTGGGGAGCACGAAGAAGATGACGAAGGTCGTCAGGGTCACGACCATCAGCATCATGGCGACGGCGAACAATCGCCGGATGACGTAAGCGAGCACTGTGCGCGGCCCGGCGGTGGCCGGGGAACCCGGATATCGGGCTCCCCGGCCACCGCCCGAGGCCATCACCTGCCCTTCGGGACTGGCGGTTGGGCGATGGTGGGAGACGGCGGAACAAAGGGGAGACGGTGCGGGACGGCAGGCGGGGAGCTACTCGACGCCGAGGGAGACGTAGTCGTAGCGGCCGTTGTACGCCGTGGTGGAGTAGGCGTTCGTCAGCCGCGAGCTGCGCCAGGTGATGTTCTTCTCGTAGAGGAACGGCATCTGCACGGCGAGATCCGAGACGGCGTGGTTCATCTGCTGGTAGATGCCCCCGGCCTTCTCCGGGTCGGACTCCTTCAGCGCGTCGTCGAAGAACTTGTTGATCTTCGGGTCGTCCGTCTCGGAGACGTTGTAGTTGCCGTTGCCGGTGATGAACCGGCCGTCCACGAGAGGCTGCGAGAAGCCCTGGCCGGTGGGGAAGTCCGGGCCCCAGCCGGTCATGACCAGCCCCAGTCCGCGCTGCTTCACCACGGTCGGCGAACCGGTGATGCTGGCGGACTCGGCACCGTCGATCGCCTCGACCTCGGTCTTGATGCCGACGGCCGCCAGGGACTGCTGGAGCGCCTCGGCCGCCTGGACCTCGTTGGGCTGGTTGCTCCGGGCGCTGATGTTGGTGGAGAAGCCGTTGGGCTTGCCGCACGCCTTCAGGGCCGACTTCGCCGCGTCGACGTCCGGCTTGCCGTTCCGTGCCTTGATGCCGTACGGGTCGTAGTCGTCCGCGCCCTTGATGCCCTTCGGCAGCATGTTGGTGGCGATCTCCCCGCCGGCCTGCGGACCGCCGCGGACCGTCTGGAGCGAGGTGTAGTCGGTCGCGTAGATGACGGCCTTGCGGCACTCGATGTTGTCGAAGGGCGCCACCTTGGTGGCGATGTCGACATAGCGGACGAAGCTCGTCTCGATGTTGTCGACGTTCTCCTTGTGCTCCTTGAGCGCCTTGCTGCGGCCGGCCTGGGCCATGCCGGTGGCGTTCAGATCCAGGTCGTACTCGCCCTTGATCAGCAACTCGTCGATCGCTTCGAGATTGGTGTTGATGGTGACGGTGATCTTGTCCGGCAGCGCGGGCCTGATCGGGTCGGACGCCTTCTGCCACTTGTCGTTGCGGACGAGGACGATGCTCTTCTTCGGCGTGTACGACTGGAACTTGTACGGCCCCGAGGAGAACGGCTTCAGCTGGTACTTGGCCGCCGTGTCCCGGTCCTTCTTCACCGGGGAGCCGGACGGCATGGCGAGCATCTGCTCGAAGTCGCCGTTGGGCGTGGCCAGATTGAAGACGATGGTCTTGTCGTCCGGGGTCTGGATGGCCTTCAGCCCGAGCTTGTCCGGGGTGGTGTCCTTGTACGGGCCCTTGTACTGCTCCCCCGGGTCGAGGACCTGGCGCAGATACTGCGGGCCGCCGGTGATGACGTCCGAGGCCCAGATGCGCTCGATGCCGTACTTGATGTCCTTGGAGGTGATCGGCGAGCCGTCCTCCCAGGTGATCCCGTCGCGCAGCTGGTACGTGTAGGTCTTGCCGCCGTTGGAGACGACGCCCTTCGCCTTGGCGAGGTCGGGGACGAGTTCGGCGCCCGCGGCGCCCGGCTTGGTCGCGTAGGAGACCAGCTGGCGCGCGTAGAACCGGGAGAAGTCCCAGGCCATCCCGTAGTACTGGCGCTGCGGGTCGGCGGAGTCGAGATCCTGTTTGCCGATGAACTTCAGTGTGCCGCCGGTTTTGGTGGACGGATTGGCGACGCCCTTGGCCCCGGCGTTGAAGCCGGCGCCCTTGCCCCCGCCCTTGCCGCCGTCACCCGAACCGCCGCCGCACGCCGCGGTGGCCGTGAGGGCGGCCACGACGAGTGCCGCTCCGGCGATACGCCTGGTCCTGGACGAACGTTGGGGAGTCATCGTTCCTGCAACCTCCGGGATAGCGCGGTCCCTGCTCGGTGCCGGGAGACCATCGGGGTGCCGCCTGACATCTGTGGCAGGGGCGGGTTCAGTTGTCCGCGGCCGGGACTGCGCCGCGGGTCCGGGAGTGGTCAACGGGTGCCCTTGGGGTCGAGCGCGTCCCGCACGCCGTCCCCGAGGAGGTTGAAGGCCAGCACCGTGAGGAAGATCGCAAGACCGGGCACGACCATGAAGGTCGGATCGGACTCGTAGGACTTCACGGCCGAGGAGAGCATCTGTCCCCATGAGGCGGTGGGCGGCCTCACTCCGGCGCCGAGGAAGCTGAGCGCGGCCTCGGTGAGGATGTTGGTGGGGATCATCAGGGTGGCGTAGACGGTGATGGGGGCGACCAGGTTCGGCAGCAGCTCCTTGAAGAGCACATACCGCCGTCCGGCGCCCAGGCTGCGGGCGGCCTCGACGTACTCCTTCTCCCGCAGCGAGAGCGTCTGGCCGCGGACGATCCGTCCGACGTACGGCCAGCCGAAGAAGCCGATCACGGTGACGAGGATCGCGATCCGGACAGTGGTGCCGGTCATGCCCAGCAGATCGTTGGGGAGCACCGAGACCAGCGAGATGATGAAGAGCAGCTGCGGGAAGGCCAGCAGCATGTCCATCACCCGGCTGATGAGCGAGTCGACCCAGCCGCCGAAGTACCCGGCGACGATGCCGAGGACGGTGCCGAGGAGCACGGCCACCAGCGCGGCGAGAAAGGCCACCAGAAGCGAGATACGGGCGCCGTAGACGATCCGGCTGAAGACGTCGCGCCCGTTGTTCGGCTCGACGCCGAGCAGATGCTCGGAGCTGATGCCGCCGAAGGAGCCGATGGGTGTGCCGAACAGCGGATCGATCTTGTCCTGGTGGAACTCGTCGGGCGGATGACCGAGCAGACCGACGATCAGCGGGGCGAAGACCGCGACGACGACGAGGAGTATGACAACGATGCCGCCCGCCAGTGCGGGCCTGTCCCGCTTCAATCTGGTCCAGGCGATCCGCTTCAGCGAACGCCCCTCGACCGGCTTCCCGACTACAGCCGCCGCGACGTCGCCGGGCGCGGTCCCGGCCGCGTCCGCGCCGGTGTCGTGCAATGGTGCCGTCATCGTGGTGGGGACCCCTCTCGGCCGGAGGTGACCGGCCCGTACCCGCCGCTGTGGCGGCTTCGTTCACAACATCCGGTGCGTGTGGAGCAGTTGGTACGGAAGGACGTGTTACCCGGCCGTACGCGGGGCGTGCCGCCTCTTGGAGCGGGAGTCTTCAACGGCCCGCAATCACCCGCCAGACCCCATGGGCAATGTTTGCTCAAACGTGATGCACATCAGGGAGTTCCGTTATCCGGACGAGATCACCGACTCAGCGGATCATCAATTGGCCTGAAAGGGACGAAAGTTGAGTGATGGTCCGACATACGGTCACCATCGCGTCCAGGGAATGAGCGGGGCATGGCGCCGCAGAAATGTGCAAACGGGACGGCAGTTGTGTAGTACAGCGTGACGGAGTACGGAGCCGGGGTGTGCGGCCCTTCACGGTGAGCGCACACCAGGTGGCCCGGTTTGGCCGGATCCGATGGGTGGACGGCGGCTGGGGGGGCGGTGCGGGTCCGTGCGGGACGCCGATCCGTGGGCGATAGCGGTCCGTCAGCGGCGTGGTCGGTCAGCAGCGCCGGTTCGGCGGCGGCCGCCGCCGAGGGCGATGCCGGTGCGGATGATCCCCGGGTGATGTTGGTACGTCGGCGGGCGCGGGGCGGCCGGGCGGTACGTGTCCGGCCGGCGCCCGGCCGCCAGAGGCCGACGGTCAGGCGGTCGGCTGCGGGGTACCAGTACCAGTACCGACGGTGCCCGGTTCCCGGTGCGCGCGGCGCGGGGTCAACGGCCCTGCGGCGGGGGGTAGCCGTAGCCGCCGCCCGGCGCGCCCTGGGCGTCACGGTCGTAGAACGGGCGGGTGTTGGCCCGCAGCCACATCGTCACCGGGTCGTACTCGTCGGACATGGCGACCGTCGAGACCGGCAGCCCCTCCGGTACCGCGGCGATCGACTGCTGCATCATCGCGCGCACCGTGTCGACGGACTGCCGGCCCGTGTCGTACAGATCGAGCCCGATGGCGAGATACGGAGCGCCCAGCGCGGGCTGCACCCAGGCGCGCCGCAGGGAGCGGACGGCGGTGGTGCGGTGGGCGTTCTGGGACAGCAGGGCGTAGAAGTGCGGGATCTCGATGGCCGGCTCCGACAGCCGCAGCGGGCCCGCCGGCATCCGGTCGAGACCGGTGGCGATTCGCCGCAGATCCGGCCAGGGGACGCCGACGCCGCCGCCCGGCGCGTGCGGGTTCAGCCAGATGCCCCAGCGGTCGGGGTAGAGGGCGCGGGCGATGTCGACCCCGCTGACCACCTCGTGGGCGCGGTTCCAGCCGGAGACGGAGAGCTCCTGGGCGGAGGTGACACAGGGGGCGTAACCGACGCCCTCGATCTCCATGTTCCCGTACTGGGCGTCGGGGGAGCCCGCCCGGCCGTTCCAGAGCAGCATCCAGACCTGGCCGCCCGGGGGGTCGGCGAGCGCCTTGAGCAATGCCTCGTACGCGTCGTAGCGTCCGGGAGTCACCTGGCGGAGCATGTGCTCGACCTGCCCGGCCGCCGCGGTGCCTGACGCGCTCACCCTGGTCCCGCCCCTCTGTCCGACCGTCGTGTCCGTCGGCCGTCTTCTCCGTCCGGTCTTCCCCGCCCGCCGGATCGATATCCGTCCGGTTCGGCCCCGACCGGCGTGCGGTGGTCGTGCCTCCGGCCGACGGGAGACCCGGCCCGGCCCCGCCCCGGTGCACGGCACGGGCCGGGAACCAGCTTAATCGGCCGTCCCGGCGCCGACTTGGCGGCCTCGCCCGCCGGGGCCCGTCCTACGCCGTGGGTTCCCGCCGGTAGAACGGCCTCACCTTCTCCAGCATCCAGTCCGCCACGGGGTCCTGGGCCACGTCCAGGAGGACGAGGTTGACCGGCCAGGCGGCCGCAACCCGGCCGAGCGCGCGGCCGAGCGCGTCCAGGGGAGCGGCACGGTCGTCGGGGTCGAGGGAGGAGAGCTGGACGCCCACGAAGAGTGTCGGCGGGTCGCCCTCGACGGACGCGAGTACCCTGCGGGCGCTGAGCACGACACCGGTCTCCTCGAACTCCCCGGCCGCCGCGGCCAGGAAGTCGACGGGGTCCTCCTGCCAGTCCGGCTCGAACATCCGCACCCGTCCGCCGCTCGCCGGTCCGTCCAGCGGTGTCCGCCCGGCGCGGCACAGCTCCGCGACGGCGGGCGGGGGCAGGGGGGCGCCGACCGTGCCGCCGGGGTTCACGGCGATACCGAGCTGAGGGGGCAGGCCCCGGGCGAACTCGCGGGCCGGGGCGATGGTGAAGGACATATGGCCGCCGACACAGGCCATGAACTGCTGCTCGGAGCTGAACACGGGGACGTAGGCGCCGCCGTCGATCTCCATCGCGGGCAGATCGAGGTCCCCGCTCTCGGGGCTCCCGCCGTTGGGGAGCGGGACCCAGAGGCTGCTCCGGCCGAGCACCTCGACGAGCCGCGCCCCGGCGGCGGGGTTCCCGAGCGATGCGGCGAGCACCTCTTCGAGCTCGTTCACAGGCCACTCCCCGTACGGGTGCGTGTGCGCCTGCTCCGGAATGGTCATCCTGCTGCCCTCTCCCCCGGCGGTGGGGCCGGGCGCGGTACGACTGCGTGTGCCGACCTTAGCGTCCGCGGGTGCCTCTGATGCGGGGTCCACGGGGACCCCGCGCCCCACCGGGGGCCGGGCCGCGGACCCGGGCCCGGTCCGTCGGGGCCCTCGCGGGCGCTCCACCGCGGGCTCCATCCCACCTGCCCGCCGCCCGGGCCACAGGTCCGTCCTCAAACGCCGGACAGGCTGATGTGGCTCACCACCGCCCCGGCCACCGGCACAGACCCTGAACTCCGGGCCCCCGCCAGCGCTCCACCCCAGGCTCCATCCCACCCGCCCGCCGCCCGGGCCACAGGTCCGTCCTCAAACGCCGGACAGGCTGGAAAGATCGCCCCCGCCCGCAGGCACCCACCGTCCCCAACGCCGGACAGGCTCGGATGGGCGCCCCGCCCGCAGGCCCTCTGTCCTCAAACGCCGGACGGGCTGGATACATCACCCCAGCCCGCAGGCACCGGCCGGTCCCGGGAGGCCGAGTGGGGCGGGTGGTCCGGCTCCGAGTACCAGCCTCGCCGGCGATTGAGGCGCCGGGGTTCGGGGGCAGTGCCCCCGACAGCGCCCCGGGCGTCACGTAGGGGTGAAGCCCAGGCGGGTGAGGACCGTGGCCGCGTCACGGTCCAGGAGCACCGCGGACGCGCACCCCACCGGCAGCCTCCCCGCCTCCGCATCCGCGATCAGCCGCCCCGCGGCCCTGCGGTGCCGCGCAAACGCGTACCCCGACACACCCCGCCCCCGCTCCCGCTGCCCCTGGCGCGCGATCTTAGGCGAGACGTCCAGCAGGACCAGGTGCAGCGCCGTCCCCCGCCGCCTCGCCTCCCGCGCCAGCCACCTCCGTACCCACGCCTGCGTCCCGCAGTCGTGGACGACGACGCTCTCCCCCGACCGCAGCGCCCGCCGCAGCCCGGCGTAGTGCGCCACACGGACGAAGGGCCGGTAGACCCCGTACGGCACAAGCCCCGGCATCCGCGCGTCCCAGCGGTCCCGGGTGTCCTGCGAGTCGATCCGGCCGCCGCTCGCCGCCCGCTTGATCAGCGTGGACTTGCCGCTGCCGGGCAGCCCGGACACCACCACGAGATCGCCCGCGCCGAACATCACCCGCCGCGGGCTGCGCCCCGAGCGGCCCCTCAGATCACGCAGAACCGGCGCGGGCTCCCTCAGCCGCTCCCGGACAGGCGCCTGTGGCTGAGCGGGCACCCCCGCGGTCGTCGCGTAAGCACCGGAGTGCTGCAACGTCATCACACCCTCCCCCATGTCAGCTCACACAACCCTTGCCCATGAAGCGTAAAGAAATGGTAATGCGGCACAACCGTTTTCCCTCCGAAGAGCGTCTGGTCCCGTGTTCCGGTTCCGGGGAAGGCCCTGGTTCCGGTTCCGGGAACGGCCCCGGCGGAACCGGTCGGGCCCGAGAACCCCACTCAGCCGGGATGCGTGCAATGATGTGCCCGCCAACTGCATACCGGCCGCTTGAATCCGCGCGGGAGAGTTCCGGCCACCCGGCCGGACGCCGAAGGAGCAAGATCCTCCCTTGAATCTCTCAGGCCCCGTACCGCGCGTGATGAGGCAGATCTGAAAAGCGAGCCGCTCCCGTGGGCTCCACCCAAGGTGCAAGTCACGACCACCTGTACGTACGGTCGCGACGAACCTCTCAGGTTCCGATGACAGATGGGGAGGATCATCGTCCTCGTCGGCCATGCCCTGGGAGCCCCGTCCATGAGCACCCCTCTCCGTCATACAGCACTCGACGCCCTGCACCGCTCGCTCGGCGCGACCATGACCGATTTCGCGGGCTGGGACATGCCCCTGCGGTACGGCAGTGAGCGCGACGAACACCACGCCGTACGCACCAGGGCCGGCCTCTTCGACCTCTCCCACATGGGCGAGATCACCGTCAGCGGCCCCGAGGCCGCCGCCCTCCTGGACTACGCGCTGGTGGGGAACATCGGCACCGTCGGCGCCGGCCGTGCCCGCTACACCATGATCTGCCGGGAGGACGGCGGCATCCTCGACGATCTGATCGTCTACCGCCTCGGCACCGCCGAAACCCCCGAGTACCTGGTCGTCGCCAACGCCGGCAACGCCCAGATTGTCCTGGACGCCCTCACGGAACGTGCCGACGGCTTCGACGCCGAGGTACGCGACGACCGGGACGCCTACGCCCTGATCGCCGTCCAGGGCCCCGAGTCCCCCGGCATCATGAAGTCCGTCACCGACGCCGATCTGGACGGCCTGAAGTACTACGCGGGCCTGCCCGGCACGGTCGCGGGCGTCCCGGCCCTGATCGCCCGCACCGGCTACACCGGTGAGGACGGCTTCGAGCTGTTCGTGCAGCCGGAGCACGCGGAAGGGCTGTGGCGGGCGCTGACCGCCGCGGGTGAGGCCGCCGGTCTGGTCCCCTGCGGTCTGGCCTGCCGGGACACGCTGCGCCTGGAGGCGGGCATGCCGCTGTACGGGCACGAGCTGACCACCGCGCTGACCCCCTTCGACGCCGGTCTCGGCCGGGTCGTGAAGTTCGAGAAGACCTCCAACGACGGCCGCTTCGTCGGCCGCGAGGCCCTGGCCACCGCTGCGAAGCGCGCCGAGACCGCCCCGCCGCGCAGGCTCGTCGGCCTGATCGCCGAGGGCCGCAGGGTCCCCCGCGCCGGATACGAGGTCGTCGCCGGCGGCGAGGTGATCGGCGAGGTCACCTCGGGAGCCCCCTCCCCCACCCTGGGCAGGCCGATCGCCATCGCCTATGTGGACGCGGCGCACGCCGCACCCGGCACCGGGGGTGTCGGTGTGGACATCCGCGGTACCCACGAGCCGTACGAGGTCGTCGCGCTGCCGTTCTACCGCCGCCGGAAGTGACCCTCGGCACACCGTCGCGCCCCACCCCCCTGCCCGTACATCCGCACTTCCCGCGTACAGGAGAATTCAGGTCATGAGCAACCCCCAGCAGCTTCGCTACAGCAAGGAGCACGAGTGGCTGTCGGCCGCCGAGGACGGCGTGTCGACGGTCGGGATCACGGAATTCGCGGCCAACGCGCTCGGTGACGTCGTGTACGCCCAGCTCCCCGAGGCAGGCACCACGGTCACCGCGGGCGAGACCTGCGGCGAGCTGGAGTCGACCAAGTCCGTCAGCGACCTGTACTCCCCGGTCTCCGGTGAGGTCACGGAGATCAACCAGAACGTCGTGGACGATCCGTCGCTGGTGAACACCGCCCCCTTCGAGGGCGGCTGGCTGTTCAAGGTACGGGTCGGCGAGGAGCCGAAGGACCTGCTCACCGCCGACGAGTACACGGAATTCTCCAGCAACTGACCTCACCAGACCCCCAGGGATCAGAGATGTCGCTCCTCAACACCCCTCTCCATGAGCTGGACCCGGACGTCGCCGCCGCCGTCGACGCCGAGCTCCACCGCCAGCAGTCCACCCTTGAGATGATCGCATCGGAGAACTTCGCTCCGGTCGCGGTCATGGAGGCCCAGGGCTCGGTCCTCACCAACAAGTACGCCGAGGGCTACCCCGGCCGCCGCTACTACGGCGGCTGTGAGCACGTCGACGTCGTCGAGCAGATCGCGATCGACCGCATCAAGGCCCTCTTCGGCGCCGAGCACGCGAACGTCCAGCCCCACTCGGGCGCGCAGGCGAACGCGGCGGCGATGTTCGCGCTGCTGAAGCCGGGCGACACGATCATGGGCCTCAATCTCGCGCACGGCGGGCATCTGACCCACGGAATGAAGATCAACTTCTCCGGCAAGCTCTACAACGTGGTCGCGTACCACGTGGACGACGCCACCGGCCAGGTCGACATGGCCGAGGTCGAGCGGCTCGCCAAGGAGTCCCGGCCGAAGCTGATCGTGGCCGGCTGGTCGGCGTACCCGCGTCAGCTGGACTTCGCCGCCTTCCGCCGGATCGCGGACGAGGTCGGCGCGTATCTGATGGTCGACATGGCCCACTTCGCGGGCCTGGTCGCGGCGGGTCTGCACCCCAACCCGGTGCCGCATGCCCATGTCGTGACCACGACCACGCACAAGACCCTGGGCGGCCCCCGCGGCGGAGTGATCCTCAGCACGCAGGAACTGGCCAAGAAGATCAACTCCGCGGTCTTCCCCGGTCAGCAGGGCGGCCCGCTGGAGCATGTCATCGCCGCGAAGGCGGTCTCCTTCAAGGTCGCGGCGACGGAGGAGTTCAAGGAGCGCCAGCAGCGCACGCTGGACGGCGCCCGGATCCTGGCCGAGCGCCTGGTCCGGGACGACGTCACGCGGCACGGCGTGTCCGTTCTGTCCGGCGGTACGGATGTGCACCTGGTCCTTGTCGACCTGCGCGCGTCCGAGCTGGACGGCCAGCAGGCCGAGGACCGCCTCCACGAGGTCGGCATCACGGTCAACCGCAACGCCGTCCCGAACGACCCCCGCCCTCCGATGGTGACCTCGGGCCTGCGGATCGGCACCCCGGCCCTCGCCACCCGCGGCTTCCAGCAGGAGGACTTCCGCGAGGTCGCGGACATCATCGCCGAGGTCCTGAAGCCGTCGTACGACGCCGAGGGCCTGCGCGCCCGTGTGTCGGCGCTGGCGGCGAAGCACCCGCTGTACCCGGGGCTGTAGCCCGTACGCGGGTACCGCATACGGCTCGGGGGCATCGCGCACACTGGACGGTGAGCGCGGTGCCCCCACCCGTAGCGCCGGCCCCGTCCGTAACGCCGGCCTCACGAGCGGCGGTGGCCCCGCGCGCACCTCGGCCCGCTCCCGGGCCGCCCGCTCGTCCGCACCACCGCCCCGCCGCCCCGCAGTTTCCGGACCGCCGCAGCCCCCGCCCCGCTTCCGTAACGCGCCCGCTTCCGCACCACCCCGCTTCCTCCGCACCACCGGCAGACAACGGCGTCTACCAGCCTCCTTAGGAGTTCACGTGGCCATCTCGGTCTTCGACCTGTTCTCGATCGGCATCGGCCCCTCCAGCTCTCATACCGTCGGCCCGATGCGCGCCGCCCGGATGTTCGCCCGCAGGCTGAAGAACGAGGGCCTGCTGGCCCACACCGTCTCGGTACGGGCCGAGTTGTACGGCTCCCTCGGCGCGACCGGTCACGGCCACGGCACCCCCAAGGCCGTCCTACTCGGACTCGCGGGCAACTCACCGCGTACGGTCGACGTCGAGACGGCCGACGAGCAGGTCCAGCGGATCAAGGACTCCGGCCGGCTGAGCCTCCTCGGCATGCACGAGATCGGCTTCGACGCCGACGAGGACCTGGTGCTCCACCGCCGCAAGGCCCTGCCGTACCACGCCAACGGCATGACGGTCCTCGCGTACGGCCCCAGGGGCGAGACCGTGCTGGAGAAGACGTACTACTCCGTCGGCGGCGGCTTCGTCGTCGACGAGGACGCCGTCGGCGAGGACCGGATCAAGCTCGACGACACCCCGCTGAAGTACCCCTTCCGCACGGGCGACGAGCTGCTGCGGCTCACCCGGGAGACCGGGCTCTCCATCTCCGCGCTGATGCTGGAGAACGAGAAGGCATGGCGCACCGAGGACGAGATCCGCACGGGCCTGCTGGAGATCTGGGGCGTCATGCGGGCGTGCGTCTCCCGTGGCATGGCCCGCGAGGGCATCCTCCCCGGCGGCCTCAAGGTCCGCCGCCGGGCCGCCACCTCGGCCCGCCAGTTGCGCGCCGAGGGCGACCCGGCGGCCCGCGCGATGGAGTGGATCACCCTCTACGCCATGGCCGTGAACGAGGAGAACGCCGCGGGCGGCCGGGTCGTCACCGCCCCCACCAACGGCGCGGCCGGCATCATCCCCGCGGTCCTGCACCACTACGTGAACTTCGTCCCGGGCGCCGACGAGGACGGCATCGTCCGCTTTCTGCTCGCCGCCGGCGCCATCGGCATGCTCTTCAAGGAGAACGCCTCCATCTCCGGCGCCGAGGTCGGCTGCCAGGGCGAGGTCGGCTCCGCCTGTTCCATGGCCGCGGGCGCCCTCGCCGAGGTCCTGGGCGGCACCCCCGAGCAGGTCGAGAACGCGGCCGAGATCGGTATGGAACACAACCTCGGCCTCACCTGCGATCCGGTCGGCGGCCTCGTCCAGATCCCCTGCATCGAACGCAACGGCATGGCAGCGGTCAAGGCCGTCACCGCCGCGAAGATGGCGATGCGCGGCGACGGCAGCCACCTGGTCTCCCTCGACAAGGTCATCAAGACCATGAAGGACACGGGCGCCGACATGTCGGTGAAGTACAAGGAGACGGCGCGGGGCGGGCTCGCGGTGAACATCATCGAGTGCTGACGGCGTAGGCCCTGACCAGCGCTTTTGTATCTTTCAGCGCTGTCAGGGCCTTCCCTGCTTGCACGGCGGAAAGTCCCTGGATCGGCCCTGGGACAGACGCGAAAGTCCCTGGTACACCCCCGCCCAGCCCCGGAAGCAAGAGTCAACGCAGGTGGCAGCGGCCCCGTGGCCTCTCGCGCATGCATCGGGTGCAACCCCTCGAGGGGTTCCGAGTGCACTCAGCACCCCCCGCACCGGTATACTCATCCGGAGAAAGCGCCTCCCCTGGGGGCGCTCACCAGATTTTCGGTGACCAAAGCGGCGAGGAAACGCCCGGCAACATTTCGAACCCGGAAGCTAAGCTTGCCAGCGCCGATGGTACTGCGAGGGGGACCTCGTGGGAGAGTAGGTCGTTGCCGAATCTAGCTCGAAAGGGTCCCTCCATCTCTGATGGAGGGACCCTTTCTTCGTGTAGCGCTCTAGTTGTACGGGCCCAGGAAGCGTTCCCCGTTGAAGTGGATCAGATGCGTTGGGTTGTCGGCGCACCAAACATCGGTCTCCCAGGCAATCTCTTTCAGGTACTTCCGCAACTCAACGCGTGACGGCAACGCAGAGATAAAGACAAGTCCGGCCGTTGACCCCCGGAAGAGCTCACTGAGCTCCCTGTGCCTCTTGGAATCCACCGGACCATGAGAGGACGCCGCCTCGATGAGGACAAGCCAATTCTTCTCCCGGAGAAAAACGACGACATCCGGCATTTTGCCATGTGAGTCTACCGTGACACCGAGCTGCGCAAGCGCTTCCTCTTCGAAGATGGCCCACTTTTTATCGGCGTCACCGATATAAAGCACCTCACCCCTCGGCGTGTAACGCTCACAGAACTCTCTAATGATCTGGACGATCAAGGTGTTCTGGCCGCCGGGACTGAGGGCGATCTCCTTGCCCCCGGGGAGCTGAACCGGAATCCTGTTCATTTCACGCTCACGCACGTACATCGCCTGGAGACCGGGGCGCTCTTCAAGATACTCCGCGAGCCTCTCATCAAACCCCTCTTGCCCGAATGATGTAATGAGACCAAACGCTGCGGGCTCTATCTGATAGCACCACTTAGGCGAGTTTACTGGACGGTCTGGCTGGTCGGGATTCTAAACAACCAGACCAGCATCGACAAACTGATGCAGCGTGAACCTGCGGATGGTCTCTCGGCTATTTGCCGCGTAATCTTTTTCGTAGACTTCCCGCAGCCACTGCATAATCTGGACGGTTCGGAGCATTGACCTCTCGGCTTGCGTCCAGTCCTGGTTCGGCTCGAGCTCAAGAAGGGCTAGAAGGACGTAGGCCGAACGTTCATTGGATCGCTCAGAGTCGAACCCAAGCAGCTGGAGGAGCTGGCGCGCCTCCGTGAGCTTTTCCTCGCGTCCCTCTTCATAAATTTCGACTGTCTGCTCGGCCATTTAGTTGTCGACTCCGATTCTAGATGTTCTGCTCAACAATCTTGTCGAGCATTTCCTGATCCGGCCATGTACCGTCCCAGCACTGCCCCATCTTGGACAGCTGCTCGCGGCTTGGATAACGGAGGTTTCGCAGGTCGGTGGCATTCACCTGCGTGTGTCCACTGAACCGTCGAATGAATCGATCAAGCAACGTAGAATTCAGCCAAAGGCAGAGTCCGCGAGCCACCTCTCTCGAGAAACCTTGCCCATCGGCATGGAATACGTTCACATGATTCTCGAAGCCGATCCGCTCACATTCGGTGACACCCGAGTCAAACACAACGGCGACCACTCGACGCTTCTCCTCCTTGGAGGAGAGACGCTTAACGACGACATAGTTCCCAGCCGGGAATGTCATCTTCCTGGTATCACCGTTAAGCATGATGGCATTGTTCTTTTTCGCACCAGGAACAGGCCAGAGAATCCCCCCTTCCCTCATATGGAGAGGGTAGATCAGAGGAACCGAGCCCTCTACCGGGTCGGGTCGCAAATGATCTTTGCTTCGAAAGTCAACCACACGTCCTGTCGAAACTTGAAGGCCGATCCCAGACAGCGTAGACGGGAGATTCGAATGCGCTGCGGCCAACTGATCACTTTCCTCGTCGGCACTGATGTGAATAAAATGCTCAGGATCGGCCGGGTGAACCATCTCTTCATACGGGACGACTCGACTGCGCACATCTTCTGAGTAGCTACGGCTCGTCGAAATCGTCACCGGCGCACGGCTCGGTGAGTCCGTTCTTGTCGCCGACAAGATCACGTTTTCCTGGAGTACATCCGTGTCTGCGAACACTTTATTTCTGGCTTCGAAGACATGCATGTGGTCAATTTGCATGTGATCCAGAAAATACCTTCGGAACGGTCGAAAGTAAGGACCATTAGCAAAACTGCGAGGCGTGATAGCCGCAAGCTGCCCACCTGGCGCGAGAAGATGAACGCCGAGGGCCAAGAACGCCGAGTAGAGATTGGAGGTCTCCGCGCATGCCGCCGTAACTGCCTTGCGTGCGCGCGAGCCAGCAGCGAGCTTCTTGTATGGAGGGTTCATGACCACTAGGTCGAACGGGCCAGGTGTCTCGGCGAAAAAGCCATCAGCCTGAGTGGCCCACGTGATGAAGTCATCCTGCACCAGGTTCGTCTCGACATGGCCTCCAACTGCCTGGGCCGTGCTGACGCAGTCTGCAAGCGTGGCCGCCAAGGCACCGTGGAGTTGGGGGTCGATCTCACAGGCGGTGACACTAATCCGAGCTCTAGGACGAAGTCGAAGAATCCGTGTCACCACAGACGCGGTGAGAGAACCGGCTCCGGCCCCGGGGTCCAAAACTCGTATCGGATCCGCGCCCTCCAGCCTGGCCAGGGAGGCAATGAAGTCCGCAGCGGGGGCTGGTGTGAAGTACTGACCGAGCTTCGCGCGCTCCTTGGAATCAAGCGACGCGGACGACTCTTGCCTCCGTGCTTCTGTCCGCGTCACAAGATCCTCTGACGCTGCTGGTGCCTCTGTTGCCATAGGCACAGCCTAAGGCTTGTCCCGTAAATGATCTCTGGTTGGGTGTGGACGTGGTCGGTGGCCCGTCCGGCTGTTCGTCTATCCGGCGAGATTGAGGTTGTGC
>NZ_JBITFN010000028.1:0-86690 GCF_044456085.1 Streptomyces sp. NPDC051018
GACGCTCCATCGCTCATGACAGCCAGAGTGCCAGCCGGACTCACCCCCGACACCGACCCGACCACCTTGACCAAACCCATAGGGGCACCCCCCCCACCGGATCGTCGTAACCACCGGGCCCTTCGCCGACGTACCCCGGGCTGCGCTCTGAAGGCGTCTCAGCGAACCCGGTGAGTGCGCTGCGACACCTCCGAACCCCGGAGTAAACCTCTGCATATCAGCCTGAATTGGCACTTTTCTCTGCGTAGGGAGGGTTCCACATGTGTTGCCTGGGACGCCTTCTGAGTTTTCGGGGCCGTTGTGCCGTATCTCCCGGCGACCGACTGATGCGACCAGGGGCAAGCCGACCGACCTCAAGCCCTCCGACCAACGAGCTGACCAACCACCTGGCCGACTCCCCCCACCGACCCCGCCGCCGGCACCACCGCCCGTGCCGCGGCGGCCACCGCAACGACGACAACACCCCCCCCCACGACCGACAGGAAAAGGTGACGAAGGATGCCCTTCCGTTCTGTCATCGCGGCGCTGCGTTCTCACAGAAGCAGACACCGGACCAGACAACGAGGGGGCCCCGGTGCGAGCGCGCGCCCGGGGCCCGCCGTACCCCATCCGACAGGCGCGGACTCCGACTCGGAAGCGGAATCCGGAACGACCCCGTCCAGCCGCGTGAAGGCACGCCACAGGGCGGGAAATGAGAATGCTCTCCTCTTTCATTCACCCGTTCGATCCACCGCGCAGACTCTCCGCATGAGGCTGAGAAAAGCGAATTTGGTGATCACGGCGGTGTGCGCCCTCGCGGGCGCCGGGATGGTGGCGGGACGTGTCTGGGCAGGGAATCCGGAACCTCTGGACCTCGGCCCCGTCATCATCGTGCAGAAGACGAGCCCGCAGCCGGAAGAGCCCTCCGAGCCGCTGCCGTCGGCGACGTCGAGAACCTCGGCCCCCCCACCGCCGACCACATCCTCACCACCACCCTCCTACGACCCGCCCCCGTACGTACCGTCCAAGCCCCCGCTCTCCCAAGGGTCCGGGGGCAGCCCTGCGGGAACCCCCACTCCGCCGCACAGCACGGACGAGCCCACACCGTCCACGCCGCTTCCCCGTCCTGGTTCGGGTTCGGACGACGACGGTGACGACGGCGATGACGGAGGCATCGGTGGCGGTGGCGGTGGCGGCAGCGGAGGAGACTCCGATGACAAGCGATGAGAGGTAGACGTGCGGCGGCGCACAGCAAGCGCGAGATCACGGATCGTCGGCTGGATGCTCCTTCTGGTGGGAGCGGCACTGGCCGCTCCCACGGTGGGGCTCACCGTGGTCTGGCAGGCACAGCTCGACAACAAGGTCGACGCCCAGCTCCAGCAGGAGGTGAAACAGTTGCGTACACACGCTCGGGTGGAATCGCGGAAGCCGGGTACCGACAGCGCGACTCTCCTGCGCACCTACATGATGAATTACCTCCCCAACCGGGACGCGACGTTCTTCAGCATCGTGGACGGCAGGGCCGATCTGTGTAGCCCGAACGTGGATGACGCCCCCGTACGGCTCGACAAGGACCCTGAGGTCGTCCGCGAACTGTCCTCGGTCAGAGGCGGGCGGGACACCCGGGTCGGCTGGCTCGACTCGGCCGCGGGCAAGGTGCGTTACGGCGTCGTGCCGGTGAAGGTCGCCGGTGACAACCGTGATGTACGCCTGGTGATCCTGGAGTTCCGCGACCGTCAGCTCAGCGAGGAGCGGAAGCTGGCGAAGCTGCTGCTGATCACCGGGTTCGGCGCACTGGTGCTCGCGGGCTTCGCCTGCTGGCTGGTGGCGGGACGGATCCTGGCCCCGGTGCGGCTGGTACGGCAGACGGCCGCCAGGATCAGCGAGTCGGATCTGACCCAGCGGCTCGATGTACGGGGTGACGACGACGTCGCCGCGCTGGCGCACACCTTCAACCACATGCTGGACCGGCTGGAGCGGGCCTTCACCACGCAGCGCCGGTTCCTCGACGAGGTGGGGCACGAACTGCGTACGCCCATCACCGTCGTACGGGGACACCTGGAGCTGATGGAGCAGGGCTCGGGCGACTGGGCGAGGGAGTGGGACACCACCCGCGCGCTCGTGGTCGACGAACTCGACCGGATGAGCCGGATCGTGGACGACCTGCTGCTGCTGGCCAGGGCGGAGCGCCCGGACTTCCTCACCGTGGGGGAGACCAATCTGACCGATCTGATCGTGGACGTGGTCGCCAAGGCGCGCGCCCTCGGCCCCCGGCACTGGCGGGTGGCGGCCGTTTCCGAGGCGACCGTCCTGGTCGACGGACAGCGGCTCACCCAGGGCCTGATCCAGCTGGCGGCCAACGCGGTCCGGCACACGCTGGACGGCGACCTGATCGAGATGGGATCGGCGGTACGGGAGGGGCGGGTGCTTCTGTGGGTCCGTGACACCGGACCCGGAGTGGGACCCGTGGACCGCGAACGGATCTTCGGCCGGTTCGTCCAGGCGGGCCGGGTCACCTCACCCGCCCAGGCCGGTACCGGTATCGGGCTGGGGCTCGCGATCGTGCGGGAGATCGCCCAGGCGCACGGCGGGACCGCGTGGGTGGAGGACGCGGATACCGGTGGTGCCCGTTTTGTACTGGACTTGCCGGCTTACTTCCCTTGGCAGAGAGGACATCATGCAACGGATTCTGATAGCGGAGGACGAGGCAGGAATCGCTTCCTTCGTCGAAAAGGGCTTGCGGAGCAACGGGTTCGTCACGGCGGTGGTGAGTGACGGCCTGTCGGCATATGAGCACGCCAGAGCCGGTGACTGCGACCTGATGATCTTGGATCTCGGGCTTCCCGCGGTCGACGGCCTGACCGTCCTGCGCAAGCTTCGTGAGCTTCGCGTCACACTTCCGGTGGTCATCTTGACGGCCCGGGACAGCGTCTCGGACGTCGTGGCGGGACTCGAAGGAGGGGCGGACGACTACATTTCCAAGCCGTTCGCCTTCGAGGAATTACTGGCACGGGTGCGGCTGCGGCTGCGCGGTGAGGGCGGACCCGAGGCATCCGTGCTCCGGGTGGGCGACCTCGTCCTCGATCTGCGTACGCGCAGGGTCCATGTGGAGGGGCGGGTGGCCGAGCTCTCGGCGCGTGAGTTCGCTCTGGCCGAAGTATTCCTGCGAAATCCCGACCAGGTCCTGACGCGGGAGCAACTGCTGAGTCGCGTCTGGGGGTTCGACTACGACCCGGGGTCGAACATCGTCGATGTATATGTGAGGTATCTGCGGCGCAAGCTCGGACCCGACCGGGTGGAGACCATCCGGGGGGTCGGATACCGGCTCCGGGCCTGAGTCCGGCGTATCGACAAGTACCTGTTTTTTACTGTATTTCCCGCACTACCGGTGTCATATGATTCCTACCGCTTCATCTGTTTCCTGATCCGCGGCAAATCGGGCTCGCGCCCGAGGTGACGATGTCCATCTCTTTACCTTGACGATGGCCCTGTGACCTGCCGGGGTGTGGGTCGGCAGCCCCGTTCACGGGGCCCGGCCCACCTGCCTGACATCGTTGTCACAGCGGTGAGAACTCTCTCACTGTGATCTCACAGATGGCTCATGACGCGGGCGCATGCTTCACGGCCAAGACATCCACCCCGGATGTCTCTGCCATCCCAGCTGCCCAAGCTGGATCAGCGAGGAGCGTGACATGAAGCGACTGCTCACCAACGCCCGTAACTTCCGCCACCGTGTAGCCCCCGAGAGCGAGACCTTCCGGCGTTTTGCCGCCGGCCAGACCCCGGGGACGCTGTTCATCAGCTGCTCCGACTCCCGGGTCATCCCCGCCCTCATCACGGGTGCCGTCCCCGGTGAGGTCTTCGAGCTGCGCAACGCCGGAAACATCATCTCCCCGTACGAGCCCAAGCGGGAGTCCGCCGAGGCCGCCACCATCGAGTACGCGGTCCAGGTCCTGAAGGTCCGGGACATCATCGTCTGCGGTCACTCGCACTGCGGAGCCGTCGGCGCCCTGGCCAACGACCAGGACCTGACCGCACTGCCCAGCGTCGCCCAGTGGGTCGCCTTCGCACGGCCCGCGCTGGCCCCGATGCTGGGAACGCCGCCGGACGACGCGACGCTCGCCAAGTTCGTCCAGCGGCACGTCATGGCGCAGCTGGAGACGCTGCGCAACTACCCGAGCGTCCGGGCCGCCGTGGATGCCGGCCGCCTGAAGCTGCACGGCTGGTACTACCGCGTCGACACCGCGGAGGTCCTTGAGCTCGACGAGCTCCACGGAGTGTTCCACCGGAACTGATTCCCGGGCCCCAACCCGGATCTCACACCCCCCACTCGCATCGGATCGCCGGTCGCGAACCCTCCGGGTGCTACTTACCCGGCGCACCGGTCCCGGATGCGGCGAAAGGAACACTGTGTCAACTGAACGAATACGTCCCGGTGCGGGGCGACACGCGCGAAGGAGCACCGGCGCCAGCCCGTCGCCGACTTCCCCCAAGAAGGCCTCCGCCCGCGGTTCCTTCAGCACTGACTTCATGGCCTCTGTCGTCGTCTTCCTCGTCGCCCTGCCCCTGTGCATCGGCGTCGCGGCTGCCTCGGGCGTGCCCGTCGCCCTCGGCATCATCACCGGCATCATCGGTGGTCTGGTCGTCGGCTTCCTGCCCGGAAGTTCCCTCCAGGTGAGCGGTCCCGCCGCAGGACTCGCCGTGCTCGTCCTGGAGTTCGTGACCGAACACACCGTCGCCATGCTCGGCCCCGTCGTACTGATGAGCGGGCTGCTCCAGATGGGCCTCGGGATGCTCAAGATGGGCCGGGCCTTCCAGTCCATCTCCCTGTCGGTCGTCCAGGGCATGCTCGCCGGTATCGGTCTTCCCCTGATGCTCAGCCAGACGTACGCACTGGTCGACTCCAAGCAGCACGGCACGGCTCCGAAGAACATCGCCGGTCTGCCCGAGCTGGCCTCGGACGTCCTCAACGACCCGCACAAGGTCGGGGCACTGCTCCTCGGTGTGATGGCCGTCGTGGTCTGCTTCCTCTGGTACAAGGTTCCCGCTCCGCTGAGCAAGGTTCCCGCGCCGCTGGTCGTGGTGATGGCCGGCTGTGCGATCGCCGCGCTGCCCGCCCTGGAAGTCAGGAAGGTGAAGGTCGAGAACCTGACCGAAGCCATCAACTTCGTCGGGCCGTCGGACATGGCGGGTCTGTTCGATGTGAAGGTACTGACGATGGTGGTCACCTTCACCGTCATCGCCTCCTGCGAGAGCCTGTTCAGCGCGGCGGCGGTCGACCGTATGCACACCGGCGCGCGGACCGAGTACAACAAGGAACTCTTCGCCCAGGGCGTCGGAAACACGGCGTCCGGTCTGCTCGGCGCGATGCCCCTGACCGCGGTCATCGTCCGCAGCGCCGCCAACGTCAACGCCGGAGCGAAGACCAAGCTCTCCCGCATTCTGCACGGCTTCTGGCTGCTGGCCTTCGCCCTGCTGCTGCCGGGCCTGCTTGGATTCATCCCCATCTGCGTCCTCGCCGGTGTCCTCCTCCACGCGGGCTGGAAGCTCTTCAACCCGCCCGCCTTCGTGAAGATGTGGAAGACGGACCGCGGCGAGGGCCTGGTCATGTTCATCACCACCGGCGCCATCGTGATGACGGACCTCCTGGAGGGCGTGATCGGCGGTCTCGCGGTCGCCGTCGTCCTCACCGCGCTGCGCATGTCCCACATGACCATCCGCAAGACCACGGACGGGGACAGCGCCCGCCTGGAGCTCCACGGCAACGCGACCTTCCTGCGGATGCCGAAGCTGATCGACGCGCTGGCGTCCGTCGCCGACAAGGGCCGGATCGTCGTGGACGCGCGGGGCATCTCGCACCTGGACATGGCCTGCAAGGCCCAGTTGCAGGAGTGGGCCGACCAGCAGCGCAAGTCCGGCCACGAGAACCTGGAACTGCTCATGCCGGGCGAGGAGGCCGAGAAGGCGGCCGAGAAGTCCGAGGAGCAGGAGACGTCCGAGACCCTGGAGCAGGAGCGCGTACCGGCCTCGGTCGGTGCCGAGACCACCGGTGCGGACACGGGTGCCGGCGCCGGCCAGGAACAGCAGCCGCACCCGGGGCAGTACGCGCACCCGGGGCAGCACCAGCACCCGCAGCCGGAGACCTTCCGGCCGTATGTGCCGCAGGCCCAGCCGAGCTTCCAGTTCCAGCACTCCATGGGGCAGGGATACGCACACGGACACATGCCGTACGGGACCCAGTACGCGCGGCAGCACCAGCACGCCCAGCAGCATCAGCACGGCGCCCAAACGTACGGCCGAGGGGCACACCCACAGCCCCAGCACGCTCAGCACTCCCAGCAGGTGCACCTGCCCCACCAGGCGCACGCGATGCACGGCCAGCCGTACCCGCAGTACCAGCACCACCACCAGCAGCAGTACCCGCAGCACCAGGCCCAGCAACAGCCCCAGTACCAGCAGGGGCCGCCTCCCCAGGGGCAGTACCCCGGCCAGCAGTACCCGGGGCAGGGCCAGCCGATGACCGAGGGCTACCCCCAGCAACCGCAGCCCCAGGGATACGGCCAGCCCGGTGACGCCAGTTACTGGGGACCGGAGGACGACTGGGCTGTCCAGGCGTACGGCGAAGGGACGCGCCGATGAAGCGCCCCCTGAGGACGGCCCTGGCGGATGCCCTGTACCTCCGGGAGCTACGGGAACTGCGAGATCTGCGGCACCACCGGCAACAGCACGGCCGGTCCGGGTGCGGCATGGAACCCTGCGGTCTCGCCCTCCAGAGGGCCGAGGCGCGGGAGGAGGACGGCCGACGGGCCGACCACCCGGGCACGGACTACCGGACCCCGGACCGCTGCGAGACGGACGGCGACCGCCGTGGACGCGATTTCCACACGGACGGCCGGCGGCGGACGGGGCAGGGCTCCGGTGAACAGGAGGAGGACACCCTGTTCCTCTTCCTGAAGTCCATGCACCAGTTCCTCACAGCGCCGCAGGACGCTGCGACGGCAGGCCACACGGACTCCGCAGAGCACGCGGAGTCCGTGGGCCGCGCCGACCGGAAGGCGGACGACGGCAACCAGCCGTAGACGCGCCGGCGGCTTCCAGAGCGTCGCCCACGGAACCGACTATCCCCAGGGTCCGTGGGCGACCCCCAGGGCCTTTGAGCGGTAACGCGCTTCCCCCACTAGGCCCTTGAGAGCCCCTTCCACTGTCCCCCGTGCAGGGAGGGGGCTCTCATCCGTCCGCCCGGCCGCCGCCCGGCCGGCGGAACCACAGCTGTCAGGCTGTCTTGACGTGAGGAGGGCTTGACGTCAAGGCAGCCTGACGTTCATGCTGAGCCCATGGCAACTCCCGACGAGCTGGAACGCCACCTCACCCTGCTGACCGCGGTCGCCCGCTATGACGCACTGCGCACCCGCGACGCCCTCGCGACACCGCCCGGCGGCCATGACGACCCCGAAGACACCGGGCCGCTCGACCCGGACGCCGGCCCCCTCACCCGGGCCGAGGCGCTGGAACTCCTCGCGCTGGGCGAGCTGATCGCCCGTAAGGCGGGATACGGCCGCCAGCTGTCCGTGCGCTCCGCCCGCCGCGCGGGCGCCTCCTGGTCCCAGATCGGCGCGGCCCTCGGTACCAGCAAGCAGGCCGCCTGGGAGGCCCACAGCCGCTGGATCGACGAGCAGTCCGAGCAGCGCCGGGACGAGGGGCAGTGGGGCCTGGACGGGCCCGGAACGGCCGCCGCCCGCTCCCTGGCCGGTGAGTCCCCGGAGCGGGACGGGTGAGGAACACCCCGCGATACGCCCTCCGGGGAGCGGAGCGCCGAAGGGGGGAACTGCCGGTCCCGGGCGTCGGGGAGGCGCCCCGGCCGGAGTTCTCCGCGGGCCGTCCGACGGCTCCCGGGGGCGGCGCACGTCGGAACCGTCCGGCTCCGGTGCCGTTCAGGAGACCGGCAGATCCGCCGGGAGCCTCCCCGGACGGGGAGTGAGACGGGCGCGGGCCGCACGGATCGAGCGGCGGTCCTCGCCGGGACCCGCCCCCGGACCCGGCAGCAGCGGGAGGACCGCGCTGCGGCCGGACCGTACCGCCTCGTGGCCGCGTGCGATCACCGACAGACTCTGCCCGGGACCGGCCTCGACGAGCAGCCGCTCACCGTCCGCGAGAATCCGCTCCAGCGTCGGCCAGAACAGCACCGGAGCCGTCGGATGGCCCGCCCAGAACGCGGGATCGGCCGCCTCGCCCGGGCTCAGCGGCCGGGTGGTGTACGAGGAGTACAGGGGCTTTCGCGGGGCCGTCGGCCCCAGCTCGCGGATCAGCGACTCGGTCCGCTCCCTCAGGGGCGCCAGCGCCGGGCTGTGGAATGGGGTACGGGTGGCGAGCGGACGGCTCGTCAGCCCGTCCGCCGCGAGCCGGCGCGCCACCGCGCGCAGCGGTTCGTCGCACCCGGACAGTACGGTGTGCCGGGGCCCGTTGACCGCGCCGACGACCACACCGTCCCCGAGATAGGGCGCCAGCTCGTCCGGGGTGGCCACCACGGCGAGCATCCCGCCCGCGGGGACCGTACGCTGCATCCGTACGCGCTCCCACAGCAGCCGTACCGCGTCCTCCAGCCGGAAGACCCCCGTGAGGGTGGCCGCGACGAACTCGCCCATGCTGTGCCCGAGATACACGTCCGGACGCAGCCCCCAGCTCTCGGCCAGCCGCCCCATCGCATAGGCGACCGCGAACAGCAGCGGAGCCGACCGGCTGTCGGCGTCGAGCGCCTCGGCCGGATCGCCCGCCAGCCAGTCGGACCGCGCGGCCTCGCACTCCGGGCCGAGCAGGCCGAGGACGGAGTCGACCGCGTCGGTGAAGACCGGCTCGTGCCCGTACAGCCCGGCGGCCATGCCCGGATGCTGTGCCCCCGTCCCCGGGAACATCAGGACCACCGAGCGCCGATGAAGGAGTGTCATGCCCTCCAGGCTGGGGCCCCGGGCCGGTCGGCGCTCCACCGACACGTACGGAAGCCGTCGATTCCGCCCAGGACGCGCCCGCATGGTCCCGCGAGGCACGGAGACGCACCGGAAAACGCCTGCGGCTCCCGGCCGGCCGGGACACCGGACGCGGGGCGCATGGGACCCGAGGCCCCCGGCGCCCGGGACCTCACGCGGGCCTCTTCCTCATCAGGAACAGCCCCGCCCCCGACCCGACCGCCACCAGGGCGGTGCTCAGGTTCACCGCGAGCCGGGTGCCGCCCTCGAAGAGGAAGCCGCCGCAGATATTGGCGGCCAGGCCGACCGAGAGCAGGAACCAGAGCACGCGCTTCATCGGGGGTCCTTCCGGAACGGGAACACTGTTGATCTCCACGGCCAACGATGGCATTTCCGGAACGGCCCGGCCGAGGGGGCCGCCCACCCGGTGCGTGGTGGAGCGGGCTCCACCACGCACCGGGTGCCCTCTCCCGGTTCACCGCCGATCCGGTCGTTTACGCTGGTCGGCGTGGACGAGACGGTACGGCGGGCGGGCCTGGCGACGGGCCGGCTGCTGACGACGGCCGTACTCGCCCTGCTGTCGTCCTTCTTCCTCCCGGTCCTGATGTTCACCGTCGTCGCCACGGTCATCGTGATCGGCGCGGGCGTGCTGCCCGAAACGGTTCTCCTGCTGCGCCGTGTCGCCGGCTACAAGCGGCGGCTGACCGGCTCCTGGACCGGGGAACCGGTCCCGGAGGCGTATCCGCCGCTCACCGGGGACCTCGCCGAGCGGGTGCGGGCGGCGCTCCGGGACCCCGGCACCTACCGCGATCTGCGCTGGCTCGGCGCCCACTTCCTGTACGGCTGGCTCCTGGTCTTCGTGGCGCTGATCGTTTGGATCGCGGGGCTCATCGTCGACGGGATGTGGTGCGGCGCCCTGGGCCGCCGGGCGGTCGTACTGCCGATGGTCGAACGCCTCGCCCGTCTCGACCAGTCCTGGTCGCGCGCCCTGCTGGAGCCCTCGCCCGACGCCCGCCGCAGCGCGGAGCTCTCCCAGCGGGTCGAGCAGCTGACCGTCACCCGCGCCGGGGCCGTCGCCGCCCACGGCGCCGAACTGCGCCGTATCGAACGCGATCTGCACGACGGCACCCAGGCCCGGCTGGTCGCCCTCTCCATCAGGACCTAGCCAGGGGACGCCCTGCTTTGGCGGGGTGGGGGATGGCTTCTCTGGGCTGCTTTGACCTCAACTCGGTGCACGGATCTGCACTGTTCACCTGTACCACCTCTCCGCCGCACTAGACCTGTTGCGTGTGTATAGTGATCGCGTGGCTGTGACCAGGAAGGTTCGCCGGTTCTCCGGCGGCGTGTACGATCTCGGGCTCCACGTGGTGTGGTGCCCGAAGTACCGCCGTCCGGTCCTCGGTGGCCGGGTCGCGGAACGACTGGACGAGCTGATCCGGCAGAAGGCAGACGAGCGCGGGTGGGAGATCATCGCGCTTGAGGTGATGCCGGACCAGGTGCACCTGTTCGTGAAGCACGACCCGAAGTCGTCGGCCTCGTACGTGGCGAACCAGTTCAAGGGTTTCACCTCCCGCATGCTGCGGGCGGAGTTCCCGCACCTGAAGTCGCGGATGCCCACCTTGTGGTCGTCGTCGTACTTCGCCGCCTCGGTCGGTGCCGTGAGTGCGGCGACGGTGGAGAAGTACATCCACACCCAGTGGGAACGGCCCTGGAAGAAGGACAAGGAGGCGCAGGGTTGATACGCGCCTACAAGTTCCTTCTCAGGCCCACGGCCGGGCAGGAAGCCGCGCTGCGTGCGATGCTGGCCGACCACTGTTCGCTCTACAACGGGGCCTTGCAGGAACGCCGGGACGCCTGGCGGCACAGCTCGAAGACCTCGATCACGTACGGGGACCAGTCCGTGCAGCTCAAGGAGATCCGGACGTTCGACCCGGAGCGCCAGGGCCGCTGGTCGTTCTCGTCTCAGCAGGCCACCTTGCGCCGTCTGGACAAGGCGTTCGCCGCGTTCTTCCGGCGGGTGAAGGCCGGGGAGAAGCCGGGATACCCGCGCTTCAAAGGCGTCGGGCAATTCGGCACCGTCACGTTCCCGAGGGACGGGGACGGCTGCGGCTGGGACTCCACCCCGCACGACCAGCAGGTCCGGGTGCGCCTGCAAGGCGTGGGGCACATTCGCGTGCACCGGCACCGGCCCGTGAAGGGCCGCGTGAAGACGATCAGTGTCAAGCGGGAAGGGCGCCGCTGGTACGTCGTCCTCGTCTGCGACAACGTTCCGGCCGAACCGCTTCCGACCGCGGGCAGTATCGTCGGCATCGACATGGGAACGGTGCACTTCTTCACCGACTCCCACGGCGTGCACGTCGAGAATCCCAAGTTCCTCGACAAGATGGCCGCCGAGCTGACCGCAGCCCAGCAGTACCTTGCAACGTTCCCCAAGCGCACCCGCCGACGGACGAAGAGGCACCGCGCTGCCGCCCGGAAGGTCGCCAGGCTGTACGCGAAGATCCGGCGTCAGCGGCTCGACCACCACCACAAGCAGGCGCTCGCCCTGGTCCGAGAGCACGACATGGTCGGGCACGAGAGGCTGAACACAGCGGGCATGACCAAGGCGCCCGCGCCCAAGCCCGACCCCGAGAACGACGGCGCGTTCCTGCCGAACGGTGCCGCCGCCAAGGCCGGGCTCAACAAGAGCATCCTCGACGCGGGTTGGGGGCAGTTCTTCGGAATCCTGGCGAACAAGGCTGAGAGTGCCGGTCGCCGAGTGATCCCGGTGGACGCCCGCAACACCTCCCGCACCTGCCCGCCGGCCGCCGGAGGCTGCGGGCACGTCGCGAAGGAGAACCGCGTCACCCAAGCGAAGTTCGAGTGCACCGCGTGCGGGTTCGTTGAGAACGCCGACCGCGTGGGTGCGCTGAACGTCCTGCACAGGGCCGGGCTGGTCCTCTGCGACGGTGCTTAGCCACCGAACCAGGAAGCCCGCGACTTCAGTCCTGGGTGGAGTCATCAGCACCATCCGCAGGGTGCCGTCTGCTCGTGCCGATCAGCCGCAGCATCGCGAACTCCCGGCCGCGCGCGCTCGTCGCCATCACCAGTGTGTTGACCACGGCGATCAGGATGTACAGCAGCAACAGCGCGTTGACGATCAGATTCACTTACGACCCCTGGACGACCTGCCCCTGCCGCAGCGCGGCGAAGGCTTCCGCGTCCCGTACCTCCAGCGCCGGCGTCCGGGCGGCCAGCCCGTCGAGTGCCGCACGCACCTGCGCCCGTGCCCCCTCGCCGGCCCGTACCAGCAGCGCCGAGTCCAGTCCGCCGGTGGTGTGCCGGGACAGCAGCGGGCGGGGGAGCGTGACATCGCCGAAGCCCAGACCGTTGCCGTACACCGCCACCACCCGGAGCCTCTTGCGCACCCCGTCGCCCAGATGGACATCGGCGCTGTCGCCGACATCCAGCCCGGCCGTGCCGGCGGCCGTCCGGCTCAGCGCCACACTCTCACCCGTCAGCCCGTCCAGCGAGCCCTCCCGCACATCGAGATCGAGGGTCCGGGACAGCCGTGCCGGATCGACCCCCTGGGCGCCGAACGACTCGGTCCGCCGCTGGTCGAAGTCCTTGAACTCGATCATCACCTGGGAGCGGGCCACCGCGGTGGCGGCCGAGACCCCGGGGATCTCCCGGACCGAACGGGCGAGTTCCGGCGACAGCCCGGGTCCGTCGGCGGTCAGCACATGGTCCGCGACGACCCCCCGGGCCGTCTGCTCCGCCGCCTCCGCCTCGACGGTGGACAGGGTGGAGAGCTGGAGCAGCGCCATCGCCGCGGCGAGCGCCAGCGGAACGACCGCGCCGCTCAGACGGCGGGCGTTCGCCGCGCTGTTCGCGGCGGCGAGATACCCGCTGACCCGGGACCGGGCCAGCAGCGGGCCCGCCGCCCGCGCCGCGAACGCCACCAGCCGGGGGCCGAGGAGCGCCGTGCCGGTCATCAGGACCAGCAGCGAACCGCCGGCCGCGGCCGGCGCCGCCTGCCCCGGCACCGCCAGCGGCAGCGCGACGGAGCCGGTGAGCCCCAGCAGCAGAAGCAGCCGCCCGGCGTTCAGCCGTACCCGCCCCACGTGCCCGGTGTCGGCCTGGGAGGCGCCCAGCGCCTCCACCGGCCGGGTCCCGGCGATACGGAACGCCGCGATGTACCCCGCCAGCCGCGCCCCCAGCACACACAGCACCACCGACGCCAGTGCCGGAAGCGGGTGGTACGACAGCGGGAAGTCGGACGGCATCGCCCCGGCCGCGGCGAACGCGTCCCGCAGCCACCCCGCGACCGGGTACCCCTGCGCCGACCCCAGCAGCGCACCGGCCAGGGACACCAGCAGGGTCTCTCCGCCGATCAGCCGGTGGATCTGCCGGGGCGTGGCCGCGATCGCCCGCAGCATCGCCAGCTCCCGGCGGCGCTGGTGCACGCCCAGACCCAGGGTGGAGGAGACCACGAAGACCACGATCCCCAGGGCCGTACCGCCGAAGGCCGCGGACAGCCCCACGAGGAAGCCGCGCGACTGCCCCACGTCCAGGAACTCCAGATCGCCGATCCGCTGCCCGGTGTACACCTCGGTGCCGGGCAGCGCCTTCCCGAGCCGCTCCGCGAGCGCCCCGGCTTCCGTACCCGGCTCCCCGAGCACACCGATCGCCGTGAGCCGGCCCGGATCCGGTGAGAGCGCCGCGGCCTCGGCGTCGGTGAGGAACACCGCCGACTGCCGGTCCACCCCGGAGACCAGGCCGACGACCCGGTACGAGCCCGGGGTCGTCCCCACCGACAGACGCGCCGTGTCACCGACCCCGAGCCCCGCCCGCCGCGCGAGAGAGGCGTCGAGCACCGCGTCCCCGGCGGTACGGGGCTCACCGCCCTCCGTCAGCCGGAACGGCCCCAGCGCGGCCGACGACCAGCCGTGCCCGTACAGCGGTTCGTCCAGCGGGACCGGGCGGCCCCGCCCGTCCGCGATGCCCATCTCCACCGCCCGATCGGCGACCACGGCCCGGACACCCGGCACCCCGGCCGCCTCGCGGACCAGCCCGGCGGGCACGGTGACCCGTTCGGCGTGCGCCGGGTCGAAGTCCTCGGCGACGTCCAGGTGCTGCCGTCCGCCGACCATGACGGTCGCGTCCGCGTACCGCTCGGGCGACACCCCGGACATGAGCCCCGACATCAGCAGGACACCGCAGGCCGTGACGACCGCGGCCCCGCAGAACAGGGCGGCGAAGGCGGCGGCGAACCCGCCCTTGCGATGCTTGATCGTGCTCCACGCGATGTCGAACACGGCCGTTCGCCGGTTCCCGAGGTGCGTCATACGGTCGGCGATCCGCTCGGCCGTCGGCCCGACCATCTCCCCGGCTGGCCGGCCGTCGGCCAGGAACACCACCGAGTCCGCGTACGAGGCCGCGACCGGGTCGTGCGTCACCATCAGCACGGTCTGCCCGGTCTCGTCGACGATCTGCCGGAACAGCCTCAGGACCTCCTGACCGGTCGCGGTGTCCAGGGCGCCCGTCGGCTCGTCCGCGAGCAGCGCGTCGGGCCGGGTCACCAGCGCACGCGCGACGGCCACCCGCTGCTGCTGCCCGCCGGACAGCTCGTGCGGCCTGCGGTCGAGCCGGCCGCTCTCCCGACCCGGCCGACGACCTCCCGCAGCCACTCCTCGTCCACGGGCTTCCCGGCGAGCCGGGGGACGAGCGTGATGTTCTGACGTACCGACAGCGCCGACATCAGGTTGTACGCCTGGAACACATAGCCGATCCGCTCCCTGCGCACCGCCGTCAGCGCCGACTCCTTCAGGCCCGACAGCTCGGTCTCCCCGAGGTAGACCCGCCCGGAGGTCGGCCGGTCGAGCCCGGCGAGCGTGTGCAGGAACGTGCTCTTGCCCGATCCGGACGGCCCCATGACCGCGGTGAACGACCCGCGCCGCACCCCGAGGGTGACATCCCGCAGCGCGGTGACGGCCGTGTCCCCCGTGCCGTAGATCCTGGTCACGGACTCCAGCCGCAGTGCGGGTCCGCCCGTGTCCACCGCGTTCGCGGACGAGTGGAAAGCCGTTGTCATCGATTCACGCCCTTCGTTTGCCTTCGGGATCACGCTAGGAAGGGCGGGCGGGCCGGGACGAACCGTCTGTATCCCGTATCGGTGGTGTAGCCCGCTACACCGGAGAACGCCGTGGAGCCCTCCCGGAGGAGGGCTCCACGGCGACGGGACGGGCTGTCAGGGCTTGCGGGCCACCGCCCCGTACGATCCGATGTCGGCGGCGGCGACCGCCGTCTGCTCCGGCCCGGGCCGCCGGCGGTGCAGCTGCGCCACCTCCGGTTCGATCGGCTCCAGGCCGTCGAGGAACGCCGCGACCTGCTCCCGGTCGCGCGTGACGAACGGAACGCCCTTGCTCCGGTACCGGGCCGCCGCCCGGTCGACCTCGTCGGGGGCGAAGTCGGCGGTCGCGGCGGAGATCGCCAGAAAGCTCCCGGAGGGCAGCGGGTCCAGCAGCCGCCGGACCAGGAGCCGGTCGGCGGGCGGCTCGATGAAGTGCAGCATCCCGATGATCGTGAGGGCGACCGGCTGCTTCCGGTCGAGCAGCTTCCGGAACGCCTCCGATTCGGTGATCGTCTCCGGCCGTCGCATGTCCGCGTCGACGTAGGCGGTACGGCCCTCGGGGGAGCTGGTCAGCAGCGCCTGCGCGTGGGCGAGCACGATGGGGTCGTTGTCCACGTACACGACCACCGCGTCCGGCCGCTCCCGCTGGGCGACCTCGTGCAGATTCGGGGAGGTCGGCAGGCCCGTCCCGATGCCGAGGAACTGCCGGACGCCCGCCTCCCGCGCCGGATACCGCACCACGCGCTGGATGAACAGCCGGTTCTGACGGGCTGTCACCCTGATCGCGGGCCAATCCGCGATCAGGGCGGCGCCCGCCTCGGCGTCCACCGGGTAGTGGTCCTTGCCGCCCAGGAGATAGTCGTACGCGCGGGCCGTGTGCGCCCGTGTCGTGTCGACCCGGTCCATCGCGCCGGTCCGGTCGATCGCGCCCCCGTCGTGTCCTGCCATCGCCGCAACTCCCGTCGCTCCGCGGATGGTTCGGGAGTCCAGGGGCGCGCGCGTTCGATGGCCCCGGCACGGCTCCCCGCCGGGGCTCCCCGGTGCCGGCGGGCATCCGGCGGCGGGCGTTCAGGGGAGGGCGCCGGTGCGGTCTCCGGTGATCAGGCGGCCCCGCGCCGGGTCAGTCCGCGGTACGGTCCCGGGGCCGCAGACGCACGGGCAGGTCGACGACGTCATTGCCGATGAAGGAGCGCTGCGGCCGTATCCGCCCGGGATCCACGGCGAGTTCGATCCCGGGGAAGCGCTCGAAGAGCGCGGGCAGCGCGACATCGGCCTCCAGCCGTCCCAGGGGTGCCCCGAGGCAGTAGTGCACGCCGTGCCCGAAGGCCAGGTGCGCCTTGTCCTCGCGGCCGGCGTCGAAGCTGCCGGGATCGGTGTGGACCCCGGGGTCACGGCCGGGGGCGCCGAACCCGATGAGCATCGACTCGCCGGTCCGGATGACGATCCCCTCCCCGAGGTCGATGTCCTCGGTCGCCCAGCGCATCGGCATATGCATGACGGAGGAGTGCAGCCGCAGGGTCTCCTCGATGACCTCCGACCACGGGATCTCCCCGGCCAGGACGGCCTTGAGCTGCTCGCGGTGGGACAGGAGTTCCCGTATCGCGTTGTCGATGAGGGAGATCGCGGTCTGGCTGCCCGCGCCGATCATCAGGAACAGCGTGGACAGCAGCTCCTGCTCGCTGAGACGGTCCTCGTCCTCCTCGCGCGCGGCGAGGAGCAGACTGGTCATGTCGTCGCCGGGTTCCCGCCGCTTCAGCTCGACGAGCGCCCGCACCACGGAGATCAGCTCACGGCTGACGGCGGCGGCCTCCTCCGGCGTGGCACCCGTGTCCGCGACCCTGCCGAAGACCTCCATCATCTCGGCCCTCCGGCCGCCCGGAACCCCGAACAGGTCGCAGATCACCTCGGTCGGCACCCCGTACGAGAACCCGGCCCGCAGGTCCACCGGCTCCTCACCGGCACGCGCCGCCAGGGTGTCCAGCTGACGGGCGACGATCGCCTGTACGCGGGGGCGCATCGCCGCGATCCGCCGGGGCGCGAACGCGGGTCCCACCAGCTTCCGGAGCCGTGTGTGGTCCTGCCCCTCGGCGTTGAACATGGACTCCACGTCCACCCACGGGAACAGCCACTGCACCGTTCCCGGCCGGTACCCCGGTACGGACTTCCTCGCGTCCCTGGTGACACCCGGGTGGGTCAGTAACCGCTTTATCACGTCCCCGCGCGTCACGGACCATGCCACCACCCCTTCGGGCAGAGCCACTCGCACCGCCGGCCCGGCCTCCCTGAGCCGGTCCGTCTGCTCGTACATACGCCGGCCGCCACTGCTGTCGAGCCTCACCGGTTCATGGGTGCGGGGGCTGGTCATGGAGTACCTCCCGTGGCCGTGCGGAATCTGCGGACTTTCCGGGACGAGGCGCGTTTCCTGCCCCTTCATGAAAAGGGACCCCCGGCCCCGGCACCAGACCGCGCGTACGCCCTTTACCGGGACTCCCGCCCCGGGCCGCCCGCCGGATAATCCGGGCTCCGGACCCCGCCGTCCCGCCGGGGACGGCGGCGATCTGCTGCTTCCCGGCGACGCGCGGGGACACCCGGGCCGTACGGCCGAGGAGACCTGGGCCGTACGGGGGAGGGCCCCGGCCTCGGATCGTCCCCCGCCGACTACGCGCCGGCCCTGAAACCGCCGGGCGTCCGGACGTATCCGAACCCCCCGACACCGCGAGCCCCCGCCCTCCCGCGCCCACGCGACGACCTCCGGCCGCCCGCGGTGACTCCGGGCCCGCTGCCTGCTGTTCGCCGCCTGCGGCCGGGGCCCTCGGCCGGAGCGCGCTGCTGCCGGGGGTTTCCCGGCCCGTTCCCGCCCCGGGCGCGGCCGCGAACCCGCCTCGGGGTCAACGCCATGACCGGCCGGCCGCACGGGGAGGACCGGCCTTCACGCATGGGCGGCGCGCCGGGTCCGTACCCCTCGAATTCCCCGATGGCGGGCCCCCGCGTGCTCTCCGGGCGCGCCCCCATGGTGCGGGACGCGCCCGGACTGCTCCTGCGGCCCTGGTCAGCTGACGTTCGCGCGCACGTCCTCACCGAACAGGCCGTCCGTGTACGTCACGTACTTGGGGGTGAACCGGCCCTTGCCGGTGACGACACCGCTCACGTTCTCGCCGGGGGCGAGGTCCAAGGTGTCGATCTGCCCTTCGTCGATGCCGAGTTCGGCGGTGTGCTTGGTGCCGTCCGTGTCGGTGATCGTGAAGTACAGCGGGTTGATGTCGATCTTCTTGCCGCTGCCGTTCCTGACCGTCACCTTGACGCTGGTGTACTCGCCCCCGTCGTGCAGGATGCTCGGCCGGAAGGCCGTCTTGACCGCCGTGACCTTCACATCCGGCTCCGGGGCGGCCTGCGGCTTGGGCTCGGCGGCCTTGGCCGGGGCCTGCTCCGCGGCCGGGGCCTTCTGCGCCGGCGGGGCGGCGGGAGCCTCGGCGACGGGGGCGGCTTTCGCCGTGCCCTTCGCGGTGTCGTCGGGGTCCTCACCGAGGGCGGCGCCGACGATGCCGAGGAGGATCAGGCCGCCGAAGACGCTGCCGATCACGATGGCGACGGTCGCTCCGGTGGACCGGCCCCTCTTCGGCGGCTGCGGCGGCTGGTAGGGCGCCGGGCCCTGGTACGGCTGGTAGGGCTGTTGCGGCCCGGGGTATTGCTGATTCATCTGGTTGTGCCCCCCTTTGGTCTGGGCGGCGAATGTATCGGCGGGAGCGGATCGACAAGAACGGCGGAGACGGTTTGTTACATCCCCGGTACGCGGTGTGCTGGGGTAAGCCCTTGCCGTCGAGTTCCGGCCAGGGTTCGGGTGGCCACATCGCGTCCTGGGGCCCTCGCTGCCCCTGACCCACCCGGCCCGCGTACCGGGCGTACACCGGGAGGTGCGGGAATTCGCCGAGACGGCCGGAGCCGGGTACGGGTCGGCTCGCCCTCGACGGGCCGCGGCGGAGGCGCGGGGACGCCGGCCCGGTGGCGATCCGTACCCGGCACTTCCGCGACGGGTGCGCCGTGCTCCGTACAGTTTCGGCCTCACCGGCGTTTTCGCAGGTAAGGCCATGTGTGCGCCCCCGGCAGGACTCGAACCTGCGGCCAAGCGCTTAGAAGGCGCCTGGCGCATCTCGTCGGCAGGCGCTTTGACCTGCCACTTCACTTCTCGCTGACGCACTGTCAGGGGTTTTGTGGGATGTATGTGGGACGGAGCATCTCTGGGACGGATGGGATGCATGGGTTGAGACGGGACCATGCGCAGCAACAATCGGTCAGCGCACGCAGGGCGCGGCACTCAGCGGCGGTGGGGAAGGTCGTCCTGGCGCAGAGCGAGGTAGGTCTCCGGGGTGGCGGCTTCGAGCAGGTCCGGATGGTCATCGAGGTCGAGCCGGGGTTCTTGATGCTCCGGGAGAAGGTCGCTCCACTCGCGGCCCGCGCCCTGTTCGTAAGCCTGGCGGACAAGCCTCTGGACCCGAGGGCGGGCCTCTTCCTGCTGTTCGTGGAAGATGCGCCGCTCGGTGCGGCGGCGCTCCTCTTCAGCCTCCTCGGCAGCTGGTTCTTCGGCGAGACGCTAATCTTCGGCGCGCAGACCAGGGGTGTGCTCGGCGATCATCCGGTCCTCGCAGTGCAGCCGTGCGCATGCGGCGAACAGCCGACGGGACATGCCCAGGTGCACTTCGGTGCCCGGGATACGGCAGGTGAGGAAGTCGTCCAGGCCCATCAGGCGCACCCCCTCACGGAGGGATTGCTCGTCGTCCAGGTTGCCGGCTGCACCGCGGGCGTCCGCGCGCAGGGTGCGTGTGACGTCGTCTCGTTCCAGGGGGGTGGTGATCCCCTCCTTCCGACGGCGGCGGGTGGTGCGGTCGGCGGAGACGGCGATGGTGCGTAGTTGGGATGGCGGCGCGGAGCGCAGGGCGAGGTAGACCAGCATCTGCGTGCGGGCTGTGCCCATGAGGGCATCGTCGCTCGAGCCGAGGCGGTCTTCGGGGCTACCGGGGATCGCCGGTGCGGGGGATACGCCAGCGGCATTCAGGGGTGGTTGGCCGGGGTGCTGGTCGTGGTCGATGGTGAGGAAAAGGTCGCCCTGGGGCTGTACTGCTGCACCGACCAGGATGTTGCGGTGCGCGTAGGCATGGAGGATCTTGCTTCCTTCGCTCAGTTGCTTCCAGCCATCCCTAAGAGTCGTCTTGCCGACGTTGCCGCCCTTCGCCTCGACGAGCCAGTACGTGTTCTCCGCATCGTGCAGGCCCCACAGGTCCGGAAGGCGCCGGGTGGGGTCCTTGAAGGTGTCGGCGAGCGCCGGGTCGGGACCACCGTCTTCCAAGTGCCATGTCTGTCCGAGGCCCATCAGCGAGCGGCAGGCCCACTCGGCCATGGTCATGCCCAGCCGGTAGCCGAGGGCGTTCTTCGCGGTCCGCTCGGTGCCGTATTCGTAGACCGCGTTGAGGGTGAGGCGCCGCCCCACGCTGTGCGGGAGAGGGTGCTTGGGAGTGACATCGTGAAGGCCGAGATAGGCATAGAGCGGGGAGACCCGGGCGACGAGTTCACCCCGCGCGAGCTGCGGAACCTGCTGCAGGTTCGGCGTGACGTCGCGGCCCGCCTCGGTCGCGGCTTTGATGATCTCCCGCCAGGTGGTGGTGGGGGCGTACCACCCGTCGCTGGCCGGGAAGGCAGCCGCCGATTCCCAGGGCGCGTGCAGGGCGGTGCGCCACTGAGGATAGGGGCGCCGTGCCGGACCATCGCGAAACAGCACCGGTATGTCCAGGCTGTCGGCGTAGACGGGAGGCGGCGCATCGCTCACGTGTGCGGGAATCATGCCAGTCACTGTGGCACGTCTGCCTTCATTGACACTTCATGGCTTCGAAGGGACTCTCCTCGTGTCAACCTTGCGCGGTTGGTTGGACTCGGTCGCTTTTGGGGCTCTGGGCGCGGAGCGCTCGTGTGTGCTGGTGTTCAGCAGGCTCCGGTTGCTGAGTCGATGATGTCCTTCTGTTCCTGGTCGGCTTCCCTGTTGCTGGGGGCGGATCGCCTGTATTGGGGGTGGTCGAGGTCCATCTGGAGTGCGGCGTGCAAGGGGGCGGGGTAGCGGGTGCGCTCGGACCAGGCCATGGCCTGGTGGGAGAGGCAGGCGGTGGCTCGGGCGAGGTCTTCCCGCGAGTAGCGGGAGTTGGTGAACATGGGATTGACCTCTCGGGTGGTGATGGAGTGCCAGTTGCCGTTGAGTTCACTCTCACCCCGCGTGTCCCTCTCGTCGCTGGCGCGCCAGCGGGTGCGGTCGTCCCCAAGGCGGCTGCGGTTGTGGGTACGGGATTCGCTGAAGAGGAACCAGGGGTGTCCCTCGGGCCGGTGGCCGGGCCAGGCGAGATACTGGCTGACTTTGATGAAGGGGTCGAGTCCCTTGGCCAGCCGGCTTTTAGTCATGCCCTCTTTCTCGGCGTAGACGAAGCGGGGAAGCTCGTCCTGCATGGTGTTGACCCGGATATAGCTGATCGGGTGCGGACGCTCGTCCGCGATGTCCTGGTTTGGAGTCCACAGGCGCCTGTCGTCCTCGGGCAGGCTGTTGGGGGTCAGACCGAAGCTCCTGTTGTGGAAGCCAGGGTAAATGCGACGCCATGCATGGCCATCGAGCATGACGGCGAGATCGAGACTGGCCATTTCAGGCCTCTGCTGGAGCTGCACCAGTGCACGGGCCGCGTCGCTGCCGACTTCGCACCACCGGTCCATTCGCGTCTTGCTCGCGTCTTTTTCGTTGTGCAGGGGGTAGTTCTTGGCGTGGAAGGCGGTGTTCGCGTCGTAGTACGGGGCCCAGGTGTTGGTGATGTTGCTCCAGCCGAGCATGGTCCACACACCGCCGGGCTTGATGGGTGGGATGAGCGCGGCAGCAGTGGTGATCCAGAGGGGCTCGCCCCGGTAGAGGTTGCTCTTGGTCTGCATACGGCAGTGCAGGCCGCAGTAGGCGATGCGGGGCAGCGGGTTCTTTTCGGGGTGCAGGATGGCCTCGTATCGGTCGTCGACAACGCCGAGGCTGCGGTGCATGTCAAGGACGGCGGCGAACGCGGCGTGGTCCTTGTGGTACTCCTTCTTCTGGGGCTGAATCTCGGTCAGGACGGGTTCAATCATCCCCTTGCGGTGCTGGGACCTGGCGCCGAAGGTGAATTGGCTGGGCACGCGTGCTTCAGCGAGGAGTCCACGCACTGCGTGCTTGGCGTCCTTGTCGTTCTTTTCGTTTTCCTCAGCCCTTTTCCGGGCCGTGCGGCTGTTACTGGCTGGCGGGTTTGCACCGTCCTGGTCGGTGCGGGGCATCTCGGTTTCGCACCAGACGACCAGGCGGGTCCCCGGATCCTTGTAGCGGTTGATGATCGTGTTGACTTCGGTGCGGCGGATGCCGGCGCGTTCTGTGCCGTGCTGAAGTAGTGCTTCTGCCTTGTGAAGCACCAGGCTGATACCGGGGCGGAGTTCAATCTCGCTGCGCGAGGGTTTGATCGTTTCGGGATCGATGCCGTAGGCGCAGGCGAGGGCCTGCACCATGCGCTGCCGCGTGGGGTACCGATACCACAGGCCGAGGTACACCAGCTTGTTCTCACCCTGCTTTTCGATGGAACGCTGGATGGAGTCCGGGGAGGGGAGCCCGACCTTGTCCTGGAAACGCGCAGCTGCCTTCTTGCTGTTCTCGTCGTCGCTTGCCTTCCCCTGCGCCCACTGCAGGTGGGATGTGTCCTGCAAATACCGCTTGCCGAAGCCTTTGCTGTCACTGACCAGGGTCATCACGGGTACCGCGCCGCTTTCGCTGTTCCCGGTCAGTTCCGGGGCGAAGGAGGCGTGGAGGTGCTCCATGATCAGACGGTGGTGATGGGTGCCGGTGCCGGTGCCGACACCGTTGCTCTTGGGCATGGTGGCGTGCAGGGGCCGGACCTTGCCGGGCGCCTCCATGGTGAGTGATTTGCCGCTGCCGCGATTGTCGATCTCCGTATTGGCCCGGGTCTGGACCGCGAGCAGGCCCGTGTGGTCGACGTCCAGACGGGCGGCGATCTCCAGTCCGTATCGGTTGGCGGACTTCAAGCCTCGGGGGCCGTCCAGCTTGAGGGAGAGTATTGGCTTGTCGCCGCCGCAGTCGACCATGGCCGTCTTGGCGTAGATGACGGCGTTGCTGATGCGCCGGTTGCTGCCGTGGAAGTGGACGACGGGGTTGGGGTAGCCGGTGAAGGTGGCCATCTTGGTGTCCACGCGGGAGAGCGCGTAGTCTCGGGCGCTCCAGCCATCGGGGAGTTCGGGCCAGTTGTCAGCGATCTGTTGGGTCGCTTCGGCGCTTGGGGGGTGCCCGATGTGTGCGAAGGCGGGTCCGAAGGGGTGGTCCCAGGCGATGACGCTGCCGTCGCTGAGTGGCCGGTAGGCGAGACTGGCGGCGGTTTCGGTGTCCTTTGCCCAACCCGCTTGGCGGGGCTTGGCCGTCTCCTCTGGTTCCCTCTCATCCTCTGCCTGTTCGGACTCCTTGCTCTTCGGGATCACCGGCTTCATGGCGTACTCGGTGAAGGGAGTCCCGGCGAACTTGTCGGCCATGCACCAGCGCACGGCCTGGTAGGCCCATCCAGGTGGGTTGGGAGCCAGGCTGCTGCGGTTGAGGATGGCATCGGTCAGGGAGAGTTTCGCCGGCGTAGTGGCCCGGACAAGGGCCGGTAGCGTGGACTTCCCAGTGCCGGAGGCGCTGTCGAGTGACTTGCCCTTGACCGCGGCTTCGAGGTAGGTGAACAACTTGGCGAGCTTGCGGGGGTCGATCTCCTTAAGGGAGATCATGTAGCGGAAGTGCTTGTCGAGGTGGACGTAGCCCTCGGCGAGGGCTTGCAGCGCGGTGGTGGCGATACTGAGCGGCCACAGCATCGCCACGTCCACGCCTTCGGGGAGATTCCTGTTCTTCCGGCTCTCCCCAGCCAACGCACCATACTTGCGCCACTCGACGAGGATCTCCGGCTTGTCTTTTTGTCCTTCTCCGCCGAAGTCGCTCCAGTCGTGGAAGGACCACACGTACGCGTACTGGCCCGCCAGTACAGCGTCGTTCAGGAGGAGGGAAGAGGTGTAGATGGTGGTGAGCTTGGCCATGCGGCTGCCGGAGCCTCTCTTCGATCAGACCGGCCGGGGTCAGGAGAACGTGTGAGAGACCTCGGCGTAGCGCAGGAACTCGATAATGGCTCGGCCGTACAGCCGGTTCATCATCTCGCATTCCTCCGGTGACCAAGCATCGTAGATGAGCTGGATGACCTCTGCGAGTCCCGTCGTGTATTTGGTGCCCAACGCGGCCTGATCGACCACGAATAGATCCATGTCGGTGTCGCCGCGTCGTGCCCGTCCGGCGAGTTGGATCAGCTCCACGAGCATCGAGCTGATCAACTCCATCTGAAGATCTTGATGCATGCTGGAGAACCGCGTGGGAGAACGCAGGATTTTCACCAGGTGTGCACGGGCTGCGGTACGGGCGCGCTCGATCGCCTCGTAGGGGTCGTCCCCGCTGAAGGAGCGCGCGGCACGTTGGCCGCATGCGTTGACGCTGCCATGCATCCAAGCTGGGTCCTCGATGCTGAGGACTGGTCGGACGCACAGGTAGACGTCGCTGATGGCCGAGCGGGTCTCGACCACGATGTTCAGGCCGCGGGCGATCCGGGCCATGGGGGCAATGAGGATGTCGCCGAACTCGTGGAAGTCCTCCAGTTCCTCGGCGACGATCGCGCGCACGCCCTTGGGGAGGATGTTTCTGTACTCCGCGAGATCTTCGCGGCGCAGCAGCACGCATACGCGATGTGTCATCCCTTCCGCCTGCGCCATGCCGATGGCGAGGTAGAGCCCTTGCTTGTAGCCGTTGACCTGGAGGATGCAGCGGGCTCGGTCGCGGTCGTTGCGGGCCAGCCAGTCCAGACGCCCCCGAAGCTGTTGTTCGTAGATCGCCTGGCCCATCTCCCGCAGCGCCGACAGCTTGTGCTCGTCGTAGAGACCAGCGATCTGGATTCCCTCTCCGCCTGGCACGTCGCTGTTGGTGACGGGCAGTCTGTTGGCCCTGATGGACTCATTGACGTCGGGCATCCACCAGGCCACAGGGGCATGGACGTGCTCTCCGGAGGCATGGGGGAAGAACGCGGTGGCTGACAGGCCAAGGACGGGACGTCGTACCCCGGCCTCCATCAGCGAGGTCAGACGGCCGAGTTCGCTGATGAACGTGTGAGGGTCACCGATGGTGGCGCTCTCGCGGAGTTCGGCTGTCGGCTTGCTGTCGTCACCGATTCCGGTCACCTGGTATCCGTGGATGTCGCGGCCCAGCATTCCGGTTGGGTACAGCTTGGAGACCGTGCTCCGGTAGGTCATGGCGAGGATGTCCCGGGCTGCGGCACTGTCGTGGTCCTGGACCTTCTGGGCCTGTTCACGCAGGAGAGAAAGTGCCTGTCCCAGTTCCAGCAGGATGGCGCGCACGGTGATGAGGTTGACGAGACGGGCCCGTACGGTGTCCTCGGCGACTGTCTCCTCAATGGACTCGTGCATAGCCTGCTTTATGGGAAGCAGGTTGTTCCGGCCGCGTGGAGAGACGAGGTCGTAGAGCTGGTCGGCAAGACGCTCCCAGTCGGCTCCCTCCGGCATCGGCAGCAGCTCGACAGGCTGGCCTTCGTCAGAGTCTTTGCCGGGCATGAGCTGGTTGAGGAGGGTGAACAGCTGATCGGGGATCGGCTCGTCGACGTCGTGGTCGTCGGGGAACAGGTAGTTGATGATCTCCCGGTCCCGGGACGTTGGGGTCCGCCATCCCTTGTTGTCGCGGTAGGCGTCGTCCTTGTCGTCCCGGGCTTTGCTGAGCGCGGGCGGGTTGAGGATCAACTGTTTGTTCGCCAGCCACAGAAGCAGGTTCTCGGCGGTCATGCGGGCGTGGCTGAGGGGGTTCGCGAGCAGTTCGCGCAGGTGTGGCGGAAGATTGCGTCTGTCGTCATCGACGATGTCCAGCAGCGACTTCTTCATCAGGGACGCGAGGACCGCTTCCTTGGCGCATCCCTTGATGGCACTCAGTTGGAGGGCGTCCACCTCGTCCACGACTAGCAAGTGACACATGCGTGCCATTGCTTCGAACACGGACGCTCTTCGGGTCCCTCGGGGCTTGTTCTGGAAGGAGTCGTCGTCGAAGACGACTCCGGTTCGCAGAGTTCCTTCAACGAAATTCATGTGGTTGGTGATGATGACGCTGGCGCGGGTCGCTTCGTAGAGAGGCCGGAACTTGTCGCACACCGGGATGAACGGACAGGCGTAGGTGCCACTCTCTCCGGGCTTGCTCAGCGTCAGGCAGTTCTCCTCGCCGGCCGGGAACGGGTCCTGGACCGTCATGTACGCCTTCTGGGCGCATGCGTAGCCCACCTCGGCGAGATCGTCCAGGTTCTTGCCGTCCCACTGCTCGATGGGCGTGTCCTTCATGAGCGCCCCGTACTCCAAGGCACGTTCGTGGCGCTTGGCCGGAGACATCAACGCAGCGCAGGTCTTGGGCTCTGGGAGCTCCTTCAATTGGTACAGCCAGTCGAGATCGCTGCCGATGTCCCGCTTCATCTTCAAGGTTGCCTTGACGTCCGGGACGATAATCCCCAGACGTAGGTCCCGCTTGGCCATCAACCCGGCCAGCACGCGCACCAGGACCGTCTTCCCGCTGCCTGTGGGCGCGTTGAGGATCTGGAAGCTCCCATTCATCAGCTCAAGGGCCATGACCTTGCCGCTGGGGCAGCGGAGCTTCTTCAGGAACTTCTTCACGGTCCGACGAATGTACTTGGTCCCGGCCTTGCGTTCGGGACGGCTGAGAAGTTCGGCAACCTCCAGGATCTCCTTCTTGCTGAACGAGAGCTCGGGTGCCTCAGGAACGGTGACGATTTGAGGAAGAGCGGCGTGACCAGGGGCCTCGTCGAAGCCCGGGGCTGAGGGGAAGGTGAGGCCGACAGCGGCCCGGCCGAGATCCTTGCCGAGGTAGGCGACGCGGGTGGTGTAGTGGCCCGGGCCGGCGAATGCCAGCGCGCGCGGGCGTTTGCCCATGGAGTAGTAGCCGCGAATGATGCTGCAGGCGTAGTCCAGTGGCGGCTCGGGCAGGTAGCAGAGCACATGCTCGGTCGTTCCGTCGGAGGGCAGCTCAAACAGTCCGTCGGTCAGGTCCACGGAATGTTCGCTGTCGTCGCCCAGCATGGACCGGAACGCAACGCGAAGAGCGTCGGCCGACGTGTAGGAAGAGGGCAGCTTTTTGACGACGCGGGCGAAGATACGGTATTCGTCCGGGGTGAGCTGGTCCCATTGCTTCAGCGCCCAGGGTTTGCGTTCGGCGAGCAGGGCCACGTGCCGGAAGGACGCGATGGGCGTGCCGTCGTCGTTGGTTGCCGGGAAGAGGTGGCTTGCCAGGGCGAACGCGGCGAGGAGGGCGTCCTGCTCGGGGGAGCGTCCGCTACTCACATGTACTCCTTCAGGCGGTCGGTGAACAGAGCTAGGAAGTCGGACGCGGCCATGGCCGTCATGTCAATGCGTTCACGGTGAATGACGGATGTGAGGTAGTTGACCTGCTGGCGGCGGTGATCGGGTACTACGAGCCAGGTGGCTCCGCCCTTGTCGCCGCGGTCCTCGATGAGCTTCTTGGCCAGGGAACCGGACCAGGTGTAGTCCTTGACGTCGATGGAGAAGACGACGGTGCCACCGTCTTTGACCTCGATGTCGACGCGGTCGTTGTCGGGCCAGACCTTGACCGTCAACCGGGTCCCTGCAGCGGCTTCCTTGAGGACGTCGGCAAGCCTGAGTTCCGGGAGACCGGGGATGCAGGTGCTGCGCCAGACACGTCGCACCAGCGCACGGTATCCCTCAGCGGGCTGGGCCTTGGGGGTTTCACGCGATGCTCCCGTATAGAGCGGCATCTCGGCCTTGCTGGGGATGTAGATGCGGTCCTCGGCATGGAGGACAGGGACCTGGTCGCGGGTGGCAGTGAAGGTGAAGCGGGCCCCGGTGTCCTGATGCCACGGGTAGAGGCACCTTACGGCATAGGTCCTGCCGTCGTCGTGTGGAATCACCTGCATGGGATAGGCGCAAGCAGGGCATCCGAACCACCATTGCCGCTTGTAGAGGCAGTAGGACGGGATGTCCTGATAGAAGACCTGAGCCACGGCAGGAGGGAATCCGAGTTCCTCCAGCTGTTCCTTGTCGCAGGCAGGGTATTCGATAATGTTCTGGCGATGCCTCTCGTAGAGGCCGCCCTTAATGGCTTTGAATACTTGCTCCTGCCCGAACTCACTCTCGAGCTCGAAGTGAGTAAACCTCTCCCCGCGTCGCTGCTTCCTGTCGGCGATCTTGAAGATCTCCGCCGCTTCCCATAGCAGGTCGCAGCCCTCCTGAGTGGACACGCCCACACTGTCGAGGAAGCGGAGGCTACGCAGGGGGCCGATGAGCGCCTCTTCGGGGAAGATACCGACGAGGCTCCCGGCCTGGTCCCCGGAAAGACGATCGAGAAGGTCCCGGAAGGTGACGCGGTGCCCGGGGCCGACCGTCGCCATGATCACTCCCTGGGCCTCCATTAGCTTCTCGACGCGCTGCCCGGAGGAGAGACCGTCGTTGTAGCGGGCCTCCTCGCACAGTACAAACGCGCTGGCGGCCCGCAGGACTGTCTCGTCGAACTGCCATTGGTCAGTGTGTGCTTCGCTGTGCTCGGACATGCGGGCAGCCTACGAGCCACCACTGACAGTCGGGGGGCGGTACTGCGGCGGGATGAGGTCTTCGAGGCCGTCGGTGGGAACCGTCGGATACAGCTCGCGGTATTGGGAGAGGTAGTCGGCGATGTGTCTCCAGCCGGAGGCCGAGGGATACCAGGCGTGCCGCCCCCAGGTTGCTCCGTCGGGGAGTCTGTGTTCCAGGTAGCCCCGAGAGGGCGCCTCCTGACCAGGACCGGTTTTGACCGTCAAGTGCAGGCGAGCCCGGCCGACCAGGTCGTAATCGCCGCCGTGCTGACTGGCGTAGGCAACGCGCACCAATGTGCGCCACAGCCACACCGACATCATCGGGGCGGGAGTGCTCCGGCTACGGGAAATGCCGAGGCCGGCGCGGGCAACCGCTCTGCCCCGCTTGGTCATCTCGACCCGACTCCGCTTGACCAGCCCGGCACCGGGAACCGTGACGGTGTCGTGGTGCACCGTGATCAGGCCACGCCGATTCAGCGCCGCGATGGAGGGGCCAGTGCCGGGGTCGTGGACGCCGCGGTCGCGGAGACGTTCCTGAAGACGGCTGTAGCCCGTGATCTCCGGCGGGGCGTAGAGGGCGAGCGTCATCTTCCGCCACTCGGCGGCCGGGCGGCGCTGGCCGGTGCGCGCGTTGCGCCCACGCTCTGCCCACTGTTCTTCTGCGTCCTGGTGGAAACAGGCTTCCAGGTAGATTCGCTGGCGGTCATTGAGACCGTTCCACGTTTCCATGAGGGCGGAGCTGTCCGGGCGGGGGCCCGCCTTCGGCAACACCGGGGCGGGCTCGTCAGGCCGGGTTCTGCGCCATGCATCAACGATCACGTGCTCCGGGATCTTGTACACCAGGGCGAGGGCCTTGGCCAGGCGGCCAGCGTGCTCGGGCGTGGAGCAGGCTACGCCGCGTAAAGGCAGGCCGCGTTCAAGACGGAGCAGCTTGTTGCCGTCGAAGCTGACGCCACGCATGATCTTCCTTCCGGACACGGCCTGAGCCGCGTGATCAGCACTGCTGAACCCGGCTTCCCGTCGAAGATCGCGGAGTGTCGTGCTACCCCTGGGGCGGCTCGTGAGGTAGTGGACATCGACCTTGAAGAAGCTCATCAGAGCCGGCAGCTGGCGGGCTTCCGGCTTGCGCTGACCGCTCTCCCAGTAGGCGACAGTCCGCTGAGTAACGCCTACCGCGTCGGCGAGCGCACGACGGCTCACTCCCCCTAGCTCCCGCAGCTGCCGAAGAACCTCGGGCTTGAACGACTCTTCTCGGCCCATACTGCTCCAGGGAACCGCATGGAACAGTTCCATGCAACTGGCCACAACCAGCTAGTGTCCTGCGCCAGTAGTTAATCGCTAGTAGCTGCGTGACTCTTGCTGCTGGTGCGTCTGTTCCTCGTCGAGGCCCGAAGCTGGAGCCGCTGCTGCTGTCCGCTGATGAGCGGGCGGTGTTGGGGCGCTGGACACGTCGGGCGGCATCTGCCCAGGCCCCGGCCCTGCGCGCACGGATTGGGCTGGCGTGCGCGGGGCCGGAGGTGCCGCCGATCGTGGCGGTTGCCCAGGACCTGCGGGTGGCTGCGGACACGGCCGCAAGTGGCGACGGCGGTTCCTCGCCAGCCGGCTGGACGGGCTCGTTGACGAGCCCCGGCCGGGCCGGCCGCCCACCATCAGCTTTGCTTGCATTTGTCAGCTGGGGTGACGGCGGCGATCTCGGCAACTGCGGGGAAGGCCTCGCAGCTGGGCAGCCGACAGCGTGGGCAGTACCGCAAGCTCCGGCTGCCGATCCTGCGGCAGGCGGGGTGGCGCGGGCGTCGGGGGCATCGCAAGGCCGCCGGGTGGCCGAGGGAGCGGTGGCGGACTTGTCCAGTCCCTGGGCGAGATGCTGCTCAGCGTGTTGGCGGTGTCGCGGCGGTGCGGTGCAAACAGCACACTACCTACCGGCGGTTGCGAAACTCCGTCCCCGTCCCACCGGCCCAGCAGACCAAGCTCCTCGCCTTGTGAAGGTCCACCCGGAGGGGGTTGACCCGGTGCCCGGTCACCGGGACGTGACTCGTCTGGGCCATCAGGTACCGGGGACCTGGAGGTCCAGCTCCGCTCCAAGCGCGGCCCGGAGCGGCCGGGGATGTGCTCCGTCTGGCCTACGTAGGAGCACAGGGGCAGGCTGGTGCATCGCGGTCCTGGCGGTTGTCGTCGTTCGTGGCTGGTGATCGCGCTGATGGCCTTCCGGCGGTGCGGACGCTGGGTGGCGGCGGAGTAATCCATGGTCCAGGGGATGTCCGGTTTCGTGAACCGGGCATCCCCCGCTATACGTCCGCTGTTGTTCAGCGTCCGCGTGCTGGTCCCGAAGGGCCTTGGGGCGGTGCGGGGACGATGCTCCAGGTGCTGGCCGGCTCGGGCTTGGGGCGGGTCGGCGGTGTCCGGGTTGCTTCGCCGTAGGTGTAGGCAAGTTCGAAGGTGAGGTCCTGCAGGAGTGCTGCGGGGGTGTACGGGGAGAGTCGGATGGCCCAGTCGGGGCGGTCGGGGTTGCCGCTCCACATGCTCCAGGCCGGGTGCGGGTGGGCGATGTGGGGGTCGAACCGTACGCCGGCCGGATGGGGGCCGGGGGCGGTCAGGGTGATCCCGTGCCCGGTGACGGTGTGCGTCCAGCCGGCGTCGCCGAGGGGGCGGGTGGCCTCGGCGATGGCCTTCTCGGTGACCGGCGTGGGTCCGTGGCCCCAGGCGTTCTCGGAGGCGAGGCTGTCCAGGAAGGTGCTCATGATCTCGACGGGGGTGCCGGCGGTGGCGGTGGCGTGCCACAGGCGCTCCCCGACGGGGGATTCGTAGGCGGCGACGGTCCAGCCGATGTCGGTTCGGTCGTCGGCCTCGTGCACGAACTCGACGCGCAGGCACAGGTCTTCGTGTACCGCGTGAGTGGTGTCATCTGACCAGGTGCGCCACTTGCTCCACTCGCCCTGGGCTTCCAGGAACGCGTTCAGCAACGCTTCGTGGTTCCCACGATCGGCGGCGTGGGCAGGCACGAGCTCCGGTGCGGCCTGCTCGGGAGCGGCCGGGTCCGAGTTGCTCACCAGGGTCGGGACCGTGGCCGTGAGGGCTGCTGCCGCGGCGTGTTCGGTGTCGGTGGCCGGCGCGGGGCCGGGGCGCACGGCAACCGAGTAGAGCCGGTGGAAGTCGGCGACGGCCTCGGTCTCGGTGTCGTAGACGCCGGTGATCTGCCGGAGGTGGTTCTCGCCGTGGAGGTGGATGTGGCGGCCGTCCTCGTGGGTGCCGACGGCGACGGTGGTCCACCCGTCGTGGGCGTGCAGGTGGATGGTGAGGCGGCCGGAGGCGATGTCGTCGTGGATCTCCTGGGCCGCCGCGCTCACTTCCCGTATCTCGTCGCGGGTCAGCCAGGGCATGGGGTAGTCGCCCCAGGTCCACTCGGTGTCGATCTCCTCCTGGAGGGCGGGCTCGATCGTGGTCCGGTGGTCGTTCCGGGTGAGGTCCTTGGCGGCCCGGGCGGCGTAGTAGGGCTCCTCCCGGTCGATCCTGGCCAGCACCATCGTCGCCCCGGTCCCGGTTGGGGTGTCCCGGAAGCCGTGGGTGAGGAGGATCTCCCGTGCGGAGGCGTTCTCCGGGCCGGTCAGCGTGGCGGTGACCGCTGGCCCGTGGGTCGGGTGGAGGGCGAGGTGGGCGTGGGCGGCGGGCTCGGGGTGGGGCATGGGGGCCTTGGTTGGGTTCATCGGGCGGTCCGCGCGGTGGTGGCCGGTTTCGTGTGGGGCGGCCGGGGCCCGGCGCGGGCGGAGGCGGACTGGGGAACGGGCCGTGCGGTGGGTGCGGGGTGGGTGGCGTGGTGCCAGCGGGCGCGGACGGCGGTGAGGTCGGCGAGGGCGCGGCGGCTGCCGGTGACGAGCTGGTGGACGCTGGTGGCCGGGTCGTCGGTGTAGGCGCGGATCCGCAGCCCGGCGGTGCGGGCCTGGTGGAGCAGGGAGCGGAGCAGGACCCGCTCGCCCCAGTGCTCCGCCGCGCCGGCGGGGGTGGCCATCAGGTCCAGCAGCTCGCGCGGTGGGAGGGACGGGCCCAGGAGGCCGTGGTGCTGGGCCTCCCACAGCACCGTGACCGGGTCGACCGGATCGCCGCGGTGCGCGAGCTGGGCGACGCACCGAAAGAGCCGCCCGTACAGCGGGATGGCGAAGTCGTCGGCGTGCAGCCACCGCATCGCGGTCAGGGCCTGTGGGCGGGCGACGGCACAGGCCAGCAGAACCCGTTCCTCGTAGGCCGCCTCGTCCCCGCCGTCCCGCTCGGGTGGTGGCGGGAGCGGGGTGCGGGGCAGGGAGCCGGGGTGCGGGGGGAACCGTCCGGCGAGTTCGTCGAGGAACCCTGCGAGGGTGTCCGCGCGGGCCAGGGCGGTGGCGGCCGGATCGGGCGTTGTCGGGTCGGTGGCGGCCTGGACGAGGTATTCGGCCTGGGCGCGCAGGGTCCGGCGGGCGTGGTCGGCCCGGACCATCCGGGCGTACGCCGGAGCGTGCTCGGGGACCGGGCACAGGTTGACCAGGGTGTGCAGATAGGTGGGCTGCAGGCCGGGCGCCCGTGCGCGGGCGTGGGCATGGACGGCCGTGATCCACGCGGGCTCCGCGGTGTGGACGGCCGGGGTGGGCGCGGTGAGGTCGGTCATGGCCGCGAAGACAGCGGTATGCGCCGGGCTGGCGAAGTGGTCGGGGCTCAATGGGCCGATGGTCTTGAGCCGGTTCGGGTCGAGCAACAGCGCCCCGAGGAGGGCCTGTTCGGCGTGGTGGATCGGCGGGTCGGGCGGGACGGGGTCGAAGCCCTCGCCGGGGGTGGGTTCGGGCATCAGGCCGCCAGGGTGAAGTCTTCGCGCGTGAAGGTCTGGCCGATGTGCGGGGCCAGCAGATGGGCCGCCAGCCGCGGGGGGACGGCGTTGCCGATCTGCGAGAACTGCTGCCCCTTGTTGCCCTGCCAGGGGTATTCGGCCGGGAAGGTCTGCAGGAGACCGGCCTCCGCGGCGGTGATCCGGATCGACTCCACCGCCCCGCCCCGCGCGCCCGGCGTTTCCGGGAGGGGCTCGGCGACCCAGACGCACTCGTTGGCTCGGTGCCCGAAGAACAGCGTCCCCGCCGGTTCGTCGGCGCGGCGGACGGTGGCGTTGGCCTGGTTGTTGCTGCGCAGGCTCCACGACCAGCGGTGGGCCTCGGCGGTGAAGGTGGGGGCGGGCTCGTCGGCGGGGCGGTTTTCGCGGGTGCCGTGCCGCTCGGCCCAGCCCGACCCTTCCCTGCGGGACGCGAGCACGATCCCGGTGCCGGGCTTCCGCCGGGTCCAGGCCCCGCGGTCACGGGCATCGCTGAGGGCCTTGCGGGAACCCGAGGGGAACGGCTCCGGACCGCCTGAACTCGGGCCGCCCGCGCAAACGGTGGGGACCGGCCGGTCGGTGGCGCCCCAGCCGAGAGCTTCGGCCATGGACACCCAGCGGTCCCGGCCCGGCCCGAACAACGTCTCCGGTTCACTGGACTTGGCGTGCGTGGGCGGGGGCGGTTCGGCGGTGCGGACCCGGGAGGCGAGCAGGATCGCCCGCCTCCTCGTCTGCGGCACCCCGTAGTCCGCCGCGTTCAAAATCCCCGTCCACACGGAGAACCCCCAGGTGCGCAGGATCGCCGCGTACTGGCGCCACAGCGGCAGGACGTGCGGAACCTCCTCCATCGCCACCCACTCCGGCTCACCGGCCACGTGGAGGGCGTGGAGGTAGCGCATCGGCTCGGCGGCCAGCAGGGACCTTTCGTCCCGACAGGCGGTGAGGAGCTGTTCACGGGTGTCGCGCCCGGCGGCGAGGTCGACGACAGCCTGGTGCACCAGCGGCTGGTCGACCAGACCCAGCCGCTTGCCCGCCATGGACCATGCCTGGCACGGCGGAGACGCGATCAGCCCCACCACCCGTCCGGAGAAGATCCACACCGGATAGAGCGCGACGTCGGTGCGGATGGTCACAAGCCCGGCTGCTTGCCGCGTCCGGCACGCGCACTCGTCCCACTCCAGACCCACCTCCCTGACACCCCACCGGGACAGGGGGAGCGACCAGCCGCCCGGGCCCGCGAACAGATCGAGCACCAGTCCTGTCACGCGCTGAGTCCGAAGTCGTCCTGGACCGGGTCGGAGCCGCGGCAGGCCCACGGGGAGCAGCCGTCGGTCACCCCTGCCTCCAGTTCGGCCGCGTCCAGTCCATCGATTTCCTCCTGGAGGGCGGCCCATTCGGCGGCGGTGACATGGTCGATCGGCGCCTCGCCGAGCGGGACTCGGGAGCGGTGGAGGAACGCTTGGCCCAGCAGCCGGTTCCCGTTCGCGTTCGCCCGCGCGTTGCCTTGGCGGATCGCCGCGTCGAATTCAACGACATCCGCCCACTCCTCCGGTGAATGGTCCCGGATGGCGCGCCACTGGGCGTTGCCGTGAAAGGGGCATCCGAGGCAGCTAGATTTCGGTGTCTCGGCGAGTCCGATCGAGTTCAGGTAGCGGATGCAGTCGGCGCGGGACCAGCCCAGATCGATGAGCGGGTGCCGGTTCTGCATGTATTTGACGTCGGCGTCCTTGGCCCGGTGGAACTCGTCGGTGGATATTCCCACCCACTGCTCGACGAAGATCCCCTTCGGGATTCGGGCGGGATAGGGGTAGCCGAGGAGTTCGCGGACTCTTTTCTTTATTGGTTTGATTTTATATTCACCGGTGCACTGGCGTCGGGTCATTCCCGGTCGCCCGTCCTCGTTGAGGATGTGGAGCGGCATCGAGGCGAACCGGTGATCCGGGTCTAGAGCGTCTTTTCTGATGTTGCCGGATGAGACTCGCAGGACGGGTATTCCGGCGGGCACGGCGATTTCCCGCTCCAGGCGGTCGAGGTGGTCGTATACGGCTTTCGGTTCCCAGCCGGTGTCGGCGAAGATCGCGTAGTCGACCTTGGGGAGAACACCTTGGGCGGAGAGGGCGAGCATTGCGCTGGACTGGATTCCAGCGCCGAGGGATATCGCCCGAAAGGCGGGGGTGTTGGAAATGGTGATGGTCCTTGTGGGGTGCGGGGGATTCAGCGCCTGGCAGGCGCGGGGCGGCTGGCGCCGAGCGGGGGTGGCGCCGGGGATGTTGCTGGTGCGGTGGTGGGGGCCGAGTGTGCGGTGAAGGCGGCGCTCACGGTGCCGAGGTCGTCGGCGACTTGCCGGGTAGAGGTGGTGGCGTCCCGGAGCCACTCCCATGTGCCGGGCAGCGTGCGCCAGTGCGCGTTGGCCTGGGCCCATTCGATCAGCGGGTGCGTGGCCGGGTCGGTGACGCGGGTCCCGGAGTGGGGCCGGTGGCCCAGCCGGGGGCAGGCGGGATCGCGTTGAGGGTGGGGATGCCGAGGGAGACGTGGACAGTGATCCCGTCGGCGTGGAGGTGGCTCTCCGCCCGGACGATCGCGGCGACCCGGTCGCGTTCGCTCAGGCCGGCAGGGAGGGTTCGTCCTGCGGGGGTGGGGAGGAAGCCGTGCTGGGCGAGGATCTCGGTCGCGCTGGTGCTGCGGGCGGTGGCGGTGACCTGGTCGTCGGCGACGGTGATGCGGACATCGGCTTTCGCGGGCCCGGGGTTGGGCCAGCGGGTGGTCCAGAAAAGGTCGGCGAAGTCCATGGTGTGGGCGAGAAGCCCGTACAGGGCGATACCGGCACGTTCGTGGGTTTCCGCTGTCGGCTGGCCGGGCGGGAAGAGGTAGAGGGTGCGGCCCTGGTGGGCCCGGGCGGTGAACCCGGCATCGGTCAGCGACTGCCGCGCCTCGCGGGGGAGATGGCGGTTGAGGACGGCGAAGGTCCAGCCGTCGTCGGTGGAGCCGATGAACACGTCGTGGTGATCGATGAAGGACAAGGGTTTCTCGGGATGGAGCGGGTCAGGGGGTGGGTTACGCGGCGGGGTCGTGGTCGCCGGGCTTGCGTGCGTGTTTGGCGACGGCGCGGGCGGTGATCGCCTTCGACGCTCGGGCGGACGCGGCGGAGAGGGTGTCGGCGCCCGGTTCGAGGTACCAGGGACGGAGGTCGAGCATGGCGGCCCGCATACCGGTGCCGAACAGGAGGGCGGTGCCCTTGGGCAGGGCACGGATGGCGTCCGCGGGCAGGATGCGCTCCTGCCGCATGCTGATACTGGTGGAGGTGCCGGAGTCGCTCGTTGAGGTGGATTTGGTCTCGACGTCGTGGTCGCCGATCAGCCTGCTCAGCTTGTCGGCGAAGTCCGGGTCGTCGATGCCGGATCCGATGACCTTGATGGTCGCGGCGGACCACATGGCGTCCATGCTGGCGTCCCCCCAGACCTTCTGGCCCTGGCGGTAGGACTGCAGGATCGTGATCGGGATGATCCCGCGTGACCCGAGGTGCGAGTACAGGTCGGGGAGGTCGCTGATCTTGCAGACGTTGGCTGCTTCGTCGAGGATCGCGAGCATCGGGGGGTCGAGGCGTCCGCCGGCGCGCTCGGCTTCTGCGGTCGCGGTCCGCATCACCGAGTCCGCGCAGGCCGCGATGAGCGCCGAGGCTCCGCCGCCGCCGTCCTTCGACAGCAGGAACAGCGTGTCGGTGCTGGTGACGAAGTCGGCGGGCCGGAACTCCGGTACGTCTTTCTGGGGGGTGACCCAGGCGGCGATTTCCGCGTTGAGGAGGGCTGCGGCGTACTGGCGGGCGGTCTCGTAGATGCCGTCCCTCGTCTCCGGCGGCCCTTCGACGGTGCCCTTCAACTGGGCGGCGACGGCACTGAATCCGTGATCGCGGAGGATGTCCAACGGCCTCCGGTCGGCGGGGAAGGCCAGCCACTGCATCACGTCGGTGATCGGCCGGTTGTCGAGCGCTGCGGCGAGGAACAACTGGCTCAGGATGTTGGATCCGGCCTTGGACCAGAAGTCGCCCTGCTGGCTCGCGTCCACGGACGCGGCGAGGAAGTGCCCGGCGAGCCGTCCGGCGCCGTCGAGGGTCTTCGCGTCCGCCAAGGGGTTCCACCACATGACCCGTTCGGCGTGGGCGATCTGCTGCGGGTCCATCGACCACACCCGCCCCACCGCCGAGCGCGCGTCAAGGGTTGCGGTAAAGGCGTCGCCGGCCGCCTTGTTGGAGGTCAGGAGCACGGGGCCGGGGGCGGCGAGGATGCTCGGGATCGCCAGGCTGGTGGTCTTCCCGGAACGCGGTGCCATGATCGCGACGGCGACGTCCTCGTAGCCCATCCGCACTTCGGTCCTGGTGCCCTGGAGGTTGCCGAGGAGGATGCCGGTGTCGGACGGTGCGATGGTCTTCGCGTCCTTCAGGCTCGGGCGCAGACTGCGGGCCTTGGCGGTGATCGCTTTGGCGAGCAGCGGCTCGATGTCCTTGGCTTTCGCCGTACCGCGGACCTTCTTACGGCGTCCGCCGGGTCCGTTCTTGTGCCGGTTCCAGGCCATGGCGGCGATCACACCGAGGGCGATCAGAACGACGGCGGGGGCGATGCGGGTGCCGATGAGTAGGGATGTTTCTCCCAGGCCGGGCCAGAGCTGGTCGGGATTCAGGAGGGCGTCGGCCGGCTGGTAGGGGGCCTGGGAGCCCGAACCGGTGATCCAGACGGTCACGTTGCCGCTGAGCCAGGCGAGGTTGGCGGCCGGGACGGCGACGGCGAAGGCGCCGAGGAGTGCCTTGAAGGCGAGGTCCGTGCCGTCGCCGGACGAGGTGGAGGGTGTGCTGGGCAAGCGGTGGTCCAAAGGAAGGGGGGGATGGGTGTCAGCGGGTGCGGCGGTGCGGCGGCACACGCGGTGCCTGCGGCCGGGTGGCCGGCTGGGATGGGCCCGGGGTGGTGAGCCGCTGGACGCGCCGCTCCAGAGCGCGGGCCACCTCGGTCGCGGGCACTTCGCGCCGGGTGGTCTGGGAGCGGCGGACCACGGGCGGGATGTGCCGCGGGTCACGGGCCAGCGGCGTAGGGTCGCCAAGAGCGCGGGTGAACCCGGCGACGAGGTGCGGGGGTGTGTGACCGCTGAGGAAGGCGCGCCACAGGGGTACGCCGTTGTTCCGCTCCAGGGTCGTGATGAGCCAGCCGGCGGAGCCCGTCTCGGGGGCACGTGTGATCGAGGTGCGGCCGTCCCGGGAGGCGAGACCGCTGGCGTGGGGCCTGGGCGTCCAGCTGTGCTCCAGCAGCGGGGCGTACGGGTCCGGGTCGGCCGGAGCGGAGGCCGGTTGGATCAGGGCGTCGGTGAGGCCGGCGATGATCTCGACCGGTGTCCGGGCCCCGAAGGTGGCCGACCAGGCAGGTGCGGTGCTGGTCCGGGTGTGCTGCAGGGACCACCACATGAGGTAGTCGGGGTCCGGCTCCAGGCGCAGCAGGGTCTGCTGGTCGGGGCTGGACAGGAGGACGCGTGGCAGTAGCGGGTCGTGCCCGTGGCTCCACCCGCCGGCGCGGTGGAGGGGGACGGTGACCCAGGCCGGGTCCCCGCCGCCGGCGAGCGTCCGCGGGGAGACGAGGGCCTGCTCGACGGTGATCTTTGCCGTCACCGGCGCGCTGCCGGGGTGCTGGAGGTGCTGGTCACCGGTGGGACCGGGGCGGTGCTCTGAAGCCGTGGTCGCGACGGCTCGGCGGCGGTGCGGATGTCGAGGACGGTGTGGCCGTGCAGAGCCCAGAGTTCGAGGAGGGGCCAAGCAGCCCTGTTCCGTCGAGCTGCCGCAGTGTCGTACGCGGGGGTGCCTGGACCGGCGTTCATCGGCAGGTCGTCGAGCGTCTCGTCCCAGGTGGTGCGGACGGCGTCGAGGCCGTGGGCGGCCGAGGTGAGGATGCCGAGCTGTGATGTCCATCCGGGCCGGTCGGGGGCGGACGGCAGACGCGTGAGGCGGTTCTCTGCCGAGGCGACCAGCCGGGCGGCGATCAGCGACACCTGCTCGTACGCGGCCCAGGCGGCGGCGTTCCGCCGCTGTTCGGCCTGCTGGTGGGCTTCGTCGTCGTAGGGCCAGCCGCTCGGGTCGGTGTGGGTCTCGGTGTAGTTCTCCCACGCTGTCTGGAGCTGCTGAATCCGGGTGAGGAAGGCGGTCAGGAGGTCGTGGGGTCGGGGGTCGGTGCGAGGGGGCTGGGGGGTGATGGTGGTTACCGGGCCTGTCGTACGGGGGCGGACGGGACGGGAGGGTGCGGCGTGGGGGAGGTGGTGAGGGCCTTCTTCGCCTGGCGGCGGGCGGCCCGGACCTGGGCGTGGATCGTGTCGATCCGGTCGCGGTGCGCCTGGACGTATGCCTGCGGGGACACGCTGCTCTCGGTGCGCAGGGCGCTGTAGTGCCCGTCGTGTTCCTGCCAGTTGCGCTGGAGAGGGTTCGGGTCGATCAGCGCGGTGACAAGGCCATGGATCATGTGCAGTGGAGGGGAGTGCGCGATCCAGGCTGTCCAGATCGTTGGGCCGTGGTCCGGGGCGGGGCGAACTTCGATGGTCCACGCGAGGGCCTCGTCGACCTCGGAGCAGATCGGCCGGTGCTCGATGCGGACCGTCCCGTCCGGGGAGAGGGCTTCGCCGCCGGTCGTGCGGAGGGTGTGGGTCCATCCGGCGTCGGCGAGGACGCCCCACACCGGAGGGACCACGGCTGGTGCCGGGATGAGGAGGCCGTCGGTGAAACCGGCCAGGATCTCGGCGGGGACGGGACCGAAGGAGGCGTACCAGCTGCCATCGGCGTGACTGCCGTTCAGACGCCAGGCGCTCCGCTCCGATCCGGGCTGCTGCTCGTGGCGGAGCTGGTGGAACCGGTCCGGGCCGACCAGGTGGACCCCTGGCGCGAGTGGATCGGACCGGGCTGTCCATCCGGCGGTGGCCAGGGCGTGGGTGACGTGGCGCGCGTCCCCGGGGCCGGCCAGGTGCCGGGGCGACACATCGTCGAGAAGGCGGTCAGCGTGGTCGGTGGCGAAGAGGTCCAACTGCGCCTGCTTCAGCAAAAGGGTCCTCCCGCTCCGTCGGGCTGGGTCACCGGCGGCCTCCGCGGGGGCGACCCGGGGCACTTGGCGATGTGATCCCGCCGGAGACGAGCCGCAGCGCCGTCTTGGGCGTATGGGAGTGGGCGGCGTCCTGGTGAACGGTGGCGTTGAGTTCGATCACCGCGCGCCCGCCAGCGGCCCAGACGTCGAGTGCGGGCCACGCCTCGTCGAAGAACTCGGTCAGGACCAGGTCGACGGTTTCCAGGTTCGGATGGGGCCGGGCGAGATGGTCGCCCAGCCGTTCGACGGTCCGGTCATGCTGGTGGTCCAGCTCCGTGGTGGCATGGTCCAGGCCGTTGATCTTGGACGTCCAGGCGTCCCGGGAGCTGTCGGGGAGCAGGCCGAGCTGCGCAGTCGCGGTGGCGAGGAGTGCCCCGACGTGGCCCCGGACGGGGAGAAAGGCCTCCCACATGCTCCGGTCGCGGCGGTGGGCGGCCCAGCTGTAGGCCAGTTCGTCGCACGGCCAGCCGCCCTCGCTTTGCTCCTGGGCGGGGTCGCTGTCGAATGCCAGCATGATGTCCGCCGCTGCCCTAAGGAAGCGGTCGAGCTGGTCGAGATGGTTCTGGGAGTGGGTAGTCGTGATGGACGGCTCCTTCCGAATGCGGGATTGGTGCACGGGACGGGGCTCAGCGGCGTCCGGTCGCGTGTCCGGCGGGGGCGCTGGGCGCGGCGGCGGGTTTGCGTCCGCGGGGGCGGGCGGTTGCCCAGGCGTTGCGGGCCCAGGCGGCGGTGCGGGCGGCGTTGAGCCGTGCCTGCTGCCAGGCTCCGAGCTCGGAGGGGCGGACGGAGACCGAGGTGGTGCGGATCCGGTTGCTGGGGGGAAAGGCACCGCGGGGGCGTATCACGGGCTGGGGGTCGGCCAGCGCGGTGGTGACCGCCTGTACCAGCGACAGCGGGGTCGTGGGGGACAGTTCGGCGTCCCAGGCGCGGCCGTGCTCGGTGCGGGCGCCGATCCACCAGTGCGCCTGTCCGGGGGAGGACTGGTGGAACTGCACGAAGGAGCTGCGGTCCGGGCTCATGGCGGTGAAGTGCTGGCCGCGCCGGGTTTCCCAGTTCTGGGTGTCGAGGGGTGCCCAGACGTTGGGGGCGTGGGCGGTGGGCGGCTGGGTGAGTGTGTCGGTGAGTCCGGCGATGATCTCGACGGGTGTCTGGATGCCGAACTTCGCCGCCCAGGCGGGCTGGTGGCCGGAGGCTTTGCCTTCGATCGTCCAGCCGCCGGGCTGGGTGATCGGGTCGAAGACGACCCGGATGGTCTTCGCCGGGTTGTGGAAGACGATGGGGCCGCCTGTCTTCGACTTGTCCTTCCAGCCCGAGGCGCGAAGGAACTCCGTGGCGTGCCGCAGGTCGCCGGCCCCGGCGAGGTAGCGGGGCTCGATTAGGTAGTGCTGCTGGGGACGGTCGTTCCACTCGGTCGAACGGTCGCGGCTCACCGGTGCCGCCTCGCGATCAGGGGCGAGGCGGGCTTCGCCACCGACGGGGTGGCACCTGGCGGCGCCGGACGGGCGAGCTCTCGGAGTGTGTCCGTGTGCTCGTCCAAGTCGAGTCCGATGTCGTGCAGTTCGTTCGCGGCGCGGCCGAGGGCGAGCCAGACCTCCGGCGGGAGCAGCCCGTTCTCGGCGTGGTTCTTGGCGAAGTGGGAGCCTGTGGCCACCAGGGTGGTGACCCGGCTGAGGACGCCGTTCTCGGGGTCGAGGACGGTGGCGATGATCTGGGCGGCCAGCGGGGGTGGCGCCTGGAGGAGCTGTTCGGCGAGCTGGTCGATCCGGCGGGCGATGTCACCGGCGAGCCGGACGGGGCCGGGGGTGGTGTCGGTCATGGTCCTCCTGGATGAAGGGGGGTGGTGCGCTGTCAGAAGTTCTGGCGCCGGTGGGTTTCGTAGATCGGTCCCCAGAAGGTGGGGAGGTCCGGCACGCTCTCCCGCTCCGGGCGGGCGTGGGGCGTACGGGTGTGCTGCCGCCTGCGGGCAAGCCGGGCGGCGAGGCGTCGCAGCCGCGAAACAGCGGCCGGCGGCGGGGTGGGGCTGGGCTGGGGAATGAAGTTCTCCGGGTGAGGAAGAGGTGAGGGCCGGCGCCTCCGGGCCCCGGCGGTCGGGGCCCGGAGGGCGGTTCAGGTGGTCCGTGGCCGGGGCCGCGATGGTGCGGGAGCCGGTGTGGTCGACGCGGCCGTCGCAGCCGTGGGCTGAGGGTTACGGTGTCCGCGGATCTCGGCGACGGCTTCCTGGTAGGCGGCTGGGTCGAAGACGTCGTCGGTGATGTTGACGATGTACCCGGCGAGGAGGAGCCCGGGCACGGCGCGGGTGACCAGGCGCTTCTGCTCGTCCTCGGTCAGATGGCCGGGGGCTTCATGCCAGGTGTAGACAGGGCCGGCGGTCTCCACGGTGTGACGCTCAAGACCTATCTGGTCGAGGTAGGCGAGCAGTTCCTCGGGTGCCCCGGTGCGGGTGTCGGCGTGGATTGTGATGCTGAGGGCACGGCGGTAGATCTCTACGTCGGAACCGCATTCGTCGGCGCGATTGCCCAAGGGAGAGAAGGTCCTTTCGGGGTGGATTCAGCGGCGCGGGGACGCGGTCGTGCCGGGGGACGGCGGGGCGGGCGCCGCACGGGTCGACAGTGCGGGCAGGGGCGCGGCGGCCTGGTTGCGGATCTGTTCGATCTGCCAGAAGTGCTGGCGCAGCCCGGCGGTGGTGTTCATCAGCTGGTTGGCGAGGGCGGGATCCTCCCCTGCGGCTTCCGTGCGCTGGTACCAGGCGGCCCAGGCGGTGGTCAGGACGCCGGTGAGGCGGGGCAGCTCGCCGTCGAAACGGCTCATCGCACTCGGGCCGTTGGCCGGGGGTGCTGGGCCAGGGCCACGGTGGTGGTGTCGAGCCCGGGACGGACAGCCGGGTGGCGCAGGGCGAGGTGGATACCGAGGGTTGCCAGCCGGGCTCCCACGGCGCGCACCGCTCGGGCCTGCAGGGCCGTGTCGTCGCCGGTCAGCATGAGGCTCTGTCCGCTATCGGTCGGGGCGAAGCCGTGCTCGGTGAGGATTGCCGCCACGGTCGTGGAGTCGGCGTGGGCATGGAGATCCGGCCCCACCCAGGTCAGGGTCACCGGGGTCCGGGAGTCCAGATGGTCGGAGTTTTTCCAGACCTGGGCGAGGGCGGCCTCGTAGCGGGGGAACAGACCGGTGGTGACGGCCTCGGCCGCGGCGAACGGATCGGCCGGGACGGCGATCCCGTCCGGCTCCCGGACTCCCCGGAACGCTTCCGGCGGTACGGAGGCCGGGGCGATGGCGGCGACGAGGAAGTCGTCCTCGTACCGGGGCCGTCCGGTGACGTAGAGGCGGGTGCCGTCGTCGCGGGTGAGGATCGCGTCGTGCCGCAGCGGGTGCCGGGTGACGGCGTCGGCGACCAAATACAGGTCCCACACCGCTGCGGCACGGGCCAACTGCTCGGCCCGGTTGGCGTGCTGGTGGTACTCCACGGTCCAGTGGCCGGGGAGCTCGCTGGCGAGGACGGTGACGAATCCCTCGACGTCGTGCTCGAAATCGTGGTCGTGCATGGGCTCCTCAGGGGTGAAGGGAATGAGGGCAGCGGCGCCGGGGCGGCGGCTGGCGCAGCTGCCGGTGGCGGGGGTGGTGGGGGGCAGGCGCAGATCGCGGACGCCTCACGCTCGGTCAGCGGGACCCCGCCGCCGCACACCGACCGCCGGGGGTGGGTTGCGCGGCGGTCGGCCAGATCGGTGCGGATGCCGCGCAGGTCGGCGGCGACGGCGCCGAGCCCGTGGGCGGCGAGGTACCGCAGGCGTTCCGCCATCGGACCGTCGGCGGGGCCGCCGAGATCCTGATGGAAGTCGGCCGTCGCGACCAGGACATCGGCGAGTCCGGAGAGGATGCCGTCGTACGCGGCGGTCACCTCCGCCAGCGCCTCGGCGACCTCGTCACTGGTGGTCGCTCTGCGGATGGCGGCGGCGAGGTTGCCGACATCGGCGCCGAGAGCGAGGCCGGCCACCTCGCGGGCGTCGGTGTCGAATGCGGCGTCGCATTCCATCGGGATGCCGGCCGAGCGGAGGCGGGCGACGCCCCGGGTGGCGAGCCGGGTCTCCTCGTTCGTGTCGAGGCCGGTCGGCAGCCGGTGATACGCCTCGTGGACCCGGACGACGGGCACGAACCCGGCCCGCTCCAGAATGCCGTGGGCGTCCGGCCCGCCACCGCGGGCGAAGACCTCCTCCGAGTGCGGGTCGCGCCGCAGGCTCAGGAATCGGTCGGCAAGAGGCAGCAACGAGCGGGCCTTTCTCGGTGGTGTGTCACCGGCGGGCGCGAGGCGGGGATGCCGGGCCGGGGGAGGCGATGGAGGGTTCGGTGCTGTTGCGGCCGGGGCGCAGCCCGAGTTTGGTCGCGATCCGGCGGCCTTCCGCGACGAGGTGCCGCAGGAGCGGGTGGGGCTGGGGCTGCCAGGTGCCGTCGGGGCGGATCAGGTTGGCGATCAGGTCGAGACGCCGGGGGCGGGTTTGAACGGCGACCCACCGACACTCTTCGCTCCCGGCGGGGGTGAGGCCTGCGGCGCGGGCGAGACGGCGGGCGGCTTGTGTCCACTGTGTCTGCGCCGGATGGCGGGTGTCCGGGTGCAGCTCGGCGGTGAGGTGGAGCAGCGGCGACCGTATCCCGTGCTCGTCGGCGGCGAACGGGTGCTCCAGGGTGGGGTCGTCGAGGTGCTCGGCCCACTGGGCGGCGGTCCAGTGCCGGTGCTCGCCCAGGGTGTAGGAGCCGAGGCCGTCCCAGTGGGCGACGACGGACCGCAGGGCCCGCTCGTCCTCGGGGGCGATGGGGTGCCCGAGGGCGTCTTCGAGGGGCTCGCCGGCATGGAGGGTCCGGGGCCACACGTGGACTATCACCGCCCGCCCCGGGCGTCGTCGGTGTGGATGAGCTGGTTCAATTCGGTGAGGGTGTACCAGCCGCAGTCCACCGGCCCGTCGGTGCCGGGGATCTTGGGCAGGATGTGGTCCTCCAGGGCCCGCTGGTGGGTGAGGCAGTCCCGGCAGAGCCGGGAGGTGTGGATCATGTAGCGGGGGTGGGCTGTGAGATAACTCCGTTTGCCGCCCTGGGGGTTCCGCAGCCGCCAGCCGTCCTCGTCCGTCGGCGTGTGCCACGACGGGGTCACCACCGTCGTCACCTCGCCCCAGAGCTCTCCGCCGGCGGTGCCCTTGACGATGATCACCTGGTCACCGGGGCGGAAGTGGGCGTGGGTGACGTCCCGGTCGGGAGTGACGGTGTCGGGGGGAACGTACGGCGGGCGGGATGCGGCATCGGGCACGACAGAAGGTCCTTCCACGGGAGTGCGGGGTGGCAGTGGAGATGTTTCCAGGATCCGCAGATTTCCCGATTTCACGAACCGGGCGCCGTCGGCTATAAAGCGCCGTGCTCACCGGCCAGGGCTCCAGTCCCGCAGTGCTTTGCCTGTCTTCTTCAGCGGCGATGAGCTGTTGTCAGTGATGACCGCTACGTTCCTCCTGGAGCAAGGAGGGCCGATTGGGGCGCAAGAAGCAGGACATGTGGGTCAGGCTGATGGTGCTGTTCGCCAACATGGGCCGCTGTGTTTACTGCGACTACACAGAGTCGCAGGAGATTGATCACGTCGTCCCCCTCAACCGCGATGGGTTGGACTCCTGGTGGAACCTGGTTCCGGCCTGCGGAGCCTGCAATCTCGGTAAGAGCGACAAGGGACTGCTCGCGTGGGTGGCGCAGTTGACCTACGAGCAGTACAGCGCGGAGGCAAGTGGCTGGCCCTATGGAGACAAAGGGCTTCACTGGATGCGGGAGAGGCTCGACCATGCCATTGACGAGGTGGAAGCCCGATTGGAAGGCGTGCGATCGGAGCTTGCGGACGAGTCACGCAGGGATTGGTTTTTTGATCGCTACTGGAGTTGCAGTAAGAACGATCCGGTCTATTTGTGGCGTGGCTGGGCGTCGTCCAGCGTGGCTGAGGCCCGTGAGAAGGGCTGGCCCAAGCCTCCGCCGCCTCCTCGTTACAGGATCGTGCGGGAACCCGATCGCATTGGAATGGTCTTCGAACGGATACCCGAGGACGAGACAGCGTGAGGGGTCGATCCCGGGACGCGTCGGCTGCATGGTCTTGCCTCCCTATTGCCGTCACCGGTAGGGATTTTCGGTTCCTCGGTCTGATTCGCCTGCAGCGTCGAGGAGTTCGGGCAGGTCGGTGCCGTCGGAGTCGCGCTGGTCGAGCCACCATCCGGCGCGGGCGACGGTGCGGACTTTCTCCTCCAGGACGGTCCAGTCCGCCTCGTCCCAGGCGCCTTCGACCACCAGGGCGGTGTGCGCAGTGGTCACGAGCTGATGGCGGCACCGCTCGCCCCAGCCGACGATCTTCTGCGGGCCTTCGAGTGGCGGCATGTCGAACTGCGCCGCCCAGTCGGCGGCGGCCTGCTGCTCGGCGGCGCGCCGGGCAGCCAGCCACTCCTTGCGGCTGGCGGAGTCGGCGGATCGGGTGGAGCGCCAGCAGTCGGTGCAGTCCCGTCCGGCGAGCCAGCGGGCGAAGGGGGCGCGCTGGTCGACGGGACGACCGGAGAGGTCGTGGGCCCATTCGTGCCCACAGCTGTGGACAAGGTCCCAGGAAGTCGGAACGGCCATAGGCGAGTTCTCCTTGTACGTGGGAGGGAGGGGCGGCTATTGGGGGCGGGGTGCCGGGCGCGGGAGGAAGCGGCGGTCGGGTGCCGGGGTGTGCCGGCGGGCGAAGAGGTCCGCGGCCCGGTCGAACAGGTCGGCTCGCTTGGCTTCCGGCCAGGTGGCGGGGACGCGGTCGATGCGTGGGTCGAGAGTCCCGGCAGGATCCAGGCCCGCCGCTCGGGCGAGAGCGAGGCGCACCTCGGCGTCCACCTGGGTCCCCTGGCGGGGATCGGGCACGGGGGTGGCGCAGTCGCCGCCGGGGGAGTTCGCGAGAGAGCGCAGATAGTCGTCCCCGCCGACGGTGATCTCGGCGAAGGGGATGTCGTCGGCGGTTCTGAACGCACCGTGCGTCAGCAGGGTGTGGACCGTGCAGCGCAGCAGGGCCTGCTCGTCGCGGTCGGGGGAGGTGCACAGAGGGCAGTCGGCGATGTGGTCGTCCCAGACGGCCGGATGGGTAAAGGGCATGACGGAAGCGGGCTTTCGGCGAGGCGGAGCAGGTCAGGGGCGGGGTTCGGCGAGGGCTGGACGTTGTGCGGAGAGCAGGAGGACGGCGAGCGCGGCGGTGGCGCCCGCGGCTGGCAGGGCGGGGCCGACGAGAGGGTGGGCGTCGGTCAGCGGTCCGGCGAGCGCGGTTCCGGCGGCGTGTCCAGTGCCGAGGGCGAGGATGAGCCAGCCGTACGCCTCACCGAGGCGCCCGGCTGGAGCGAGGGTCCGGGTGGTGGTGAACGCGCTGGCGATGGCCGGTGCGAGGAACAGACCCGGCACCGCCACCAGGACGGTCGCCATTGCGGGGCTGGGCGTGGTCAGCAGCGGAAGCAACCCGGCGCAGAACCCTCCGGCGGTGGCGAGGAATTGAGTGGTGGGTGATCCGGGCCAGGCCCGGCGCCCGAAGATCAGCCCGCCGGCGAGGGAGCCGGTGGAGAAGACAGAGGGCAGCAGACCGGGCACCAGCGGCATCCCGTGGCGGTCGGCCAGGGAGACGGCCCACATGTTCATCGCGCCGAGCGTGAAGCCGATGCCCGCCACTGCGGCGAAGACGGGCGCCAGTCCGCGGCTCCGTAGCCGTCCGGGACGAGTCGTGCCGCTGGTGGAGGCGGTCTGTCGGATGCGGGCCGGGGTGGTGGTGAGTGCGAGGGCGGCTCCGCCCGGCCCCAGTACGGCCGCCGCGGCGAAGGCGGCATCGGGGCCCTGGACGGCGACGAGCCCGGCCACCAGCAGCGGACCGGCGATGTGGATCAAGCCTTGGGTGCTGGTGTCGAGAGCGAGTGCGGCTCTGCGCTGGGCGGGGTCGGGGAAGACCAGGGGCCACATGAGTCGCAGGCCGGTCTCCAGCGGCGGGGTGCACAGGCCCGCGAGCCCGACCACGCCCACCACGGCCGCCGGGCGTCCGGTCGAGACCGCCCACGGGAGTAACAGCAGCCCGGTCGCGTTGAGTATGGTCGCCGGGCCGGAGACCCGGAGGTGGCCGAAGCGGTCCATGAGCCGTCCCTTGACCGGCTGGGCCAGCGCGGACGCCAGCCCGTACACGGCGCTGAGGAGCCCGCCGAGGGCGAGGGGCCCGCCCTCGGCGGTGACGAGGAGAACGATCGCGACGGGCACCATCCCGGCCGGGAGACGGCCGACCAGGGTGCCGGTCAGCAGGCGGGCGGCGTACGGGCTGCGCAGAATCGCCCGGTAGGTCGTGGGCGGTGTGGTGGTGAGGGACAACTGGGGAGGAAGAGTGCTTTCGGTCTAGCGGCGGGAACCGCCTGCTCCGTGGCCGGTGCCGGGTGGCAGCGGTGGAGGGGTCGTGGTGGTGGAAGGGGCGCGTGGCAGGTGCCGGGGTTGGGTGGGAGTTGGGGCGCTGGGTTCTGCTTCGCCAGCCCGGCGGTCTGTCCGGTCATCGGGTCCGGGCGGCGGAGGGCCCGCCGACGGCCGGGGCCACGGGTACGGCGGCAGGGACGGGCGCGGTGCCCGCATTGGTGCGGAGTTGGGGTGAGCGGGCGGAGGCGGCACGGGCGAGCCGGGCCTGGCGGGCGATGAGGAGCTGTTCCGGCAGGCCGGGTTCGGGGGTGGGGTCGAGGGTGTAGTCGGCCTGGACGGTGAATCCTTGGGCGCGCAGGTCGTGGACGGCCTGGCGGGCGCGCCGTAGCCCGTCCCGCGTGGGATCGGTCAGCCGGTACAGGCCGGGCCGGTCGGGCACCGTCTCGAACTGGAGGCGTACGAGGTACCAGTCGGCGATGTAGGCGGGCAGATCGACGCGGGAGGACGCGGCGATCCCGTGCTCGGGGTGGGTGCCGATGTGGAACTGGCGCAGAGGGGAGCGCTCCTTCGTCAGCGGGGGCGGGCCGGTTTGGAGGCCGCCGGAGGCAGTGCCGGGACGGCAGCGGGAGCCGGGATCGGGGCACGGCCCGGGGCGTGGGCGTGGCGCAGCAGGGTGTCACCGTCGGCGAGCCAGGCGTCGATCACCGGACGGATGCTCCGATCGCGGATGGCTTTGGCCCCGGGGAAGTGCTCGTTCAGGTATGCCCGCGGCGCGTCAGGTCTGCCGCTGAGCATGCCGTGCCACCCGGCCACGATCATGGTGCCCGTGCCGAGAGCGGCTTCGAGGCGGGTCATGGCCGTGGAGTCCTCCAGCGGGAGGGGACCGCGCCGGCAGCGTTCGATGAGGGACGGAGCATGCCTCACGATGTCGAGGACCTCGTGCCAGGCCACGTCGGCGAACCGCTCCTCGTCCGCCGGATCGGGCTCGGTGGCGGTGAGGTGCTGGAATTCGGTGTGCTCGTCGCGGATCCGGCTCAGGGCGGAGGCGACGGCCGCCGTGCGCCGGGCGTGCAGCGCCTGGTGGTAGGCGGGCAGATACCGGTCCACGATCTCCCCGGCGGCCCGGTACGGGTCCTGGGGCAGGACGATGCTCGTCGGCGCGTGCGGATTCTCGAAGTTGTCGTCGAACCCGTCGGGCGCGAACGCTCCGATCACGTACCCGCTGGAGTGGCCGAGGCGTTCGATGAGCAGCAGGTCGATGCCCGCAGTCTCGTTGGTGAGCCTGGTGGCGTGCGTCACCTGTCCGGCTTGGACGGCGTGGATGAGTTCGCCGGAGTCCCACAGCCAGGGCACCAGGTCCTCCTGCCACACCGGGTGGCTGTAGACCTCCACGGTCGGGGTGCACGGCCCGGGGAGCTGGTGGGCGATGGTGTCGGCGATGTCGCCGAGGTAGGGGCGGGTGCTGGTGACGACGGCGGTCCGGTGCCGCCGGGCGACGTGGACCAGGGTGGAGATGGCCCGCTCGGCGGCGGCCCGGTCGCCGAAGAGACGGGTGTAAACGCCGTTTCCGGTCCGCTCCCACCCGGCGGCGACCAGAGCGCTCTGGGCCCACTTGTACTGCTTGCCGGTGGCGATGGCGGCGATCTCCGCACCCTCGCACACGGACAGGGTGATCTGGGCGGGCGGCGTCGAGGCGGCGTAGGAGGTCAAGATCTCCGAGTCACCGTGCCTTCGCGCTGCCCTGGACGGGACCCGGCGGCTGGGGAGGGAGGCCCGTGGTCGTCTGGCCCGGCCGGGCGGCAGGGAGAGGACGGGCGGTGATCAGAGGCGCGAAGGCCGGATGACGGGCGATGCCTGCGGGCCGGATGAGCGGCTCGGGCGACAGCGTCTGCTCCAGGGCTGAGGCGACGACGAACACCGGGACGCCGTGGGTGAAGGACACCCCCCACAGCGAGCCGGCGGGGTGGATGGCGAAGAGGTGCCAGCCGATGCCGGGGTCATCCTGCAGAGGCGGTCCCGGCGCGTCCGGCGCGCGGCTGAGGACCGCCGCGAGTCCGTCCGTGGCCTGGAGCCCGACCAGGCCCTGGTCGTCCACGAACCCCCAGTGCTCGTCACTGACCGCGAGGCCGATTATCGGTTCGGGGGTGGCGGCGATGTCGTAGACGAGATGGTCCGGGTCGGTCGCCAGCGCGGTGGTGATGGTGCTGGTGAGCGTGGCGAGGAACTCCACGGGGGTGTTGCCGGCGATGTCGGCTCGCCACCGGGCCGGGGCGCCGGGTCCGGTGTGGGCGGTGATCACCAGGTGTGGACCCCAGCCCTCGGCGGCCCGGTCGTGGCGCAGGACGATCCGCTCGCACGGGCTGGTTACCGTTGCCGTCGGTCCGTCGGTGGTGAGGGTCCAGCCGGTGCTCGCGGCGAGCGTGTCCAGGTGGTCGCGGTGTTCGGAGAGGGGGCTGGCCGCCAGGTAGCGGGGGCTCACCTCGTACAGGTCATGAGGCACAAACGCTCCAGGGAACGGGAGGAGAAGGGGGTGCGGGGGTGGTTCAGCGGCGGGCAGCGGCGCGCTGCGGTACGGGGTCGGCCGCTGCCGCCGGGGCGGTGGTGGTGAGCCTCGGTTCCGGGCGCGGGGCGATGACCGGCGCGGCGCGGCCGGGTACCCACCGGGCGGGGGTGCCGCTGATACGGGACAGCGGGTCGGTGTCCCAGCCGACCAGCGGCCCTCGGGTGTAGGCGCGCAGGGCGATCACCTCGATCCCCCCAGGGCAAAGGACGTATCCCAGTCCAGGCCCGCGGTGGCTTCAGGGGTGACCGTCATCCGCTCCGGCCGCGACCCGTCGGGGGCGATGAGGTCGTCGAGCCCGGAACTGGGGTACTCGCCGTGCCGGGACAGCGCTGCGCGGATGTGGTCGGGGGCTCCGTCGAGGAGGTCTGTGCCCAGGGCGCTCCAGCCGACCGGTATGTCGTCGACCAGGTGCCGGGTCATGGCTTCGAGGTCACCGGCGAAGCGGTAGCGGTGCGCGGCGAGGAGGAGAGGGAGCTGGTGGTCGGGGTAGCCGTCGTAGTGGCAGTAGAGGCCGTCGAACTCCCCTTTGCTGGGGCGGGCGATGAACGAACGAGTGGACAGGAAGGGCTCCAGAAGAAGGTGGGTGGTCGGCCAAGGCCCGGGCTGGCCGGGGAATGCGCCGCTTACCGGGCGGGGTCAGCGGGGACGGGTGACCGGGCGTGGGGATGTGGGCGGCGGGATGTGGCTGGGCGCGGCGGCGGGGCGTTGCTTTGGTGAGGGCGAGAGGTCCCGGACCATGTCGCTGATGGGGCGCAGGTCGTCGGCGATCCGGTGCAATCTGTTCGTGGTGTCGACGATGCCGTCGTAGAAGTCGAATGCGTCGTCGGTGCCGGTCTCACACAGCCGTTTTGCGACGGCTTCAAGGATGTCGGCGAGGTGTGCCAGCAGTCCGGTCTCCGGATGGAGGACCTGGTCGGTCACTGCGGCGGCGTCCGTGAGCGGAATGCCGCCCGCCCGCATCTGCTCACTGAGCTCCCGGAGCTGTCCGTTGTACATGAGGCGGACAGGGGATGCCGGCGGCCGTACGGGATGGTGATGTGCGCCGTCTGCGGCGTTCTCGGGGAGGGAGGCCGGGTTGTTGGCGAGTTCTGCCGGTCGGCGGCGGCTGCCCTCGTACACCCAGCCGGAGGGCGTGGGCGGGCGGGCGGCGGGCTCCGCAGCGGGGATGACGGGTTCGGGATTCATGAACTCGGCGCCCTTTCAGTGCATACGGGCGTCGGTGTCGAACAGGGTCCGTTCGTGGGGGTGGAGGAGGTGCTGGACGATGAACGACCGTCCGGCGACCTTCCACAACCCTCTGCCGCGGTTGAGGTGGGCGATGGCCTCGGACTCGACGGTGGTCAGGCCGAGGAGGGCTGCCGCGGCGGCGAGTTGGTCGTTCTCCTGGCGGTAGATGATGCGGGTGGAGCAGTCGGCGAGGAGGCCCTCGGCAAGAGCCCGTCCGCGGGACCCGACGTCGCCCGCGGTCAGCAAATCGCTGAGCCGGTGGATCACCATCAGGTTGGCGATACCGAGGCCGCGGGAGAGCTTCCACTGGGACTGCATGCGCTGGAGGAGGCCCGGGTGGCGCATGAGACGCCAGGCTTCGTCGTACACGATCCAGCGCCGGCCGCCGTTCGGGTCGGTGAGCGCGCTCTCCATCCAGGCGGAGGCACAGGTCATGGCCAGCACGAGGGCGGTGTCGTCGCCGGAGCCGCCGAGGCGGGAGAGGTCGATGGTGAGCATCGGCGAGTTGGGGTCGAAGGCGACGGTGGAGGGGGCGTCGAACATGCCGGCGAGGTCACCGTGTACGAGCCTTCTCATGGCGTGGGCGAGGTCGCGGGCGGCGTCACCGAGGCGCCCGGACATGGTCCCGCCCATCAGGTCCAGGGTCGCGGGGTTGTTGAGGGTGGTGGCGATGTCGCCGAGGAGCGGAGTCCGGCAGGTGGCGGCGGCCTGGCCGACGACCGCGTCGAGGGCGACGTCCAGCGCGGTGTGCTCCATCGGCGCGAGGTCCCGGCCGAGGACCGTCCGCGCCAGCGAGCCGAGGAGCAGCAGGCGGCGCTTGCGGATCTCGCCCGCCCACTCCTCCTCCGGTACGGACTCCGGACGCGGGGCGGCATCCAGCGGGTTCAATTTCCCGGGGAGGCCAGGGCCGAGGGCTATGGAGGTGCCGCCGAGCGCGGCGGCGACCGGCGTCCACTCGCCCTTGGGATCGCAGGGGACGTAGACGCGGTAGCCGAACGCGATACTGCGCAGCGCAAACGACTTGGCAAGCGCCGACTTCCCCTGCCCGATCACCCCCGCCAGGAGAACGTTCGGGTTGGTGAAGCCTTCGACCTTGCCGTACAGGGTGAACGGATCGAACGAAAAGGCCGCCTCCGCGTGGACGTCGCGGCCGATGTAGATGCCGTCGGCACCGAGCCCGCCCTCGGCGAGGAATGGGTACGCGCCGCTGGCGATGGCGGTGGTCATCCTGTGAGCGGGGAGCTTGAGCCGGGAGCCGCGGGCGGAGGCGGGGCCGGAGCGGCCGGTGAGCCCGTAGAGCGGTGCGGGCAGCGGCTCCTCGACGGGAACGGTTCCGTCGGGGTGGGCGGTAGCGCGGGCGCGGGCCTTCGCGGTGGCTTCGGCGAGCTGTCGGCGGGCCTTGCGGCGGCTCGCCCGGTCGGTGCCGTGCGGGGTGAAGAGGGGGGAGGCGGAAGCGCGGCGGGCTCGGCGGGCGGGCCGGTGGGACATCGGGGTTCCGTTTCGGCGGTGCTTTCCGCTCATGAGGCGGGGGTGTGGTCGGTGGGGGTGGTCTTGCGGCGGACGGCGTGGCTGGTGGCGAGGTGCCGGTGGCAGATCGTCAGGAACGGCGGGCCCTCCGGCAGCAGCCGGGGTTCGCAGTCGGAACCGGGGGCGGTGCTGGTGCTGGTGGGGAGGGTGTGGAAGGCGTCGTGGACCGCGTTGCTCGCCTGCCAGAGGCGGGTGTGGGCGGTGGCGAGGTGACGGCCTGCGGCCGGGTGCGGGGGCCGGGTTGTCTCGGCGAGTCGGTCGAGGAGCTGGTGGAGCGCGGTGAGGTGGGCGTGGAGAGTGTCGAGGTGGGCACGGTCGGCGGGCTGGTCCGTGCCGGTGCGGCCGTGGTGGCGCAGGCCGGCGGTCGCGGCGCGCAGGTAGGGCAGGGCGTCGGGGGGTGTGGTCAAGGTGTCCTTACGGCCAGGCGGATCCGGGTTCTTCAGAAGGTGTGAATCCGTCGGGCCGGGGGCTGCAGGGGAAGAGGGGGAAGCGGGCCCGGGGATGCTTGCGGAGGTGAGGCTGGACTGCTGTGGGCCTGTTCGCGCCGCAGGTCGATGAACGTCCCGGGGGTGGGGAAGTGCGGGGTGGCTCGCCTCGGGCACGACCACGATGTCGGGCCCGTAGTGTGAGACGTCATTGAAAATGCCTATGAGTGCGACAGTTTGGGCAGCTTCGTGCCGACGAGATCGGTAAGCGTGCCTGGTGGCGGCGGCTCATCTCCTGGAGCTGGCCGGTCAGGTTGCGGATCTCGGCGGCCAGCAGGTTGTCCGGCGGGGTCACAGAGCGATCCGGGCAAGGGGGAGGGCGCCGGTGGTCAGGGCGTCGGGCTGCTGGTAGTCCAGGCGCCGCAGGTCGACCTGGGCGGATCCGGCCGCGGTTTCGATCTGCGCGCACGCCGCGTCGAGCAGGGCGTCGGTCTCGGCGGAGACGGTGAGCAGGCCGGTCAGGTCGACATCGGCGTGCCCGGCGATGAGCTGCCGCTCGCGGGCCTTGGCGTCGGCGTATTCGACGCTGTCGGCCTCGGAGTCGACCATGCCCCGCCGACGTCGCTCGTTCGCGTCGGCGATGATCGTGGCCTTGGTGCGCTGGACGTCACGCAGCGCGGCCTCCAACTTCTGCGGCACGTATATAAGGGAGAGGGACCGGCGCACACCGGCGGAGAACATCAGCCCGTGCAGGAACCCGGGGGAGGTCTCGGTGCGGGGCCAGTTCTCGATCCAGTAGGTGGCGTGCCGGGCGCTGTCGGTGATCACGCGGTCGTGTTCCTCGACCTGGACGACGGGCCCGGCGGCAGCCGGGTCGGCCTCGGCCTTCCCGGACTCCGACCACTGCTGCAGCCGGGAGAGCGCGGCGGGGTCGTAGGTGGTGCGGATCACGGCGGCGATCTCGTTTGCGGTGAGCCAGCCGCTCACGGTCAGCCCGGCGGACCGCACGGCCTGGGCGACGGAGGCCGTGGTCTGCTCCAGCACGGTGAACGCCCCCGGAAGGCCCCCGCCCGCCTGCGAGATGAGGCGCCTGGCAGCGCGGAGGTCGAGGGAGATCGCGAGGTACGCCTCGTGCGGGGCGGCGGCCGGTCCGGCGGCTGCGACGAGGTCCGCGTACACCTGCCCGGCGACGGGGGTGTCGGGGTGGCCGTGCTGGGTCCAGTGGCGGGTGAGGGTGTCGCCGGAGTCGGGGACGGTGCGCTCCAGGACCTGGATCGCCGAGATGTGTCCGTTGCGGGAGATGCTGGCGAGCGCTCGTCCCCAGCCGGTGACGTTGGCGTTCTGGGTGGCGGGGTCGAGGAGGGCGAAGGCCCGGCTGGAGACGCGGGCGATGGCGGTGAGGGTGCGGCGGTGCGGGTCGTAGACGGCCGCCGCCTTGGACCCGTGCGGGGTGACGACGCGCAGGCTGGCGCTGGTGCCGGGGAGGTGGAGGATGCCGTCCTGGCGGGGGCGCGAAACGGGCTTGGCGAGCCACAGGGTCTGGCCGCTGCGGCGCCGGTGGGCGTAGCGCAGGACGATCGGCGCCCAGTCGATCAGGGACCGTCCGCGGCGGCGGAGCAGGACGAGGGTGGCGACCGCTGCCCACAGCGGGGCGAGGGCTGCGGCGCCGGTCAGGCCGGTGGTCACCACGGTGACCATGAGCAGGGCGAGCGCGGCGGAGGTGAGCAGGAGCTGGGGGAGGGACAGGCCGAGGAGGATCCCGCGCCTGGACCGGTGTGGAAACTTGACCGTGAGCGGGGTGATGGTGTCAGACAAGAGGGAGACCGTTCCGGAAGCGCGGGGTGGGTGTCGGGAGTGGGGTGGCGGGCCGGGCAGGACACCGCCAGGGGTGGTGTCCTGCCCGGCACGGAGGGGGCAGGGTCAGTCGCCGGTGGGCGACGGCCCGCTGGGACCAGAGGGCGCGGGGCTGGTGCCGGATACCGGGCGGGCGGCGCCGTCCGGTGCGGGCGGAGCGCCCTGCGGGGGCGGCGCGGACCCCGCGGGGGGCAGGGTCGACCAGCCGATGCGCGGGTCCGGGGCGGATTCAGCCGATCCGGCAGCGGACTGCGGGCCGGGCGGATTGGAGCCGCCGGTCCCGTCCTGCCCGCTCTCGCTGGTGGCGGACCGCACGGACTTCTCCAGGCTCTGGACCGCGGCGTCGGCCACCGGCGACACACCGGTTCCACCGTGACCGCCGCCGTCCTGCCTGCGGTTGTCTCCACCACCGGGCTTGCCGCTAGTGGACACGGAGGAGGAGGCGATGTCACCTGGGAACTGCCCGGGTACGGCCTCCGGACCCTGCGGAGCGGCACCCCCGGCTCCCGCCCCGCCAGCCGCTGCTCCGGCTCCGCCGGACGCTGCGGCTGCTGCCTTCCGCGCAGCCTGCTCGGCATGCTGGCGGGCGACCTGGGCGCCGGCTCCACCGGCGCGGTGGATGGACTCGCCGTCCGTGCCCTCGGCTGCCCAGTGCACAAACTTGAACGTCGCGTACGGGCTGAGCAGAACGAGGGCCATGATGACGATGCCGGCCATGACATCGGCGAGGGCGGCGATGCCGTCCTCGGGGTCGGGGTTGCCCATGGCGGAAGCGCCGAGGAGGAAGATCACCGTCATCAGCAGCTTGGAGACGATGAGGGTGGCGGTGGCCTCGATCCAGCCGCGGCGCCACCTGCGGGTCGCCTCCCAGCCGCCGCCGGCCGCCGCGAACACGGCCAGGGTTACGAGGACGAGGATGCCGACCTTGCGGACCATCATGACGCACCAGTACAGGAACGCTCCGATGGCGGCCCCGAGCGCGGCGAAGGTCGGAACGAGCCAGCCGAGTCCGGACAGTGCTCCGATTTGGCTGACCTTGACCATGCGGCGGACGGAGTCCTCGACCGAGGTGTTCGCTGCCTTGAACAATCCGTCGCTCAGCGCGTCGACGACTTCGATGGCGACTGTGGTCAGGGCGATGGCGACGAACGCGAAGAGCACGCCGCTGGCCGTGCCGGTGAATGCTTGGCTGAGGGCCTGGCCGTCGCGCTTCATCGCGGCCCGGACGAGCTGGGCGCAGAAAGTGCCGACCAGTACGACCAGGCCGATGGGCAGCAACAGTTCGTAGTTGTCGCGGAACCAACCGGCATTCAGGTCGATCGAGGTGGTGGCGTTGACCGCGTCGGCCGCGAGTTCGGCAGCGGCGGCGGCGAGTTCACCGGAGCTCTTGGCGATCCAGTTGCCGATACCTTCGGTGATGGCTTTGCCGGGGTCAGCGACGAAGTCGATCGCGTCGGCGGCGTCGCAGATTTTGCCCGCGACGGGGATGGAGCAGAAGTCCACTGAACCGGGACCTCCTTATCTATGCAGGTCAGTGGCTAGGGGGCGACGCGGGGAGCCATCGACACGAGGCCGCAGATCGTGGAGGGCCGGCACTGGACGGCGAGGGTGACCGCGCGGTCCTCCGCGCCGCCCCCGCCGTCCTTCCAGCGGATCGTCTGCTTGCCGGTGACGGTGACGGCGTAGATGTACGCCTCGGTCAGCGCGGCCGGGTCCTCGGCCAGCGCCTGCTTGAACGCCGACGGGAACTTCGCGTCCGTGACGGTGGCGGTGGCGTGCTGGGCGTTGTCCCGCATCCGAGACCACAGCACCGGATCCGGAACCTGCGATTGCACCGCGGTCCAGTCGGTGTACTTCGTCTCCGGGGACATCCAGGCGTGCATCCCGGCGAGCTGCTGGTCCCGGCCGGTGGACCGGGCGTCGTATGACCAGAGCATCGCCGCGGCGGCCTTGCCGTACGCGAGCGGATCATCGAGCCGGGGCGGCTTGGCCACCGATCCCGTCCCCGGCGACGACGGGGTCGTGCCCAGGCGGTCCTTCGCGGCCGGGGCACTGCTCGCTGGAGCGGCGGGGGCGTTGGTACGGCGCTGGTCCCGGTCACCGGTGGCCCAGGCGACGAGGCCGGCGACCGCGACCAGCAGCGTGATCACGATGGTGACGGCGGCGATGCGCCGGTTGGCCGACCAGTCGGCGGTATGGCGGTGGAGCGCGGAGGTGCGGGAACGTTTCATGTCAGTTGACCTGCGTCCCCAGCGCGCTGAAGAACTGGACGATGCCGTTGGCGGCGCCGAGGCCGAGCGCCGCGCCGGCGCTCACGAGGGCGCCCTTCTTGCCGTTGGCCTCGGCCTGGTGGCCGCCGGAGTGGTGGCCCCAGGCCCACACTCCGAGGGAGACGGCCAGGGCGCCGACGACGGCGATGATGCCGAACATGTTGATGCTGCTCACGACGTCGCGGAGGACGTCGAGACCGGGCAGGCCGCCGCCCTTGGGGGTGATGCCGGGGTCGAAGGCGAGGAGGTGGGTACGGTCCATGGGCGTGGTGGAACTCCTTGCGTACACAGGCGCGCGGGCCTGCGGAAATACGGGAAAAGGCAGAGCGGAACGGGGGATCAGCCGAGGGGCCGAAGAGGGGGAGAGGGCGTCAGAGGACGCGGCGCACGGCGAGGACCTTGGTGTCCTTCACCGGCTCGATGCGGACCACGGTCCCGGTGCGCGGGGCGTTGATCAGCAGTCCGGAGCCCATGTAGAGGCTGACGTGCTCGGGCACGGCGGCCGTGCCGCGGGAGAAGATCAGGTCACCGGGCTTCAGCGCCTTCGCGGAGACCGCCTTGCCCTCCTTGACCTGCGTGTATGTGGTGCGGGTCAGGGTGATGTCGGCGGCGGCGTACGCCTGCTGGGTGAGGCTGGAGCAGTCGCATCGGCCCATCGGGTCCGGGCCGCGCGGGTCCGTGCAGGTCCCGCCCCACTGGTAGGGGGTGCCGAGCTGGCCCATCGCCCAGCGGATCGCCTTCTGCACCCGCGGATCGGCGTCCTTCGGGATCTCATACCCCGCCGGCACCGTGCCGGGCGGGATCTGCCCGAACTCGGCCCCGTCCTCGCCGGGCACGCATCCGGAAGCGGGGCTGTCCCCGTCCGGCGCGGTTGCGCCCTCGGGCAGGATGGCGACGATCGCCGTCTGCAGGGCGCGGGAGAGCGGCTCCCACTGCGCGTAGGCGTCCGGGAAGCCGGAGAGCTGGACGGCCTGGGCGGCCTGGGTGATCGTCATCGACTCCCACCCCGGCACCTTCAGCAGCCCCTCGTAGAACTTCGTCGACGCGTAGACGGGGTCGCGGACCTGCTCGGGCGTGCCCCAGCCCTGACTTGGACGCTGCTGGAACAGGCCGAGCGAATCGCGGTCGCCGTAGTTCAAATTCCGGAGGCGGGACTCCTGGAGTGCGGTGGCCAGCGCGACGACTTGCCCTCGCTCGGGCACCTTCATGGAGATGCCGGTGGCGACGATGGTCTTGGCGTGGGGGATCTGCTCGTCGGGCAGTTCCAGGCCCTCGATGCGGATGTCGGCGTCGGCGCCCTCACCGTTGAGGATCGCGGCGACCTGCTGGGCCACCGCGGCGGTGTCGACATCCGAACCGGGTACGCAGGAGGCGGCGTTGAGGGCGGCGCCGCTGCCGGCCGCGGCGACGACGGCGACACCGGCGATCAGGAGAGGGGAGAGGCAGAAGACGCCGATGGCGGCGGCTGCGCCCTTCACCCGGTGCCGCCTCCCGTGGAGCGGTCGGTCGCCGGTGGCCGGATGCCCGGCGGTTCAGGGCATGGGTGTGTCACGGATGGTCCTTCAGGTGAGGTCCGGCCGTCTCGTGCCCGCGTCAGCGGTGGGAAGGGGGAGGCGGCCGGTGATGGGCGAAATCGGGGCTTGCACGGACGGTGCGAGTTGCCGCTCGCAGCCCCCGCCGAGGCGGGGATCAGACGTGTGGGGACACGAAGCCTCCGTGGACAGGGAAAGGGGTGGGGTGGGGCAGCAGCGGTGTTCGCCGGCCCGGTTCCAAAACAGTAAACGCCGATCCCCGGTTGGCGAAATAGTTCCTCCACCGAGCCCGCCGACGATGGATCCGGTTCAGCGGCGATAGCGGTCAACCGGGGATCGTGCCCTAGAGTTTTTGGTACTCCCCTCGCACGTCCACCTCCACGGGCTCTGCGGGCTTCACCCTGCCGATACATCGCCCGTGGACTCCTTTGCGATGCCGAGGCGGATTCCCCCAAACCTGTTCCCGACCGAATCCGGGGTCCCCTTTTGCCTTTTTCCCTCCACCAGGGCGACGCCCTGACCGTCCTCTCCGGCCTGCCGGACGACTGCGTCGACTCCGTCATCACCGACCCGCCGTACAACTCCGGCGGGCGCACCGCGAAGGAACGCACGTCCCGCACCGCGCGCCAGAAGTACACCTCCGCTGACGCCGGGCACAGCCTGCCGGACTTCACCGGCGAGAACATGGACCAACGCAGCTACGGCTTCTGGCTCACGCAGATCATGACCGAGGCCCACCGCCTCACGAAGGTCGGCGGCACGGCGCTGCTGTTCACCGACTGGCGTCAGATGCCGGTCACGACGGACGCGATTCAGGCGGCCGGCTGGCTGTGGCGCGGTGTCCTGGCCTGGCACAAGCCGCAGGCCAGGCCCCAGAAGGGTCGCTTCACCCAGAACTGCGAGTTCATCATCTGGGCCAGCAACGGCGCGATCGACGCTGCCCGGAACCCCGTCTACCTCCCTGGCCTGTACTCGGCATCGCAGCCGTCGGGCAAGGACCGCAAGCACATCACGCAGAAGCCCGTTTCGGTGATGCGTGAGCTGGTGCAAATCTGCCCGGACGGCGGGACGGTGCTCGACTTCTGCGCCGGTTCCGGCTCCACGGGGGTCGCGGCCCTGCTGGAGGGCCGCGACTTCATTGGTGTCGAGAAGACGAAGCACTACGCGCAGATCGCTTCCGACCGGCTCACCGAGACCCTGGTGCAGACCCGTGCCCAGGACGAATTCGTCCTCTCTGCCTGACAGGCCGGCCGTACGGCACGGGCCGGCCTGCCCTCACTGGGGTCTGCCCGTGCCGCACGCGTCGGCCTTATAGCAGCCGATCCCCGGCTGGCGAAATCGGGGATTCCCCGGACCGTTGAAACCGCATTCTCTTCCCAGTGTTTGCGGTGTCAAGGAGACCTGAATTCTTGTCTGACCCCATAGATCCCCTCGATGAGGGAGAGATGGAGCCGATACGGCTCCCAGATACCGGCATGGAGAGCATCGAGGCGAGCGTCCGGAAACTCCTGGACCGCACCGCTGAGCAGGCGAAGCAGCTCGACAGCCTCTCCGCCGGCCCCGTTGGCGACCCCGTCCTTGGCCGCGGCCCGTCGCCGTTCGCCGGGTTTGGCCTGCCCGCCGGCTTTCCGGGGATGCCCGGCATGCCCCCGCCGCCACCCCCGCCCCCGGACCCCAAGCCGATCCTGGAGCTGGGCGGCGAGGCTCTCGAAGACGAGCTGGATGCCTTGACCGACTGGGTCGATGGGTTCCTCCTGCCCGCCTACGGGGCGGAGGTCACCACCGCCGCGCCGTGGTGCGAGCGGTGGCAGGAGCACCAGGACGTTACCGCCTGGCTGCATGCCCTGTGGATGGCCTACCAGCAGCACAAGGACGCCGAAGCCGGACTGTCCGGGATGCTGGTGTGGCACCGGGATTTCCTCACCCACGCCATGGCCGCCGTACGGGCGCCCGGCGGGCCGCTGTCGGCCTGCATGACGGATCCGGACCGGCCCTCACACCGGCTGCTGCCCGGCCCGAAGCCCTCCGCCCGCACCCCGCGGTCTGTCCCCGGGCCATCGGGTGAGCCAGGGGACGATTCGTGACCGGGTCGCCGTCCGGGCTCAGCCTCGACCCCCGAGTACTGGCGGACCTGCTGGCCGCCTCCGATGCCGTGCGCGATCGGGCGCTCACCCGGTTGACGGAGCTGACCACCGTGGCGCTGCCCGGCGGTACTTCTCTTCCCGGCGAGCTGGCCGGTTTCCGCGAACTGCCCCTGGGCGACGGCGCCCCGTGGCGTCTCGTCTACGCCCAGCGTCCGGCGCCGCCCGCCGCGGTTCACCGCACCGAGGTCCATGTGGTGGCCGTACGGCCTAGCGGACCCCATCTGCACGAAACGGCCCGCGCCCGGCTCGGTCTCACCCGCCCGGTCAGCGCCATGGCCCACGCCTCCCGGAGCTCCTCCCCCCAACTCCCAAGCCAGCAGCACCTGGTGCTCCCTCCGCGCCCTGTCTCTCTGGCGCGGCCGGGACTTCCCCAACCCGCCCCCTCCCCGAAGGGACCCCTTCGTTGACGACCTTCCCCACCGATTTCGACCGTGCCGCAGCCGTCCTGCTGGAGACCGAGCTCCCTCCGGAGCTGCCCCGCCACCGGGCGATCCTCGACACCCACCTCGATGTTCAGCAGATGGACGCGCTGATCTTCGGTCCCGACAGCCCCGCCCTGGACGACAGCCTCACCGTCGACCAGCAGATCAAGCGGCTCACCGACCTCCTTGCCGAACGGCTCACCGCAGGGCGTGAACTGGCCCGCCTGCTCTCCGCCGGCTCCTGCGCCTGCACGTGCCCGACCGACATCGGCACCGGTGACCGTTCCGACGAGCGGCTTCAGGGGACGGAGTTCGCGTTCGTCTCCGGCAGCCGGGTGCCGCCCCCCGGGGTCCTACACGCGGTGCTCGGGATCTTCGCCGAGTTCGGAGATCCCGATGCCCTCGCCTCCGCCGACCTGGTGGCCGCACTGCGCACCCTGCCCGGCACCGCCGAGGGCCGCTGGCGCTACGCCGAGTTGACCCCCGCCCGACTTGCTCGGCTCCTTGCCCCGTACGAGGTCCAGTCCCGCGATATCACCCTCCCCGACGGCCGCCGCCGCAAGTCCTACCGGCTGTCGGCGCTCCTGGCCGCCGCAGACCGGTGACCCGCAACGATCCCGGCACGAGGACCTCTGCCTGTACCACGGTGAAGAGGGCCCTCACCGATCTCGACCACCGGATCGAAGCCGCTACGGGCCGCAGCGTCGACACCCTGTGGGACCAGCGGGACCGCAGCCTGCTCGACGAGCCGCTCGCCGCCCTGGTGGACGCCCATCGTGCCCTCGCCCAGGCCGTGACCGGCGTCACCTTCTACCGTGTGCTGCTGCACCGGCTGGCGAGCGGTGAGTACCCGGTCGACGGAGCACTGCTGGAACGCATCGACCGCACCGTCGGCCAACTGGAGAAGGCGGTCGCCCAGCGCGACGGTCTGCGGACGACGGTGCTGGCCGCGCTGGAGACCGTCGAAGCCGCCGCCCGCACGACGCCGTCCGTCACCGCGGTGGAGCTGTCGCCGCAGGACCAGGCCGCGCTGCTGGCCATCGCCCAGGGCGCCAGGCTCCGCGAGCATCTCCTGACTCAGCGGGTGTCGGTGGTCACGGCGTCCGGCACCCGGATCGGATCCGAGACCTTCCGGCGCCTGGAAGCGGACGGTTTCGTCGAGCGCGACACCTCCCACCCGCTCCACGCCGGACAGCCCGTCTCCCTCACCGGCGCTGGCCGCGCGGCCCTGTCCGCCCCTCGCCCCCGGGTGGTGCCGTCCACGGCGTACGCCCAGCGGGCGGGCGCCTGGCCCACCCCGGCGTCCCGCTCCCGCCACTGACAGTGAGGATGTAGATGGCACCGCTTGGGGGTCTGACCCGGCCACTGACTGACGCTCCGGCTGTCCTTCGGATGAACCGTCGACCGTCCGGGCGGTGCCACTACGCACTGCGCCGGTCGGGAGCTTGTGACCTCATAGGAGCCCGGCCAAAGGTCCCGTCACTGTCTTGTCCTGCTGCCCGACCGGCGTGTGCCACCCCGGCATGTCACACCGAAGGGCAGCAGCAACCAGCATGACAGACGAGATAGCGGTGGTCGGCGGCGTCAACACCCACACCGACTTCCACCAGGCCGCCGTGATCGACTCCATCGGCCGGCACCTGGCCACCGAGTCGTTCCCCACCACACCCAACGGCTACCAGCGGCTGTTCGACTGGCTGCGCTCGCACGGCGACGTCATGGCGGTCGGTGTCGAGGGCACCGGAGCCTACGGTGCCGAACTCGCCCGCTTCCTGCGGACGAACCAGGTCACCGTGGTCGACGTCGACCGTCCCGACCGCCGGGCCCGCAGGGCCAACGGCAAGTCCGACCCCGTCGACGCCTACGCCGCCGCGACCGCAGTGCTCTCAGGCCGCGCCGGTGGAACACCGAAGACCCGCGACGGCATCGTGGAAGCCATCCGCTGCCTGCGGGTCGTGCGCCGGTCAGCCGTCAAGTCCCGCACCCAGACGATGAACCAGATCCGGGGCCTGATCATCACCGCGCCGAGCGATGTCCGCGAACGACTGCGGGAACTGTCCGCCTCCCAGCTGATCACACACCTCGCACGCTCCCGACCGGGCACAGATGCCTCCGACCCCGCCAACGCGGTCAGGACCGCCCTTCGCCGCCTCGCCCGCCGTCACCAGTACCTCACCGGGGAGATCACCGATGCGAACGCCGAGCTCGGACCACTGGTCGCCCAGGCAGCGCCCGAGCTGGTCGCGCTGCCCGGAGTCGGCACCGAGACCGCGGCCCAGCTCCTCATCACCGCCGGCGACAACCCCGACCGGCTGAAGTCCGAGGGGTCCTTCGCACACCTGTGCGCGGCAGCCCCGGTCCAGGCCAGCTCGGGCCGCACGAACCGGCACCGTCTCAACCGCGGCGGCGACCGCCAGGCCAACAACGCGCTCCACATGATCGCACTTGTGCGCATGCGCTACGACGCCCGCACCCAGGACTACGTCGCCCGGCGCACCGCCCAAGGCATGTCCAAGAAGGACATCCTGCGCTGCCTCAAACGCTTCATCGCCCGCGAGGTCTACAAGCACCTCGCCCGCCAATCCACCACACCGAAACCACTCCTTCAGACCGCTTGACGATCTATAGGAGTCAGCCGTTCACCTGCGGATGACGCCTCGCGGGCGTGAAAATCGGTACGGGGGCTGTCCGCCGACGCCGATCGATGTTTGGGCTGTGAGCCCGCATAGGAGTCTGGTGAGGGAGTCGTCCGAGGGGCCGCACACTGTCGCCTTGAGCACGCCGATCAGCCTTTCCGTTCCCCTCAGGCTCCCCGGGCAGCCCCCGCCCGCGCCAGCGCAACAGAGGGGTACGTCATGGAGGAGTTGAGAGAGGACCACGACGACGGAACGGTCGCCAGGGTCGCGGCGATCGACATCGCGAAGGCGTCCGGGATGGTCTGCCTGCGTGTCCCGCACGACACCGTCGAGGGCCGGCGCATCCAGCAGGTCTGGAATGTCGCCTCGACCACCACCGCGATCCTGGAACTCGGAGACCGGCTGGTCTGCCAGGGCGTCGAGCGGGTGGTGATGGAGGCGACGGGCAACTACTGGCGCCCGTTCTTCTACCTGTTGGAAGCCCGCGGCCTGGACTGCTGGCTCGTGAACGCGCGGGATGTGAAGAACGTCCCCGGACGTCCCAAGACCGACAAGCTCGATGCGGTCTGGCTGGCCAAGCTCGGCGAACGCGGCATGGTCCGTGCCTCGTTCGTGCCACCCAAGCCGGTCCGGCATCTGCGGGACTTCACCCGCACCCGCACCGTGTTCGTCCAGGAACGCACCCGGCACAAGCACCGCGTGGACAAGGCTCTGCAGGACGCGCAGATCAAACTGTCCGGGGCCGTCTCGGACCTGTTCGGCCTGTCGGGGCGGGCCATGATGGACGCGATGGTCGCCGGCGAACGCAACCCCCGTGCCCTCGCCGAGCTCGCCCGGGGCAGTCTCGTCAAGAAGAAGACGGCCCTGGCCGAGGCTCTGACGGGGCAGTTCGAGGACCATCACGCACGGCTGCTCGGGGTGCTGCTGGCCAGCGTCGACCATCTGACCGCCCAGATCCGCGAACTCGACCAGCTCATCGCCGAGACATTGGAGGAGATCACCACACCGCCAGGCGCCACGGGCACCGAGGGCAAGCCGGCCACCGCGGTAAGCGCACAGGTCCTGGCCGAGCGCCTGGACGCCGTTCCGGGCATCGGACCGACCACCGCGCAGATCATCCTCGCCGAGATCGGCGCGGACATGAGCCGCTTCCCCACCCCCGAACACCTGGTCTCGTGGGCGAAGCTATGTCCCCGCGCCATCCAGTCCGGGGCGAAGAACACCGCGGGCCCGGCCGGGAAGGGCAACCCCTGGCTCAAGGGCGCCCTCGGCGAGGCCGCCAACGCTGCCGCCCGCACCGACACCTTCCTGGGCGCACGCTACCGCCGCATCGTCAAACGCCGCGGCCACGCCAAAGCCCTGGTCGCCGTCGCCCGCTCGATACTCGTCATCGCCTGGCACCTGATCAACGACCCCGCCGCCTCCTACCAGGAGCTCGGCTCCGACTGGCACCGGCGCCATCTCGACCCCGCCCGCAAGACCCGCGACCTCGTCCGCCAGCTCCAGGCCCTCGGCCACCAGGTCGCCCTCACCCCAACATCAGCCTGACCGCCCAACCCACCGACATCCGGTCCGCAAGCGGACCGGATGCTGCCGCCTGCCCATCCGCAGGTGGATTTTCCGTTCAGCTTCACCTGGAATGCCCATTCCCCACGCCGTTGACTTCCGCCTCGACGACTTCGAGGCGGCCACCGATCAGGTCGATGAAGCCTTCTGGAAGCACATCGACATTCACGAAACCGACTTCACCGGGCTTGCCGAGCATCACACCGAGGACGGACAGCACAGCTACTACGTCCTCCATGACGGCTCCGTCACCTGGGGCATCCCCGGCGAGCCACAGATCGTCGCCCTGCACATCCAGCGGGACACCGACGCGAAGGTCTTCCGCTTCCAGCACACGACCGTGCCGCTGCCCGCGATGGCGCAGTCCTGGCTGATCGCCCGCGGCTGCCCCAAGGAGCGCATCCGCCGTCCCCCGGACACCGGGGCGGCGTCTGCTGACGACACCACCCGCGCCCTGGAGGAGCGCCTCATGGCCGATGGAGACCACTTTGCCCTCCTCGCCAGCTACACCCACGACACCTCCGACACCCCGGAGATCACCGTGCTGCTCCGTGCGGTCGACGAGAGCGAGCCGTTGCCGTTCCGGGTCCTGCTGGAGCGCGTCGACACCACGGCCTGGACGCACACCCTCCGCGAAGGCGGCTTCAGCACTTTCGAGGACGCCACCGCCTGGTGGGAGGCCCACTGGGACGGAGAAGCACCGGCACTTCCCGCTCTCCCCACCAGGCTCAGCAGCCTCGGGGCTCTGCCCGCCGTCCCGACGCCGGCCGCGCCGCCCCCGGGCCGAATCCACTGACCACGCCCGCCTGTTCGTCCTGCACCGCCCACGGGTGGGCGCAAGGTAGCAGCACTTTCCCGGTTCGTGAAACCGGGGATTCTCCGGACTCTTGAGATTGCCCGAACAGCATCCCGTAAGGGCCGCTTTCCCTATGTACTCGTCCAGGCCGGAGGGCAAATTCCCCATGCGAACACGACACATCACCGTCACCGCCGCCGTCATCGGCGCCCTCGCCCTGCCACTGCCTTCCGTCCCTGCCGCCCAGGCCGCAGCCCCCTCAACGGCTCCCACCGCTTCACGGCCCTGTGAACGGCCCGGACCGTGGGTGATCGGCACGAAGGCAGTCACCATCCGATCCAAGGCCACCACCAAGTCGACGGCTCTCGGAATCCTCTACAACGGGCAGCGATTCACGGTCCACAAAACCAGCGGGAATTGGCACCAGATCACCAACAAGGCCACCGGTGTCAAGGGCTGGGTGAGCGGGACATACGTCTACCGCGACGTCCGCATGTGCCTCAACTGACCCCTGTCCCACCGCGAATTCCGCCCGTCCTCCTTCCACCGGAACTATTTGGAGAGGAACTTCGTGTCCGATGAACACGACGACGTGATGCGCGTCCTCACCGGGCAGATCGAGGAACGCTTCGGAATGAGTGTGCCCTCGCTGCGGCGCGCGGTCGCCTTCGCACCGCACGCCAGCCCGTCGGCGGTAGAGGTCGTGCGCTGGCACGGCCTCCTGACCACCGCGCAGAGCGCGCTGGAGCGGGCCGAGGACGCGCTCGTCGGCGTTCTCGACACCGCGCCCGGTGACCTTTCGGAGGACCACGACCGCATCATGTTCTTCGCCAACCGGGTCAACGAAGCCGTCCAGATCCGGGACGGCCGCGCGAAGGTCCTGACCTTCCTCCTCGATCCCAACGCGCCGAGCGGGTCCGACCCCACGGTCTGGCGCGGTGCCGTTCCCGCGCACCGCCAGGGCAAGCCCGCGCTCCCGACCGCCGCCCCGGGTCTTCCCTCAGCGCCGTCGGCACCGGCGAGGCGAGGGGCGGCCCGATGAGCGTGACCGAGCGGCCCAGCAGCCAGCACCCGGCGCTCGAAGCCGCATTCGGAGCACCGGTCCACCAGCTCTACGCCACCGCCACCGGGCCCGGTGCGTCCGCCGCACTGCGGCGGGCCCTGGAACTGCGGTCGTTTCTGGTCGTGGCGGAGGAGCAGGTGGCCTGGGTCCGCGACCGTGTCCATGCGGCCACCGACCCCGGCCTCCACCAAGACACTCTGTCCGCGGACGTACTCCGGAGAGAGGCCGAGTGGCTCCAGGCCGCCGTGGAGGCCCGCGCCGGCTACCGCACCGCCCTGGACAGCCTGCTGCGCGCCATGCCCCAGCCCGGCCCGGCGGCCGAGGTAAAGAAGGTTCAGTTCAACCAGCCGCGGATCATTATGGCCCTGCCGCCCGCAGCCCCGGCACCCGCACGAAGCGATGAAGCGACGGCGGGCCGGCCGTGAAGATGCACGAGCCCGATCCGACCGCCGCCACCATCGCCGCCCGCATCGAGGACCTGTACGGGCAGCCGCTCGGCGTGCTCGAAGCCCACTCCGCCGCCGCCCCTCACAACAGCATGCTGACCGCGCTCATCGGCAGTCTGACCGATCTCCAGCTCGCCGAGCGCAGCATCACCTTCCACCGCGACCGCCTGCTGCAGCTTGCGCATCCTGAGCGCTCGATCGGCTGCTTCGACGCAGGCCACCTGCTCGACAATGCCCGCCGCATCAGCGAAGCCGTCGCCGTACGCGACGCCCTCGCCAAGACCCTCAGCGCCGCCCTGCAGAGCCTGCACCGCGTCCCCGCCCCGGCGACGGAAACACCACCCGCAGTACCGGCTCCACCGCCACTGCCCGTTCCCTCCGCGCCGACGCGCTGATCCCCGCCCCCTCTTGTTCCTGGAGTAACCCGCCTTGGCCTCTACCGGTCTGTCCCCCGCTGTTCGCACCGATCTGGCGCGCGTCACCGAGTCCCTGTCCATGCTCACCCCGCGCTGGAACGTCCAGCTCCTCCTCGTCCTCTCGGACAAGCCGCTGCGCTACACGGAGATCAAGCAGCGGATGCCGTGGCTGGCCGACGGCCAGCTCCACCCCAAGCTCCGCCAGCTCACCGATACCGGTCTGGTCGCCCGCACCGAGCACGGTGTCCGTCACGTCACCTACGGGCTGACCAGCCGCGGGACCGACCTGATACCGGTCCTGACCGCCATCGCTACCTGGGCCGACACCCACCTGGAGAAGGAACCCGTATCCGCTTCCGGGTCGGAGGCGTTCCGACGGGCCCGTGACGTCGAGGACACGCTCGTGCTGATCGCTGCCCGGCACGCCACCCCGATTCTGTGGACCCTCCAGGTCTGCGGCACCGCCACTGTCACCACGGTGGCCGGCGAGGCGATGCCCGGCTACGGCCTCAGCTCCGTCTACCCCAAGCTCCGGCAGCTCGTCGCCGACGGACTCGTCGACGTCGCCGACGGAACCTCCTCCTACCAGCTCACCGCATCAGGGCGCGCCCTCGCCCCGGTCTACGGAGCGATCACCGCGTGGGCGGCCGGACGCCCCCTCGCCGAGGCCGCCGCCCATCCGCTCTGGGGACAGCCCCCGGCCCCGTCCCAGCAGTCCGGCACCTGGGCCAGCACCCAGACCCGGCTCTCGGCCCCCGCCATCCCGACCACATGGCGCGCCGGCGAACTCTTCTCCCACAAGCTCCCTGCCCGCGCGCTCGCGGGCGCACCGGCAGGAGGCCCGCGCCGATGACCACCACCCACACCCTGGACCGCGAACAGCCCGCCCGCACCGCCGCACTCCTGTCCCACCCGGGCCTGATCCGGCTGATCACCGAAATCGACGACCACGGACCCGTTCCAACCGCCCTCGTCCGGGCCTTCCCGGACCTGCCCCGCCACCAGCTCCGCCACGCCCGCGACACCGCCCGCGACCTCGGACTCATCAACACCGACCACCACACCTACCGGCTGACCGACCGCGGCACCGACCTTGCGGAGCTGTACGACCAGGCAGCCCGCTGGGCCCGCGCCCACGACTACCCCGCCCGCGACTCCTCCTTCGTCACCCGCGTCCAGAGCACCCTCGACTACCTCGCCCAGATTGCCCGCAACGGCGAGACAGCGGCATCCGGGACCGGTCCCCTCCTGGACGCCCTGCTTCGGTTGGCCCGGACGAACCCGTGCTCCGCCACCCCGTCGCTGCCCGAGGCCGCGTGACCCTCTGCCCCGAAGTCCGCAGACGCCCTTCCTCAGCCCGGATGTGCCCATGACCGACTACGACGAGGTGTACGTCAGCCCTCGCCACCTCGCCGGATCGACCGCCATCGGCGATCCGGGCCTCCAGCCCGCCCTCGACGCCGGCTGGACCATCAGCCACGACGATGCCGGCAACGCCTACCTGCCGTCCCCGGACCAGCGGATCCGCATCGGCTACCTGCCCGAAGGCGACGACGACGCCCTGTGGAAGATCGCCGCCTACCAGCAGCCGTTCGCCAAGCCCCGATGGGCCGCGGCCTTCAGCTCGGACTGCCCCACCGAGTTCGTCACCGCCTTCACCACCGAACTCGTCCCCCTCCACGAACCCGAAGGGGACAAGTTCCTCACCGGCGGCATCGGCTATCGGCTCCACCCCGTCTCAACCGTGCTGCAGCCCCTCCTGGACGCCGGGTGGACCCTGGCCACGAACTTCCACCCCACGCGTCCGGAGCTACGCGCGCCCGACGGCCTCGCGGGAGCCTGGTTCGACCGCGGCAACCTTGACCCCGACGACGAACTGACCACCAACACGACGCGCTGGGGAATGTGGGGCGGCCCACCCCGAGCCCGCTGGCACGCCGTCTTCTCCACCCACACCCCCACCCGGCTCATCACCGCCACCGCCGCGGCGGTCGCCGACCCGGCACCCGTCCTGCGCTGGCCCGGAGAACTCTCCCGAATGACCCGAGAACGCGCGACCATCACACCAGTGCGCCCTCCGGCGCCCACCCCGCTGGACATGGCCCGCTCTCGCCGACCCGCCCCCACCCTGCAGACGGTCAGCGTTCCCCGGTGGACCACCAGCACCCCCTCCGCTCCCCTGCCCGGCCCCTTTCGGCCCGCATCCCGACGCTGACCCCGTCCCTCGCCACCCGTCCTGGAGTTCATCCTTGCCCCTGCACGCCGAGCAGTTCTTCACCAGCGTCCTTCCTCACCAGCTCGACGGATCCGTCATTGGGGAAGCGTTCTACGCTCAGGTCCCTGACCAGGGGATCCGGCTCCGGATCGACTTCTACGAGACGATCCACCAGCACACCTACGGCGGCCTGCGACTCTCGGCGATCCACCCCGACCAGGGGCAGCTCGACGCCGTCACCCTGTCCTTCGCCGACCACGGCACCTTCCGCGCCCGCGACCTCCGCACCGGCACCCGGCCCGGCACCAGCGGATACGCCACGATCCGCGACTTCCCCCACGACGAAGAACACCGCCCCTGGCAGGGCGGCGACTTCACCACCCTCGCCGACGCGGTCCACCGCTACGCCCGCATCTGGGGCATCCCCGCCCCCGCCGGCCGCAAGGCCCCGCGCGCCACGGCGCCAGCCCCCGCCGCCTCACGGGTCCGGGGAAGCGCAGCCCGTGCTCGATAGCTCCCTCCGCGAGCTCCACGCGCACGGTATCCGGCCCCACGTCACCGGCCACCGCCCCGGCACACCACCCTGGACACAGGCCACCTTCACCCTCGGCCACGTCGCGGTCCGCCTGTTCGACCACCACATGCCCGCCCACACCACGGTGGAGATGCACCAGCTCCCCGTACGACATGTCCCGGCAGCCCTGAACGCCGTCGGCGTCACCCCAGATCCCGGACTGCTGCCCTTCCCGGGGCTGCCGGAGGACTACGAGGGCGAGGCCGCGCGGTGGCTCGCCGGGCAGATGGGCGACGCCATAGGGATGGTCAGCAAGTGGCCCGTTCCCGGCACGGAGAACGACGCGGACCCCGCGTGGTACACCCGCGAGCTGTCCACCTGCTGGTCCGGCTCCGCCTGGGCGCTCGTCGAGCTGGCCGCGCCGTCCATGGATGCTCCGTGCATCCTGCGGATCCACCAGCTCACCGACATCGAGGCCCACGCCGTCATCACGGCCATCGTCCGCACCACGACCCCCAAGACCCCGCAGACATCCACTGGCCCGGCCCAGGTACCGCCGAGGACCGCGGCCGAGGTCAGATCCGCACCCGGCCCCAGGTGACCTCGATGACCGGACACGGGCCGAGCTCGGTCCCCTGCGTCCGCCGTCGAACCGCACCACCAACTTTTCCCTGATGAGGAGCACCCTCCCTTTGCACGCACCCCTCACCTGCGGCGTCCGCCGACCTCTCGCCGTGGCGGTCGCCGCCGCCGTCGCCGGAACCCTCGCCACCGGCACCCCCGCCGTCGCGGCCGACCGGTTCGGACCCGGCTACAGTTCCCCGTCAAGTTCATCTGTTCAGGCATGTCCCCCTTCTGAGGGCTGTTGCGCCAGCGTGTCGCGGGGCTTTGAGGGGGGCTCGAGCGAGAGCGAGCCGGCGGGAGCCGGAGCGGGGTTTATCCGATCTAATCGAACATGTGAGTGAATCTCGATAGGATGCCTTACGATCGGATGCGGCGCCATCGGGTCGGCAGCCCATCAAGCCCGAGCATTGCGGTGCTGCTCCCGGCCGCACTAGGGTCGTTGCAGCGATCTTGGTCTGATGAGAGCCCCTCGGCTCTAGCCCAATCGTGAGGGCTGCTGTGTGATTTTCCGTGTCCTCGCACAGGGTGGCTCGGTTAAGGCCTATGTTGCCGAACGACCTAGACGGGGCTTCTCGGAGGGCGGGGAGGTGCAGTCGCGCCTGAGGGTGGTGACGTGCCTCTGGCGCGAGTTAGGGCCCCTCGCGGGGCAGGTCTACGGGTGAGGACGGGATTGAGTCATGGCGGTTGCGGCGCGAGGACCAGTCGATGTGCTCTCGAAGTCGGTCCCGTCGGGCACGCTGATTCCGCAAGAGTCAAAGTTGCAGGCTGTGAACGCCTTCGGCGTGCAGGCCGTCGTCGCCTATCGACGCGATGCGGTCGAGTGCCAGAGGCGCGCAGTTGCAGGTATGTCTCCGCTGACCCGGCCAGATGTGCTGGATCTCCTCATGGGGCTACCCGAGGGTGAGGCTGTTCCTATCAGTGCTTTGAGCGGGCCTGAGCGGCGTGCGCTCAAGGCGGCACCAAAGGGCGCGGTCATCCAAAGCAACCGGACCGTAACTAGGCAGGCTGTCCAGCCCCTGCGGGTTGATCTTGCCATCGTGCCCGGCAGGGGGTGGGAGTCGGCAATGGAGAAGGCGGAGTTCTTTACCCCGTTCTGTGCGCGTGCGGTACTTGTCGAACGCCCCTTGCGTCGCAAGGATGACGCGATGCTGCAGGCGGACTTCTACGGCATCGGCCTCTTGGTTCTGGTTGGCAATGAGCTGGACGTCCTGGTTCCGCCCCGGCCTTTCGTGAAGCGCCGCCACACTGTTGCTGGCTGGAAATTCCTCGAAGACTTGTACGCCCAGCTGGCGTAGTGAAGCGTGGCGGCCGCGTGAAAACGTCTCTGGTAAGTGGCCCGAGCGGCCACGCTAGGAAGCAGGCAGCGTCGCCCATGCCGACAGGGGCGGCGGAGGCTGGAAGCCCCTCTTCGCAGAGAGCCCGATGCGCTGGTTCTCGAGCGGGTAGCGGTTGATGGCAGCTGCACACTTCTCCTGCCACCAGGTCTTCCGCTTTGGACCGGCTTCGTGGCTGGCCATCTCGCCGACCCACGTGCTCCAGGTCAGGATGTTGTGGTCCTCAGCCTCGACGCGTGTCTCGCCATCGGTCTTGAAGAAGCGGTCGAGTCCACGCCCGTTGCAGACCTCGCAGAGGCACGTCGCCGGCTCCGCGTTCGCGTAGCGGTTCGCGAGCGACTCGGCACCTTTGAAGCACATGAGCTCCGGCATCAAGACGCTTGGGTACACGGGGCCGTTTGGCTTGCTGACCTTGGCTCGCTCGCCGGGTGCCACGCTGTGTCGCACGGAGCTTGTGACGCCGATGCCGGCGCAGAGGGCACCGTGGACCATCGCATCGAGGGCTGCCAGGTCTGTCCGCAGCAGCATCATGCCCTCGACCTCGGAGATCACGCGGCGGAGGTTTGCGGGGATGACCTTGGCGTGCTGCAGCGGATCGAACTGGCCGACCAGTACGAGGGCCTTTGGCTGGTTGATGCGCTGGCACGCGGCGATGAGCTGGCCGACGCGCTCATTGCTGAGCCACGTGACGTCGACAGGTACAGTCACGACCGTGTCGACGCGCTCGATGCGTTGTGCGGCGCGGATCACCGCTTTCAGCGGCTTGGAGGCCCCGGGTGCGATGTACCCCGTGGGTGTCAGGGCGGCGCTTGCCCCTGCTGCCTTTTGGAAGCCGAGCGTGTCATCGAGGGTCGCGAACATCTGGTCTTGCGGCAGGAGGAACGGCTCGTCCTCGGTCGCCGTGTGGGTCGTGTACGGGGCGCTGTCGATCAGCATGGTGCCGGTGAAGCCCGCCTCGGTCCGAAGCTTGAAGGCGCGGGTCTCGGCGTTGTCTCCAGTCATCACTACGCCACCGAGGTCGTTGTCGATTGCGTTGCGCTGGCGCGGGATGAAGCGTGAGTGCTCGTGCAGCAACACGCGCCCCGCCAGGATCGGAGTTGCAGGGACGCTGGCATCGAGTACCCGCAGAGCAGGCGGGCGCTGTCCGAAGGGTGCGGGGTTGCTCAAGAGTTCACCTCACAGGTGGGCCGGAGTCGCAACGGCCCCGGACGAAGAGGAAGCGCACAAGTAGATCTCGTGGAACTCCTCGTGACCCAGGCCTGCCAGTTGAGCTGCATGGGTCGGATCGAGGTGGTGCTGTTGCTCGAGCCGGGTTACGACCTGAGCGATGTAGTGCGGGGTCTCGCGCTGAACAGTGACGGGTTCGACGGTGCGGTAGCCGAGCGCCGACATTTCGACCATAAGGTTGCGGTACTGCCACTCGCTGACGACTCCGAGAGAGAGTGCCCGCCTGATGAGCGCGGCCATGGAAACGCCCCACCTGGCCTTCAGCTCCATCAGTCTCTGCAAGTCAACGCCCGGCTTCAGCTCGGGGAGGATCGCGTCATGTGGCATGAGGAACTCGGCCGCAAAGCGGTCGGCCTGCTGTTCCTGGAGGCGCCCCTCTCCGGGTTCCCTGTGCATCGTGACGTGCCCAAGCTCGTGCGCCAGGCTGAAGCGGAAGCGGTCACCTGGCGCAGTCGAGTTGAGCAGGAAGAGTGGTGGGCTACCAGCCGGCCACTGGCTGACGGCATCGAGATCTGCCGTTCCCAAGTCCCGGACGACCACCGACGCGCCGGCGGCCTCTATCACCGACACGAGGTCGTCGATGGGCCCGCCGCTGATGTCCCACTCTTCACGCAGTGTGGCAGCCGCATCCTCGGGGGTGTCCAGGTCGTCAACCTCGATATGCCGGAACCCGTGGTTGCCGAGGTCCGTGAGCCGCGCCGTGAGTGACTCAACCTGCAGGCGGGTCAACGCCAGTGTCGCGTGGATGCGGCGGAGGCTCGTGGCCCCCATCGAGGCGCGCTTCCGGTGATGGACCAACCCAACGCCTACGCCGTGAGTGTCAGTGGTGCGGCATAGCATTTCAGGCGTGTATCCGAGAGCTTCCGCGTACAGAGCGAGGCGATCGTCTTTCACCTGCAGGCGGCCAGCTTCGGCTCGGCTCACGTACCCCTGGGAGACCCGGTTGGCGCCATCAAGTCGCGACATCGCTGCTGCAAGGTCTGCTTGCGTCATCCCTCGGGACTCCCGAGCCAGAGCAAGCATGGCGGGTACGGCCACCAGGTCCTCGTGAGCTTCCATCGGCCACCCTCCCATCCTCAGGCTCCTCGCCCAGTATACACACGATCATTCCTCGTCCTAGTGCTCCAAAATATTCCGAACTCGATGCAGTGCGTGAGTGCCTGACACAGTGGCAGCGCGATGGTGGCTCGTCCCGATGGCGCAGGACAGAGTGGGACCACTAGTCGACAGGTGCTGTGCACCCAGGCGGAGCAGGCATGCTCCGACCGCACTCCTGTGGCCCGTGGTGCCCCGATGAGTGGGAGATCTACAAGCCCCGCATGCGTAAGCCGTGCGAAGTGCTATGAATTGGCCGCGGTGAAGCGGGAGTCTGATCTCCCGACAAGATCACGGGGCGGAGGGGTGGCGTGGCATTTAAGCGAGGGCAGTCGGACTCGGTCGGCGTTCCGAGCGATCCGGAGCAGCTGTACCGGCTGCTGGCACGGGGGAACCGTGGACCGGCGTCTGTCTGGGGGCACCAGTCGAAGGTCATGGAGCACTGGCACAAGGAGTTCCGCGACAAGAGTGACGTCGCGCTTGAGCTACCGACCGGCGCGGGCAAGACCCTTGTCGGCGGTCTGATCTCCGAGTATCTGCGACGGGCGGAAGGGCGGCGAGTCGCATACCTGTGTCCCACGCGGCAGCTGGCTGTACAGACGGCGCGGAAGCTGGACGACTACGGTATCCCGTCGTCGCTTCTGATCGGCCAGTCGAAGGACTGGGACCAAGTCGACCTCACGCGCTTTCAGGCCGGGGGCTCGATCGCCGTTAGCACTTACAGCCACGTCTTCAACTCGCGGCCGAGGATCGATGCCGCCGACGTATTGATCCTTGACGATGCCCATGCGGCCGAGGGCTACGTTGCCAAGCCGTGGAGCCTGCGGATCAGCCGACGCTCCCACGCGAGCGCGTACAAGGATGTGCTTGCAGCTCTGAGCTCCGCCCTGGACCCTCTCCTGCTACCGCACCTGCGGTCCGAGAATCCCGGGGACCACTACCGAGCGGGGATCTACCTGGCCTCTCCCGTGGCCGTGGCTGCCCAGGCTAACCACGTGGAATCAGTCATCCGGGATGCTGTTGCTCACCGCAAGGTCAGCGACGACGCCACGTACGCCTGGAAGTTTCTCGAGACTCACATGGCCGACTGCATGGCGTACGTGTCGTACCGCGAGATCCTCATCCGCCCACTCATCGCCCCTACGTTCCAGCACGAGGCATTCAACAGTCCAAAGCAGCGCATCTATATGAGCGCCACGTTGGGGGCCGGTGGAGAGCTCGAGCGCGCATTCGGGCGGCCTAGGATCCATCGCATTCCGGTGCCTGCAGGCTGGGACAAGGAAGGCACCGGGCGGAGGTTCTTCGTCTTCCCGGAGATCGCCCGGGACCTGGCCTCGGATCCGGCGGCAGTCGCGCCGTTCGTTCGGCGAGTCATCAAACAGGCGGGACGCGCCGTCGTACTGACCCCTGAGACCCGAGTGGCCGACAAGTTCTGCGAGCAATACCTGCCGGAGAACTACCGCACCTTCACCGCGCAGCAGGTCGAGGACGACCTCGGCGCCTTCACCTCGCAACCTGCGGCCGCGCTCGTTCTGACGAACCGCTACGACGGAGTAGACCTCCCGGATGACGACTGCCGACTGGTGGTGTTCAATGGCCTGCCGGCCAAGGGCGACCTTCAGGAGCGCTTCCTCCATGAGTCTGTCGGCGCCGATGAAGTGCTCCGCGAACGCATCCGTGCACGCATCCAGCAAGGTGCCGGCCGGGCGACACGCAACCTTCGCGATCACGCTGCAGTTCTCGTTCTCGGCCGCAGCCTGACGTCTTATCTAGCCCGCCAGGACATCCAGGCATCGATGCACCCCGAAATCCATGCTGAGCTGGAGGTCGGAGTCGATGCATCACTCGGCCAGTCCTCGGACGACGTGTGGAGCAACCTGGCGATCTTCAACGACCAGGGCCCTGATTGGCAGGGGGTCGAAGAGGACATCGTCCGAAACCGAGAAACCTATGACCGGCAGGACGGGCCAGGTGCCGCAGCCCTCCAGAAAGCAGTCCGTAGCGAGGTCGCGGCTGCTAACGCACTCTGGTCCAAAGACCACCAGTTCGCGCTCGCCTCGATCAAGAGCGTGACTGACCAGCTGCGCAACGCTCAGACGCCGAAGCGGTACAGCTCGCTGTGGAGCTACCTAGGTTTCTGCGTGGCCCACCGTCTGGCTGAGACCACCGGGGAGGCGCAGTTCCAGCAGACTGCAGCCAGCTACTTCAGAGAAGCGCGGCGGAACAGCATCGGCGCAACGTGGTTCGACCGCGTCGCGCCAGTCGCCGCCCCTCTCGCGGCTGCGGTGGAAGGACTCGATCCGACGGACGAAGCAGCCATGAACACCATCCTGGCTGCGAAGGACCTGTGGCTTCCTGAAGCCTTCCAAGCGGCACTATCGAGCAGAGCGGGACTCCAGCAGACTGAGCCGGACCCGTACGAGGACGGCCTGGTCTACCTCGGGCGCCTTGCTGGCGCCAGTAAGAGCTATGGAGATCCTCGCGACGGCAGTGCCGCCAAGCCGGATGCCGTGTGGGTCTTTGACAGTGCCCGGTGGGTCGTCTGGGAAGCGAAGAACCAAGCAATGGAAACCGGCGAGATCGGTGCCGACCAGGCTCGGCAAGCTGGCGGCCACCGACGAACCACGGAGAAGAGAGAAGGCGCCGTGGCGCCAGGAGACTCCATCTGCGTCCTAGCCTCCCCCAAGAAGAAGGTGCACGACGGCGCGTACAACGTTGCCGAAGAGAACCTCTACTGGGTACGGCCGCCTCAAGTTCTTGCGCTGTTCGACACGCTCACGCGTGCCTGGCAGGATGCGCGGGCCCGTGGCCTGGGCATGACGAGTGCCACCGAACTAGCGGCGGTGTTCCGGGAGCACCAAGCGCTGCCCTCTCAGTGGCTCCTCACGCTCCGACAACATCCTCTGTGGCGTACGCCGGAAGACTAGTAGATTGTCGCAGCTTAGTTTCGGTGTGTCGGGTTGGGGGAGGTTGATGTCTGGCGGATCTTCTATCCCTCTGCCGGACAGGATGACTGTTGTGCCTTCGCAGAAGAAGCGTCCGGTCACGTTGACCGCGGCAGATCGTGAGGAGTTGGTACGGGTGACCACGACGGGGGTGCGTCCGGCGTCGATGATCAGGCGGGCCCGGGTGCTGCTGGCGCTGGATATTTCGGTGGGTGAGGCTGATCCGAAAGAGGTGATCGCAGCTCGGCTCGGGGTCTCGGGTGAGACGTTGCGGCTGGTAGCCAAGCGTTTCGCCGAGACCGGTGGCGATGTGCACGCCACGATCGCACGGAAGAAGCGCGCCCTCCCGCCCGTGCCCTCACCGGTGACCGGTGAGGTCGAAGCCCGGCTGATCGCGATGGCGTGCTCACAGCCACCCCAGGGCTGTACCCGGTGGTCCCTGCGGCTGCTGGAGAAGCACGTCGCGCTGGTCGGGGACATCCCCGATCTGGACCACTCCACCATCGGACGGGTCCTAAAAAAACGGAACTGCGCCCTCACCTGAAGAAGTACTGGAACATCCCGCCGCGGGCGAACGCCGAGTTCGCGGCCCGGATGGAAGACGTCCTGGCCGTCTACGCCCGGCCCTACGACCCGGCACGTCCGGTGGTGTGCATGGACGAGAAGCCCTACCAGCTCCTCGCCCACGCCCGCGACCCACTCCCGGCCCGCCCTGGTCACGACGCCTGCCAGGACAGCGAGTACATCCGCTGCGGCACGTGCTCGATCTTCGTGTGGGCCGAGCCCCTGCGCGGATGGTGCCGCGTTCAGGCGCTGTCCCGGCGGACCCGGACCGACTGGGCCGGCCAGGTCGAGCAGTTGCTGAGCGTGGACTACCCCGACGCCGAGACCGTGGTGCTGGTGATGGACAACCTCAACACCCACGGCATCGCCTCGCTGTACGAGGCATTCGCACCTGAGGAAGCCTTCGCCCTGGCCCAACGCCTCGAGATCCACTACACGCCCAAGCACGGGTCATGGCTCAACATCGCCGAGATCGAACTCTCCGCGCTGACCCGACAATGCCTCGACCGCCGGATCGGCGACCTCGACATCCTCAACACCGAACTCTCGGCCTGGCAGAACGCCACCAACACCGACCAACGTCAGGTGAACTGGCAGTTCACCACCCACGACGCACGCATCAAACTGCGCCACCTCTACCCCAAACATTAACCGCGACAGTCTACTAGCCACGACACATACCGCGATTTGGCATCGTTCGGTGCCGCATCAGGCCTTGCTCACGGCAGCGACGCGGGCTGGTGCTACACCGGGCGACAGCCGCGGCCGCCCGCGCTCTCCCGACCGTCAAGGCCATTGCAGCGCGGCGATCGGAAGCCCTTGAGTTTTGCCTCTGGCTGATCAGCGCTTCGGGGCGGCCGGACTGGACGTCGGGTTTTCCTTAACCTGCTTCGTCGGCCGTCCCCATAAAGAAACCTGCGTATCGACCCCAGTCGCGTCGCATGTCTTCAGTCCTGCTCCTCTGTTTGGCAGACGGAATTTCATCCTCCATGCGCGCCCAGGAAAGGAGTAGTAGCCACAGCATTCGGGCCGTCTCCTCATCCCGGTCCATGGCTTCTGCGATGGATCCCCCCATGGGGTGCGCGACGTTCAGCCTTACGGCGAGCCTGCCAGCGATGTGCTCAGAGGTGAAAATGTCAGGGCCAGGCCAGGCTGCCTGTATGAACACGGCCGCGAATTCCTGCTCCGCGAAGCGACCGTCGTCCGAGGAGTCCCTCGGGGTCGCTGTCGATGGGTATGATGCGTCTCCAGCGTGAACGTATGGAGCCGTTGGTGGCGTACCGAACTTTGGCGGCTCATGTTTCGGAGGCGCGGGGCTCTCGGTAGCTGTACTATCCGAGCGATCGGGCCGGGGTTGGTTTATCGACTCGCCCTCAGAGGCAGTATCGCCAAGGTGCGCGTCCACCCACAGCGAGCGAAACCTGTCCAGCTCAGGGCTGATGGATTCGACTCGGCCAAGAATCAGAAGAGCAGCTACGAGTGCCTGTAGTTTTACCCAGACTGGGAAATTCTTGCCATTCAGGATATTTGCGACCGCCTGGTGCGAAATGACGTCTGCGGCAAACGATGCCTCTGCGGCTGCCGCGCTGATCTTTCGAGTCCCCGGGCATCCCGCCATTTGATACGCCTCATGAACCGCTTGGAGCAGGCTGCGATGTCTACCGGGTGGCAGTACCGAATCCGTTGGCATCGAGATTCTCCTGCGTCGTCCCCCGCTCAATTTTCCCCCTTACTTGTCGTGAGTCGTATCACGATCCCAAAAGTTTCTCCGCTACTGCTTGAGCCACCCCTCCTGCGATGGCCGAGGCCACAGCGATGGCAGCTGTGACGGAGGCTGAGCACCCCTTCCGCTCCTGGGAAGTGATTTCTGGCTCGTGGTCCTGATCACCGTCCATGCATTCATCCTCGATGGCGCCTTCCGCCCGATGAACGACAGTGGACGCAAGTTGACAGAACTTTACAAGCGCTCAACTCGGTCCTCACCGGGTGCTGCCAGGAGGTTGTGGAGGTGTTGCGCTGCCTTTTGGATCTGCTCGTCAGGGCCGCCCTCGGCCAGTTGGGCCAAGATGTCGGCGAAGATCTCGGTCCGAAGCCGCATGGCCTCCTTTGAGTTGTCGAGGACCGCGCGGTGGAGGACTTCCCAGAGTTCGCTCCTCACCGTGGCCGGGTCGGAGGTGTGGCTAAGTCCCTCGCGGAGCACCTTCTGGACGATCTGTTCCTCGAGGATCCGCGTTGCGGCCACGTAGTCGTATCCGTGCGGCTGGCCCTCAAGTGGCGTGAGCGGGTAGTCCGGCAGGTATCCCAGGGTGCGAGCCCGCGCGAGCCAACGGCTGGCGGTGATCCCGCTGACTCCCCACGTGTCCTGGATGACCTGCCGAGGAGGCCGACCCGTCAATTCCGCGTCGACGGCGAACCACGCGACCTGGACGAAGTGTCCCGCGGGCCAGGATCGACCGACCTTCACCGACTGAATGCGGGCTTGGGCGTAGAGGTCGCCGACCTTGTTGTTCCACTTGGTCCGTAGAGCGCTCTTGACCCTCCCCAGGATGGTTCCTGTCGGCGCGCGACGGACGGTCTCCCGGGTGATCGCCTCAGGCTTCTCTGGGTCTCGGGGCACGATCGACAGCCTGGTGATGGCCGGCTTCCCGGCCACCATCCGTCCTTCGACGTAGTAGACCCAGGGGCCTGGGATGTCGGAGTAGGTGACATCGACAGCCTCTGAGCCGTTGGCGAAGGCGTAAACCCATCCCCAGGTTCCGTCCCCGGCGATGGACATCGCTTCAGTGGGCTCGTCGTCCACGATAGTGATAACCCCCCCTCCGTGTTGTCGCCGTCAAAGCCTAGTGTTTGGCGGCCGCAGCGTGAAGGCTTGGAAGCACAAGGGCACCTCCTGAACAGGCAGTTCGGAGGCCAGGCCGATGGCGTTCCAGGGAAGGACAGCAGCGTGAGTGCAGGGGAAGGTGGCTCCGGCAGCGAAGGGCTGCCGCTGCGGTGGGTGGTCATCCTGCTGGCGAGCTTGATCGGCGGGGTGGCAGTCGGCCGCGTGGAGGGGCTGGGGGCCGGCGTGGCGGTCGCGATTGGGCTGGCAGGGTTCCTTCATCTGGTCATGCGCTCGTAGACCGTCCGCGCCGGCTGCGCAGCACCGTGGGCCCTCTGATGAGTCTCAGAGGGCGTTTGAAGTGGGCAGATTGCCGTTTACGTTCTAGTACGTTCCTCGCCAGGTGGGTGTCGTCTCGTCCGTTATGTGCTTGGCGAGGTTGTCGATCGAGGCGATGTGGATCATGGCCTCGGAGCTGACGGTGAGGGTCTCGTAGTCGCGTGCGAGACGGCGGTGCATCATGATCCAACCGATACTCCGCTCGACCACCCAGCGCCTTTTCACGACCTCAAAGCCGCGGGTCTCCGGATTTCGGTTGACGACTTCGACGTCGATTCCGAGGGTGGCTCCGTGCTCGACGACGGCATTCTTGAAGCCGGTGTCGACCCAGCTCTTGGAGATGGTGGGGTACGTTTCCTTCGCCTGGTCGAGGAGGCGGATGCCCAGGGCGTTTTCCGACAGACCGGCGGCGGTGACGGTTACGGCGAGGACGAGTCCGATCGTATCGGTGAGGATGCCGCGTTTCCGGCCGACGATCTTCTTCGCGACATCCGTTCCCTGGCTGGTCACGGGCACGTTGGTGGAGGTCTTGATGCTCTGGGTGTCCATCACCGAGGCGGTCGGCTCGGGCCTTCGCCCCTCCTTCACGCGCGCGAGTCCGGTCAGGTCGTAGTTGAGCCGGGCGAAGATTCCCTCGTCGCGCCAGGCTGCGTAGTAGGCGTATACGGTCCCGTGGTTCGGGAAGTCGTGCGGGAGGTATTTCCAGGGGATTCCGGTGCGGTTCACGTAGAGAATGGCGTTGAACACGTCGCGAAGTTCGACCCTGGCCGGCTGGCCGGTGGGCCTGCGGTCGAGCCGGGCTTTTCGCCAGGCCGTCAAGGTCGGCTCGATCAGGGCCCAACGGGCGTCGGACAGGTCGCTGGGGTACGGCTTCCGCTGACTCACGCCGTAGCGTTGGCACGGGAAAGATGGAAGACGGCGTTCCGCTGGCCATCAGGCGGTTCTGCCACATCTTCAAACCAGACGGACTTCCAGTAGCAGAAGCCAGCGAAACGGGAAGCAGGCTTGAGGCAGGGAGAGGTAAAGAAGTTCGCATAAAGCTTGAATAGGAGCAAATGCGGGCACTCATGAAAGCCACTCTTCTGGCTAAAGCTATGCAAACGCCCTCTCAGAGGGCCCACGGTGCTGGAAGTAGAAGACTCGCTCCGGTCCAGTCCCTCACTCGCCCGTGAGAGACCAGGGGTCGGCGAGGGGGAGCTGGCCGTTCATCGCGGCGTCGCAGTCGGCGTTGACGAGGGCCTCGGCGATGTGTCGTCGCAGGATCGGGTCGCTGACGCTGTCGAGCTCGCGCCAGGCGGCGTCGGGGGTCTGTCAAACGTTTTACAGTCCCTCGGCCTCTGCGGCGAGGGGCACCCAGCCCTGCCCGCCGAATCACCGCGGGCATAAGGCGACGTGGCGGGGTGAACGCCGTGTTCGCCGCTTCTGGAGCGGCATTTGGGGAATCAGACACGGGTGGGCCAGTTGAAGGAGTAGGGGACCTGGACCGCCGGGGGGGTGCCTCTATGTCCTTCGTCAAGCACGCGGTGCCGGGTTTGAGGCTGTTTGCCTTGGTCATGCGGCGAGGGTGACGTCTGGGGTTCGGGACTCGTAGAAGGTGCCGTCGCGGAGCATGGCGAACAGGACGCTGATGCGCTGGCGGGCGAGGCGGAGGAGGGCTTGGGTGTGGGTTTTGCCGCGGGCGCGTTGCCTGTCGTAGTAGGCGCGGGATGCGGGATCGGCGTTCATGCAGGCGAACGCGGAGAGGAACATCGCGCGTTTGAGCTGCCGGTTGCCGCCTCGGGGTGCGTGTTCGCCGTGGATCGAGGTGCCCGACGACTTTGTCGTCGGGGCGAGTCCGGCGTAGGAGGCGAGGTGGGCGGCGGTGGGGAAGCCGGTGCCGTCGCCGACGGTGACCAGCAGGACGGCGGCGGTCCTGACGCCGACTCCGGGCATCGAGGTCAGGACCTTCGAAAGAGGGTGGGCCTCCAGCAGGGCGTTGATCTGGGCTTCCATCGCTCGGCGCTGGTCATGGACCGCTGTGAGCGAGGCGGCCAGGGAGGGGATGACGATGTCGAGGGTGCCGGTGCCTGGGACGACGACGGTCTGTTCGTCGAGGGCGTCGAAGACCTCGTCGATCAGTCGGGCGGCCATGCGCGGGGCCTTCGGGCGGATCAGCTCCACGAGTCGGCGGCGGCCGGCCTTGCGCAGGGCGGACGGGGAGCCGTAGCGCTCCAGGAGCCAGGTCACGGCCCGGTGGTCGAGACGCGGTCCCAGGACGCGTTCCAGGCTGGGGTGGAACTGGGTGAGCAGGCCGCGTATGCGGTTGCTGGTGCGGGTGGCTTCGGCGGCCAGATCCTGGTCGAAGCCGGTCAGCACGGTCAGCTCGGCGGTGATCTCGTCGGTCGGTTCGAGTGAGCGCAGGGTGTGCGGCATCGTCCGTGCGGCGTCGGCGATGACGGCCGCGTCCTTGGCGTCGGTCTTGGCCTCGCCGGGGTAGAGGTCGGCGATTCGTCGCATGGACAGGCCGGGCAGGTAGGCGACGCGGCAGCCCGCATCGCGGGCGACGGCCAGCGGCAGGGCGCCGATCGAGGCGGGCTGGTCCACGATGACCAGGACGGTGCCGAACTTCGCGGTCAGCTTGTCGAACACGGCCCGCAGCTTCGGCTCACTGTTGGGCAGCGGTTTGTCGAAGACCTTCTTCCCGGCCGGGGTGAGCCCGTGCCCGTGGTGGGCGGACTTGCCGACGTCCAGGCCGAGGAACACGCCCACGTCTTCGATCTCGAGCATCGCGCTCTTTCCAGGGTGTTGATGGTGCCGGCCTCGGCTCGGGTGTCGTGCTCGCGCATCCACGTTATGCAGACCTGCCGCCCGCGAACCGCCCGGCATTGCGCCGGACCGGACGGTGGCCGGACCTCTGATCAGCGTCTCCGACGAACACCCCCGGACCCGGGTTGAGTCGGCCTGGGACGCGGTGCCGGGATTGCTCCCGGTCCGTTTTCCCAGGCCGCTCGCCGAACCCGCCGTGCGCCTTACGACGCAACGG
>NZ_JBITFN010000029.1:0-83205 GCF_044456085.1 Streptomyces sp. NPDC051018
GACGGGTCATGTCATCGATGTACGGCAGCAGGACCCGACCCGCGGCGCCGGAGAAGCATCCGGCTTCGAACAGGCACTCGCCGCGGTCCTGGACCAACCGGAAGGCATACGGGGATCTGGAGCGGGCGCCCAAGGCATACGGGACTCTGGAGCGGGCGCCCGCTGAATTCCCGCCGCGGGAGCCGGTGCCCGCGCTGGTCAGGGAAGGGCTCCCGATGCCTCCCGTACGGATCCCGCCGGGCCCGCGCGCCCTCGCTGCCCGCGGCATCCGGTCGTACGTGCGGTCCGCGGCCCGGCGACGGAGCCAGGCGGCAGGTCGGCCTCCGGCCCGTGCCGACGGCTCTACCGCGTGCACTCCCCGGGGCACCCCGGCCCGGAATGTCCATGTCCTGGAGGTCCCTCTCCCGGCGGTGGGAAATCGACCGGGCCGAAAGGGGAACCCCGTCGCGGTGGGCGGTGTATCAGAGGTGACGCGGTACGGAGGGACCGTACCGGCGCGTCGGTGATCGACCTATCGATTGGGGGAAGTATGCGACTGCTGCGACGACTTGCCGCGCTGGCGGCCGTGCTGGTGCTCGGCCTCGTGTTCGCGCCGGGCGCGGTGGCGGGTGGCCCGACGAGTGTGCTGCTGGTGTCACCGTCGACCGGTGAGACGGCCTCGCTGTATGCCTCCGACAGCAAGTACACGGCCCTTCAGGAGCAGCTCGGCGGTGGCTTCGAGCAGCCTCGGGGCGAGGCGAAGCCACCGGCCGGACTGGAACTGGACGACCAGCCCCGGCAGATCAATGTGACCTGGATGGCCCACGACGTGGAGCCCTGGCGCTGGGACCGCGTCTACCTCGGCTCCGACCGCGTGGTGTGGATCCACTCGACGGTGAAGCACTCGGACGGGGACACCCGGTCCGGGGCAGGCGCGTGGCACCGGGCCGAGGACCCGCGCGCACTGACCGCGCTGCTCCGCTCGCTGGGGGTCTCGACCGAGAAGACCGCGACCGACAAGGGCGGGATAACCCCGGTGGCGCCCACCTTCGAGCCTCCCCCTGCGGAGAACGAGCCGCCTCCGGCGGCGAACGAGAAGCAGGCCGGCGCGGGTGAACCTCTCAAGGCCACCGAGACGGCCGTCGCGTCCTCGGACGCGACGACCAACTGGTGGTGGGCGATACCGGGTCTGATCACGGGGGCGGTGCTGACCGTCCTGCTGCGCCCCCTGCTCTCCCGGCTCCCGCGCCCGCCGTTCAGGAGTCCCGGCCGCCGGAACAAGGAGCCCCGCGCCGAGCTCCTGGACAGCTGACCGCCACCCGGTCCCCGACGCCCGGGCAGGGGCGCCGGGGACCGGTACCGGGCCCCCGCGGGGGAGGGCCCGGCCACGGTCGGGGCTGGCCCGGGTGCATGTGCCCGACCCGGGGGGAGCCGGACGGACCAGGCCCACGAACCCGCTCCCGGCCGAGCCGGACAGACAGGGGACACGGGCACACCTCCTGTCGGGGCCGGAGGGGCGGGGGCTACGGGCCCGCCCCCGGTGAACGGGACGGCGCGGCGCCGCGAGCACGAACCGGTCCGGAGCCCGGTCAGGGCCACGGTCCCGTCCGGGGCCGGACCGAGGACCAAGAGCCGGGTCATGGCGCACCTGCCGGGCCGGGGAAACGGGCCCCAACCACACGGAACCGGACCGGGCCACAGGCCGGACTCCGGCCCCGGGGGCCGAGCGGACGGCCACGGGCCGGGACCGGGACGCGGGCAAAGGGTGCCTGGCCGGGGTCCGCCCGGGCCACCGGCTACGCGGAGAGCCCCGGCGCGGGATACGCGGACAGCAGCTCGGCGACCTCGGAGCGGATGGCGGTGAGCGCTTCCTCGTCGCCGGAGCCCGCCGCGTTCACGCCCCGGTCGATCCAGTCGGCGACGGCTGCCATGTGCTCCGTACCGAGACCGCGCGAGGTGAGGGAGGGGGTACCGATGCGGATACCGGAGGGGTCGAACGGCTTCCTGGGGTCGTAGGGGACGGTGTTGTAGTTGACGACGATCCCCGCCCGGTCCAGGGCCTTCGCCGCCACCTTGCCGGGCACGTTCTTGGAGGTGAGGTCCATCAGGATCAGATGGTTGTCGGTGCCGCCGGACACCAGGTCGAAACCACGGGCGAGAAGCTCGTCGGCGAGGGCGGCGGCGTTGGCGACGACCGCCTGGGCGTAGCTGCGGAAGGAGGGCTGGGACGCCTCGTGGAGGGCGACCGCGATGGCCGCCGTGGTCTGGTTGTGGGGGCCGCCCTGGAGGCCGGGGAAGACCGCCTTGTCGATGGCCTTGGCGTGCTCGTCCCGGGACATCAGGATCGCGCCGCGCGGACCGCGCAGGGTCTTGTGGGTGGTCGTGGAGATCACATCGGCGTACGGCACGGGCGAAGGGTGGGCGCCGCCCGCGATCAGCCCGGCGATATGGGCGATGTCGGCGACCAGGACCGCGCCGGCCTCCTGGGCGATCTCCCCGAACGCGGCGAAGTCGATGGTGCGGGGCAGGGCCGTCCCCCCACAGAAGATGATCTTCGGTCGCTCCTTGAGGGCCAGCTCACGGACCTCGTCGAAGTCGATGAGCCCGGTGTCGTGGCGTACGCCGTACTGGACGCCCCGGAACCAGGTGCCGGTGGCCGAGACACCCCAGCCGTGGGTGAGGTGGCCGCCCATCGGCAGGGCCATGCCCATCACGGTGTCGCCGGGCTCGGCGAAGGCGAGATAGACGGCGAGGTTGGCCGGGGAGCCGGAGTAGGGCTGGACGTTGGCGTGGTCGACGCCGAAGAGCGTCCGGGCGCGGGCGACGGCGAGCCGTTCGACCTGGTCGATGACCTGCTGGCCCTCGTAGTAGCGGCGGCCCGCGTACCCCTCGCTGTACTTGTTCTGGAGCACGGTCCCGGAGGCTTCCAGCACCGCGCGGGAGACATAGTTCTCGCTGGGGATCAGGCGCAGGGTCGCGGCCTGGAGCTGTTCCTCGGCTCCGACGAGCGCGGCGAGTTCCGGGTCCGCGGCGGAGAGTGCGGGGTGGGGCAGGGGAAGAGTCATGGTGTCCTCCGGGCTCACTGAGACGGTTCCCCGGGAGGACGGCGCCCGGATCACCGTCCGGCGGCGGCCCCGGGCGCGCCCACCCGGGGGCGGGTTCGCCGGGGTACCCAGGCGGGCGGCACCTCGTGTGCTCTCCTGCACACACGGCTCCCTCGGGGTTACTTCCCCGTACGCCAGTCGCCGCGCGTACGGTCAACTTTAGCGCTCGCGGACACAGGAAGGTTTCCTCACACCCCCCGCGAGTGACGATAGGAAAAGGGGCAGGGGGCCGTCTCATCCGGACGACTTTGCCCCACCGGACGCCTGTCACACCTGAACGGAGATCCCGTGTCTGCTTCGGAGAGTGCCATCGCCGCCGCGGAGGCCCACAGCGCGCACAACTACCATCCGCTCCCCATAGTCGTCACCTCGGCCGACGGCGCGTGGATGACCGATGTCGAGGGCCGCCGCTATCTCGACATGCTCGCCGGGTACTCGGCACTCAATTTCGGCCATGGGAACCGCCGGCTGCTCGACGCGGCCAGGGCGCAGCTGGAGAGAGTCACGCTCACCTCACGGGCCTTCTACCACGACCGGTTCGCCGACTTCTGCGCCCAGCTCGCGCAGTTGTGCGACATGGAGATGGTGCTGCCGATGAACACGGGGGCCGAGGCGGTGGAGACCGCGGTGAAGACGGCCCGCAAGTGGGGCTACCGCGTCAAGGGCGTCCCGGACAACATGGCGAAGATCGTCGTCGCCGCGAACAACTTCCACGGCCGGACCACGACGGTCGTCAGCTTCTCCACGGATCCGGAGGCACGGGCGGACTTCGGGCCGTACACCCCGGGGTTCGAGATCGTGCCGTACGGGGACCTCACCGCGATGGAGGCGGCGCTCACGGAGAACACCGTGGCCGTGCTGCTGGAGCCGATCCAGGGCGAGGCCGGGGTGCTGGTGCCGCCGCCGGGTTATCTGCCGGGGGTCCGCCGGCTCACCAGCGACCGGAACGTGCTGTTCATCGCGGATGAGATCCAGTCGGGGCTGGGGCGCACGGGGAAGACCTTCGCCTGTGAGCACGAGGGTGTCGTGCCGGACATGTACGTCCTCGGCAAGGCGCTGGGCGGCGGTGTCGTACCGGTGTCGGCGGTCGTCTCCTCCAGCGAGGTGCTCGGTGTGTACCGTCCCGGCGAGCACGGATCGACCTTCGGGGGCAACCCGCTGGCCTGCGCGGTGGCCCTGGAGGTGATCGCGATGCTGCGGACCGGGGAGTACCAGCAGCGCGCGACCGAACTGGGCGAGCATCTCCATCATGAGCTGGGCCTGCTCACGGGTACGGGCGCGGTGGAGACGGTACGCGGACGCGGGCTGTGGGCGGGTGTGGACATCGCGCCCTCGCGCGGCACCGGCCGGGAGATCTCGGAGCAGTTGCTGGACCGCGGTGTGCTGGTCAAGGACACACACGGTTCGACGATCCGGATCGCCCCGCCGCTGGTGATCAGCAAGGAGGACCTCGACTGGGGCCTGGACCAGTTGAGGGCGGTGCTCACGGGCTGACCTCCGCGGAGGTCTCCCGCGGTCCCGGCGCGGCGGCTGCCCCGGAGCGGGCGGCCACCCCGCCCCGGCCCCGGGGCCGGCCCCGCGCCGCGCCCCGGCCGGTTCCGGTCACCCCGGGGCCGTGTCCCGCGACCAGCACCCCGGGGCTCCGCCCGTGAGCGGCCGGCACGTGAGCGGTATCCCGGGTCCGACTCCCGTAGCCATGCCCGGGCCCCGGGCCGAACCGCCCTCCCTTAGCCGTGCCCCGGCCCGGGCGGGACCGCCCTTCCGTAGCCGTCACCCGGCCCGGTCGGGACCGCACTGCAATCGGCCGCCAAAGGCCCGGCCCCCGGGCCGCACCACGTAGGCGCAACCCGGGCCGGCACCCGCGGCCGTCTCCCGGGCCGCGAACCGGGACCCGCCCGCGACCGCCGGACCGGAGCCGGTCATCGGGCCCGCCCGTCCGCTGCGACAGGGCGGGCCTTCAACGCGGTCAGGGGCCTTGGACCCGGCGGGCAGGCGGTCAGGTCAGGCCGGGCCGGTGAGCAGGTGCGCAGGCCAGGCCGAGGGACAGGCGGGGCGGTCAAGACCGGTCGACCGGTTGGGCGAGCGGGCTGATCTACAGTCAGTTTGTGCTCTTTGGGATGATTTGCGCGTTGGCTTCGGCGGTCTGCTACGGCACCGCCTCCGTACTCCAGGCCGCCGCCGCCCGCGCAGCCGAACCCGGAACCGGGTCGGGCGTCGACGCGGCGCTGCTGCTGCGCGCCCTCCGGCAGTGGCGGTATCTCGCCGGGCTCGCGCTCGACGGGCTCGGCTTCGTCCTCCAGATCCTCGCCCTGCGCTCCATCCCCATCTACGCGGTGGGCGCGGCCCTCGCCGCCAGTCTCGCGGTCACCGCAGTGGTCGCCTCCCGGATCCTGCGCGTCCGTCTCAGCGGCGCGGAGTGGGGCGCGGTCGGGGTGGTCTGCGCGGGTCTGGCGATGCTCGGGCTGGCATCCGGTACGGAGGGCTCCGGCACCGGTTCGCCCGCGCTGCGCTGGTCCATGCTGGGCATCGCCCTCGCCGTCCTGGTGGTCGGCGCGCTCGGGGGCCGCCTCCCGGAGGGGCCCCGCGCCCTGGTCCTCGGCCTCGGCGCGGGCGCGGGCTTCGGCGTCGTGGAGGTCTCGGTCCGGCTGATCGACTCGCTCGCGGTGCCGGAGGTGTTCGGCAACCCGGCGCTGTACGCGCTGCTGCTCGGCGGAGGCGCGGCCTTCCTGCTGCTCACCTCGGCGTTCCAGCGGGGCTCGGTGACGGTGGCGACGGCGGGCCTGGTGATCGGCGAGACGATCGGCCCGGCGCTGGTGGGGGTGATCTGGCTGGGCGACCGTACCCGTGAGGGCCTGGAGTGGCTGGCCGTCACGGGCTTCGCGGTGGCGGTCGCGGGAGCCCTGGCCCTGGCACGTTTCGGCGAACCGCCCGCCGAACCGCCCGCCGGGGCGTCCGGCCCCGGGAGGGGAACGCGGGCGAAGGCACCTGACAGCCCGGCCTAGTGCTGTGACCCGAGCGCCGGACCCGCCGCTCACCCCGACGGGACCCGAGCCCACAGACCCGCCCGGTCCGCCCCGCCCCGCGCCCCCGGGCATGGAAGAACCCGACGGCGCAGGGTCAGGGACTGCGCCGCCGGGTTGTCAGGGGAAGTACCCGGTGTCAGGTCTCAGATGTCAGCAGGCACCCAGGTCCTGCCAGACACCCCATTCACCGGTGGATCCGGGCTCCTCGCCCTTCGTCCACCACTTGGACTTCCAGTTGTGGCCCTTGTGGGACACGGTGGTGCCGCCGCCGTACTCGGTACCGGCGTTCCAGGGGGCCGCGGTGCAGGTGCCACCCGTGGTGTTGCCGGTGGTTCCGGTCGTACCGGTGGTTCCCGTGGTTCCCGTCGTACCGGTGGTGCCCGTGCCGCCGCCCGGCTCGACGATCTTCGCGCCGCGCGTCAGGTCACTGGCCACGGCGTACGTCTTGCCGCCGAAGGTGACCGTCCAGTTCGACGGGGTCGAGGTCGGCAGGTAGTACACGAAGTCCAGCTCGACCGAGGCTCCCGGAGCCAGCGTCTGCCACGCGGGCAGCTTCAGCGAGACGCGGTTGAAGTCGCCCTTCAGACCACCCACGTTGTTGCCCGTGTGGTCGCTGCGGACGATCGTCGCGCCGAAGCCCGACTGGTCCTTGGCGTTGGCGGGCGCGGAGGTCGCGTAGTCGAACTGGAACTCCGTGCCGCCGGGCAGCGTCGCCTTGGTGTTGTTGGTGATCTTCAGCTTGGGGCTGATCGGGTAGTTCGAGTCACCCAGGGGGAACTGGCCGAAGTCGAAGTCGACGTTGATCGCCTCGGTCGGCAGCGTGATGCTCGACTTCTTCGCGCCGTACGGGGCCGCCGCCTTGTACTTGTTGTACATCAGCGTGGTCAGGGTGTCCCCGGGCTCGTACTGGCCCTTGGCGGTGTTGTACTGGTAGTCACCCGCCAGCTCCCAGATCATGGTGCCGCCGAGGCCGTTGTTGACGACGTAGTCGGCCTTGGCCCCGATGGACTGCTCGTCCTCGGTGGAGATGAAGACCTTCTTCTGCGCGTTCCAGAGCCACGGCGCGACGAGCGTGGAGTCGTACTTGCGGGCGTACGTGCCGGTCAGCTGGGTGTTGGCAGGCAGCCCGAACTTGGTGATGTAGTCGCCGACGACACCCTTTTCCAGGTTCTTGGCGTGCCACATGGGGTTGAACCCCGCCGGGGCCTCCTGGCCGCTGGTGTCCTTGTCGTGCCAGACGTTGTCGATGCCGACCGCGCCGTCACCGCACTTGGTGAGCCCCGATCCGGGCGGGCAGGTGGTCGCCGCCGCCTTGCCCCACAGTCCGTCCGTGCCGCCCTGGACGTTCTTCCAGCCGCGCGTGTAGTACGGCAGACCGGCGTTGATACGGCCGGCCGGCATCGAGCCGCGGAAGTAGTGGTACGCCCAGTCGGTGTTCAGGTAGCCGATTCCCCCGTACTGCGAGGTCGTGTAGACGCCCGCGGCGGCCAGCTCCGAGTCCTTGCCGTCGTCGTAGAGAGCGGCGTTGGGACCGACGTGCTCGTTCCAGGTGCCGTGCAGGTCGTACGACATGATGTTGACGTAGTCCAGGTACTTCTGGACCTGGAACGTCTCCATGCCGCGCAGCAGATAGCCGGACGACGGCGCGGCCACGGTCAGCAGGTAGTGCTTGCCGTCGGCGGCACTCGCGCGGTCGAGCTTCTCGCGCAGGGTCTTCATCAGGGCCGCGTAGCCCTTGACGAGCCCGGGGCGGCGGGCGTTGGCGACCGGCCAGTCGACCGGGTTGCCCGCGTCCTTCATCGACGTCGGGTACTCGTAGTCGATATCGACGCCGTTGAAGCCGTACTGCTTGATGAACGCGACGGCCGAGTCGGCGAACGTGTCGATACCGGCCTGGTTCACCGAACCGTCGGCGTTGGTGGCCATCTTGTAGAAGCCGCCGCTGTCCGCCCAGCCGCCGACGGAGATCAGCGTCTTGACGTTCGGGTGAGCCTTCTTGAACTTCGTCAGCAGGTTGAAGTGGCCCTTGTAGGGGAGGGCCGGGTCCATCTCGGCTCCCGCCACGCCCGGCCAGGTCATCCCGGTGTTGGCGTTCTCCGGACCGTCGGCGCCCACGCTGATCTTGTTGGCCGAGTCGATGCCCGCGAACGCGTAGTTGATGTGGGTGATCTTGTCCCACGGAATCTGGTTGGCGAGGTAGGCGGGCCTGCCGTCCTTGCCGGTACGCCAGTTGGCGAAGTAGCCGATGATGCGGCGCTGGTGGTCCGCGCCCATCTTCTCGCGGCCGTCGGTGTCGTAGACCGAGCAGTACGGCACATCGACACCCGGCGTCGAGTACAGACCATCGGGGCGACAGGCCTCCTGCGAGGCGGCCTGTGACACGCCTGACGTGAGCGTCCCTGCCAGCAGTCCGCCGACGGCGGCGGCGCCGGCGGCGAACAGCAGCACTCTCGTTTTCTTGGGGGACAGCACGTTCGGATCCTCCAGGTGGGGGGTCCCGCGCCCACCGGGGCGCAGGGTGTTCTGCCTCGCACGACTTGCATGGGGGGTGGGCGCGTTGACACCGGGTGTGCGTATGTCCCGGAGCCGGATCCGCAGAGGTGTCGCAGACATTAAGAGGACTAGACCAGTCAGTCAATAGGTCTGGACCTTGCCGCCGCGTTTTCTCATGTCCGGATCACGTGGCCGGTTCCGTTCCGTCCGAGGTGGCCGACCGGGCGGGGGGTCGTACGGCGCTTCCCGCCGCGAAACCTCCGGTGAGAGAACCCTCACCGGAGAATGAGCCGAATGAGCACGGCGCCCTCCGTTCCTCTCATCCACTGCGTGCCTCGGCACGGAGACGGCCGGGGCGCAGCGTGATACCGCCGACGATCGGCCGGATGTCGGACCTCCCTGGAAACATCGTCGGTGTCCGGGAGAAAGCAGCCGCCCCGCCTGTGCCGGACTCCTCTGCGGGTCACCACTTGAAAGGGCGACGATGTCGACCGACACGTACGGCGTACGGGTTCTGGACGTCGACCCGGACCGGCTCCGTATCAGATTCAAGGTGTTCACCGTCTGCTACGACACCGAGTCGCGTATGCACATCCCGCTGCCGGGCGAGGAACCGGGCACCTTTCTGCACTTCCTCTGGGAGAGCGCGAGGGGCTGGATGAGCGGCGATGACGACGACAAGGGGCCCCTGGGCAGGGTGCTCAGCAGCGACGACATCATCAACTACGAATGGGTCGACACCCACGCACGCCGCTTCATCTCCGAGGTCCGGTGCACCGAGACGCTCAACGACCCGCCCACAGAGGAACAGTGGACAGAGCTCCACGACTTCTACTACGCGCGGGACGGCGCCTGGAAGGACGAGGACCTGCTGGTCCAGCGCGAATACGAGATACGGGTCACGGACCGCCGGTGGCTGGAGCACCTGAGCGAGGGGCAGGCGTGGGGCTCGGCCGCCTTCCCGCTGAACGGCGACACATGGACGGCCGACGACGCGCCGCACATACCCGACCTGGACCGGCCGGCTGTCCGCCTGCGGCCGTTCGAGACGACAACGGGCAGCGTCGAGTACGAGGCCGTCCAGCGGATGGAGTTCTCGGACGACGGCAAGTATCTGGCGGTGTGCAGCCAACAGGGGCGGGTGTGGGTGTACGACACCGCGCACTGGAGCGAGACGGTGCACACCCACGCCGGCGAGTGGAACGTGCCGCAGATGATGTGGGCGCCCGGCGGGCATGTGCTCGTGGTCAAGGGCTACCACAGCGGGCGCGAACCCGAGGAGGAATCGCAGTGGGCCTATGACGTGGACCAGGGCACGGAGGTCGAGGTGCCCTTCCAGCGCGGGCTACGGCGCTCGGGTGACGGCGCGTACCGGATCAGCGGGAACGACGCGGGCGAGGGCGGTTTCGACCTGCACGGCCAGGAGCGCGAGCCCTACCGGCGGGTGTCCCATGCCGGTGCCTGGGACCCGATCCAGTGCCACACCTTCGCCGGTGACTCCTCAAGGCTGTTCCTCGGCGCTCAGCAGAACCTGTACGTGGTCGCCCCGGCGAAGGGCGAGGTGGTCGACAAGGTCATCGACGCGTCGGAGCGGTTGTTCAAGCTTGCCTCCAACCCGGACGGGAGTTACCTGGCGATCGCCGGTTTCAGCCGGAAGCTGGGCTATCTGGGATTGAGCGAGCACCGGCCGCACGAGTTGTGCGTCTGGCGGATGGCCGACAAGAAGATCATCGTCGGCCACCAGTTCAGGACGTACATCAACGACCTCGCCTGGTCACCGAACGACGGGCGCTTGCTCGCCGTCGCCCTGGAGCCCATCGGCAAGGGGAAGTTCCACCGTGGCGGAACCGAGATCGCCGTCTTCCCGATGGGGCCGGACGCGAGCCGCTGAAACAGGGTGACGCCGGGCCCGTACGGCACAGGCGGGGGACTGCGGCCCCTCGCACGGACGGGTCCCCTGGAGTGCTGCCCGGGTCATGGGCAGGGTTCATTCCACCCAGGTGATGGCGTTGCTCTCCCGTTCGACTCCGTAGGCGAGCAGATCACACAGGGCGCGCAGGACCGTCAGCACGGTCTCGGGGGGCGGGCGGTCGTCCTCCACGAGTTGGGGGTGCAGCACGACGTTCCCCGTCTCCATCACATCGGCGATGGTCAGCGGGAGCACGCCGAGCAGTTCCACCGCGCCGGCCACCGGCAGCGAGCCCCGCCCCTGCACCAGCCAGTCCCGGACGGCACCCTCCGTCCCCTGCGCGCACACCGTCGCGGCCACGCTCATCCATGTCGGCTCGCGTACTCGGATGACGCCGCCGATCACATACGGCGGAGTGCCGAACGGAAGGTACTCGTCGAAATCCATACCCTCCAGCCTCAGATACCGCCACTGGTGCCAGCAGTCAATCTTCATCACAGCACCGAGGGAAGCACCCGAGCGGACGGAACCCAAGGTTCAGCCCTCCATCACGGCTCCCTCGCCCACGCGAACACTTCCGCGTGGGCCGGAACCAGCGCTCCGAACGGGCAGCCTATTCGCCCTCGTTCCGCCCAGGGGGCGCGGAAAGGCGCTCGTCCCATTCGGCTGTGAACCGCTCGTATTCGGGGCTCACGCGAACAGCGTCGTACTCCGGGTCCGAGAACTCGAAGCAGTGTCCTCCGGGATGCGACGCGAAGAGCGTGCAGGCGTCCACTTCCGCGCCCGGCCGGGAATTGACCGCCGGGCAGTCCGGCAGCACGACCACCGAATCGGGTTCCTCGTCGTGCTCCCAATGCACCCACACCTCGCCCCGGCTCGCGTCCTTCAGTTCGCGTACGAGATCGAAATGCGGCCCGCTCCCATGTGCTTCGAGACCGCACCGGAGTCGGGTGACTATCTCCATCGGATGTACGTCGTCGTCGGGGACGATGTCCAGTACGAGAACCAGCGTGCGCAGCGGCAGACTCGCCGTCGCGGCACAGATGTACCGCTCACCATCCGGGCGACCGGACATCGCACCTCCCCCGCCTGCTCAGCGCGTTCGCCTCCGCCACGGCCTCGCTCATCGCGTCCGACTGGGCCGCCGGGCGCAGATCCGAGGGCAGCGCGTCCCACTCCCGGCCCCCGTTCAGCGGTCTGAGCTGCACTCGCGACCCCATCCGGTCCATCACCCGGCCCACCTTGCGGGTGGCAGCGTCGTGCACCACCTCACCCGGCTCGGGTTCATACGGATGCTCCCGCGCGGTCTCCTCCGTACTCACGCGCGCCACCTCCGCAACCCCGCCGCTACGGCCGCCAGAATCTCCGGCGTCGCCTCCGCGTATCCCCCGCGCGGCACCCATTCCGGAGCGATCCCCCAGAATCCTCCGCGCCGTAACAGCGCGACCAGCTCACCCGTCTCACCGGCCCCCGGCGTTCGCCCGGAGAGCTTTTCCCGATCGGTCATGGTCCCTCTTGCCGCCGCCCTCGTATCGCTGTCCGATTCACCATTCGCATCGTCAATTACCGTGTGAGGTCATATCGTTGCGTTCGGCAGCGCGGGAGCGGCAGTACTTCATGTCCCGGCCCGCGTCACGGGAAACAATCAGGGAGGCAGCAATCGTGGTCGCACGTTCGCGCGAATTGACACCCGACCGCTCGGCGCGGGATCTGTTCGGCTCGGAGATGCGCCGGTTACGCACGGCGGCGGGCATGAGCCTGGAGCGTCTCGCCGACGTCCTCAAGTACGGCAAGAGTTCCCTGGCCCGCTTCGAGACAGCGGAGGCGATGATCCCCCCGGACCTCCCGGCGAAGCTGGACGCGGCGTTCGGGACGGATCAGCTGTTCGAGAAGTTGTACGGTTTGGCGCGGAAGGAGATCCATCCGGACGAGTTCCGCCGTCGTATGGAACTGGAATCCCAAGCCCGGCTGATCCAAGAGTTCAGCGGGCAACTGGTCCCTGGCCTGGTGCAGACGGAGGCCTACGCCCGGGCACTGTTCAGAACGTTCAACCCCAAGGTCACTCCAGAGCAGGCAGAGGACCTTCTGACTGCCCGCATGAGCAGGCAAGCTGTCCTAAGCGGCGAGAACCCCCCTGACCTCAACGTCATCATCGACGAAGGCGTACTCCACCGCTTGCTCGGTGGGCCGGGCGTCGTACGGGAACAGCTCGCCCACCTCGCATCGCTGACCGAAACCCCCAATTCCTTGCTGCAGATCTTCCCGTTTGAGCTCGGGGGATACTCGCTCATGGGCGGGTCAATGGCGACCTTCACGCTGGACAACGGATCACAGTTCGTGTGGGAAGAGAGCATTTCCACGGGCAGACTGTTGGACGATCAGGACACCGTGACGGCGCGCCTACGGGCATACGATCGCTTGAGGGCATATGCCCTGTCGCCGACGGACTCGGCGGCGATGATTCGCTCCGTGATGGAGGCATTACCAGAATGATCAGCCCACCCGCCCTCTCCAATGCCAAGTGGTCCAAGTCCACGTATAGCGGCAACGGAGGCGGCAATTGCGTCGAGCACGCCCCCTCGTTCGCCGCATCCGGCATGGTCCCGGTCCGGGACAGCAAGGACCCCCAAGGTCCGGCGCTCGTCTTCTCCGTCAATGGATGGCGTGGCTTCATATCCGCCGTCAAGGACGGCACATTCGACGCCTGACCTGCCCCGGCCCCGATGCACGCCCCGCCGCCTCCTCTTCTTCGGAGCGGCGGGGCTCCCCTCTCACCCGGTCCCTTATGGAGGCACTACTGACATGAGCGCCGAACTGAACCTCCCCCGCACCGCATGGGTCAAGTCGTCCTACAGCGGCGACGGTGGCGGGAATTGCGTCGAGTGGGCCCCCAGCCACGCACAGGCCCACGGTCTCGTCCCCGTGCGGGACAGCAAGGTCACCGACGGGCCCGTACTTCTGCTCTCTCCGCGCAGTTGGGGGGACCTGGTCGGCTACGCCCGGGGCAGCGGGATGTGACCCGCCACCGGTGACGGCATGGGGCGGAGATGGCCCCACTTGTGGATCCGTCCGGTCGTGAACGGGACATCGCGTACGGAGCGCAGGGCCGCGTCGAGGCCGTGCCGGGCGTACGCGGTAGGGACGTCGACGCCGGTGAGCAGGCGCAGCTCCTCGGCGACGGACGTCCGCAGGAGCTCTTCGTCGGTGAACTCCTCGACCAGGTCGGCCAGGGTGATGGGCACCCCGAAGCGGTGGCAGACCGCCGGGTCCAGGGTGTCCCGCAGCTCCCGCCACCGTTCGTCCGCGAACGGCAGGTTCTCCGGGTCGCCGCCGAGCGCGAGGCCCGCGATGTCGCCGAAGCGGATGAGGGCGTTGTAGCGGACCTGGTCGTCCAGGTCCTCCCGCGCGCTCCGAAGGAGCAGGTCGGCGGCGGCGGGTGACCCGATGAGGAAGACGGGGTCGACGGCCTCCCGGCGCACTTCGATGCCGGGGTCGGCCAGCGCACGGGCGAGCAGGCGCAGCGAGTCCTCGTCCAGGACCAGACGGTACGCGCCAACGGCCATCGCGCGGGCGAGCTCATGGGGGCTCGCGAGGAGGGAGCGGAGGGCCGCCGCGCCGCTGTGGTCGCCCGTCGTGGCGAGGGCGACGGCCGTGGCGACCAGCAGCAGGGGCCACTCCGGGTTCTCCGGCTCCCGGTGCTGCTCGGCGAGAACCTCGCGGAGAACCTCGCCCGCCGCGGGACGGGCCGCCCCCTGGAGGGCTTCGGCCGCCGCCGCCCGGGTCGTGTACAGCGCCGTGCGGTCGGCGAGGATGGCCTCGACCTGGTCCGGTCCCTCGTCCCCGTCGCTGCGGGCCAGTGCGTACAGGACGGCCGCCTCCAGAGCGTGGGGTCCCGCGCCGGTATGGGCGAGCAGCACGGGGACCGCCTCGGGACCGGTGCTGCGGCGGACGACCTCGTACAGCGACGGGTGGTGGCGGTCGGCCCGTTCGACGGCGGCTGAGAGGACGCAGCGCAGCGCCTGCGGTCCGGCGGCGAGCAGGTCGTGGACGGCACGCTCGGCACGCTCGGATTCGTCCGCGTCCTCGGCCGCCAGGGCTTCCTGAATCAGCAGCTCGTCAGATGTCATACCGTGCCGCTTCCTCTCCCTCGCCGTCGAGGCGTTCCCCGTCGCCGTTCAGCAGTTCCTCGTCCTCTTCGTAGAAGGCGTCTCCCCCGCCGAACTCCATGTCATTGCGGCCCGCGTAGAGCGTGATGTCCTCGATCTTCCAGCTTTCCTCCGACAGATAACTGTCCGGGATCTGCTCCACGCCCTCGGCCCAGCGGAAGTTCAGCCCCCCGGGCCCCAGAAGCGGTTCCTCCAGGCGGGGTGCCGTGCGGGCGATGGCGTCCCAGTCGAGGGACAGCCTCAGTCGGACGCCCTCGTCCTCCAGCCCCGAGAAGTCCTCTTCGTCGATTTGTTCGAGAAGTCGCTCGTACTCGGCCCGCACCGACTCCCCCGGATCCGCGCCGGGCGCGGTGACCTTGTCGTGCAGCGTGAGGAGGCGGGTGGCCAAGGGCAGGGGTTCGCCGCGCAGTCCGCCGATGAAGGACTGCTTCAGGATCGCGCCGATCTGGTTCCAGGGATCCTCGGGGTACTCCGGTGTACGTCCGAGGTTCACGCAGCCGGCGAGAGTCCGGTCGTGCTCGGGGCTGCCCGTGCGCAGGAACGGGTGCAGATCGATGCCGTGGGTGATCTCACCCCGCCGGACCACCCACAGATGCAGGACCACCGGCTGGTGGAGGAGCACCAGATCCAGATCGATGTCAACGGGCTGTTCCCGGAGCCCGGCCAGGGTGCCATGAGCGTACACATCGGCCCGGAACTCGGGGTTGGGCGCCACCGAGAACTCCAGGAGGTAGCAACTGGGTTGGGGCTCGTCGTCCGTCACGGGGTGTCCTCTACTCGGCTTCCGTCAGGAGGAGAAACGGTCGAGGCCCTTGTCCTCCTCGTAGAGACGATCGTCGTCGTGCCATGCCAGGTCGGTCCGGCCCGCGTAGAGCCTGACGTCCTTGTTCCCCATGCCGTTCTCCGAAAGGTAACTTTCCTCGTTCTGCTCCACACCCTCTGCCCAGCGGACATCCCATCCGCCGGGCCCGAGCAGCGGTTCCTCCAGCCGGGGTGCCACGTCGGCGATGGCATCCCAGTCGAGGAACAGATCATCGTCCTCGTCGTCGTCCGGCTCCGGAAGGTCCCCGTTCCCGATCTGTTCGAGAAGTCGCGCGTACTCGGCCCGTACCGACTCCCCCGGATCCGCGCCGGGCGCGGTGACCTTGTCGTGCAGCGTGAGGAGCCGGGTGAGCACGGACAGTCCGGCGCGGAAGATCCCCCAGTCCCAGTAGAAGTTCAGGACATCCGAGATCGCCTTCGTGGGCTCGTCCCTCGGCACCTCCGTACGCCCCACCGCCAAGACGCGTGGCAGCATCCGGTCGTCCTCCGGACTGCCCGTCCGCAGCAATGGGTACAGGTCGATGCCCTGCGTGATCTCACCCCGCCGGACCACCCACAGATACAGGAACGGAAAGCCCATGAACACATCCTCCGCGGGCAGACAGGGGGACTTCTCCCACTGCTCCCGGAGGCCGGCCAGGGTGCCATGGGCGTACGCGTTCGCCCGCGTGCGTTCTCGGGCCGAATGCACCACGTACTCCAGCAGATAGAAACTGGGCAGGCGTTCGTTCTGTGTCACCGGTGTCCTCCGTCCTCGGCTTCACCGCGGACGACACCCTAGGACCGGGGTCCGACATCACCCCGGCTATCACGTGACATGGCAGACAGGGGAAGGCCACCGGCATCGTGCCGCAGGGCACCGACACAGGGTTCACGGTCGGCGGACGGCTAGGACGATGACGTGACTCCTGAACACGCGGGGCTTCCCGTCCCACGCCCGTCGTCCGCAACCCTCTTTCCTCATTGGAATGAACGCTCTATCCAATCCACAACACCCCCGCCGAACGACGGACATACGGCCCGCCGACCGCAGGGCCCCGGAGAGCGAGGTCGTACGGAGGACCCGGGCGGCTCCCCGGCCGACGGCCCTCACTCCAGGTCGTCGTCCTCTTCGTAGAGGCGTTCGTTGTCGCCGTTCTCCAGGTCGTTCCGGCCCGCGTAGATCATGGTGCCTCCGTCCTCCCCGACGGCGGCGAAGTAGCCGTTGGTGAGATAGCTGTCCGGGTGCGGTACGACGCCCTCGGCCCATCGGACGGCCACCCCACCGGGCCCCAGGAGCGGTTCCTCCAGCCGGGGTACGACGGAGGCGAGGGCGTCCCAGTCGAGGTCCAGCCCCTCCCAGGGGGAGCCATCGGCTGACGGAAGGTCACCCTCCCCGCCGTCCTCCCCGCCCCCTCCGAGGGGTCGCGCGGGCCCCGACAGGTCGTCCGGCCCGGATTCCCTACCGGCCCCGGATTCCGCGCCGGCCCCGGTGGCGCCGTCGTGTGACGCGAGGAACCGGGTGAGCAGCACAAGCGCCGCGCGCGGATCGTCGGGGTGGCTCTCCAGGATCTCCAGGACCTGGGGCGAGTCCCGCGCCTCCCCCGCCAGCAGGCGCGCGAGCGTGCGGTCGCTGTCCGGGCTGCCCGTCCGCAGGAAGGGGTGGAGGTCGATGCCCTGGGTGATCTCCCCCCGCCGGACCACCCACAGGTGCAGTACCGCGCCGTACGTCACCAGAAGGTCCAAGTCGACGAGAGGCGTGGCCTCCACACCCTGGAGACCGGCGAGCGTCCCATGTGCGCAGACCTCTCCCAGCCGGGCGCCGCCCGGTTTCACCGAGAACTCCAGGAGATAGCAACTGGGTTGCGGCTTGTCGTGCGTCACGTGTGTCCTCCGCTCGGCGGCTTCCATCGGGGGAGACACCGTAGGGCTGAGGCCCAAAATCGCCCCTTATCACGTGATACGAAGGCAAGGGCATCACGGGGGGATCCGGCGAGTACGCGCCCGACGGCCCCCTGAATGCGGGGCGCCCGCGAGGCGACCGGGCGGCGCATGGACAGCCGGACGAAGGAGGCCGGAAGCGCTCATCCGGTCGCACGGATCACGTACGGCAGCGTCGACCGGCGACCACGAAAGCGCCCGAGATGACCGTTTTAGGGGAGGTATTCATCCTAGCTTTTGGCTTGAAGTGCCCTTGCGTCAAGGCCGGACAGCCTGTCCGCCCGGGCCGGCGCAGGGCACCATGGACTGCGCCGCGACGACGCGTGCGACCACCCCCGACCACCCCGGCGATCCACTGGTGACGAAACCCACACAACCGTCACGGTGCGGACACATCCTTGGCCATGGCTTTACTCTAGGTTGGTTGGCGTGTGAAGATACACGGCCTATTCGCCGAAACGTAAACAGGGTGCCGGGGGCTGAGCGAGTACGCAGTTCTCACCACACAAGGGGACCCGCTACTCAGGGAAGCTGAATCTCAATGGCATCGACAACGGCCCCCATAAGCCGCTCCCAATCGCGTCAGGACGCGAAGCTGGCGCGGCGGACCGCCGAATGGAAGCCGGGTGTTCTCCCCTTCCTGCTGCCCTTTGTGATTCTCCTCGCATTCGGTCTCTGGGCTTATCGGCCGAGCAGTTCCCCGATGAGCTGGGCCCTGTCCGTCGTCTGGTCGCTTCCCGTGGTCGGTGTGCTCGTGGGGATCCAGGGGGCCTGGCTGATCCGAAGACGGGTCCGCCGCAGCGAACGGATGGTTCCGCCCGCGCCGGCCGAGCAGGACTTCCTGATCGTGCTCGTCCCGACGATCGGGCGGCATGACACCTACCCTGCGCTGAAACGTTCCGTCCTCTCCTATGCCGAGCATCTGCCGGAGTACTTCCCCCATCTGCGCATCGACGTGCTCACCGAGGAGGGCTGCGAAGCCGCCGAGTCCATCGACGGACTCGCGGCCTCCAACCCGCTGATCCGCGTGGTGACCGTGCCGAAGGCGTATCAGACCCCCAACGGGACGCGCTTCAAGGCACGCGCCAACAACTACGCGCACGAACTGCGGATCGAGGAGGGCGAGGCCCTCGACCATGTGTGGGTCCTCCACATGGACGACGACACCGGAGTGGGCCCGGACACGGCCGCCTCGCTCGCCCAGTTCATCAACCGTCAGCGCAGGGCCCATCCCGACCAGGCCAAACACATGGCCCAGGGCATCCTGACGTACCCCCGTGAGAACGCCGTCAATCTCTTCACCTGGCTCGCCGACGCCGTCAGGCCCGCCGACGACATCGCCCGCTTCCGCGCGCTCACCGGACTCGGTACGCCGGCCGCCGGAGTGCACGGGGAGCTGCTGGTCCTGCGTGCCTCGATCGAGGCGACCATCGGCTGGGACTTCGGGCCGAAGGCCATCGTCGAGGACGCCCAGCTCGCCCTCACCTTCTGCCGCCGCTACCCCGGCCGCAGCGACTGGTTCAACGGGCGCTGCTACGGCGCCTCGCCGGCCACCACCAAGGACTTCGTCAAGCAGCGGGACCGCTGGGCCTGGGGGCTCGTGGCGCTGTGCTTCAACCGCACCATCCCGCTTCGCTACCGCTGGTTCCTCTCGGTCTGTGTGGCGACCTGGATCCTCGGACCGTTGCAGCACATCGTGGCCGTTCTCTGTATCGGCCTGATGACGGGTGATCTCAACACCTCGCCCGTCACCCAGTCCATCGTCGTGTTCTGGTCCCTGAACTTCGCCTATGTCATCTGGACTTACTGGGAGGGGCTGCGGCTCAACGCCATCGCGTCCGCCAACGGCAGGCGGAAATGGTGGGAGCCGATCGTGGTGGTGGCACTCATCCCGGTCTTCTCGGTTCTGGAGGGCCTCGGAGGCTTCAAGGGATTCCTGAAGTTCGTCCGCCGCGAAGAGAACAAGTTCGTCGTGATCGCCAAGCCCGCCTGACGGCCCGGCCCGGCCAGATCCCCCACGAACCGGTCGCACGACTCAGCAGGAAAGCACCCCACATGAAGCGCTCACGATCCCGGCTGCCGCTGCTCGCGGTCTTCCCCCTCTCCATTCTCCTCGTCGTTGTCGCGACTCCCCTCGTCCTGGGCGACCATCCGGTCCGCTGGGAGTCCGGCTCCGCACTGCCCGAGATCGTCTGGCGGGAGGACGAGGAGCGCCCCGCGACCGATGTCCCCGGCACTGTGCCGGGGGACACCGCCGGGAAGCCGGACGCCACGGCGCCCGCCGCCCCGCCGGTCGACCGGGTGGCCAAGAAGTGGAAGCCGGGCATGCCCCAGTGGGGCGTACAGATCTACTGGGAGGAGAACCCGAAGCACTCCGACCGGTTCATCGAGGGCCAGGCGCGCAAGCACGCCCGTTACCTGGTGGGGCTCGGAGCGAACTCGGTCTCGGTCTCCTTCCCCTTCTACACCGGGGGAAAGACCTCGACGAGGATCACGGACGGGCCGAAGACCCCCTCGCCGCAGCGCCTGGAGCGGGTGCTGACGGTGTTCCAGGAGGCGGGGCTGCGCACCACCGTACGCCCGCTCATGGACGAGAAGTCGCTCGATCCGCCCGAGGGCTGGCGGGGCAACATCGAGCCGTCGAGCAGGACGGCCTGGTTCACCTCGTACCGGAAGTTCCTCACGCCCTACCTCGAGGTCGCCGAGAGGCGGAAGGCGACCACCTTCGTGGTGGGCACCGAGCTGAACTCCATGGAGGGTGCCGCCGGGTGGAGCGGTCTCGTGGCAGCGGCCGAGAAGATCTACTCGGGTGAGATCTCGTACGACGCGAACTGGGACAGCTATGTCAGGGGCCGGATCGACATGCCGGTGAAGCACCTCGGTGTGGACGCCTACTTCCCGGTCAAGGTGCCCGACAGCGCCTCGGTCGACACCCTCGTCGACGGCTGGGACACCTGGCTGGACAAGAAGGCCGCCGGGCCCCTCCCGAAGATCGTGATCGCGGAGGCGGGCATCGGCGCCATGAACGGCGCCTACCACGCCCCCGGTGACTTCTACAACAAGCGCAGGCTCAACCCCGCAGTGCAGGCCACCTGGTACACGGCGGTCTGCCGTGTCGTCGAGGAACGCCGTATGGCCGGCGTCTACTGGTGGTCGATCTACTTCGAGGACGACCCCTTCACGGCGCCGGACGACCGCACGGCCTCCCGCCTCGACTTCGCGGGCCGGCCGAAGTCCGAGAAGGCCATCAAGGACTGTTTCACCTCCGACTACCGAGGGCCCGGCAGCACCGCCGCCACCCCGTGAGGGGACGCCCTCCCCGTCGGCCCGTCATCTCCTTCCCGCGACCCAAGATGGACCTTTCATGTCTGAAGCGATCCTCCTCGTCGGCGGCCAGGGCACCCGGCTCCGGCCCCTGACCAGCCATACCCCCAAGCCGCTGCTCCCGGTGGCCGGAGTCCCCTTCCTGGCACACCAGTTGGCGCGCGCGGCCGCCGCCGGTGTGACCCGGATCGTCTTCGCGACGTCCTATCTCGCCGCGCACTTCGAGGAGGCGTTCGGCGACGGCCGGGGCTTCGGCCTGGAGCTGGTCTACGTCACCGAACGCGAACCCCTGGGCACGGGCGGCGCGGTCCGCAACGCCGCCGGACACCTCACCTGCGGCCCCGGCGAACCGGTGCTCGTCTTCAACGGCGACATCCTCTCCGGAGCGGACATCGCGGGCCTGCGGGACACCCACCGTGACTCGGGGGCCGATGTCACCCTCCATCTGACCCGTGTCGAGGATCCGCGCGCCTTCGGTCTGGTGCCCACGGACCCCGACGGCCGGGTGACGGCGTTCCTGGAGAAGCCGACGACGCCGGAACAGATCGTGACCGACCAGATCAACGCGGGCTGCTATGTCTTCACCCGCTCGGTCATCGACCGCGTACCGGCGGGGCGGGTCGTCTCCGTCGAGCGCGAGACCTTCCCGGAGCTGCTGGCCGACGGCGCCGTGCTCCGGGGCGTCGTGGACGACACGTACTGGCTCGATCTCGGCACCCCGGCCGCCTTCGTCAAGGGGTCCGCCGACCTCGTACGGGGTCTGATCGCCTCCCCGGCCCTGCCCGGGCCGACCGGGGACGCCCTCGTGCTGCCGGGTGCCCTTATCGACCCCGGGGCGGTGCTCGGCGGGGGCACGACCGTCGGGGCGGGCGCGCGGGTGGCGGCGGGCGCGGTGGTGGAGGGAAGCGTCGTGATGCCCGGCGCCCGTATCGCCGCCGGTGCCCTGGTCCACCGCTCGGTCGTCGGCCGTGACGCCGGGATCGGGGCGGACACCACTCTGAACTCCGTGGTCGTCGGTGACGGCGCGCGGATCGGGGCGGGCAATGAGCTGCCGCCCGGGCTGCGCATCGGCTGCGGAGCCTCCGTCGCCGACGAGAGCGTACGCGTCTCCGCCGCCCCGACCGCGTGCACCGTCCACACCATCCCGCACCCAGGAGTACCTCATGCATCGTCAGCCGCCCACTGACTCCTCGGGGCACCACGGCGACGAGCGGCGGTACGGAGACGAGCGCGGTCACGGGGGCCCGGACGCATACCGCCCGCAGCCGTACCCGGGCGGTCCCGGTGAGCCGGCACCGCAGGCGCGGGCGTACCCGGGGCCGTACCACGAGGACGGGACCCAGCCCTACGTCCCGGAGCCGTACCACGGGGACGGAACGCAGCCGTACACCCCCCGGCCGCACCAGGGCGGCGGGACCCAGCCGTACACCCCGCAGCCGCACCAGGGCGGCGGGACCCAGCCCTACGTTCCGCAGCCGCACGTGCCCAGGCAGCGCCACGACGACGGGACGCGGCCGCACGTGCCGGAGGCGTACCACGGGGACGGAACGCAGGTGTACGTCCCACAGCCGTACCACGGGGACGGGACGCAGCCGTACGTTCCCGAGCAGTACCACCAGGGCGGAACGCAGCCGTACGCGCCCAGGCAGCGCCCCGAGGGCGCACCGGCCCCGGAGCCGGCACCCGCGCCCGTGGCGGAGCCGGATCCCGGGCCCGGACCGGAGCCGGAGCGGGAGCCGGAATCCGGGCGGGGGTCCGTGCCCCTGAAGTCCCGGTTCGCGGCCGTCGACGGACTGCGCGGTATAGCGATCCTCTCCGTGCTGCTGTACCACACCAACTGGTTCAGCAACGGCCTGTTCGGCGTGGACGCCTTCTTCGTGCTCTCGGGCTTCCTCACCACCCTGCTGCTGATCAGAGAGGTCCAGCGCAACGGCCGGATCCGCATCGGACGCTTCTACCGGCGCCGCGCCAAGCGGCTGCTGCCCGGCCTGATGGTCACGCTCGGCGCGGTGGTGGTCATCTCCTATCTCGCCAGCCCGCTCAAGGAGGCCCGGTCCGTCTCCGAGCAGGCCCTCGGCTCGCTGCTCCAGATCGCCAACTGGGCCCAGATCGCCCGCGGGGACGCCTACTGGGACCACTTCGGCAGCATCCAGCCGCTGTCGGCGATGTGGTCGCTCAGCATCACCGAGCAGTTCTACGTGGTGTGGCCGCTGGTCATGGTGGTGGCGTTCGCCGTCTTCCGCAGGCGGGTTCTGCCGGTGGCGGTGCTCACCGTGATCCTCTTCGGCGGCTCCGCCCTGGTGGCGCCGCTGCTGTGGAACGGGAGCAACAGCGATCTGCTGTATCTCGCCACCCACACCCGTGCCGTCGCGTTCATGGCGGGCGCCGCCGCGGCCTTCGCCGTCCATCTCGTCCAGGTGCGCGTGAGCGAGCGCGGCCGGGGCGCGGGCAGCACGGGCACGGCCCTGGCCTCCGTCGTCTCCATCGTCTGCCTGGCCGCCATCCTCTACGTCAGCGTCAAGGTCAGCACCTACCACGAGCCGTGGCTCTACCAGGGCGGCCTCGCCGTCGTCGCGCTCCTGGTCGCCGTCCTCGCCGCCACGCTGTGCACTGACCGGGGACCGCTGGCCAAGGTGCTCTCCTTCAAACCGCTGATGGAGATCGGGCAGATCTCGTACAGCATGTATCTGCTGCATCTGCCGGTGTACTGGCTGCTCCTGATGGCGTGGCCGGAGCTGAAGCCGTACTTCCTGTTCGTCCTCGGTACCGGTTTCACCTGGCTGCTGGCGATGATCATGCACTACTCGATCGAGCAGGTCCGGGTCAGGGACTGGCGCCCGTCGCGCGCCGTGCCCGCGCTCACCGCCGCGGCTGCCGTCATCGGCGCCGGCGCGTACTACCTGCCGGTCTACATCGCCGACAGCATGCGTCCCGACGGCAAGCAACTGGTGCTGACGCTCGGCGACTCGATGGCGGAGGACTTCGCCACGGTGCTCAGCAGGCACGGGAACGGTTACGCCGTCATCGACGGAGGCCAGCGGGGCTGCGGGGTCATGTCACCGGACGCGATCCGCGACCGCGAGGACAAGGTGCTGGAGAACTGGGACGCGTGCCGCGCCTGGCCGGAGTTCTGGAAGGACCAGGTGGAGGCCGCCGAACCGGACGCGGTGCTCATCCACGTCGGCCGGGACGCGGCCGAGCAGCGCATCGGGGGTGCCTGGATGACCGCGTGCGACCCGGCGTACCGGACCCGGTATCTCAAGCAGCTGCGTTCCTCGGTCGCCATCGTGAACCGGGCCGCGCCCGAGGCCAAGGTGCTCCTCCTGAACACGCGCCGGACCACCGGAGCCGTCACCGCCGACTGGGGCAAGTGCTTCAACGATGTGGTGGGCGACTACGTCAAGGCGTCCGCGGGCAAGGTCGGGCTCGTGGACCTCGACGGGTTCCTGTGCCCCGGCGGCGGCTGCGCGAGCAGCACACCGGAGGGCAAGCGCCTGTACCCGGAGGCCGACGGGGTGCATCTCACCGATGCCGGTATGGGATATGTGCGGCCCTGGCTGGAGAAGGAACTCGCCTCGGCCCTGAAGTGAGCGACGGGCCGCCCCCGTACCCCGGCGGGCGTCTAAGGTTCTCGCCGGGGGCGCCCCGGGGCGCCGCTCCTTCACAGACGGCTGGGGGCCGAGCATGGCGGAGATGACGGTCCGACAGCGCCGGAGGCTCGCGCGGGGGCTCGTCGCGGCCTCGGGGGTCCTGATGGCGGCCATGGCGGTCGGCTGGTGGTCCAGCTGGTCCGGCGGGCTGCTGATGGTGGCTCAAGTGCTGCACCATCCGCTGCTGTTCGGCCTGTCGGTCGTGGCGGCTCTGACGGCCGCCGTGTTCCTCGGCGTCCGGAACGTCGTCATCCGGGTCCTGTCGGCGGTGACGGCGGGCCTCATCGCCTTCTTCGCGGTGCCGCTCGCCCTCTTCGCCTCTTCCGGTCAGGAGGTGACGACGGACGAGGCGGCGCCCGGCCGCTCCGACCGGCGGCTCGTGGTGGAGGAGGGGGCCGATCTGATCGACCCGTTGTGGTGGGTCTATGTCGACGAGGGCTCCGGGCTCGCCAAACGCCGCTGGCAGGTGGGCTACTTCAACGGCGACGTAGGCGCCAACGTCCTGGTCGAGGCGGCCTGGGAGGGGCCCGACCGGATACGTCTGGTAACGGGCGAGGAGGAGGAAGCCCGGGTCCACCTCGTCGATCTGCGCCCGGGGACGGGTGAGCCGCTGCGCACGATCTCCATGGACTGACCCACGGGACCAAAGGCTCCCGGGCCCGGTCACCCACGCGCGAACCCCCGGTCTCCAGCACGCGAACCCCGGTCGCCAACGCCCGGGCCGTGTTCTCCCGCCCCCGGACCCCCGGTCACCCGCGCCCGAACCCCGGCTCACTCACGGCCGAACCCCTGTCCGCCGCGCCCTGGAACCCCGGGTCGCCCGCGCCCGAACCCCGGCCATCCGCGCCCCCGGCCCGGGTTGCGCGTGGCGCAATGGCGGTACCACCGGCCGGAATCCGAGGGTCCGCACCTACGGCCATGCCGTCGTGGCACCGGCGTGACCTGCGCGAACTCCAGCGCGCCGAACGGACACTGGCGCGATTCGCATCGATCGGGGACCCGCTCACAACCAGCCGGGGGAAGGGGCGCACAATATGCCCTGCAAGTTGCTCGGAACAACCAGTGCAGTCGGCCGGTAGCGCACCACGGACGCGTCCGGCCGGGCGGTCGGGCCTTGCCTCCGGACGCACCCCGGAGGGCCGATCGCACCCCCCACGATACGGAGCAAGCAATGCGCAGAGCGCTCACCGGACTCTTATCGCTGGCCGTGCTACTGGGCACGGCGACGGCCACGGCGGCAGGAGCCATCAGCCCGGAGTCACTTACCCCGCCGGGCATGAGCACAGCACAGCCGACGGACATCAAAGACCTCATCCTCGCGATACCGGGGATGCGGCTGATCAAGGAGACCCCCCACGAGGAGTACCGTTTCTTCACGCTGAGCTACCAACAGCCCGTCGACCACCGGGACCCGTCGAAAGGAACATTCCAGCAGCGGCTGACGCTGCTGCACCGCGACACCGCCAGGCCGACGGTCTTCCACACCAGCGGCTACAGCCTCTACCCGTCCCTCTACCGCACCGAGCCGGCCCGGATCATCGACGGCAACGAGGTGTCGCTGGAGCACCGGTTCTTCTCCCAGTCACGGCCCGAACCCGGGGACTGGACCACTATGACGATCCGTCAGGCGGCCGATGACCAGCACCGGCTGTTCACCGAGCTGAAGAAGATCTACAGCAGGAAGTGGATCTCCACCGGTAGTTCCAAGGGCGGGATGACGGCCGTCTTCTACGAGCGCTTCCACCCGAAGGACATGGACGGCGTGGTCGCCTACGCGGCGCCCAACGACGTCGACAACGGCGAGGACTCCGCCTACGACCGCTTCTTCAGCTCGATCGGCACCCCGGAGTGCCGTGACAGGCTCAAGAGCCTCCAGCAGGAGGCGCTCGTACGCCGGGTGCCGATGGAGAGGCGGCTGGACGACTGGGCGGTGGCCAACCGCGCCTCGTTCAAGACGCTCGGCTCTCTCTCGGAGGCGTACGAGGCGGCCGTCCGGGATCTGGCCTGGAACTACTGGCAGAGCGGGGCGCGGGACAACTGCGCCTCGGTGCCCGATCCCACCACCGCGTCCGATCAGGATCTGTACGAGGCGATCAGCTGGATCACCCAGTTCTCGTCGCTCTCCGACCGGGGCCTGAGGGACACCAGCCCGTATTACTACCAGGCCGGCACGGAACTCGGCTCCCCCGCGCTCGACCTCCCGCACCTCAAGGGGCTCACCCACTTCGCGCCCCCCTCGCCCAGGACGTTCGTACCGCGGCACATCCCCATGGCCTTCAAGCCGGGGGTGATGAAGGACATCGACCGCTGGGTGCGGCACAACGCCCGGCGGATGCTGTTCGTCAACGGTGAGTTCGACCCCTGGAGCGCCGAGCCCTTCCGGCTCGGGGAGGACACGGAGGACAGCTATGTCCTGACCGCGCCCGGCGCCAATCACTACACCGAGATCTCCCGGCTGAAGGCCGGGGACAAGGCCCTGGCGACGGCCCGGATCCAGAAGTGGGCGGGGGTCGCGCCCGCGTCGGAGAGCGACGACACGGCGGAGGCCGAGGCCCTCGCACCGTACGACGCCGCGCTGGACCGGCGGGTCCCGGATGACCGGCACCGGGGGTCCAGGCTGCTCGGGCCGTGACGCGGACCGCCCCCGGGTGCGGTGGGAGCACCCGGGGGCGGTTCCTGCCGTACGAACCCGCCGTACGAGACGCCTTACCGACGCCCTACGAAACACTGTGCCGACGCCGCAGGCACGCCGTACGAAACGCTGTACGCACGCCGTACGGGCGGAGGCGGTCCGCCCGGGCGGGCGCCCGGCCCGGGCGGGCCGCCGTCTCACCGGGCGGGCGGGGCGGACGGGGAGATCAGATGAGGCCGAGCGCGCGGACCGCCTCGCGCTCCTCCGCCAGCTCCTGCACGGACGCGTCGATCCGGGCGCGGGAGAACTCATTGACGTCCAGGCCCTGGACGATCTCGTACACCCCGTCCTTCGCGGTGACCGGGAAGGAGGAGATCAGGCCCTCCGGCACACCGTAGGAGCCGTCCGACGGGATGCCCATGGAGGTCCAGTCGCCGTCGGCGGTGCCGTTGACCCAGGTGTGGATGTGGTCGATCGCGGCGTTCGCGGCGGAGGCCGCCGAGGAGGCGCCACGGGCCTCGATGATCGCGGCGCCGCGCTTGGCGACGGTGGGGATGAAGGCGTCGGCGAGCCACTTCTCGTCGTTCACGACCTCGGCGGCGTTCTTGCCGGCGATCTCCGCGTGGAAGATGTCCGGGTACTGGGTGGCCGAGTGGTTGCCCCAGATCGTCAGACGCTTGATGTCGGAGACGGCGGTGCCGGTCTTCGCGGCGAGCTGCGAGATCGCGCGGTTGTGGTCCAGCCGGGTCATCGCGGTGAAGCGGTCGGCCGGTACGTCCGGGGCGGCGGCCTGGGCGATCAGGGCGTTGGTGTTGGCCGGGTTGCCCACGACGAGGACCTTGACGTCGTCGGCCGCGTGGTCGTTGATGGCCTTGCCCTGGGGCTTGAAGATGCCGCCGTTGGCCTCCAGGAGGTCACCGCGCTCCATGCCCTTGGTACGGGGGCGGGCACCGACGAGCAGGGCCACGTTGGCGCCGTCGAACGCGACGTTCGGGTCGTCCGTGATGTCGATGCCGCGCAGCAGCGGGAACGCGCAGTCGTCCAGCTCCATCGCGGTGCCCTGGGCCGCGCCCAGCGCCGGGGTGATCTCAAGAAGACGCAGCTTGACCGGCACGTCCGGGCCGAGGAGGTGGCCGGACGCGATGCGGAACAGCAGCGCGTAGCCGATCTGGCCGGCCGCGCCGGTCACGGTGACGTTGACGGGAGTGCGGGTCATGGCGATCTCCGTAAGACAGCTGTCGGTGGGGGCCCTGCCCCTGGGGTGGGAGCCCCTTCGCGGTTCCTCGCGGGGGACGGTCACGCGCCGCCGATCACACCGATCGCCGATCACGGATCGCCCTCACGAATCTTGATGTGAAGAGACATCCGCGGTCAGGCTATCCGACCCACGGCGCCGCCATCCTTCGCCCCCTCGTTGGGCGCCTCACGGCTGGTCACCGGTCGGTTACCCGGTGGTACCGGGCGGGCGGCGGGTTCGGGGGCGCCGGATGCGCGCCCCGGGTACCGGCAAAAATCATTAGTGACACCAACGAATATGCTACCGTTAGCCACTCAAACGTTAGGTGACTCAACATTCGGCGACCGAACGAATGGGTGGGAGCAGAGCCATGATCAAACCGTTCCGTATCGACATCCCCCAGGCCGACCTCGACGATCTGAACGACCGGCTCTCGCGCACCCGCTGGCCCAACGAGGTCACCGGCGCCGGGTCGGACTACGGCTTCCCGCTGGCACGGCTTCGGGAACTGGCCGAGTACTGGCGCACCGGTTACGACTGGCGCGCCCACGAGGCCGAGCTGAACGAGCTGCCGCACTTCACCACCGAGATCGAGGGCCAGAACATCCACTTCGTCCACGTCCGGTCCCCGAAGCCGGACGCGCTCGCGCTGATCCTCACCCACGGCTGGCCCGGTTCGTTCCTGGAGTTCCTCGATGTGATCGAGCCGCTGTCGCGCGACTTCCACCTGGTGATCCCGTCCATCCCGGGCTACGGCTTCTCCGGGCCGACCCACGAGCGCGGCTGGGACATCGTCCGGGTCGCGCGCGCCTGGGCCGAGCTGATGCGCCGGCTCGGATACGAGCGCTACGGCGCGCAGGGCGGTGACTTCGGCGCGGGCATCTCCACGGCGCTCGGCGCGGTGGCGCCCGGGCAGGTCGTCGGAGTGCACGTCAACTACCTGCCGACCGCGCCGGTCCAGGACGCCGGCGTCGAGCTGTCGGAGACGGAGGAGGCCCGGCTGGACAAGGTCAGACAGCTGATGGCGAACCGTCCACCCTACCAGGCTCTCCAGGCCCTCACCCCGCAGACCATCGGCTACGCGCTGACCGACTCGCCGGTCGGCCAGCTGGTCTGGATCGCCGAGCGCTTCGCCCAGTGGACGGACCCCCGCACGCCGGTCGGCGACGACCGGATGCTCACCGACGTCTCGCTGTACTGGCTGACCGCCACCGCGGCTTCCTCGGCACGGCTGCACCACGACGGCCCGGGACGGATCGAGCCGTGCCCGGTACCGCTCGGCGTGGCCGTGTTCGCGCACGACATCACACAGTCGGTGCGACCACTGGCCGAGCGGCTGTACGACATCAGGCACTGGTCGGAGTTCGACCGCGGCGGCCACTTCGCCGCGATGGAGGTCCCCGAGCTGCTCGCCGGGGACATCCGGGACTTCTTCCTCACCCGCCTCAAGGACGGCTGAGGGCTCGCAGGGAATCAAGGTGTTGCTTCCCTGCAAGCCCTTAAGGCTGGAAAGGACGGCAAGTGCGGTGACCGGAACGGTCCCGCCGGTGAGCCCCGAGACGACCGGTGCGGCGCGAGGCGGGCCGTGCAGCCCTACGCGCCGTGATCCCGGTCCCACAACGCCGCTCGGGGCGCCCCCGGCCCCGCGGGGTGCCGTACGGAATCCCCCAGCCCGGTGAACGCTCCCGGTCACCGCACCGGGAGTCCGCCACGGGCAGCGGACTCCCGGTGCGCCCGGAATCCCACGGCGAACAGGCGGTCCCCACCGCCCGGCCGCCGCTCCCCGGATACCGGCCCCCCGGTTGCGCGAACGGGGTTGCCCGCCCTCCGCGTCACCGCCCCCTGGCCCCCGGGTCCTGAACTCGGCCGCGGGGCCGGTCCGCCTCCCCGGGCAGCGGGGAGGCGGACCGGTGTCACTCCAGCGCCGCCGCCTTGCGCAGCAGCACCGACCGCTCGCGGACGTTATCGCACAGCCGGGCGGCGAACTCCAGCTCCTCCCGGGCCTCGACGGTCCGGCCGAGGCGCGCGAGCAGTTCGCCGCGCACGCTCGGGAGCAGATGCGACCCCGACAGACGGCCGGACGCGGCCAGCTCGTCCACGAGGTCGAGCGCCATCAGGGGCCCGTTCGCCATCGCGACGGCGACCGCCCGGTTGAGCTCGACCACGGGTGAGGGAGCCACCCGGCCCAGCGCCTCGTACAGGATCACGATCCGTTCCCAGTCGGTCTCGGCCACCGAGGGCGCCGAGGTGTGGCAGGCCGCGATCGCCGCCTGGAGACCGTACGGCCCGAGGCCGCGCCCGGCGGCGGTCGCCCCGCCGAGCGCGGCCAGGCCGCGGCGGATCGCCGCCCGGTCCCACAGACGCCGGTTCTGGTGCTCCAGGAGCACGGCCTCGCCGTCCGGGCCGGTACGGGCCGGAAAGCGCGCAGCCGTGAGCTCGAACAGGGCGACCTGCCCGTACACCTCCGGCTCGTCCGGCAGCAGGGCGGCCAGCATCCGGGCCAGCCGGATCGCCTCGTACGCGAGATCGGGGCGCAGCAGAGTGTCGCCCGTCGTCGCCGTCGAGCCCTCCGTGAAGATCACGTAGAGCACGCTGAGGACCCCGCCGAGCCGCTCGCGCCGTTCCCCCGACGGTGGCAGCTCGAACGGCACTCCCGCAGCGGCGATCGTCTTCTTCGCCCGGGTGATCCGCGCCTGGACCGTCGGCACGGGTACGAGGAACGCCCTGGCGATCTCCTCGCTCGACAGTCCGCCGACCACCCGCAGCGTCAGGGCCACCCGGGCCTCGGGCGAGAGCACCGGATGACAGGCCACGAACATCAGCGCGAGGATGTCGTCGTCGACCCGGTCGGGATCCCACAGCAGGTCCTCCGACCGGCCCCCCGTGGCCGTCTCGTCCCCGGCGGACCGGTCGGCGATCAGGGCGTACCGCTCGTCGAGTGCCGAGCGGCGGCGGAAGCCGTCGATGGCACGCCGCCGGGCGGTCGCGAGCAGCCAGTTCACCGGGTTCACCGGCTCGCCGTCGCGTGCCCAGGTGACGAGGGCCTCCGCCAGCGCCTCCTGAGCGACATCCTCGGCGAGCCCGAAGTCCCCGGTGTAGCGGGCCAGCGCGCTGACGATCCGCGCGGACTCGATACGCCAGACGGCCTCGACGGCCCGCCGCGCCGACTCGGCGCCCGGCCGCGCCGGCCCGGTGGCCGACGGGCCGCCGGCGCCCGGAGGGGTCAGAGCTGGCCGGTCCGCTCGCGCCACGCCCGCTCCTTGATGACCCACTCGTTGTCCTGGGGGAACTCGTCGATGCCGGGCACCCGGCGGACCTCGCACTTCGCGCCGGCCATCGCCGGGATCCGCTTGGCCCACTCGACCGCCTCCTCCTTCGAGGCGACCTCGACGACGTAGTAGCCGCCGAACAGCTCCTTCGTCTCGCCGTAGGGGCCGTCGGTCACCACCGGCGTCTCACCGCTGTAGTCGACCACCACACCCTGGGCCGGATCCTCCAGGCCCTCGGCGGCGACGAGCACTCCGGCGCGGATCATCTCGTCGTTGAAGCGGCCCATCGTTTCGAGCATCTGCTCGAAGGGCGTGTCCTGCATCTTCGCGAGGCACTCGTCATTGCCCCGCATGATCAGCATGTACTTCGCCATCTTCGATCTCCTTGACATCGGATCGCTTCCCGACCCTCTCACTCCAAGGTCGAACGGCGCGGGCGCGGATCGACACGGCCGGCAGACGGACCCGTTTCTTTTTTCATCCTGTCGGGTCACCCCGGGCAGAGCCCGGCCGGGGGCGCGGCGCTCACGGCTCCACGGCGGTGCATGCGGTCGCCCCCGAGGCCAGCGTGGCGCACGCCTTCGCGTCCGTCCCCTTCTTCGACGGGGTCATCGGTGTGTACGCGTCGCTGTCCGCGTTGACCAGCCCCTTCTGGAGGCCCTTGCCGCCGACGCTGATCCGTACGGAGTCTCCCGGCGCCGCCTTGGTGATCCGCGCCCAGGCGGCCTGGCAGACCTGGCTGAAACGGACCTCCACCCGGGCCGTCCCGACCGTCGCCCGGGACACGGTCCTGGCGAACTCCCCGCCGCAGCCCATCGCCTCCGGGTCCTGGCCCGCGCAGGTGTCGCCGGTGCACTTCACCCCCGGGGGCGGGACCGGGGCCGTGGTGGTCGGGGCCGGGGGCGGCGTCCTCGCGACGGGCTGGGTCTTGTCACCGCCGGAGCCGCCCAGCTCGGTCAGGAAGACCGCCGCTCCGATGACCACCAGGGCACCGACCACGCCCGACAGGAACATGATGATCCTGCGCTTGCCGCCCTCGGACCCCCCGCTCCCGGCAGGCGGGGACGGCGGACCGGGCCGGGCCGGGCGGTGCCCGCCGCCGGACGGGGCGCCCTGCCCGCCGGACTCGCCCGGCACGGACCGGGACGCCCGGGCCTTCTTCGGTCCGCGCCCCGGACGGGAGCCGCCGGGGCTCCGGGTTCCCTGCCCGGCCGGGAGCCCCGGTCCCTCCGGGGATCCGTGCGCGGTCCGGGTGCCGGGACCCGCCGGTGCGCCCGGCGCGGTGCCGCCCGCCCGGGGCGCTCCCTGGCCGGGAGCGGGGTACGGGCCCTGGGGCGTGGTCAGCGGCCCCTGATCCCCCAGGACGGCGTTCCAGCTCGGCTTCGAGGTGCCCGGGCGCGCTCCGCCGCCCCCGGAACGGTCCCTGTTCTCGCCCCGGGAACGGTCCTCGTCCCCGCCCCGGGGGCCGTCCTCGTCCCCGGCTCGGTCGCGGTCCCGGTCCCCGCTGCTGCCGTGCCCGTCCCCCACGGGCTCGTGTCCGGCCGCCTTCCCGGGGCCGGACCTGGGTATGTGCAGTTCCTCGGTCACCTGGTCGAGGGGCTCCTCGTCATGGCGCCGTATCTGGTCCGCGAGTTCCCACAGGCTCACCAGGCGGGCCGAGTCGGTGCCGGTCACCTCGGCGAGGGCGACGATCGCGTCCTTGGGCGCGAGGTTCCGCCCGTTGAGACAGCGCTCCCACGACGTCCGGGCGTAATCGGTGCGATCGGCGATCGCGTCCAGGTCCAGCCCGCTCCGGTCCACGATGCGGCGCAACTGCTCGGCAAGATCCCGGGCCTCCGGGTCCAGCCCGTCCGGCAGTGCCTTCCAGCGTGGCATCTACGTTTCCCCCCTCGTCCCCCGCACATCATTCCGGCACCACGGTCCGGACGGGAGCTTTCCGGGACGGCCCCGGCGCCCCAGCCGTACGCCTCCCGATGGACGCTCCAGTCTCCCATCCGCGGTCCAACGATCACACCGTGCCGGAATGGTCACCTCCGTGCCACAGGGCCCTGCCGTCCCTTGAACCCGCATCGGCCCGTCCCCGAACCTGGACAGCGAGGCGGCGCCCGTCCTCCCTCGGGGGAGGGGACGGGCGCCGCCTGTGTCCCGTACCGCGCTCGCCACCGGCCGCCGGCCGGGGCTACTCCTTGCCGCGTATCTATTCCTTGCCGCGTATGGCGAACTCGACCACGCGCTCCAGGAACGGAACCTCCAGCCAGGGTTCGGGCTGCGCCATCAGGGCCAGAAGAGTGATGACGGTGCCCAGGACGCCGTAGGTGACCATGTCGGTGAAGCGCGAGCGCACCGCGAGCATGCCGACGGACGGCAGGGTCCTGCGGAGCACCGCGCCGACGATCAGCGCGGCGCCGATGACGAGGGTGCCGACCCGGAACGCGTCGGCGAAGGGATCCGCGCCGACGATCACCAGGCCGAGCCCGACGAGCGCGACCACCGTGAGCAGGGGCCACTGCCGCGCGGGCGCGGGCGCGTCCCCGGGGGCCGCCCGGCCGCCGCCCTCGGGCCGGGCGGTGTCGGTGGTCATGGACGGCGGCCGGCGCGAGGCGCTCCGCACGGGGCCGAGGCCGGTGTCGGAGCCGATACCGGGGGCGGTGTCGCCGGGGGCGCCGTCGCTCTCCCCGCCGGTGATCGTCCCGGCCGGGCCCGGCGACGGGCGCCCGACGGCGTCCGGGTCGTCATTGGTGCCTACGCCCATGGGGCAAGCCTTCCTTGTTCAGCCGTGCGAGTAGCGGTGTTACGGGGAGCCCGTGCCCCCGCCCCTTCCGTCCACCCCGTGGGCTTGGCGGCTGAGCTGAAGGGGGCCTGTGCCCTTCCCTTCGCCCGTTGTGCCTGGCGAGTGAGCCGAAGGGGGCCGTGGGTGTCGAAAGGGAGAACGCGCGGAGGCCGCGAGGAACGAGTGGTCGAGCACGATCGACCGTCGACACACACTTGAGGCCCCCGGTGGGGGTCCCCCCGGACGGAGTCTGGGGGAGAGAACCGAGCCACAAAAAAATACCGCGCGTCGGTCACCGTCCGGAGACCCCCCGCCCGGCCCACCGGTCGAGCACGATCGACCGTCGACGCACACTTGAGGCCCCCGGTGGGGGCCCCCGGACGGAGTCTGGGGGAGAGAACCGAGCCACAAAGAAATCAGCCCGCGCGCTCCGCCGCCTCGACCACGTTCACGAGCAGCTGCGCACGGGTCATGGGGCCGACGCCGCCCGGGTTGGGGGCCACCCAGCCCGCGACCTCGGTGACTCCGGGGTGGACATCCCCGACGATCTTGCCGTGCTCGTCCCGGCTGACGCCGACGTCGAGCACCGCCGCGCCCGGCTTCACGTCCTCCGGCTTGACCAGATGCGGCACACCGGCCGCCGCCACGATGATGTCCGCCTGCCGCAGATGCGCGGCCAGATCACGCGTACCCGTGTGGCACTGCGTCACCGTCGCGTTCTCGGACTTGCGGGTCAGTACCAGCGGCATCGGGCGCCCGATGGTGATACCGCGCCCGACGACGACCACATGCGCGCCGTTGATCTCGACGTCGTGGTGGCGGAGCAGCTGGATGATGCCGTACGGGGTGCAGGGCAGCGGGCCCTCGATGCCGAGTACCAGCCGGCCGAGGCTCATCGGGTGGAGGCCGTCCGCGTCCTTGGCCGGGTCCATCAGTTCCAGGATGCGGTTGGCGTCGATGCCCCGGGGAAGCGGGAGTTGGACGATGTAGCCGGTGCACTCGGGGTTGTCGTTGAGTTCCCGGACGACCGCCTCGATCTCCTCCTGGGTGGCGGTGTCGGGCAGCTCGCGCTGGATCGAGGCGATGCCGACCTGCGCGCAGTCACGGTGCTTGCCGTTGACGTACCAGCGGCTGCCCGGATCGTCGCCGACGAGCAGGGTCCCGAGACCGGGTACGACTCCCTTCTCCTTGAGGGCCGCCACGCGGGCGGTCAGATCGGACTTGATCGCTGCGGCGGTGGCCTTGCCATCGAGAATCTGGGCAGTCATAGCCCCATCCTCGCGGATGACCCCGTCCCGGTTCCAATCCCGCCCCCGGCCCGCCCCCGCGAGGGGCCGCCCGGCCGCCCCGTCCCTCGCGCCCGCCCGGGGCGTCCACCGGCCCGCCCGGCCCCGCCGTCGGCTCCCGTCCGGATGCGGTCCCGTGCCCCGCCGAGCGGCCCGGGGCGCTCCGGTGGAGGTTGCACTTGCACAACACCTACGGTTTCCGGACTGGACAAAGAGTCGATGTCAATACCACGATGAATCGCACAGTGCCGCGGCAGTGTTTTGGGGGGACAGCTCGCTGATGCTGGTTTGACGTTCCTCCGCCCGGACCGCGCAGTCCCCGAGCACGTTCAACGGAGGAACCTCGCCATGAGCTTCGGCGATCCCAACAATCCCTACGGCCAGCAGCCCGGCGGCCCCCAGCCGGGTGGGCAGCAGCCCGGGTACGGCTACCCGGGCCAGCAGCCGGGCGCTCAGCCGGGCTACGGCTACCCCCAGCAGGGACAGCAGGACCCGCAGGCCGCCTACGGATACCCGCAGGCCCCGCCCGTCCAGCCGTACGGTGGCGGGATCCCGCCGCAGGCCGGTTACGGGGGCGGTATGCCCCCGCTGGCGCACTGGGGGCTCCGGGTCGGCGCGTACCTCATCGACATGCTGATCCTCCTGGTCCCGTACATGGCCCTGTCGTTCATCGGCGGTGCCATGGGCACGGAGGCGGCGCTCATCTTCGTGCTCATCGCCATCGTGTACCTGATCGCCGCGTTCCTGTGGCTGCGCCACCAGGAGGGCACCACCGGTCAGACCCCCGGCAAGAAGGCCGTGGGCATCCGGGTGCTGCGGGAGCGCGACGGCCAGACGCTCGGCTTCGGCATGGCCTTCGTCCGCCAGCTGGCGCACTTCCTCGACGGCCTCCCCTGCTACATCGGATGGCTGTGGCCGCTGTGGGACGACAAGAAGCAGACCTTCGCCGACAAGATCTGCTCCACCGTGGTCGTCAAGACCGACTGAACGGTACTGCCGAGCACCACGCTCACGCGGAAGGCCGCGCACCCCGGGAGGGTGCGCGGCCTTCCGCGTACGGATGCGCCCGGCTGCCCGGCTTCCCGGACGGCCGCCGGCCGGTGCGAGCGCTGATCATGACCCCGCAGCCCCGCTCGGCGGCTCAGGGGCCCGGTGGCCCAGGGGCTCAGCGGCTCAGTGGAAGAAGTGGCGCGTGCCCGTGAAGTACATCGTCACGCCGGCCTTCTTCGCGGCCTCGACCACCTGCTCGTCGCGGACCGAACCGCCGGGCTGGGCGATCGCCTTCACGCCCGCCTCCATCAGGATCTCGGCGCCGTCCGGGAACGGGAAGAACGCGTCGGATGCGGCGTACGCGCCCCGCGCCCGCTCCTCGCCCGCCCGCTCCACCGCGAGCTTCGCCGAGTCGACGCGGTTGACCTGGCCCATGCCGACGCCGACGGAGGCGCCGTCCTTGGCCAGCAGGATCGCATTGGACTTCACGGCGCGGCAGGCCCGCCAGGCGAAGGCCAGCTCGGCCAGCTCCCCGGCGGACAGGGCCTCGCCGGTCGCCAGGGTCCAGTTCGCGGGGTCGTCGCCCTCGGCCTGGAGCCGGTCCGTTTCCTGGAGCAGCGCACCGCCCTGGATATAGGTGATCTCGGCCGGGGACGCGGGCGCCTCGGCACAGCGCAGGACGCGGATGTTCTTCTTCCGTGCCAGCACCTCGACCGCGCCTTCCTCGTACGCCGGGGCGACGATCACCTCGGTGAAGATCTCGGCCACCTGCTCGGCCATCGTGACCGACACGGGACGGTTGACCGCGATGACGCCGCCGAACGCGGAGAGCGGATCGCAGGCGTGCGCCTTGCGGTGCGCCTCGGCGACGTCCGCGCCGATCGCGATCCCGCAGGGATTGGCGTGCTTGATGATCGCGACGCACGGCTCGGCGTGGTCGTGCGCGGCGCGCCAGGCGGCCTCGGTGTCCGTGTAGTTGTTGTACGACATCTCCTTGCCGTGCAGCTGCTCGGCACCGGGGAGCCCGCCCTCGCCGCTGACGTACAGCGCGGCGCCCTGATGCGGGTTCTCGCCGTAGCGCAGGACGTTCGAGCGCCGGTAGGTGGCGCCCAGGAAGTCCGGGAAGCCCGTGTCGTCGGCAGGGGCCTGGGAGGCGAACCAGGAGGCCACATCCACGTCGTACGCGGCGGTGTGGGCGAACGCCTCGGCCGCGAGCCGGCGGCGCGCGGCCAGGTCGAACCCGCCGTCCCGTACGGCGCCGAGGACGTCGGCGTACCGCTCGGGGCTGGTGACGACCGCGACCGACGGGTGGTTCTTGGCGGCGGCGCGGACCATCGAGGGGCCGCCGATGTCGATCTGCTCGACACACTCGTCCGGGGAGGCGCCGGAGGCGACGGTCTCCCGGAACGGGTAGAGATTGACGACCACGAGGTCGAACGGCTCGACGCCCAGCTCCGCGAGCTGCTCGCGGTGGGATTCGAGGCGCAGGTCGGCGAGGATGCCCGCGTGGACGCGCGGGTGCAGGGTCTTGACCCGGCCGTCCAGGCACTCGGGGAAGCCGGTCAGCTCCTCGACCGGGGTGACCGGCACCCCGGTGGCGGCGATCCTCGCGGCGGTCGAGCCGGTGGAGACCAGCTGGACACCGGCGTCGTGCAGGCCGCGGGCGAGATCTTCGAGGCCCGTCTTGTCGTACACGCTGACCAGCGCTCGCCGGATGGGCCGCCTGGCAGTCGCCTCAGCAGGCTGAGCAGTCACGGGAAAACAACCTTTCGTCCCTCGATGCGGTAGCCGTGACGGGCGAGACGCCCCACGACCTCGACGAGCAGCGCTCGCTCGACTTCCTTGATGCGCTCGTGCAGAGCGGCTTCGTCGTCCTGCTCCCGGACCTCGACCACGCCCTGGGCGATGATCGGTCCGGTGTCGACGCCGTCGTCGACGAAGTGGACGGTGCACCCGGTGACCTTCGCGCCGTACGCGAGAGCGTCGCGCACTCCGTGGGCGCCGGGAAAGCTGGGCAGCAGGGCGGGATGCGTATTGACGCAGCGTCCGCCGAAGCGGGCGAGGAACTCCTTGCCCACGATCTTCATGAACCCGGCCGACACCACCAGATCGGGCTCGTAGGCGGCGGTGGCGTCGGTGAGCGCGCGGTCCCAGGCCTCCCGGGACGGGTGGTCCTTCACCCGGCACACGAAGGTCGGCAGCCCGGCGCGCTCGGCGCGCTCCAGACCGGCGATCGCCCCGCGGTCCGCCCCGACGGCGACGACCTCGGCGCCGAAGCCCGCGGGGTCGTCGCCGATGGCGTCGAGCAGGGCCTGGAGATTGGTGCCGGAGCCGGAGACCAGGACCACCAGCCGGGCCGGGCGGCCCTCCCGGGCCGGCGCGTCCTCGCGCGCCGGAAGGTCCGGGCGGTCCTGGCTGCCGGGTCGGGCGGGAGGAGGCGGGGAGGCCACGGCGGGTCTCTTTCTCTTTCTGTCCGGGTGGGTCCCGCGGCTCTTCGCGTGTGCGTACGGAGCCACGGGGCCGCCGGCGGGCGTGCGGATGACGGGGGTGTACGGGCTTTGTGTGGTCGTACGAACGGATCGCGCCCCCGGATACGGGGAACTCTACGAAGAAGCCGACCGTCAGCAACGATACCGGCATACAGGAAGGCCCCCACGGGACGGGGGCGTGGCCGGGAGGTAGCGTCAGGGGACAGCACCCGTCCCCTGACGGGCACAGACGACACTAGACCCCGTGTGCGAACGGGTCTGAGGGGAAGACGTTCACCAGATGCGGGACCGACGCCGCCGTACGGACCTCCTGTTGCCGCGGGAGCGCCAGTCCACCGATGACAACAACCCCTTCGCGCCGCCGCCGGAGGGCAGGCCGGACCAGCCGTGGCAGCCGCGTCGACCGGAGGACGAACCGTCCGGCCCTCCGGATTCCGACGGGTCGGGGGCTTCCGGTTCCGGCGGTGACTCCTCCGGGGCGCCGGACGACCGCTCCGGCTGGGGCAGCCAGTGGAGCAGCCGGCAGCCCGGACGCTCCTCGGGCGGGGGCTTCGGCGGCCGTCCCGGCGGCCAGAACAACCCGAACAACGGCCAGCAGGGCCCCGGAGGCCCTCCCTCCGGCCTCCGCTGGGACCCGACCGACCCGGCCCAGCGCCGGGCGCGGTACGCGCTGCTCGCGGGCATGTGGGCGTTCTTCTTCGCACTGTTCGACTTCCCGGAGATCGCCCTCCTCCTGGGCGCGCTGGCGCTCTACTGGGCGATCAGCTCGCTGCGCGCCAAGCCCCGCCGCCCGGACCCGACGACCCCGGCCCAGCCCGCCTCCCCAACCCCTTCCGCCCACCGCTCCCAGCGCACCTCGGCGGTGACCGGCCTGGTCATGGCCTCGATCGCCCTGCTGATCGTCGCCTCGACCTTCGCCGCGCAACTGGTCTACCGCGACTTCTACACCTGCGAACGGGACGCCCTCACCAAGGCGGGCCAACTCTCCTGCAACGCCAAACTCCCGGAACCTCTCCGCGACCTCATCGGCGTCAAGGAGTAACCACACCAGCCCCGCCGACCAACCCCACAGGGCAACCCGCGCAAAAACAGCCTCGCCGGGCAACCCGGGCAAAAACAGCCTCGCCGGCGATTGAGGCGCGGGGGCTCGGGGGCAGCGCCCCCGACACGACCCGCTGGGCACCCTCAGCCCCGCCGGGCAACCCGAGCAAAATCAGCCCCGCCGGCGATTGAGGCGCAGGGCCTCGGGGGCAGCGCCCCCGACACGACCCCGCACCCGCGAACAACCAGAACGCACAAGCCCCCGCCGGGCAACCACACCCACCCCCAACCCCGCGGAGCAACCTGACGCACCCCCAACGCCGCCAGGCAACCCGCACCAAATCAGCCCCGCGGAGCACCCCGCAGGGCACCCCGCGCCCTCACGTATCCCCAGGGCTCTCGGGCCAAGGACTCGCAGGCGCGGCCCAAGGCTTCCCACCTCCCGCCACAGCATCATCCGCCCCGGGCTCAGGCCCGGACCCGGCCTCGGGCTCCCCTTGAGGCCGGGCCTCCGCCCCGGGCCCGGTCCGAACCTCGGGCGCCACCCCGGCCCCCCGCCCGGCCAACCGCCCCGAATCGTCCCGTTTACGCTCCACCCACGCCCCCAGCGGCACATAGTCGTACGGCTCTGACACCGCATCGAGCGCGTCCAACGCGTCCAGCGCGTCCGTACGGGACCCCCCGTCGGCCACCCCGGCCGAGACCGGACCGGCATCCGGCGCAACGCCCGCCCCGGCACCCGTACCCGAGGCCGCCACGGAACCCGAACCCACGGCCGACCCCGCCGCCGGAGCCACGCCCGGCTCCGCCCCCCGCAGCCGCCACGCCCGTACCCCCAACGCCCCCGGCACCCCGACCGCCGCCGCCCAGACGAACGCCGCCGCCCCCGTCAGCCACCACACCGGCCCGAAGTCCGCGAGCCGGTGCGTGCCCATCGGACCGCCCGAGACCGCCGCCATCAGGGCCGTCAGTCCCCCGCAGCAGACCGCGCCCAGCAACGCCGTGAGCACGGTCTCCCGCATGCTCCACACGCTCTCTCCCCGCGCGGGTGCCGCCTTCGCCACCGTGAACCAGGCGATCACGCCCGCCGCCGCCACCGGCACGGCCAGGGACACCCAGTTCAGCGCGGTGCCCGGCCCCTGTGGTGGAATCGCCGCGACCAGCGGGAAGGGCGGCATCGCGGGATCCCCGAGGACCCCGGCGGGCGTCGCGGTCGCCGCCGTGCCGAGCGCGAACCCGGGCCCGAGGCCGTATGCCGCCCCCCACACCGCCGCGTTCGGCACCAGCGCGATCCCCAGCAGCAGCACCGCGAGCCGCCCCGACCACACATCGGACAGATGCAGGAAGGAGTCCTGGGTGGCGTCCGCGTGCCACACCAGGGAGGACGCGACGAGGAGTGCCCCGCCCCCGAGCAGGACGAGCGCCCCGGCCGTCCCGGCCCGTAGCGCCACGGCCACCCGGGTACGGGCCAGCCCCACCCGTACCGCCTCGGGCAGCCACCCCGGCAGCGGACCGGTGGGACGGCCGCTCGCCGTCCACACCCCGGCCGCCGCCGCGAGCAGGATCACCAGCGGCACATGCAGCACCGCGCTCAGCGGCTCCGCGGCGAACGGCCCGCGCGCCGCGTAGACGATCACGGCCGCCGCGACCAGCAGATATCCGGCGCTCACCGTGCACAGCGCCCCCCAGGGCGACGGCCGTGGCCGCCGCCCCTCCGGGTCCGGCAGCAGCCCGTCGCGCACGGCCCGGTGCGTCAGCCACGCGGGCACGGCGACGAGCAGCAGCGGTACGACCCCGACCGGCGCGGGCCCGCCGTACAGGGTGTCCGTACGGACGAGTTCGGTGCCGTGGGCCAGCAGCCACAGCGAGGCGGCGACGTGCAGCGCGCCGTCAGGACCGCTGTCCGGGTACGGGGAGCTGATCCACATCGCCATCACCAGGACGGTGAGCGCACCGAGCCCGAGCCCCGCGGCGGTCGCCCCGCGTACGAGGCACGCGGCCAGCGCCACCCGGCTGCCCCCCTGGACCAGAACCGGGGCGGATACGTACGAGGTGCCGTGATCGGTCGTCTGAGTCACGCGGCCATGCTCCCAACGACACGCGCTTTAGCCGCGTAACAGGCGAAGGGCCGTTGTGTCGCTCAATATACGTTTATGTACTTCTATGCCGAGTGCAGCTATCCGGGGACTCCCGGGGGCCCTTCATGACCCAGAGCACGACCCATTCCGCTTCCGAGGTCCCTCTGCCGTCTCCCAAGGAACGGCGCAGGCTGCGTGAGGCCATGTCCATGAGCGAGGAGCAGGTCGCCAGGGCGGTCGGTGTGACCAGGGCGACCGTCCGCGCCTGGGAGACCGGCCGCAGCGATCCGCGGGGCCGCCGGCGTGAGACGTACGGGAAGCTGCTGGCCGCCCTGGACCCGGCCGAACGCACGGACACCCGGACCGGTGACGGGCCCTCATTCCGTATCGGTGCCGGAGCGGGTCCAGGAGTACGCAGCACCAGCACCAGCACCAATCAGACCAGTTCCGTATCCGGCGCCGAGGCAGGCGCGAAGACCGAGGCCGAGGCACGTGCCATGCCCGAGACGAAGCCCGAGACCCAGGCCGGTGCCACGCCGGAGCCCCCACCGGGGACTTCCTCCGGGGCCGGATCCCCACCCGAGTCCGCGACCGCGACCACCGCGAGCCGTTCCGGTACGGGGCCCGGGACCGGCCCCGCGACCGGATCCGCGACTGAGCGGGACGCCCGGGCGGACACCGCCGCCGGCGCGGGGACCGATACGAACGCCGGCGGGAAGGCCGCGCCGGCACCTGAGGACGCATCGCGGGCCGCACCGAAGACGGATCCGGGGCACCGGCCCGCGCCGCCGCAGCATCCCCCGAAGAGCGCCGCCCCGGCCGCGTCCGCCGCGCGGACCGCCACGGGCACGGCGTCCCCCGCCCCGCCCGTTCCGGATCACCCGCCGCTCACTCCCGAGGAGGCGTTCGACGCGCTGTACACGTTCGCCGCGCCCCCTCTCGTACGCCAGGCGTATCTGTTGACCGGACGGCGGCGGCTGGCGCACGAATCCGTGGAACGGGCGTTCCATCACGCCTGGCAGCACTGGCCGGACGTCGCCCAGGACCGGGATCCGGTGGGGTGGGTACGGGCGGCGGCGTACGAGTACGCCATGTCCCCCTGGCAGCGGCTGCGGCCGGTGCACCGCCACCGGGACCGCCCGCCGCTCGACCAGGCCCGGCTGGACCTGCTCGACGTACTGCTGGAGCTGCCGCCTCCGTATCGCCGTACGGTCCTCCTCTACGACGGCCTGGGCCTGGATCTGCCCGAGACGGCCGCCGAGACGGAGGCGAGCACTCCGGCCGCGGCGAACCGGGTACTGCACGCGCGTGAGGCCATCGCCGACCGGCTGCCGCAGCTGAACTCGCCCGAGGCACTGCACGATCAGCTCGTCGCCCTCACGGCGGCCGTTCCGCTGCCGCAGCCCGCCGCGGCCCCCGCGGTGCGGCGCAGCAGTGAGCGGCGCGGCTGGTTCTGGACGCGGTTCGCGCTGGGCGCCGGAGTGCTGATCATCGGCGCGACGGGCTTCACCCTCGCGACCGCGCCGACCCGGTATGTACCGGAGGTCGCCCCCGGGCAGCAGGTAGGCGGGGTCCCGGGGCACGCGGGCCCCGAGCGGCTGTCACCGCAGGACGAGGAGCTGCGGCGGAGCCTGCTCTCCGAACCGGCGAGCGGCCCCGGACGTCTGGTGCCCGACCCCCGCTAGGAGCCCGAGTGCCCCCGGCTCGCGGTGCGAAGAAGAGCAGGTCGGGGCAGACGTACGGGCCCGCGCTCCATTCCGGAGCGCGGGCCCGTAGGCGATACGGCCGGGTCAGCCGCCCAGGATCTCCCGGGCCAGCTTCGCGGTCTCGGTCGGCGTCTTGCCGACCTTGACTCCCGCCGCCTCCAGGGCCTCCTTCTTCGCCTGCGCGGTGCCGGACGAACCGGACACGATCGCACCGGCGTGGCCCATCGTCTTGCCCTCGGGGGCGGTGAAGCCCGCGACGTAACCGACGACCGGCTTGGTGACATTGGCCTTGATGAAGTCGGCCGCGCGCTCCTCGGCGTCGCCGCCGATCTCACCGATCATCACGATCAACTCGGTCTCGGGGTCGGCCTCGAAGGCCGCGAGCGCGTCGATGTGGGTGGTGCCGATGACCGGGTCGCCACCGATGCCGACGGCCGAGGAGAAGCCGATGTCCCGCAGCTCGTACATCATCTGGTAGGTCAGCGTGCCGGACTTGGACACCAGTCCGATACGGCCGGGCTTGGTGATGTCGCCCGGGATGATGCCGGCGTTGGACTGGCCGGGGGTGATCAGTCCGGGGCAGTTCGGGCCGATGATCCGGGTCTTGTTGCCCTTGCTGACGGCGTACGCCCAGAAGGCGGCGGAGTCGTGCACCGCGATGCCCTCGGTGATGACGACCGCGAGCGGGATCTCGGCGTCGATGGCCTCGACGACGGCGGCCTTGGCGAACGCCGGGGGTACGAAGAGTACGGAGACGTCGGCTCCGGTCTCCTTCATCGCCTCGGCCACGGAGCCGAAGACCGGCACCTCGGTGCCCTGGAAGTCGACCTTCGTACCGGCCTTGCGCGGGTTCACACCGCCGACGATGTTGGTGCCGTCACCCAGCATGAGCTTGGTGTGCTTCATGCCCGTGGCACCGGTCATGCCCTGGACGATGACCTTGCTGTCCTTGGTCAGGAAGATAGCCATGGTGTCTGTCCCGAATCCCTTACTTCGCAGCCGCGGCGAGCTCGGCGGCCTTGTCTGCCGCACCGTCCATGGTGTCCACGCGCTGCACGAGCGGGTGGTTGGCGTCGGAGAGGATCTTGCGACCCAACTCCGCGTTGTTGCCGTCGAGGCGCACGACCAGGGGCTTGGTGACGTCCTCGCCCTTGGACTTGAGCAGCTCCAAGGCCTGGACGATGCCGTTGGCGACCTCGTCGCAGGCGGTGATGCCGCCGAAGACGTTGACGAAGACGGACTTGACGTCCGTGTCGCCGAGGATGATCTCCAGGCCGTTGGCCATGACCTCGGCGGAGGCGCCGCCGCCGATGTCGAGGAAGTTGGCGGGCTTCACCCCGCCGTGGGCCTCACCGGCGTAGGCGACCACGTCAAGCGTGGACATGACCAGACCGGCGCCGTTGCCGATGATGCCGACCTCGCCGTCGAGCTTGACGTAGTTGAGGTTCTTGGCCTTGGCGGCGGCCTCCAGCGGGTTGGCCGCGGCCTTGTCCTCCAGGGCCTCGTGCTCCGGCTGGCGGAAGTCGGCGTTGGCGTCGAGGGATACCTTGCCGTCGAGCGCGATCACCCGGCCGTCGGCGACCTTGGCGAGCGGGTTGACCTCGACGAGGAGAGCGTCCTCGGCGATGAAGGTCTTCCACAGCGTCACCAGGATGTCGGCGACCTGGTCGGCGACCTCGGCCGGGAACTTCGCGGCGGCGACGATCTCGGCGGCCTTCTCCGGGGTGACCCCCTCGTTGGCGTCGACCGGGATCTTCGCGAGGGCCTCGGGCTTGGTGGCCGCGACCTCCTCGATGTCCATACCGCCCTCGACGGACGCCATGGCCAGGAAGGTGCGGTTGGTGCGGTCGAGGAGGTACGAGACGTAGTACTCCTCGGCGATGTCGGGCGCGGTCTCCGCGAGCATGACCTTGTGGACCGTGTGGCCCTTGATGTCCATGCCCAGGATCTGCCCGGCCTTCTCGACCGCGTCATCCGGGGTGGAGGCGAGCTTGACGCCGCCGGCCTTGCCTCGGCCGCCGACCTTCACCTGCGCCTTGACGACCGACTTGCCGCCCAGCCGCTCCGTCACCTCGCGCGCCGCCTCAGGCGTGTCGATGACTTCACCGGCCAGCACCGGTACACCGTGCTTGGCGAAGAGGTCCCTCGCCTGGTACTCGAACAGGTCCACGCGCGTCCGTCCCTTTTCTGATGATCGCGGTTCGTTGTCTGCGTGGGCGTGCCGCGAAGGGCAACGTGACTGCGATGTCACAAGGAAGGCGCACACGGTGACCGGGCACGCGGCATGTCCGTCTCGCAGGTTATCCCCGTGGAAGGTGGCTCCCTAAATCGGAGCTCACAGAACGGTCGTGAGAACAGTCACAGACCGCACACCCGCCCGCACCCCGTCAGACACCCCGTCCCCACGGCCTCCGCCCGCCCCGGAACCCCCTGAACGGCGAGACACCGAGGTCGGAGGCGGTACGGGTCCCGGGGTCCCGGGAGGGGTGGTACGGGTCTCGGGGACGGTACGGGACCTGAGGGCGCGGGCGCGGTAGATGGGGCTGTGGGGGCGTTGAGGCCGTGGGCACGCTGCGGGACGCGTGGGGCGGGTGCGCCTGCCGAGCGCGGATGCCCACCGGGCGGAGACGCGACGCATGCCGGGAGCCGGGTGCCGCCGCGCGGACTCCGGGTCCCTGCCAGGTGCGGGCGCCTGTGGTGCGGGCACGTGCGGTGCGGGCGCCTGTGGTGCGGGCACGTGGCCGGCCCGCACGGGGATGCGGGCCGGCCCCCGGGGCCGGATGCGAGGCCGGGGCCGCATCCGGGTGCGGGCCGCACAAGGTGCTGGCGCAATAGGCCCCGGGTGCCCGCCAGGCGCGGGCACATGCGGTGGCGGGCACCCGGCCGACCCGCACGGAGACGCAGGCCGGGTGCGGGCCGCACACGGCGCTGGCGCAATAGGCCCCGGGTGCCCGCCAGGCGCGGGCACATGCGGCGCACGTGACGGCCCGGCCCGTACGGGATGCAGGTCGCTGCCGGGCGCGGGCATGTGCCCTGCGCGTGCGGTGCGGGCACCTCTGGTACAGGCACCCGGCCGACCCGTACGAGGATGCGAGCCGGGCGGCCGCGCGAGGTGCCTGCGCACTGGGCCCTGGGTGCCGGCCGGGCGCGGGGCACGTGGCCGGCGCGGGCGGTCAGGTTCGCGCCGGGTCCGGTATCGGGGGCGGGCGCTTCTCGATCGCCGCCGCCATGACGTCCGGGAACAGGTCCGGCGTACAGGCGAAGGCGGGCGCCCCCAGCGCGGCGAGCGCCGCCGCATGGTCCCTGTCGTACGCCGGGGTCCCCTCGTCCGAGAGCGCCAGCAGCGCGACGAACTGCACCCCGGACGCCTTCATCGCCGCCACCCGCTTCAGCATCTCGTCCCGGATCCCGCCCTCGTACAGATCGCTGATCAGTACGACCACGGTGTCGGCCGGGCGCGTGATCTGCGACTGGCAGTAGGCCAGGGCCCGGTTGATGTCCGTGCCGCCGCCGAGCTGGGTCCCGAAGAGGACGTCGACCGGGTCGTCGAGCTGGTCGGTGAGGTCGACGACTGCGGTGTCGAAGACGACGAGCCGGGTGGCGATGGAACGCATGGAGGCGAGAACCGCGCCGAAGACCGAGGCGTAGACGACGGACGCCGCCATGGATCCCGACTGGTCGATGCAGAGCACCACCTCCTTCTTGACCGACTGGGACGCCCGTCCGTAACCGATGAGGCGCTCGGGAACGACCGTGCCGAACTCCGGGAGGTAGTTCTTGAGGTTCGCCCGGATCGTGCGGTCCCAGTCGATGTCCCGGTGTCTGGGCCTGCTGATCCTCGCCGAACGGTCGAGCGCGCCCGTCAGCGTCGACCTCGTCCGCGTGGCCAGCCGCTTCTCCAGGTCCTCGACGACCTTCCGTACGACGGCCCGGGCCGTCTCCTTGGTCGTCTCGGGCATCGCCTTGTTGAGGGAGAGCAGGGTGCCGACGAGATGGACGTCCGCCTCGACGGCCTCCAGCATCTCCGGCTCCAGGAGCAGGGTCGACAGTCCGAGGCGCTCGATGGCGTCGCGCTGCATGACCTGGACGACGGAGCTGGGGAAGTACGTCCTGATGTCGCCGAGCCAGCGCGCGACCGAGGGGGCGGAGGCTCCGAGTCCGGCCGAGCGGTTCCGTCCGGCGGTCCGGCCGCCCCGGGAGTCCGGACCGTCGTAGAGCGCGGTGAGCGCCCCGTCGACACGGGCGTCCGTCCCGTCGAGGGTGCAGCCCGTGCCGTCGGCGGCCTCCCCGCCGAGGACGAGCCGCCATCGGCGCAGCCGCTCGTCCCCGGCGGCCCGGCCCCCGGCACCCGGCGGGCCGCCCTCGCCCGCCCCGTCCGGGAAGCCCGGCGCGATCCGGGTGTCCGACGGGTCCGGAGCACGTGACCGGTCCAGAGAGTCCGACAGATCCGGCGAGTCCGACGCGAGGCCCCGCACCGCCGGGCCGCCGAGAGGCCGGGGCTCGTCCAGGTCGACCGCGTGCCGGAATTCCGACGGGTCCGGGAAGCCCGACGGGTCGCCGGATGCGGGTGGCGGCTCAAGACCCGAGGAGACCCCCGTCCCCTCAGCTGCACCCGGCCGCCCCCCGGAGGCCGAACGGCCCGGGTCACCTGGCGAGTCCTGGGAGCCCGAACGGACCCCGGTGCCCTGCGAGGCTCCCGCACCGGTCCGCCCGGGGGCGACCGCCCGCCCCTCCCCGCGCCCGACCGGTTCCCCGCCCGTGCCGGTGCGGCCAGTGGCCGCGCCCGTACCGGCCGACGCTGCCGCCCCGAGCCGCCCGCCCGTGCCGACCCCGTCCATGGCCATACCCGTACCGTTCTCCCGTACCGCCCCGGGCCGCCCGTCCGTCACGGCCCGTGCGCGCGCGTCCGCCCGTGCGCCCGCGCCGCCCGGCACATCCTGTGGTGTCGTCGAAGTCATCGCCCCGCCCCCGCAAGGTCGTCCGTACGGTCGCCGCCGTCGATTCCGAGGAGCAGCCGGAGCACCGGTAGCACCGCGTCCGCTCGCCGCTCGTCCAGTCCTGGTCCGAAGCCGGGTGCCGTGATCCCGGGGGCGCTCGGCGCGCCGCCTCCCGGCGCCGCCGAGGGTCCCCGGCGGACCAGCTCGCCGAGAGTGCGGCGCACTCCCGGTTCATACGCGGAGAAGGTGCGGCGCAGCAGCGGCAGTACGTCGGTGAACGCGTCCGCCGTCACCCCCATGAGCCAGGCGTCGACCAGCCCGAGCAGGCGCTCGTCGTGCACGAGGAGCAGTCCCCCTCCCGACGCCCCGCCGACGAAGCCCTCGATCCAGGCCGCCGCCTCGGTGGGCGGGGTTCCCGGCGAGAGCGCGAGGCTCATCAGCCGCGCGGCCTCGTCGACCCCGAGCCGTCCGTCGTCGAGCAGGAGGCGGGCGGCCCGGCCCCGTATGACTCCGGGCACGGTGTCGCGGGCGGCGAGCCGGTGCAGGACGGTCCCCCAGCGTCCGGCGAGTTCGTCCGCCGCGGGCAGCAGCCCGATCGCGGTGTGGACGGCGTCCAGATGACGGCGCATCGCCTCCGCGCCGTCCGTGTCCAGTCCCGTGCAGGCGGGTGGCAGCCCGACGCAGATCCGCTCGGCGAGCCCGGTCGCGACCTCGGCCAGGGCCCCGGTGTCGGTGGACCGCACATCGCCGTACCGCAGGGAGCGCGCCAGGGCGGGCAGGGCCTGGGCGAGATGGCCGACGTCCGTGTCGAGCGCGGCGCGGTCGGCGAGCGCGCGCATCACGACGGGGAGCGCGTCGGTCAGTTCGGCCGGCAGACACTCCTCGGCGAGCGCGGTGATCTCGGAGAGAGCGGTGGCCGTGAGGGCCTTGTGCTCGGCCTTGGCCGTGGCGGCGGAGAGCACGGTGGTGCCCCAGACACCCGCCTCGGCGACCCGGACGAAGAGCTCGGGTTCCCAGCGCAGCCGCCAGGTCTCCCGGAACGTCCCGGTGCTCCCCCGCCCCGTGACCGGCTCGCCCCAGCCGATGGAGAGCAGCCTCAGCCGGTGCAGCAGCCGGCTCCTGGCCGCGTCGTTCTCCTTGCGCAGATCCAGCTCCAGCTCGCGCTCCAGGGCCTCCGGCCTGAGCCGCATGCTCCGCTGGGAGCGGCCGAGGTCCCGCTGCAACGGCACCGCGGGCGCGGCGTCCGGCACCTCCCCGAGCACGTCCCCGACGACGAGCCGGTCCCGGATCAGATCCAGCGGCACATCGGAGCCGTCGCACATCACCGCCCGGATGGCGTCGGTCGTCTCCGTCAGCCCGGCCAGGGGTCTGCCGCGCATGGCGGCGAGGGTATCCGCGAGCCGTACGGCCTCGATGACATGGGCCGACGACACCATCCGGTCCTCGTCGCGCAGCAGTCCCGCGACCTTGGTCATCCAGCGCTCGATCGGGCGGTCCGGGGCCCGGAAGAGATGTCCGTACCACCCGGGGGAGTCGATCCCCGCGCCGTACCCGCTGCGGCGGGCCAGCCTGCGGTGGGTCCAGGGCACCCAGGTCATCTCGGCCTTGACCTTGGGCAGTCCCTTGATCAGCGCCTTGTCGGCGGCGATGGTCGTCTTCTCCGCGAGCGCGGGCACATGCCACGCCCCGCAGACGACGGCGACGTCGTCCCCGAACTCCTTGCGCGCGGCCCGCAGCTGGAGCCGCATATACGCCTCGCGGACGAGATCCCGCTCATGCCCCCCGTGGCCGTACATCCCCCGCAGTTCGGCCATGGCCTCCCCGAGCGCGACGAACGGCTCGTATGCGCCCCGGCCGGGGACAGCCTCGCGGACGTCGTCGATGTCGCTGACATCGCGGACATCATGAATGTCGTGGTCGCGGCCGTCCCGATCACCCCGATCGCCCTGGTCGTCGCGGTCGTGCCGGTCGTCCCCGTCCTCGCCCTCGGCCCGGACCACCAGGTCGTCCCGGCCGGACGGACCGCCCCGGGAGTCCCGGTCGGCGTACGCTCCGTCCTCCGGGCGGGCGCCTCCCCCGGCCGCCCCGTCTGCTCCCCGACCGGTCCGGTCGGGGCGGGCGCCGGGGCCGCGGTGCTCGACCACGTCCTCCCACCAGCGCTCGGGATCGTCATATCCCGCGGCCCCGGCGAGCACGGCGACCGGGTCGATCCGCACATCGCCGCCGGGGCCTCCCGCCTCGCCGCCGGCGCCCTCACCCTCAGCGCCGTCCGGCTGCTCGGCGGAACCGTCGTGCGGTACGGCCCCCTCCGCACCCGGCTCCCACGGGGGCCCTGGCGCGGGGCGACGCCCGGGGTCCCCGGCGGGTCCCCCGTGAGCCCCGTCCTCCTCCCGGCCGGCCGACGGAGCCCGCCCGGGCGGGGACACCTTGTCCTGCGCCGCCAGTGCCAGCGAGAACGCCGCGGGAAGATCGATGAACCGCACCGGAACCCCCCGACCGAGCGCCCAGCGGATCGCCACCCACTCCGGGGAGAACTCGGCCAGCGGCCAGAACGCGGCCTGACCGGGGTCGTCCACCGCGTGGGCCAGCAGTGCGACCGGCGGGCGCATCTGCTCGTCGGCCGCGAGCGGGAGCAGCGCGTCTCCCTCGGGCGGACCCTCGATCAGAACCACGCGCGGGGCCGCCCCCTCCAGCGCGGCCAGCACCGCCCGCGCGGAACCGGGGCCGTGGTGGCGGACACCGAGCAGCAGGGGTCCGGTCATGCGCTCACCTCACGGCAGGCGCGGTAGAAGTCCTTCCAGCCGTCCCGCTCGCGGACCACCGTCTCCAGATACTCCTGCCAGATGACCCGGTCGGCCGCCGGGTCCCGGACGACGGCGCCGAGGATGCCGGCGGCGACGTCGCCCGCCCGGAGCACGCCGTCCCCGAAGTGCGCGGCGAGGGCGAGACCGCCGGTGACCACGGAGATCGCCTCCGCCGTGGAGAGCGTGCCGGACGGGGATTTGAGCTTGGTGCGCCCGTCGGCAGAGACTCCGTCACGCAGCTCCCGGAAGACGGTGACCACGCGGCGGATCTCCTCGAGTCCCTCGGGCACGGCGGGCAGATCGAGCGAGCGCCCGATCTGGTCGACGCGCCGGGAAACGATGTCGACCTCCGCGTCCGGGGTGGCGGGCAGCGGCAGCACCACGGTGTTGAACCGGCGGCGCAGGGCGCTGGAGAGGTCGTTGACCCCCCGGTCGCGGTCATTGGCGGTGGCGATGAGGTTGAAGCCGCGGACCGCCTGGACCTCCTGGCCGAGCTCGGGGATCGGCAGGTTCTTCTCGGACAGGATCGTGATGAGCGTGTCCTGCACATCGGCGGGGATACGGGTCAGCTCCTCGACCCTCGCCGTCATGCCGTCGGACATGGCGCGCATGACGGGACTGGGCACGAGCGCGTCCCGGCTGGGGCCGTGGGCGAGCAGCTGCGCGTAGTTCCACCCGTAGCGGATTGCCTCTTCAGGGGTGCCCGCCGTGCCCTGCACCAGGAGAGTGGAGTCCCCGCTGACGGCCGCGGCCAGATGCTCGGACACCCATGTCTTGGCGGTGCCGGGCACACCGAGCAGCAGCAGCGCGCGGTCGGTGGCGAGGGTGGTGACGGCGACTTCGACGATACGGCGCGGTCCCACGTACTTCGGGGTGACGACCGTGCCGTCGGGGAGGGTGCCCCCGAGCAGATAGAGGGCGACGGCCCACGGCGACAGCCGCCAGCCGACCGGACGCGGCCGGTCGTCGGCCGCGGCGAGCGCCTTCAACTCGTCGGCGAAGGCGTCCTCGGCATGCGGTCGCAGCGCCTCGGCGCCCGTGGCGGCTGAGGTTTCGGACATGGTCATGGATCCCCCTCCAGATCGTTCGACTCGTTCGATCCGATGTGGCTTCAACCCTGCACCACGCCACTGACAATCGACCGTCCACGCAGGTCAGAGGCCGATCGGAGCCGATTGTCAGTGGTGGCCCGTACGGTCGGTGACATGAATCAGATGGGGGTGCGCTGGACGTCTGAACAGGTGCTGGCACTGGCTCCTGACGACGCATCACGCAGAGCGGGAAACAAACTGGGCACGGCCGGCCCGTGGTCCGACGCGGGCAGCAGCGGCGCGGGTGCCGTGTGGGGTCTGTGCAAGGGCAGCGGGAGCAAGCCGTATCAGACGGTCGTCGACACGGCGGGCCCCGCGTACAAGTGCAGTTGTCCGAGCCGGAAGTTCCCGTGCAAGCACGCGCTGGGGCTGCTGCTGCTCTGGGCGGCGGACGAGGAAGCGGTACGGGCGGGAACCGCGCCGGACTGGGCGGACGAGTGGCTGGAGGGGCGTCGCAGGCGGACCGAGAACAAGCAGACCGTAGCGGGCGAGGGGCAGTCGGCGAAGGCGGCGGACCCCGAGGCGGCCAGGCGCAGGGCGGAGCGCAGGGCCGGGCGGATCACGGCGGGGGCGACGGAGCTGGAGCAGCGCCTGGAGGATCTGGTGCGCGGCGGTCTGGCGTCCGCCGAGCAGTCGGGGTACGGACTGTGGGAGGAGACGGCGGCCCGCATGGTCGACGCGCAGGCGCCGGGACTGGCGGCGCGGGTGCGGGAGTTGGGTGCCATACCGGGGTCGGGGCCGGGGTGGCCGGTGCGGCTGCTGGAGGAGTGCGCGCTGATCCATCTGCTGGACTCGGCGTGGCTGGGGCTGGAGCGGCTGCCGGAGCCGATGGCGGCGACCGTCCGCACCCGGGTGGGCCTCACCTCGCCCGCCGACGGCCCGCCGGTGCGGGACCACTGGCTGGTCCTCTCCCAGTACGACTCGTCCGACGGGAAGATCGTCACACGCCGTATATGGGTGTCGGGCAGGGAGTCGGGGCGCGTCGCGCTGCTGCTGTCCTTCGGGGCCGGAGGCCGCGCCCCGCGGCTGGCGCTGCCGGTGGGGATGTCGATCGACGCCGAGCTGACCCCGTACACGGGGGCGGGGCAGCTCCGGGCGGACATGGGTGAGCCCTTCGGGCCGCCGGTCCCGGGCGGCCGCGCGCCGCGCGGGGGTCCGGTCGCCGCGGCGCTGGAGGCGTACGGGGTGGCGCTGCGCGACGACCCGTGGCTGGAGAGCCGGCCCGTGACGCTGACGGAGGTGATACCCGTCCCGGACGGCGGCGGCTGGCAGCTGGCGGACGCGGATGGCGGGAGCGCGCTGCCCGTGGCACCGGCCGCGCTCTCCCGGCCGGGTCTGTGGAAGCTCGCAGCGGTGTCCGGCGGGGGGCCGGTCACCGTGTTCGGGGAGTGCGGGCATCAGGGTGTGACACCGCTGGCGGCCTGGGAGCCCGGCAGCGACGCCGAGACCGTCCCCCTGGTCTGAATCCGGGCAAGCGAAGGAGGACGCCCATGACCGGTACCACCAACACCTCACCGTCGGCGGAGCACGCCACGCAGTGGGAAGATCTCGTGACCTCGGCCCTTCTCGGCACCGATCGCCGCACCCCGCCGCCCGGGGTCATGGCCCCGGGCCGGGACGCTCCGGCCGCGCTGCTGGACGCGGCGGCGGTGCACACCGTGCGGCGCCGGGCGGGGCTGCTGCCCGCTCCGGCCTCCGCCCGCCCGGAGCCCGCGCCCGGGGATCCGCGGCCCCGGCTGCCGGTGGCAGCCCGGCGGAGGCTGGCCCAGCTGCTGGCCGACCGTTCCGCGCCCTCGTCCGGCGGCCGGCGTGGTACGGCTCCGGATCTGACCGAGCTGCTGCCGCAGTGGCTGACCGCCGCCAACGGGCACGGCTACCAGGCCCCGCCGTCACTGCTGCCCGCGCTGCTGGACGCGGCCCGGGCGAGGACCGATCTGCGGCCGTCCGCGCTCGCCTTCGCCGGGGGACGCGGGCTGTGGCTGGCCCGGTTCAACCCGGAGTGGAAGTTCGCCCTGCGCGGCTCCTCGGCCGGCGGGGTGCTCCTGCCGGACGCCGCCGATGCCGAGGCGGTCCAGCGGCTGTGGGACGAGGGTCTCTTCGCCGAGCGGGTCGCCCTGCTGGGAGCGGTCCGGGCGCGGGACGCGGACCGGGCGCTGGCCCTGCTCGCCGGTACCTGGTCCGGTGAGCGGGCGGAGGACCGGCTGATGTTCCTGGACTCGCTGCGGACGGGGCTGTCGGGTGCGGACGAGCCCTTCCTGGAGCGGGCGCTGGCCGACCGCAGCCGCAATGTCCGTGCCACGGCCGCGGAGCTGCTGTCCGCGCTGCCGGACTCCGCGCTCGCCGGGCGGATGGCGGCCCGGGCCACGGCGTGCGTACGGCTGGACCGGGGCGCTCAGGGCACGATGGCCGCCGTGGAGGCGCCCCGGGAGTGCGATGCGGACATGGAGCGCGACGGTGTCGTCGCGGCGCCGCCCACGGGCCGGGGCAAGCGTTCCTGGTGGCTGGGCCAGCTGGTGGAGGCAGCCCCGCTCTCCGTCTGGCCCCGGCACCTCGGGGGGCGTACGGCGGCGGAGATCGTCGCCCTGCCCGTGACCGACGGCTGGGCCGCCGAACTCCACGCGGCCTGGTGCCGTGCCGCGGTGCGCCAGCGGGACGCGGAGTGGGCCCGGGCCCTGCTGGGCGCCCCGGGCATACCGCCCGAGGTGGGTCCCGGCACCTCCTCCCTGGCGGAGCGGGCGAAACTGCTCGCGACGCTTCCCGGGGAGGAGCGGGCGGTCTGGGTCGCGGACTTCATCGCGGCCCACGGTCTGTCGGAGGCGTTCCAGCTGCTGGGGGTGTGCGCGGTGCCCTGGGCGGAGCCGCTGGGCCGTTCGGTGGTCGACGCCCTGGACATAGCCCGGGAGGCCGGCAGCTATCCGTGGAGCTTCAGCGGCGTGATGGGCCTGGCCGAGCGCTGTCTCTCCCCCGGTGAGGCCACCCGACTCGATCTCCTGACGGCCACCCCCGACGAGACGGAGGGCGCGTCCCCGGGCGCGGGAGCCTACTGGTCGGAGGCGTTCCAGCGGCTGGTCTCCACTCTCCGCCTCCGCGCCGCCATGCACGATGAACTGATACCGGCCGCCGGGCCCGAGAACCCGCGTCGGGCCACAGGGCCCGAGGACCCGCGCCCGGTCGCCGTACACGACGGCCCGAGACCGGCGGCCGCCGTCTGACACCGGGTTCCCGGCGTGGCACCACCACGCCGGGAGACCGGCTGCCGGCCGGAGAGTCCGGCCTTCGGGGACGCACGCGTCTCATGGGCTTCTTCCGGGTCCGGGCGGCGGACCCGGACCCGGAAGAAGGACAGGGACGGAGCAGGACCGGAGGTAAAAGGGCCGGGCGGGCCGGTCAGGCGCCGGCGGGCTGGCGGACGTTCGCGTTGACCCATTCGACGATGGAGGTCGTCGTGGCTCCGGGGGTGAAGATCTCCGCGACCCCCTTCGCCTTCAGGGGCGCGATGTCCGCCTCGGGGATGATGCCGCCGCCGAAGACCTTGATGTCCTCGGCGTCACGGTCCTTGAGGAGGTCCAGGACCTTCGCGAAGAGGGTGTTGTGGGCGCCCGAGAGGATGGAGAGCCCGATCGCGTCCGCGTCCTCCTGGATCGCGGTGTCGACGATCTGCTCGGGGGTCTGGTGCAGACCGGTGTAGATGACCTCCATGCCCGCGTCCCGCAAGGCACGGGCGATCACTTTGGCCCCGCGGTCGTGACCGTCGAGCCCCGGCTTGGCCACTACTACGCGGATCGGACCGGTCACACCCATCTCTGCCTCCACACGACTGACTCCGCACAGTGAACGATCGTTATCTACAGCATCCCGCACCTGACCGTTTCGCGGTGGGCCGGGAGGGGGAAATCACACATGGGACAAGTTCACTGTGCATCGCTCCCGCACCACGCGACACACCAGTCGCGGCGGGGCGAGCGCAAGGGAGCCGCTTCAGGGCCGTTCCACCGGGCCGCCAGCCGGGCGGTACGGCGGGGTGGCGCCCATGTCGTTCGACCCACCGCCGAGCCGTCGGCACCGGGCCGGGGACGAAGGGGCCCCATGAGGGCACGCGGGGGACGAAGACGTCCCCGGGGTGCCGTACGGAGGTCGGCCCATGAAGGTTCTGCCCTTCCTTCCCCTGAGTCTGAGCCCCGTGGGCATGCTGACCGCAAGCATGGAGACCGTGCGCCGGCTGCGGAATGTGTGCGATCTGCGCGTACCGACGGTGTTGCTGCGCGCCACCGCCCTTGAGCTGGCGATCCTCGCCGGGCATGTACTGCTCTACCCCTCCGGCCTCATCCAGGAGCGCCCGGGCGCGGACCTCTCCCAGGACCCGGGCCCGCCCGGAGGTTCCGGTACACCCCGCCCCCTGGGCGCGCCCCGGGCCTCCGGGAGCCCCCGGAAACGTGACCGGGACCAGGGCACGGACCACCTGGACAAGGCCCGGGAAGACAAGCGGGGCTCCGGGGTGACGGCGGACCGGCACCGGGACCAGGACCGGCACCGGGACCAGGACCGGGTCCGGGATGCCGTCCCGGACCGGAGTACGGCCGGGGCCGCGCCCCCGCCCTCCCGTGGCACCGCCCCCGCCGCCCGGAAGCTGAAGACCGCACCTCCCCGGGCCCGCGGCCCGGAGCACCGGACCAGGAAGACCGCTCCCCTGCCCACCCCCCTGGCGGCCGGCGGCCACCCCGGCCATCCGCCCGTGGTCCTTCTGCACGGCTTCGTCGACAACCGCTCCGTGTTCGTCCTGCTCCGCCGCTCCCTCGCCCGGCACGGCTGGCGCCATCTGGAGTGTCTGAACTACTCCCCCCTCACCTGTGACATCCGCGCCGCCGCCGAGTTGCTCGGGCGGCATATCGAGGAGATTTGCGCCCGCACGGGGCGCAGCGAGGTGGACATCGTCGGGCACAGCCTGGGCGGCCTGATCGCACGTTATTACGCACAGTGTCTGGGCGGTGACCTACGGGTGCGTACGATCGTCACCCTCGGCACCCCGCATTCGGGCACCACTGTCGCCCCGCTGGCCAGCGCACACCCGATCGTGCGCCAGATGCGCCCCGACTCGGATGTGATCGAGGAACTGCGCGGGCCCGCCCCCGACTGCCGGACCCGGTTCGTCAGCTTCTGGAGCGATCTGGACCAGCTGATGACCCCGGTGGAGACGGCACGGGTCGAGCATCCGGACCTGATCACGGAGAATGTGCGGGTCAGCGGCATCGGCCATCTCGCCCTTCCGGTCCACCCGGCGGTCGCGGCCCGGATCCGGCAGTCCCTGGAGGGCAGCGGGTCCGGGACGAGCGCCCCGGGAGTCGTCTCGGTCGCCTGACACGCCGCGAGGCACTCCGGGACACCCCGAGGCGCCCCGGAATCGCCCCCGAGACATCTCGCGCCGCCCCACCGACGGGCCCCGATCGGCCCTTCGCCCACGCCAAGGCCCGCCCCTGAGCCTTACCCCAGGTGACAGAAGGTCGAACGCATTTCGAACGTAGGGCCAAAGCTCTCCCTCCGGCCCCCGAAAGACGCTCGAATGCCCGTTTCCTGACCGCCCAGAACCAGGGGAAGATTGTCGCCGTCGCATACCGCCGGGTACAGTCGCCGCCACTGGTTCCCCTCTGGGACCCGTCTGCTCCATGGCCCCAGATCCAGAGGTCCTGCTGCCGAGGCGAGAGAGAAGTTGGTGAACGACCAGCACGCCCACGCCGGGTACGTCGGCCACGACCAGTACCCCACAGGCAGCTTTGACACCGACCCGCTTTTCGGCGCCCTTCCCGGCGGCCCAGGTGGCTATGAGACCGGGCACAGCGGTCAGTACGACTCCACCACGTGGGACACCGGCTCGCACTGCGCCACCACCGCCGGTTACGGCGCCTACGCCGAGCCCCAGGCAGCCCAGCAGACCTCATCGGCACAGCAGCCGCAGCAGACACCGCAGTTCGCCCCGTACGACACATCGGGCCAGTGGGACGCCACCGCCTGGTGCCAGTCGGCCGGAACCGGAGAGTTCGGAACCGGGGAGTTCCAGGCCGGGGAATTCGAGGCCGGTGCGCTCCAAGCCGGGCAGTTCGAGACCGGGCAGTTCGAGACGGCCGCGGCCACCTTCGCGTACGACGCCACGGGCCAGTGGGAGGCGCCCGCCTTCACGACCGGCCAGTTCGAGAGCGGGCAGTTCGACACCGGCCAGTTCGACGCCGACGCCGCCACCGCCTGGACCACGACGGGGGTGGAGCCGCTCCCCCTCGTACCGCAGCAGTACATGCCCGAGCAGGAGTTCACCGAGTACCGCGGAACCGGTGAGTTCGGCGCCGAGTTCTCCCCGGGTCCGCAGGAGTTCGGCGGCACCCAGGAGTTCGGCCCCGAGCTGATGGGGGAACTCGCACAGCAGACCGGCGCGGAAGCACCCGAGTACGCCGAGGTCCCCGAGTACGGGGAGACATCCGGCTACGGAACGGACTTCGGGACCTCCGCTCCCGGACACCCCTCCTACGAGAACGAACTCGACGGCGAGGGCGACACCGGCTCCGACACGGGCAGCGCCTCCGCCGGCACCGAAGCCGCGGCGACGGCGGATGACGGACCGAGCGGACCCGGCACGGGACTCGACCCGGAGTCCGGCTTCCACGACGGACCCGGCGGCGCGCCCGAGGCGGAGCCCGAACCGGACCGGGAGCCCATCAGGGCGGCCACTCCCGTCACCCCCCGCCCCGTGCGCCGCGCGAGTGGCGGAGCCCGCGGCCGTCGCCGTACTCCCGCGAAACGCTCCGCGCTCCTCACCGTCGCCGTCCCCTCCGCCTGTGTCATGGGCGTCGCGGGCATCGCCGCCGCCTCCGTCGGGGGCATGGGCGAGCCGCCGAAGGAAGACACCACCACGCTGGCCGCCGCCGACGCCTCCTCCGTCACGGAGGTCGCCGCGAACAGCAAGATGGACACCCAGCTCGCCGCACTGAGCGCCGAGGCCCGTGACTTCGGCGACCGCGCCTCCCGCACCCAGGAACGCATCGACCTGAAGGCACGCCAGGAGGCGGAGCGCCAGAAGCGCGAGGAAGAGGCCAAGCGGCGTGAGGCCCTGCGGCCCAAGTTCGCGCTCCCGGTGCAGCAGAAGGGCCTCAGTACGTACTACGGCCAGTCCGGTGTCAACTGGATGGCGTTGCACACGGGTATCGACTTCCCGGTGGCCTACGGCTCCGAGGTCATGGCCGCTACGGACGGCACCGTACGCACCCAGTTCAACAGCGCCTACGGCAATATGGTCATCGTGACCGCGCCCGACGGCACCGAGACCTGGTACTGCCATCTGTCGAGCGCCAAAGTCCGCTCCGGCAAGGTGAAGGCCGGTGACGTCATCGCGTACTCCGGCAACTCCGGCAACTCCACCGGCCCCCACCTCCACTTCGAGGTCCGGCCCGGCGGCGGCTCCACGATCAACCCCCTGACCTGGCTCCAGAGCCACGGCCTCAGCCCGGTCTGATCCAGCGCCGTATCGCCCCCGCCGGCCAGGCCCGCGGTCCCCGTCGGCCCAGGCCGAGGGGCCGGCCGCCGACCTCAACAAACCCCGGCGACGACAACACCACCGCACGGCCCTCGCCGCTGGACCGCGTCCGCGCTGCGCCCTCGGCCATGGGCACCCACCGAACCCTTGGACCGCACCCGACGGTACGCATCCGCCCCGCGCCATCGGCCTCCGCCCGGCAACGAGCCGTAGGTCCTCGCACGGCCCGGAGCCGGTGGATCAGCGGGCGGCCCAAAAAGGAGCAGCCCGCGCTCCGGGCGAACGGCCCGCCGCCTACAGCTTCTCGACCGGCGCGTACCGCAGCAGCAGCCGCTTCGGCTTGGCGCCACCGAAGTCGATCATCGCCTCCGCCGTCTCCGCCCTTCCCGAGACCTCGATCACGGTCCCGAGCCCGAACTGGTCGTGCGTCACACGGTCGCCGACCGCGAGGGAGATCACCGGCTTGTCGGACGCCCCCCGCCGGGTGGCGAACCCGGCGGCGCCGGACGTCCCCGAGCGCCGCGACGACGGCATCGACGGCAGCCGGGAGCCGATACCGGCCGTGGGGCCCGCGGGCGCGGCCATCGGGCCCGTACGCTTCCACTCCAGATGCCGGCCCGGGATCTCCTCCAGAAAGCGGGACGGCGGGTTGTACGAGGGCTGGCCCCAGGCGCTCCGCATCGAGGACCGCGTCAGATACAGCCGCTCACGCGCGCGGGTGATGCCGACGTACGCGAGCCGGCGCTCCTCCTCCAGCTCCTTGGTCTGGCCGAGGGCGCGCATGTGCGGGAAGACACCGTCCTCCATGCCGGTCAGGAACACCACCGGGAATTCGAGGCCCTTGGCGGTGTGCAGGGTCATCAGGGTGATGACACCGGAGCCTTCCTCGTCCTCGTCGGGGATCTGGTCCGAGTCTGCGACGAGCGCGACCTGCTCCAGGAACTCGGCGAGGGTGCCCGTGCCCTCCTCCTCGCCCCGCGCCTGCTCGAACTCCAGGGCCACCGCGGCCAGTTCCTGGAGGTTCTCGATCCGGGTCTCGTCCTGCGGGTCGGTCGACGCCTGGAGTTCGGCGAGATAGCCGGTGCGCTCCAGGACGGCCTCCAGGACCACGGCGGGTCCCGCGCCGGACTCGGTGATCGTCCGCAGGTCCTCCATCAGAACGTTGAAGCGCTTGACCGCGTTCGCGGAGCGGGCCGCCATGCCGTACGCCTCGTCCACGCGCCGCAGCGCCTGGGGGAAGGTGATCTTCTCGCGCAGCGCGAGCGCGTCGATCATCGCCTCCGCCCGGTCGCCGATACCGCGCTTGGGCACATTGAGGATGCGGCGCAGCGGGACGTTGTCCTCGGGGTTGGCCAGGACGCGCAGATAGGCGAGAACGTCCCGGACCTCCTTGCGCTCGTAGAAGCGGACACCGCCGACGACCTTGTAGGGCAGGCCGACGCGGATGAAGATCTCCTCGAAGACACGGGACTGGGCGTTCGTACGGTAGAAGACGGCCACGTCGCCCGCCTTCGCGTCGCCCGCGTCGGTGAGCCGGTCGATCTCGTCGGCGACGAACTGGGCCTCGTCGTGCTCGGTGTCGGCGACATAGCCGGTGATCTGCGCGCCCGCGCCCGCGTTGGTCCACAGGTTCTTGGGGCGGCGGCTCTCATTGCGCTCGATGACGGCGTTGGCGGCGGACAGGATCGTCTGTGTGGAGCGGTAGTTCTGCTCCAGCAGGATGGTCGTCGCCTGGGGGTAGTCCTCCTCGAACTGGAGGATGTTCCGGATGGTCGCCCCGCGGAAGGCGTAGATCGACTGGTCGGCGTCGCCGACGACACACAGCTCGGCGGGCGGCAGATCCTCGTATCCGGTGCCCACCAGTTCGCGTACGAGGGTGTACTGGGCGTGGTTGGTGTCCTGGTACTCGTCGACGAGGACATGACGGAAGCGCCGCCGGTAGTGCTCGGCGACGTCCGGGAACGCCTGGAGGAGATGGACGGTCGTCATGATGATGTCGTCGAAGTCCAGGGCGTTGGCCTCACGCAGCCGCGCCTGGTACATCCGGTACGCCTCGGCGAGCGTCTTCTCGAAGCCGCCCCCGGAGCCGGCGGCCTGGTCGGCGTAACTCTCCTCGTCGATCAGCTCGTTCTTCAGATTAGAGATCTGGGCGCTGAAGGACTTGGGCGGGAACTTCTTGGGATCCAGGTCCAGATCACGGCAGACCAGGGCCATCAGCCGCTTGGAGTCGGCCGCGTCGTAGATCGAGAACGACGAGGTGAAGCCGAGCTTCTTGGACTCGCGGCGCAGGATACGGACGCAGGCGCTGTGGAACGTCGAGACCCACATCGCGTTGGCGCGCGGGCCGACGAGCTGCTCGACGCGCTCCTTCATCTCACCGGCGGCCTTGTTGGTGAAGGTGATCGCCAGTATCTGCCCGGGGTGGACGCTGCGGGTCGCCAGGAGGTGGGCGATCCGGTGGGTGAGCACCCGGGTCTTCCCGGATCCGGCCCCGGCGACGATGAGCAGGGGGGAGCCGGTGTGCACGACGGCGGCGCGCTGCTGTTCGTTCAGCCCGTCGAGCAGGGCTTCGGGGTCCACGACCGTCCGGGGCGCGCCGTCGCGGTGGTACGCGCCTCTGGCGGGGGGTACGTCGAACGCGCCCTGGAAGAGATCGTCCGGAATCTCCTCCCGGGCCGGGCCCCCGGGACCCTCGTGGTCCTCGGGCGGCGGCGGGGGCTCCTCCGGGGTGCGCCGGAGGTTCGCCAGGAAGTCTTCGTCAAAGAGGCTGCTCATCGCTCTCCGAGTTTATGCCTCGGCACTGACAGCCCGCCGCCGCATCGGCCGCGGGGCCGCCGGGAGGCGTCAGGACACGGTGATCACACCGGTACGGCCCGGTCGTTGCGTACTGTACGCACCCGGGGACCGTACGGATACGGGCATACGGACATGCCGCCGGCACGGGCCTCGTGGAGCACGGCCCCGCCCCCGGTGACGGGTCCGGTGAGGCGGGCGGGGGGACGCGGGTCCGGTAAGGCGGGCGGGCTCCGGGCGAGGCGCCTCCGGGCGGGGCAGGCGTGCCGGGCGGGACGGCTCCGGGGAGGCGCGACGGGCATACCGCGGCCGGCACCGCGATACGACCGCCATCACGGCTGCCACCACCACCGCCACGGCCGTGACCAGCGGTGATCGTGTCCTCGTCCGGGTCCCCGGAGGGCGGCTCCGCCGTCACGCGGATACGGTTCCGGGAGCCCCCGCGCCCGCGCACCCGGGGTGGCCGGGCGACCTCTTTCGGTCATCGGCCGGGCGTCCCCGCGCCCGTGCACCCTCGACGCCAAGGTCACAGAAAAGTATCGGGAATATCGAACATCGGCCTTCACCGCGGCCACACGGTTGCTAGCGTGCTCGATCAGGCGGCCCGTACCCCCACGGCGATCCACGCCAAGCGGGCGGCCACGTCGAATTCGGGCTTCCCCCAAGGAAGTTCGAAACCGGGGACCCACCATGCACAACCGGGGTGAATCGGACTGGCCTGAAATGACTGGTCCGTAGGGCGACCTTCCGTTCCGCCCGAACCCGACAGCTAACCCGGTAGGCGGTCAACGGAAGAAGGAGATGCCGGCGTTGGCGTCGCATCGCAAGCCCCGCAGTCTTACCGCGCTCACCTCGAAACCCCTGACGGCCGCCGGTATCACCTCCGCGGCACTCGCGTCCGTCGGTCTGCTGTCGGCGGGGAACGCCTCCGCCGCGCCGGACGCGCCGGAGCCGAAGCCCTCCGTCGAGGAGGTGCAGAAGAAGGTCGACGACCTCTACCGGCAGGCGGGGACCGCGACCCAGGAGTTCAACAGGGCCAAGGAGGCGACCGCCGAGAAGCGGCGCGAGGTGGACCGGCTGCTCGACGACACGGCGAAGCGCGCGGACAGACTGAACGAGTCCCGCCGGACACTCGGCTCCTACGCCGCGGCCCAGTACCGCACGGGCGCGGTCAGCCCGACCGCCGCGCTGATGTTCGCGGACAGCCCGCAGCAGTTCTTCGACCAGAACCACTTGATGGACCGGATGACGGACCGTCAGCGCGAGGTCATAGCCGACTACGAGACCCAGCGGACCGAGGCCGCCGAGCAGCGGGAGCGGGCCGCGCGGAGCCTGGAATCACTCGCGGAGTCGCAGGAGACCCTGCGCAACGGCAAGCAGCGGGTGCAGGCGAAGCTGGCCGAGGCGCGCTCGCTGCTGTCGAAGCTGACGGCCGAGGAGAAGGCCCGGCTCGCGGCGATCGAGCGCGAGAAGGAGGCCGAGGCCCGCCGCCGGGCCGAGGCCAAGGCCGAGCAGGAGGCCCGGGAGCGGCAGCGGGCTCAGGAGGAGCGCAAGCGCCTGGAGAAGCAGCGCGAGCAGAGCGGGCAGCCCGGCAGCGGCACGGGCTCCGGCACGGGAAGCGGCTCCGGTACGGGATCCGGCTCGGGTACGGGCCAGGGGTCACGGCCGGGACCGGGCTCCGGCAGCTCCACCGCCAAGGCCGGCAAGGTCCTCTCCTTCGCCCGCGCCCAGCTCGGCAAGCCGTACGTCTGGGGCGCGGCCGGGCCCAGCTCGTACGACTGCTCCGGGCTGACACAGGCGGCCTGGAAGTCGGCGGGCGTGACCCTCCCGCGCACCACCTGGGACCAGGTGAAGACCGGCACCCGGGTGGCGACCAAGGATCTGCGCCCCGGTGACCTGGTCTTCTTCTACGACGACACCAGCCATGTCGGTATCTACACGGGCGGCGGCAAGATGATCCACGCGCCGAAACCCGGCGCGAAGGTCCGCGAGGAGTCGATCTTCTCCATGCCGATCCACAGCAGCGTGCGCCCCGCCTGACGCCGGCGCGTGCCCGGGACCGGTCGCGGTCGGATCCGCCCGTACACCGTCGTCCGTAGATACCCGCGTATGCCCGCGCAGGCCCGCGGACGTCCGTGCCCCTCGCCTCGCCGTGCCCGCGGCGGGGCGGCTCAGGTCCAGAGGGTCGCGATGAAGATGTTCACCATCGTGAGGCCGCCGACCGCGCCGAACAGGGCCTTGTCCACCGTTTCCTCGTCCCGCTTGACGTACACCAGGCCCAGGATCACCACCAGCACCGCCATCTTGACGCCGATCTTGACGTTGTTGACCGTCTGGTCGTCCGCCTGGTTCAGCCCGACCAGCGCCACTCCCGTGACCAGCATCGTCAGCGCGCCGTGGAGCATGCCCGGGGTGAAGCGGGCCGTGCCCTGCCCCATCGTCTTCATCTGGGTGAGGAAGCCGCCCAGCAGGGCCGCGATGCCGATGATGTGCAGGGCCACGAAGACATTGATGAGTACGTCCATGTGGCGGAGCCTAACCTCCCCATTTCGCCCCTCTCAGGGCAGGTGACCCTCAGCCGGGACCTCGGCCGTGGAGCCCGTGACCCTCACCCCGGACATCGGCCCTGGAACCCGTGATCCCCACCGGCGCCCAGGCCCCGGAGCCCGTGGGCCTTCCCGGAGCAACGGCGTCCGGGAGGCCGCCCGGGACATCGGCGGGGCCGCCCCCGGGTGTCCGCCGCGCCCCGCTCCCGCCGCCCCGGTCCGCCAGGCCCATCCGCCGCGTCAGCCACTCGAAGAGATACGGGACCTGCGCCTTCCACACCCAGGTCGAGTGCCCGCCCTTGACGGCCCGCAGATCCACCCTCGTCGGCGGCTCGGCCTCCGCCCTGAGCGCGAGACCGGGCAGATAGCCGTCCGCGCCCTGCCCCACCGCCAGCAGGGAAACGGGAGGCGGTTCCGCCGCCGCCCGCAGAATGTTCAGAACGTCGTTCTCACGGCGCAGCTCCGGATCGTCCCCGGTGAGCGAGGACTGCTCCGCGGCCGGATCGTTGTAGCCGGACAGGCTGACGGCGGCGGAGTAGCGGTCGGGGTGGGCGAGGGCCAGCTCGGCCGCGCCGTGCCCGCCCGAGGAGTAGCCCGCGATGGCCCAGCCTCCGGGGGCCAGGGAGACCCGGAAGTTGTCGGCGACCATCCTGCGTACGTCGACGCTGAGCCAGCTGTCCGCGTTGATCCTGCCCGGGATGTTCGCGTACCCGTGGTCCCGCGCGCCCAGCAGCATCGTGCAGGGCGCGACCAGGATGAACGGCGCGACCCTGCCCGACGCGATCAGCGGCTCGATCTGCTGGGGAGCCTTCAGCTTGGTGAACCAGTTCTTCGAGGAGCCGGGGAAGCCCGGAAGCAGTTCAACGACGGGGAACGTCCTGTTCCGGTGGGCGGGTTCGCCGTACTGCGGCGGCAGCCAGATCTGGACCTCGCCCTCCACACCCGAGATCCCGCCCCGCAGATGGGTGCGGAGCATCTCACCGCCGGTTCCGGAGCCCGTCACCTTCTCGAAGTCCTGGCGCAGCGGCGGCAGCGAGGAGAAGCGCCTGCCGCCGGTTCCGTCCGGCCCGAGGTCGGCGGCCCGGTCCACATGGCTCGACATACCGAGAAGATCCTCCCAGCTGTCGTACAGACCATGGGAGTCGTTGACCGTGACGAAGACCAGCAGCACGGCCGTGGCCTGGGCGAAGACCACCATGAGCAGCCGGTACGCACACCGTACGGGCGCGGGGCCGCGGACCCGGCTCCACAGCGGCAGCGGAAGCAGCACGGCGATCACGGCCAGCGCCGTCGTGATCGCGAAGAAGGTGCTCCCCGTCAGATTCATTGCGTACGACAAGAGGTGATCGGCGGTAGGTGAACGACAGGAGACGAACACCGCGTGGACGGTTGTCCGGCTCCGTCCCGCCCGGCCCGTGCGAACGGGCCGCGCACGCGCGGACACGACCACGACCACCGTGCCGGCCATGGTCGGCACGGCGAGCACGGCGAGCACGGCGAGCACGGTCAGCGCGGCCGACACGGCGCCCGGGCCACGGCGACGACCGCGACCACGGCCCCGGTCACGCGCGTACCCGCACCGCGGCCGCGGTCACGCCGCACATGCCAAACGTGCGACACATGACATACAGCCATTTACGGGATGAAACGGACGGACGCTCCGAAGCGTCGGCCAATTCGCCCCGTCACACCAGCCGACGCGCCGTGGCCCACCTGGTCAGCTCATGACGGTTCGACAGCTGGAGCTTGCGCAGCACCGCCGACACATGGGACTCGACCGTCTTGACGGAGATGAAGAGCTGCTTGGCGATCTCCTTGTACGCGTAGCCACGGGCGATCAGGCGCAGTACTTCCCGTTCGCGCTGGGTGAGCCGGTCGAGATCCTCGTCGACCGGGGGCGCGTCCGTCGACGCGAAGGCGTCGAGCACGAACCCCGCGAGCCGGGGCGAGAACACGGCGTCGCCGTCCTGCACCCGGAAGACGGAGTCCACCAGGTCCGCACCCGTGATCGTCTTGGTGACATAGCCCCGGGCACCGCCCCGGATCACCCCGATCACATCCTCCGCCGCGTCCGACACGGACAGCGCGAGAAACCGTACGGGATTCTCGGAGGCCGCCATCAGCGAGGCGCAGCGCCGCAGCACCTCGACCCCGCCGCCGCCGGGAAGGTGGACGTCCAGCAGGACGACCTCGGGACGGGTCGCCGTGATGACGGTGACCGCCTGGTCCACATCGGCGGCCTCCCCGACGACCTCGACGCCGGTGACGTCGGTCCGGCCGATCTCCGCCTGCACTCCCGTACGGAACATCCGGTGGTCGTCGACGAGCACGACCCGCACCCGCCGTCCGGCCGCGCCCTCGTCCTGTCCGGTCTCTTCGGCCGTCATCCGCCGTCCTCCCTCTCCATCCTCAGCTCCACTTCCGTGCCCTCCCCGGGCGCCGTGGTGAGCCGCGCCGTCCCGCCGTACCGCTGCATCCGGCCGATGATCGATTCCCTGACGCCCATTCTGTCGCGGGGCACGGAGTCCGGATCGAAGCCCGGCCCCCGGTCCCGGACGGAGACGAAGACCGTACGGCCCTCGACCTCGGCGAAAACCTGGACGGCGCCTCCCCGGCCACCGTACTTGGCCGCGTTCACCATCGCCTCACGCGCGGCCTGCATACATGCGGCCAGTTTCTCGTCGAGCGGGCAGTCGCCGACGACCACCACCTCCAGCGGGACGCCGTGCTGGTCCTCGACCTCGGCGGCGGCCTTCTTCACCGCCTCCGCGAGGGTGTCGGGCTCCTCGTCCTCCTCCTTGCCGGTGCCCTCCGGCTTGTACAGCCAGTTCCTCAGCTCGCGCTCCTGGGCACGGGCGAGACGGCGCACCTCCCCGGCGTCGTCCGCGTTCCGCTGGATCAGGGTGAGGGTGTGCAGCACGGAGTCATGGACATGGGCGGCGACCTCGGCGCGCTCCTGGGCGCGGATGCGCATCGTCCGCTCCTCGGTGAGGTCCTGGGTCATCCGTACCAGCCAGGGCCCGGCGAGCAGCGCGACCCCCGCGATGACGGCGATCGCGGCGGTGAGGACATTGCCGAGCTGGGCGGCGGACCCGCGGACGACGATGAAGACCGCGAGGCCCATACCGACCAGCGCCACCCCGGCGAGGCTCCGGGCCAGTTGGAAGAGCCGCAGCCGGCGGGTGTCCGCCTCGGTCCAGCTCGCACGGCGGGCGTTGTCCGCCTGGCGCCAGACCAGGATCACGCCCGCGCCGGTCAGCAGCATCGGCCAGACATAGCGGTTGGCGCTGCTGGAGTTGTCGAGGTCGCCGATGAAGATCGCGCCGCCGATGAGCAGCGCGATCATCGCGACCATCTGGCCCTTGTCGGGCTTGCGGAGCCGCCGTCTGCCGTCGTCCGTGAACTCGAAGAGGGAGCGCGGCTCGGCGGTCCGCCCGCCGACGCCGAGCGGGACGACGACCCAGAACACCGCGTACAGCAGAATGCCGAGACCCTCGGTCATCACCAGAGCGAGGAAGACCAGACGCACCCAGATGACGGGCAGCCCCAGATGACCGGCGAGCCCGCGCGCCACACCGCCGAGAAGCCGGCCGTCGGCGCTGCGGTACAGCTTGCGCAGCGGTACGTCCTCGGACGCGGGAGCGCGCGAGGACGCGGCGGATCGTGGCATGGCGACGGGCATGACCCGATCGTCACACGGGATGACGGGCGCGGGGTATCAGGGTCGCCCCCCAATTGGATATCAGGGAAGCTCCAGGGTCACCTCGGGTGCCGTGCCGCGCGGACGCCCGTCACCATGGGGGTATGACTCAGCCGACCTCCACCGAGACGCTCCGGGCCCCGGCCCCGGGCGGCGGCCCGCGCCGCGCCGCGCCGTCTCACGACGGCCCGCGCCGGATCACCGCAGATCGGATTCCCGTCCGAGGGGTCACGGCACACGGGGTCGCCCTTCGACGGATCACCGCGGCCCCGGAGGCCACCACTGCCCCGGGGGCGGCCGAGCTCACCCGGGCCACCGCCCGCGGGGCAACCGCACATCAGGCCGCCGTACCCGGGCTCACCGTTCGCCGGGCCACCACCGCCCCGGGGGCCACCACCGCCCCGGGGGCCACCACTGCCCCGGGGGCCGCCGAACCCACCCGGGCCACCACCGCCCCGGCGGTCACCGCCCCCCGGCCCCTCGCCCCCCGGCGGGTGTGCGCATGACCGGGCCGACCGCTCCGGCCGGAACCACCGAGGTACGCCCCGACGGACCCGGCGGACCCAGCGCCCCGCCGCTGCGCCGGGATCCCCGCCACAAGGCGCTGGCCGGTGTCTGCGCCGGGCTCGGGCGGCACTGCGACATCGACCCGGTGATCTTCCGGATCGTGATCGGCGTGCTCTCGGTGGCCGGCGGCCTCGGTCTGATCTTCTACGGCTTCGCCTGGCTGCTGATCCCCATGGAGGACGAGGACGAGAGCGAGGTCCGCCGGCTGCTGTCGGGGCGGGTCGACGGCGCGGCGCTCACCGCGGTCTTCCTCGCGCTGATCGGCTGCGGGATCTTCCTGACGATGCTGAACAGCAGAGGAGCGCTCGCGTTCACCGCTCTGCTGTCGCTCGCGATCGCGGGCGCGAGCGTGTGGTCCCAGCGCCGCCGCGGCGCTCCCTCCGACGCCCCGCTGGACCCTGCGACGGCGCACGCCGTGGCCGACGCGCCCCCCGAGACGAAGGCCCCGCCCGCCCCGGACAGCCCGTCGTGGTGGCGGGACCCGATCGTCAAGGACGGTACGACGGGTCCGGTGCCGTCGGGGTATCTGTGGGGCCCCGACGACGCGGCGGACGCGAGTACGGACAAGCCCATGCCCTGGTACCGCAGCGGCGGCCCGCTCCGCCGGGAGCGCGCCCGCGGCCCGCGCGGCATCGGAAGCACGCTCTTCGGCCTCGCGGTCGTCGCCTGCTTCCTGGGCACCCGGCTGAGCTGGGACGGCAACCCGCTGGGCACGAGCCTGCAGATCGGGCTGGCCTGCGCGCTGGGGGTGTTCGGCGCCGGGATGGCCGTCAGCTCGGTGCTGGGCCGCACCGGCGTGGGTACGACGCTGATGACCATGGTCACGGCCGTACTGCTGGCGGGCGCCGCCGCGCTCCCCAAGACCATCAGCACCCAGTGGGTGGACACCTCCTGGGCACCGGCCACCGTCGCCGCCGTCGAGCCGCGGTACGACCTGGGCTCGGGGGTGGCGACCCTCGATCTGTCGGCGCTCAAGGTCCCGGCGGGGCAGACCGTGACCACCCGCGCCGACCTCGGAGCGGGCCAATTGAAGGTCGTCCTGCCGAAGGACGCGCGGGTCACCCTGCTGGCCGAGACGGGCATCGGCGACATCCGGCTGCCCGGGGACACGCCGAACGACATCGACGTCGCCATCGGCCAGGAGCGGAAGCAGACCCTGCCCGCGCCGAAGGGCGCGAAGCCCTCGGGTGTCCTGGATCTGCATCTGGAAGTGAGCCTCGGACAGGTGGAGGTGAGCCGTGAGGCGTCCTGACCCTCTGAAGCGGATCGGCGGACCGACCCGCAGGCGCGGTGCCCCGGTCCGGCCGGGCACGGACCCGGACGACCCCGGCCCCGCGCTCGTCCACGGCTTCAGACCCGGCAAGGTGGTCGCGGGCGCGGCCGCACTCACGGCGGCCCTGCTCTACGCGGGTGACGCGGCCGATGCCTGGGCGATCCCCTGGTACGTGGTCTTCCCGGTGGTCTTCGGCGGACTGTTCCTGGCCGCCGTGGTGGGCGTCGCCGACTACGGCATCCGCCGCCGCCGTTCGGCGATCCACGCGTCGAGCGAGAACATCGGCGCCCCTGCGAGCACCAGCGGCAGCCAGCCCATCAGATAGACAAGATCATTTCCGTAGTAGTACGGATCCGCCTGCCAGCTGATCGTCAGCCACAGGCTCAGCGAGATCAGGGCCCCGCCGAGCGCGGCGATCCGCGCCAGCAGGCCGATGAGGGTGCCGACGCCGACGGCCACCTCGCCGAGGGCGATCGCGTAACCGAAGCCCTCGGGGTTCCTGAGCGCCAGATCGACCAGCTGGGGCACGGCGGAGAGATCGCGCACACCGCGCATCAGCGCCCCGATGGAGTCCTCGCCGGTGGCCGCCAGGAACCGGCTGTCCGTGAGCTTGTCGATCCCGGCGTAGATGAAGGTCACCCCGAGGAAGATGCGCAGGGGGAGCAGGGCGTACCGGCCCGCCCTCTCCCGCAGACCGCCGCCTTCCGGCTGGCCGCCGTCGATCGTGCCGTACCCGGCTGTCGTCCTGTATGTGTGCGCCATCGCTGGTTCCTCCTCCGGTGAGCGCGTCCGACCCGTCGAATGACCATACGTATCGCGGTGCCGTCGGACTCATCGGCCCGGGCGGCGATTCGCTGAAGGGGTCTCAGGGCTGCCCCTGAGCCCCGGGAGTCGCCTGGCACCACTGCTGCCACAGGGGCTGATAGCTGATCCAGGCGACCAGATCGGTGCCGAGCTGCTCCCTGGTCGCCACCGCGTGGCGGTGTTCGATCTGGACTGTCCTGCCCGCCGCGCGTGCCGTCAGCTGTATCTGTGCGCAGCGCTCCATCGAGATGAACCACCACGCCGCCGCGTCGACCGAATCCCCCACGGTCAGCAGCCCGTGATTGCGCAGGACGACGGCTTTGTACGACCCGAGGGCCTCCGCGATCCGCCGCCCCTCCTCCTCGTCGACGGCCACTGAGGTGTACGCGTCGACCAGCGCGTGGTCCTCGTAGAACGCGCACGCCTCCTGGGTGATCGGTTCGATCAGCTCCCCCAGCGCGGCGAGCGCGCGCCCGTGGAGCGAGTGCGTGTGCGCGACGGCGACGACCTCGGGCCGCGCCCGGTGGACCTGGGCGTGTACGGCGAAGGCGGCCTGGTTGATGTGGTGACGCCCGGAGAGGACCCGCCCCCGTTCATCGACGAGGACGAGATCGGCGGCGGTCAGCCCGGCGAAGGGGACGCCGAAGGGGTTCACCCAGAAACAGCCGGTGAACTCGGGGTCCCGTGCGGTGATGTGACCGGACACCCCGTCCTCGTATCCCAGCCGCCCGAAGATCCGCAGCGCCCCGGCGAGCCGCTCCTTGCGGTGGGCACGCTCGTCCTCCGGGGACTCGTGCACGGGTGGCAGGGCGAACCGCAGCTGGTCGACCGGTACCGGGAGGGGGGCTGGCGTCTCAGTCATGCGCGGAAGGTAGCGCGCGTTACCGCAGGTGAACAGAGACGTGCGGGATCAATCGCCCCGGGGGCGGCGCCGGTTGACCGCGGTGAGGTCGATGTCGATGTCGAAGGGGGCGGTGAGCTTGAGCCGGTCGTGGTGGATGCCGTTGGGAACGTACGACTCGGTGGAGGGGTCCAGCTCGTAGACGTACACGATCGGCAGGCCGTCGTTCTCCTCCACCCGCCAGAGGTGGGGAATCCCGGCGGCGGCGTACTTCCGGGGCTTCACCTCGCGGTCACGTGCCTGTGAGTCCGGGGAGACGACCTCGACGGCGAGCACGACGTCCTCGGGGGCGTACCAGGTTTGGCCGGGGCCGGTGTCCGCCTCGGCCCGGTACACCAGGATGTCGGGCTCCGGACGGTTGTGGAGATCCAGCTTGATCGTCATCTCACGGTCGACGTCGAGGTGATCGGGAATCTGCGCCAGGAGGCTGCTCTCCAACAGATACATCATCCGCGCGTGGAACTTGCGTTGCGGACTCCTGAAGACGAGGCTCCCGTCGATCAGCTCCGTATGCGGAGGAAGGTCCAGAAGCCCGTCGAGGTCGTCCGCCGTCCAGCCGCCCGGAGGCGGAACCGGATAGTTCCAGAACCGCTCATCCGGTTCGTTCTCAGGTGCGGCGCTCGTGTTTGCTCCCATGGGACAGAGTTTCGCCTCCGCGGTCGCGCACCCGGCCCATAGGACAATGCCGCCACCCACACGCGTGAGCGACGGCATCGAACATTGACGGCAGTCCCGCAAGAAATCCCGAAGAAATCCCGGAGGGGTTCTTTGGGGACTACTCCCACTCGATCGTGCCCGGCGGCTTGCTGGTCACGTCCAGGACCACGCGGTTCACATCGGCGACCTCGTTGGTGATCCGGGTGGAGATCTTCGCGAGCACGTCGTACGGCATCCGCGTCCAGTCCGCCGTCATCGCGTCCTCGGAGGAGACGGGACGGAGCACGATCGGGTGGCCGTACGTACGGCCGTCGCCCTGGACGCCGACACTGCGGACGTCCGCGAGCAGGACCACCGGGCACTGCCAGATGTCACGGTCGAGACCGGCGGCCGTCAGCTCCTCACGGGCGATGGCGTCGGCCTCGCGCAGCAGGTCCAGCCGCTCGCGCGTGACGTCACCGACGATACGGATGCCGAGGCCGGGGCCCGGGAAGGGCTGGCGCTGGACGATCTCCTCCGGCAGGCCCAGCTCCTGGCCGACCATCCGGACCTCGTCCTTGAAGAGCTTGCGCAGCGGCTCGACGAGCTGGAACTCCAGGTCCTCGGGCAGTCCGCCCACATTGTGGTGGGACTTGATGTTCGCCGTACCGGTGCCGCCGCCGGACTCGACGACGTCCGGGTAGAGCGTGCCCTGGACGAGGAAGGCGACCTCCTCGCCGTCGGCCGCGCCCTCCGCGACGATCTCGGCCTGCGCCTGCTCGAAGACGCGGATGAACTCCCGGCCGATGATCTTCCGCTTCTGCTCCGGGTCGGAGACCCCGGCCAGGGCGGTGAGGAACCGCTCCTCGGCGTCGACGACCTTCAGCTGAACGCCCGTGGCGGCCACGAAGTCCTTCTCGACCTGCTCGGTCTCGCCCTTGCGCATCAGCCCGTGGTCGACGTACACACAGGTCAGCTGGGAGCCGATGGCCTTCTGGACGAGCGCGGCGGCCACGGCGGAGTCGACGCCCCCGGAGAGTCCGCAGATGGCGCGCTTGGTGCCGACCTGCTCGCGGATGGCCGCGACCTGCTCCTCGATGACGTTCCCGGTGGTCCAGTTCGGCTCGATGCCGGCGCCCCGGTAGAGGAAGTGCTCCAGGACCTGCTGGCCGTAGGTGGAGTGCATCACCTCGGGGTGGTGCTGCACGCCGTACAGCTTCTTCTGGTCGTTCTCGAAGGCCGCGACCGGCACGACGTCGGTGGACGCGGTGACGGTGAAGCCCTCGGGCGCGGCGGAGCAGGCGTCGCCGTGCGACATCCACACGGGCTGCTCGGCCGGGGTGCCCTCGAAGAGCGTGGAGTTCGTCCTGGACACGTGCAGCGCGGTACGCCCGTACTCCCGCGCGCCCGTGTTGTCGACCGTGCCGCCGAGCGCCGTCGCCATCAGCTGGAAGCCGTAGCACATGCCGAAGACGGGGACCCCGGCCTCGAAGATCTCCCGGTCCAGGCGGGGTGCGGCCTCCGCGTAGACGGACGAGGGGCCGCCGGAGAGGATGATCGCCCGCGGGTTCCTGGCCAGCATCTCGGCCACGGGCATCGAGGACGGGACGATCTCGCTGTAGACCCGGGCCTCACGGACTCGGCGGGCGATGAGCTGGGCGTACTGCGCGCCGAAGTCGACGACGAGGACGACATCCGGGGTGCCCGGGGTGTCCGGCGTGGTGTTGTCGGGCGCGGCAGCGGGGGACGCTGATGACACTGGCGGCCTTCCGGCGGGATGGGGCGGGGGGTCGGTTTTTCCGATTCTACTTGGGGGCGGGGGGTGACCTCTCCGGGTACGGGAGGTCACCGGGCTCGAACCGGGTCGCGGGCGGACGTCTCGGCGGGGCGGACGTCTCATCGGGTCGGACGTCTCATCGGGTCGGACGTCTTGTCGGGGCGGGAGGCGGTGCGGGGCGGCGGCGGGTGCGGGGCCGGGGGGTGCGGGGCCGGGGGGTGCGTACGGGCGCCGGGTCCGGGTGGGGGGCCAGGCGGTGTGCGGGGCCAGAGCGGTGTGCGCACGGGCGCCGGGCCCGGGTGGGGGCGGTGCGTCGGGCCCCGGGTGGGGCTGCGCGGGTGCGTCTCACGATCCGAACCCCGCTTTGTCCGTAGGGCGGACCCGGGGCCATACTGTCCGCATGCGTCAGCAGCAGAGCTTCGTCTTTACCTATGGCACCCGGCCCGTCCGGCTGCCATGGTCGTGCTGCTTGAGCCACTGACAAGCGACTTCCCAGGCGCCCCGGGCCGACAAGGCCCGGGGCGCTCTGTCGTTTCCGGACCTTGCGACCGGGGGCCGCCCGAGGACCGGATACGAGGAGCCACCCGATGATCATGAACACCGGCACGAACACCAGCGTGAACCCGAGCACCGGCACGGCCTCGGGGAACCCGAGGCCCGCCGCCGCGGACACCGGCGCCCGTACCGAGGAGGCGGCGGACGTGATCGCCTCCGCCCGTGAGCGGATCGACGCGCTCGACGACCGGATCATCGGTCTCGTGCACGAGCGGATGGCGATCTCCTCGGTCGTCCAGGAGGCCCGGATCTCCTCGGGTGGGCGCCGGGTCAGCCTCTCCCGTGAGATGGAGGTCCTCGGCCACTTCCGCGACGCCCTCGGAAAGCCGGGCACCTCGCTGGCCATGACGCTGCTGGAACTGTGCAGGGGCCGGATCTGAGGCCCGGCGGCCGGGGCCGCAACTGAGTTCGGATCCGCTCTCACCCGTACGGAGCGTGACCGCGGGCGACGGGGCTTCGTTGGTCCCGATGTCCGTGCCAGCCAGGGGCGGCCCCGCAGGAAAACCACGCGTGGCTTCGCTGGGGCGTGTGACGTACCCCGTACGTCGTGGGACCTCGCCCCAGCGCACGTGACCGGTCGGCAGGGGACAGCAGCCCGGTCACCCAGGCGGTCGGTTCCGGGGACGCCCGGAACCGACCGCAATCCGTTCCAAACGGTTGCGCAAGCCGCGACTCGTCCAGGACGATGCAAAAACCAGCGCATCCCCCACTGCGCGCCCCCCACACGCCGGGCCGACCGACCCTCCCCCGCGGCGCAACCCCCCGGCGCCGCGCCTCGGCACCGACGCTGCCCTGACGTCGGTGCTGACCACCAAGGGCCCCGCGGCACACATTCCCGCGGGGCCCTTGCCGTGCGTCCCGGCGTCCCGACGTCCCGGCGTACGGAAGCCCGGATGGGCCCGGCGCACCGAAGCCCGGGCCGGGCCCGAGGCCCTCGTGTCCACCGCCGGGATGCGCCTCTGGTGCCTCGCCCTCCGGCACCGAGGCCCCGTCCGCCCGGACCGGCCCCGAGCCCCCGCCGCCCACCGCTCCCGACGGGGGCTCGGGCACGGATTACGGAGCCCGGGACGGGCCTCGGGATGCCCCCGCGAGGGCCGCCCACCGGGACCCGTGACTCATGACACATAAGGTTTTTGTGAAGCCGAGTGCAACCGTTTTGGCCATCCGGGGGTCATTCATGGCGTACCAACGGCCACATCCGTACCTCCGCGTCACGGCGTGGCCCGCTCGATCCGGTACCGCGTGATGCGGTGCCCCTGGATTCACCGAGGTCTTCATGAAGCTCCGCCGCGCCGTGGCCGCCGCCGCCACGACCGCCGTCCTGGCTCCGGCCGCACTCCTTGCCGCCCCGGCCGCGTATGCCACGGAGACCGGCTCCTTGGTGACATCGCCGACGCCGGACGGATCCTCGTCCGTGACGGAGCCCGGCGGGGCGGAGCAGCCCCCGGCCCAGGAGCAGGGGCAGGACGGGACCGGCCGGCAGGACGACACCGGGGAGTCGGGGGCCGGCGAGTCCGGCAGCGACACGCCCGGGACGCCGGAGGGCGGGGCGAAGGAGGGCGCGAAGGACGACAAGGACGCCCCCGCCGGCGGCAAGGACGGCAAGGACACCGCGGTGACCGTGCCGGGCAAGCCGGGTAACCCGGGTAAGGACGACTCCCCCGCCGAGGGCGAGGAGGAGTTCCAGGAGTGCGTCACGGATTCCGACACCGAGGAGATCGTCGCCGGGCTGCGGGGGCTGCCCTCGAAGGTCGTGGCCGGATCCGGCTGGGTCGACTTCACCTACCGCGTGACCAATGAGTCCGAGAAGACGCTGAACTCCGTCGACGCCTATCTGGATCTCGGTGTCTTCACGCCTCAGGGCAAGGACGCCTCCGACTTCCTCACGTTCCAGTGGTGGTACGACGGCGCCTGGGAGGACCTCGACCTCGCGGACGGCTATGTCGGTTCGCCCCAGGAGATCGGGCCGGGCGAGTACGCCGAGGCCAAGATGCGGCTGAAGGTGGACCGGAAGGCACCGGCGGCGCTCGCGGTCCTCATCTCCTCCGCGGTGCACATCGGCGCCGAGGGCGACTGCGAGTACACCGAGGACACGGAGTTCGAGTTCGAGATCCTCGCCGCGGGCAGCAAGCCCGGCAAGGTCGACGACGCCGAGGGCAAGCCGGGCAAGCCCGGTGGGAACACGTCGGGCAAGCCCGCCGCCAAGACCGAGCCGCAGGGCGGACGCAAGGACATGCCGGTCACCGGCAACCTCGCCGCGACCGGTTCCAGCGATGTCCTGCCCACCCTCGGGATCGCCGGCGGTATCGCCGTCCTCGCGGGCGCCGGTGTCGTCTTCGCCGTGAAGCGCCGCCGCTCGGACTCGGTCGCGTAACCGCAGGGCCGCGCACTAGGCGGAAGGCGCCCGGGACCGCGTACGGAACAAGAGCACGCGACAGGGACCGCCAGGAGCAGGACCCACGACCGCCCCTCCCGGGCGGTCCACAAGAACACGGAGAGGCCGCTGCACTCGGAGGGGGGTGCAGCGGCCTCTCTGTCATTCCGTGCGGGTCGTTCCGTACGGATTGTTCCCTCCGCGCCGTTCCGTTCGCGCCGTTCCGTTCGCTCGAACCGATCCTGGGCATGACCGCCCTGAAGCAAGCCGCCCCGACCGTCAGGAGCGGTCACCGGGAAACGCCGGCATCCCCAGGAAGGGGAGCGGCAGCGCCCCGAACGCCTCCGGAGGCACGGCCGGGGACTCGGGGGCGACCGGAGCCGTCCGCCGGTACGGCTCCCCCTGCGCCGGACGGGGATCGGGCTCCCCGCGGTTCGGCCACAGAGACATCGCCCGCTCCGCCTGGGCGGTGATCGTCAGGGACGGGTTGACGCCGAGGTTCGCGCTGACGGCCGCGCCGTCCACCACCGAGATGCCCGGGTGGCCGAACAGCCGGTGGTACGGGTCGATCACCCCGGACTCCGGGCTCGCCCCGATGGGGCAGCCGCCCAGGAAGTGTGCCGTGAGCGGGGTCCCCATCAGCTCCCCGATGTTGGAACCGGCGAACCCGTTGATCTCCTTCGCGAGGAGCGAGGCGGCACGGGTGGCCGTCCGGATCTGGTCCGGGTTGGGGGCGCCGTGGCCCTGCCGGGCGGTGAGCAGCCCCCTGCCCGGGCCGCGCGGTCTGCGGTAGGTGGTCAGGGAGTTGTCCAGCGACTGCATGACCAGACCGATGATGGTCCGCTCCGACCAGCGCCGGTTGGAGAGGGAGCGCGCGGCGAGCAGCGGGTGCCGGACCATCGCGCCCAGCCAGCCGGCCACCCGGCCCCGGGGGCGGTACGGGACCTGGAGGATCGTCAGCCCGCCCATGGCGTTGGAGCCCCTGCCGTAACGGACCGGCTCGATATGGGTGTCGGCGTCGGGGTGGATCGAGGAGGTGATCGCGACTCCCCGCGTGAAGTCGACGCGGTCCCCGCCATGGCGCTCGCGGTAGCGGCGGTCGTCGGTCTGCGCGCCCACCAGCGCCTCGGAGTTCGTACGGGTCAGCTCGCCGAGCCGGGCCGGGATCCGGGGCAGCAGTCCGGTGTCCCGCATCCGGTGGAGCAGGGTCTGGGTGCCGTACGTTCCCGCCGCGAGGACGACACGGCGGGCCGTGAACGTACGTCCGCTGCCCTTGCGCCGGTTGTCGCTGGGCAGGGTTCCGACGGCGAAACCGCCCCGGGCGTCGTCGGTGAGGGTGACGGCCGTGGTCATGGGGTGGACGACGGCGCCCGCCCGCTCGGCGAGATGGAGGTAGTTCTCGTTCAGGGTGTTCTTCGCGCCGTGACGGCAGCCGGTCATGCACTCGCCGCACTCGGTGCACGCCCGGCGGGAGGGACCCGCCCCGCCGAAGTACGGGTCCGGTGTCTCCGTACCCGGCGCGCCCCGGAAGCCGCCGTCACCGTCCCGTCCGTCGCCGAAGAACACCCCCACCGGCGCCATGTGGAAGGTGTCGCCGACGCCCATCGCCTCCGCGGTCGCCTTCAGATGGACGTCGGACGGTGTCATCGTCGGGTTGAGCCGGACGCCGAGCATCCGCCGTGCCTGGTCGTAGTGGGGCCTCAGCTCGTCCTGCCAGTCGGTGATGTCCTTCCACTGCGGGTCCCGGAAGAACGCCTCCGGCGGTACGTAGAGGGTGTTGGCGTAGTTCAGCGAGCCGCCGCCCACCCCGGCGCCCGCCAGCACCATCACCTTGCCGAGGAGATGGATGCGCTGGATGCCGAAGAGCCCGAGGGCGGGGGCCCAGAGGAAGTTCCGCAGGTCCCAGGAGTTCCTGGGCAGCGTCTCGCGGGTGAACCGGCGGCCGGCCTCCAGGACGCCGACCCGGTAACCCTTCTCCGTGAGCCTCAGCGCCGAGACCGCACCGCCGAAACCGGAACCGATGACGATCACGTCGTAGTCGTGGTCACGCTCGGAGTCGGACTTGGAGTCGAAGTCCGAGTCGGGCTCCGAGTCGGGCCCGGAGTCGTACGGGGAGCCGTCACCGGGCCCGGAGTCGCGCTGGTGGTGGAGGGCGGGGTCCGGGTCGTACACCGTCTCGTCGCCCTCCGGCGGAACCTCCCGGCGACCGCGGGCAGGGGGTGTCTGCGGCATGGCTCTCCTCCGTACGGGAAACGGCGGCCGGGTCAGCGCAGGCGCAGCGCCTTCATGGCCCTCAGCGAACGGCTCATCAGCTCCGCGTACGTCCCGTCGTCCATCCCGAACGACGGTGCCAGCGGCATCAGCCGCTGCTGGGCCACCGTCTGCGCCTCGGTGTACTTGAGGATCCCCTCCGAGCCGTGGCGCCTGCCGAGACCGGATTCCTTCATCCCCCCCATCGGGGACCGCACACTGCCGTACGCGGGGGCGTACCCCTCGTTGATGTTGACCGTGCCCGTGCGCAGCCGCGCGGCGATCTCGTGGCCGCGCCGGCCGTCACGCGTCCAGACACTGGAGTTCAGCCCGTACGGGGTGGCGTTGGCCAGCTCGACGGCCTCGTCCTCGTCCGTGAAGCGGTAGACGGACACGACCGGTCCGAAGGTCTCCTCCGTACAGACGGCCATGGGCGGCTCGACTCCGTCGAGGATGGTCGGTTCGTAGAACAGGGGGCCGATGTCGGGGCGGGCCGTACCGCCCGCGACGAGCGTCGCGCCCTTCGCGACGGCCTCGTCGACATGGCGGGCGACGGTCTCCAGCTGGCGTTCGCCGGCGAGGGAGCCCATGTCCGCTCCGTACGACAGCGAGCTGCCGAGGCGCATCGCCCTCGTACGCTCGGCGAACCGCTCCAGGAACCGTTCGGCGACCGATGAGTGGACGTACAGCCGCTCCACGGAGACGCAGAGCTGGCCGGCGGAGGAGAAGCAGGCGCGCACGGCTCCGGCGGCGGCCTTGTCGATGTCGGCGTCGTGCAGGACGAGCATGGCGTTCTTGCCGCCGAGTTCGAGGGAGACGCCGACGAGCCGGGCCGCCGCGCCCCGGGCGACCTCGCGGCCGGTGCGGGTGGACCCGGTGAACGAGACGTAGTCGGCGTGGCGGACGACCTCGGGGCCGACGACCGGGCCCTCGCCGAGGACGATCTGGAAGACGGCCTCGGGCAGACCGGCCTCGATGAGCAGATCACGGGCCCACAGGGCGGTGAGCGCGGTTTCGGTGTCGGGCTTCATCACGACGGCGTTGCCGGCCACGAAAGCGGGCAGGGCGTCGCCGACGGACAGTTCGAGCGGATAGTTCCAGGGGGCGATCTGGCCGACGACTCCGCGCGGATGGCGCAGCTCGGTGGCCTTGGTGAGGACCGGGATCACACCCGTGTGCCGCCGGGGCCGCAGATACGCGCCCGCCCTGCGGCCGTAATGCCGTGCGGCCACGGCGACGGCCTGGACCTCCTCGTGGGCGTGGAGGCGGGCCTTGCCGGTCTCCAGCTGGATGAGGTCGAGGGCCTCGGCCTGCCGCTCCAGAAGGAGATCGTGGAAGCGCAGCAGCACGGCGGCACGGGCGCGGACCGGTGTCGCCGCCCAGACGGGCTGCGCGGCACGGGCGCGGTCGAACGCCTCGGCGACGTCCTCGGGCGTGGACTCGGGCAGATCCGCCAGCTTCTTCCCGGTGAAGGGGGTGTGGTTGGCGGTGCGGCCGGATCCGCCGACTCCCCGGGTGAGCTGGGCGATCACCTCCGGCGTGACCACATCGGCGGCGGTCCGCGCGCCCTCCGGCGAGGGGGCGACCGGGTTGGTGCGGGGGCGGTCGGCGGGGGCGGCCGGCGCTTCCGCCGTCGCGTCGGCCGGGGAGGGCACGAGCACGACCGGTGACGCGTCAGCCGGGGAATCCGGGTCCGCCGGGCCGGTGGAGCCGGCAGGTCCGGCGGTGTCGGCGGAATCGGCAGGTCCGGCGGAGCTGATGGGGCCGGCGGATCCGGGGGAACCCAGGTCGGGAGCGCCGGGGGTGCCGGTGGATCCGGAGGAACCCGGGAAGTCCCTCTCGCTGGTCGAGTCCGCCGCGCCGGTCGAGTCCGTCGAGTCCTTCATGGGGCCGAGGGTATGCCGGGTTCGCCGCTTTGGGTACCCGCCGGTAACAGCTTTCGGCGGCATCGCACCACCGTGCCATCGATCGCTGGCACACAAGCCCTGATCAGCGGCTCCTCAGATGGTACGGACGGCTACAGGCCCTCGATCTTGAGATGCTCGACGACCCGGTCGAACAGCTTGTCGCCCTCCTCGGCGGCCCAGCCCTCGGCCGGTCCGGAGACCCGCAGCCGCCAGTAGACCCCGCTCTTGGCCGAACCGGTCGACACGATGCGCTCCTGCCAGCGGTAGCGGACCTGGTTCTCGTCCGCCGTCGACGAGTAGCTGTACGGCACATAGTCCACGGTCGTGTCGAAGGCGTTCTTGCCCTGGTGCTTCGTCCCCGAGACGGTCACCTTCTGGTCCTCGATCTCCCGGCGGTTGTTGCCGCCGTTGCTGTAGTGCTCCCGCCATGCCTCCTTCGTGGGCTCGATCTCGTTGTCCACGGCCGTCTGCTCGACCCGGTCCAGATGAACCTCGAAGACACCGCTGGGGTCCTTGTAGGTGACACTGGTGCCGTTGTCGTCCTGGGTCCGCCGGTAGTCGGAGGGGACGGCGATGGTGGCGGAGACCACCTCGCGGTCGTTGCGGACCTCCCAGCCCCCGGGAAGCCCGCCCCCGCCGAACGGATCGGTGACGAGCACCGCGACCGCCACCACGACCGCCACCAGCCCGCCGAGAATCCCGTACCGCGCGGGCCGGTTACCGTGCAGCACCGGCGGAACCCACCGACTCCCACCCCCCGCACCCGCACCACTGCCCGTGAACAGCCCTGTCGGGTCCACCACCGGCGGACGCGCCACCGACTCCAGAACCTGCCGGACCTCCTCCACATCCGGCCGCATCCCCGGCTCCTTGCGCAACAACCGCA